>NZ_VWXF01000004.1:0-418101 GCF_011752615.1 Candidatus Pantoea multigeneris
AATATGACGACCGGGGCCTGCTGACCAGCGACACCGACTGCTCGGGCAGCGAGACGCGCTACGAGTGGCACCCGCGCGGCTGGCTGCTGCGGGAAATCCTGCCGGACGGCAGGCACACCGACTACGAGCACGACGCGGCGGGCCGGGTCCTGACGCGCCGCCAGCCCGACCGGCCGGTAGAGCGCATTGAGTGGGATAACAACGGGCTGCCGGTGGCCTACACCGGGCCGGACAACCGGCGCTACGCGCGGGAGTATGACGCCAGCGGCCAGCTGGTGCTGACGCGCAACCCGGCGGGCCAGACGGTGCGACTGGAGAGCGACGCGCAGGGCCGGGCGGTGCGGCTGATTAATGAGAACGGGGAAGCTACCGCCTTTCGCTACGGGGCGGACGGGCTGCTGCTGGCGGAAACCGCCAGCGACGGGGTGGTGACCGGCTACAGCTACGACGCGGCGGGCCGCCTGCGCGAGAAGGTGTTTGCTCAGGGCCACCGGCAGGCCATCCGCTGGGGCTTTGACTACACCGCCGCCGGGCTGCCCTCCGCCCGCAGCACGCCGGACGGACAGACGCGCTTTGGCTACGACGCCTGCGGCCGCCTGATAACGGCGGCGCGCTATCCGGCGCTGAGCACCGGCGGCTTTGCGCAGCACGGGGAAGACGGCCTGCGCCTGACGCGCGACCTGCTGGGCCGGGTGACGGGTGAGCAGGGGGAAGAGGGCGCGATGGCGCGGGCGTATGACGCGCTGGGTAACCTGACGGCGCTGACGCTGCCGGACGGCCGGACGCTGCGCCAGCACTACTACGGCAGCGGGCACCTGACGGCGATAGCGCTGGATGAGGACATCATCAGCGAGTTTACCCGCGACCGTCTGCACCGGGAGGACAGCCGGACGCAGGGGCGGCTCACCACCTACACCACCTACAACCGGCGGGGCTTCCCGGCGGCGCAGGATACGTACCGCGACGGCCTGCGGCAGCCGTCCACGCCGCAGTGGGCGTGGCGGCGCAGCTGGGACCTGGCGGGACGGCTGAAGACGGAAAAGGCCGGGGAGATGACCTCGCGCTACCGCAGCTGGCGCTACGGGGAGGATGACCGGCTGGAGGAGCAGTCCGGCAGCCTGCCGGGCAACCGGCAGTGGGAATGGGACGCCGCCGGGAACCCGCTGGACGCGGGCACCAACGCGGGCGGCCCGCCAGCGCAGAGCGGCACGCCGCGCCGGGACACTCCGGGACACGCCGGCACGCCCGGCAACGACGACCTGCCGGAGATGTGGCGCAACCTGTATGCCGCTCACGGGCTGACCGGGGAGGGCAGTGCGCCGGAAGCGGGCGTGACCGGAGAGCCTGGCCGGCGCTACGTGGCCCATAACCGGGTGACGCGGCTGGGCGAGGTGGAATGGCGCTACGACGTGCACGGGCGGGTAATCGGGAAACGCGAGCCGGGACGGCACCTGGCGCTGGAGTGGAACGGGGAGCACCGGCTGGCGAAAGTCACGGTGACGCCGGACCGCCCGGCGATGCCGCAGACGGTGGTGCAGTTCCGCTACGACGCGCTGGGACGCCGGACGGAGAAACAGGTGCACTACGTCAGCCGCAACCGGTCGTGGCATCCGGTGGTGCCGCTGCCGGCGTCTTACCGGGTGCGCTTCGTGTGGGACGGCCTGCGGATGGTGCAGGAGATACGGTGGGACGGGAGTACGACGTACGTTTACCGCGACACGGACAGCTACGTGCCGCTGGCCCGCATCGACACGCCGGACCGGGCGCGGGAGTACACGCGGATTTACTGGTATCACACCCGCCCGGACGGGACGCCGGAGCAGCTGAGCGACAGCAACGGGGAGGAGGTGTGGCGCATCGTGAACGACGCCTGGGGCCGGGTGGACACGGCGTGGGGTGAGATAAACTCGGCGGCGGTGCGGGAAGACAACCTGCGTATGCAGGGCCAGTACCTGGACCGTGAAACGGGGCTGCACTACAATCTGTTCCGGTACTACGACGCGGACAGCATGCACTTTATCAGCCCGGATCCGATAGGACTGGCGGGTGGTCTGAACCTGTATGCGTATGCGCCGGATCCGGTTAACTGGGCGGATCCGTGGGGTCTTAAAACATGCCCTGTGAGAGAAGTTAATAGCACTCGAATTCATGGCATAGGGCAAAAAGACAAAACCCCAGGGCATAATCAATTCTCAGAAGTCATAGCTAATAAATTAGCTATGAGTGGTAAGTTTAAAGATATTTATTTGAACCGGTCGTATAGTTTTGCTAATGGTAAAGGTATCTCTGGGAGACGCCCTGATATTATGGCTGTTGATGTTAATGGAAGAGTTCACTCAATTGAGTTGGCATCCAAAACAGATATGGGTAGAAAACTACCAACTTTAACTTCACGTAACGAAACAGCGATGGGCAATCTGCCTGTCAGTAAACAAGGTGAAATTTTAGTGTTTGAACATCCATATAGCGCTTTTGACATGAAGTCAATGCTTGATGATTTAATTTCTAGTATATAGGTGAGAATATGTACACTGCGATAGCGATTTATGGAACTGAGAATATTACACCAGAAGAAGCATTTTACTTTGGGAAGAGGTTTTTTGAGTGCATAAATTTATCAGTAACAAAGGCTGGTTATTATAAATATTTAACTGATGGTGATCATAAAGGCGATCATGACATCTTTGATGTCTCTTTTTCTGATTTGGAAAAAAAAATAAATGATAGGGAAGTGACATCATTTAGATTATATAACGACAAGAAGGGGAGCACACCATGGTTGGCATCGTTTGGATATACAACAAATGAATTTGGTGGTTTCTTTCATCTTGATGCTCAATGTATAAGCGAATCATTGTCCTACCATGAAATAATTTGTTTTATTGAAGAACTATCAATTTCAAAAAGTCTTTCTTATGGTATCGCATATTCTTGCGATAAGATGAGTAAAGCATTTTACTATGCAGCCGGAAATAATTTGGCTAATATATTCCCATATGAAAATTCCTCTCTATTCAAAAAGGAAACACCTGGAAGATTTCAAGGAGAAGAAAAATATAAAAATATCATGTTAAGAATGGTCTATCCTGTAAACATTCTAAATGGAAGTCATATTTTAATTGATGTTGGTGGTATTCCGTTGAGAGATTGGATATCAAAAGATGAAGGTCGTGGTGTCTTAAAAAAATTAAATAATGGATCATGGTTATGGCAAGTGGAAGAGAATTCACTTGAATCAATAAATAAATGTTTAGGTGATTTAGGTATTTTGATTTCATGGAGAATTACGTCATCTAAAATGGCAGCTAAGAAAATTCCATAAAAAATATGGAAGTGATCTCTATGATCCTTCCTGTATTATTCTTTCACCTGCGGCTATGATGCTGTGATATATAGACAGAGAGGGGCATGGCAGATTTCCTATGACAGATGCTTCACGACACAAGAACTCGCAATCACCAGTACTATTCAATGTGTAGACATTGAGGAAGGTCAATCACTTTATTCCGTTATGCAGCCAGTTTCCTATATAGGATATGTACCCGTACATCAACAATCCTTTATTAATATTTAATTAAAATTATTTTATGAGGATGGAAATTATCAAGGTAAGGAGGAAGGATATGACCTATGATGCAAACACGATGGATCATTACGGCCAGAATAGGTAGAACACCCCGCATATTGGACGCTTTTGTAACTTGATCCGGAACTGGCAGGCAGGCTGAACCTGTATGCGTATGAGCCGTGACCGTTTAACTGGGCGGACCTGTGGAAACTGTCTAAATGCCCAAGAGTAACTCGTGGTCAAAATGGTGAAGTTCTGACAGCGCGAGCCACAGTTTCGCTATCAGACTTAAAGACAGGTACAGCCGTAAATTCTAGTGCGAGAGCTGCTATTTAAAGCTATAGGTCTGCCAGGC
Source organism: Candidatus Pantoea multigeneris (assembly GCF_011752615.1). Lineage (NCBI taxonomy): Bacteria > Pseudomonadati > Pseudomonadota > Gammaproteobacteria > Enterobacterales > Erwiniaceae > Pantoea > Candidatus Pantoea multigeneris. The sequence continues at coordinate 3,924 of NZ_VWXF01000004.1, forward strand.
GACGATGCTGGTCACATACTTGATAAAGTGCTCGGTGGTCAAGGCGGAAAAGGCAACTTGTTTCCTCAGTTATCAAAAGTTAATCGTGGCGAATATCGAATATTTGAAAAATCGGTCAGAGATTACATTAGTCAGCATGGGGCCGTGGATATTGAATGGACATTTAAATATTCTAATGGTGGGTTGCGACCTACAGGAATTCAATATGATGTTTATCAAAATGGTTCAAAAATTCTAGGTGACTTCTTTAGGAATATATAATGGCTATATTAGATGAGAAAGAAAATGTGTTATTAAGTTTTTTTGCTGCTATGAACAAATGGGAAAATGATAATTACATTCCCATGAGAGAAGGCGGTATTGAAGAGCAAAACAAAGCTCAAAATGAGATAGATGCTATTTTCTTGAAGTTCTGTACAATTAGAGATAGAAAGATTGGTAGGCAAGCATCATTACACTGCGGGGAACCTCCAGAGTATGATGTTGATAATCAACTCATTGAAAAAATTGAAAGTAATGGGAAGAAGGTGATTATTTATACTAACCAGCTGAATAGGTTGAAAAATAAATATCGCTATACTCTTCATTATAAAAATAATGAGTGGAGAATTGATAAAAAAGAAAGGTTTAGTGTCGTTGAAGATAAATGGATAAAAGATAGCTTATAAAATAAAGCCGGAAGAGATATCCAGAATCCCTCCGGCTTTATTATTTTCCTTTGACGCAAGCCAGCAATGCCAGTCATGTTTGTCAGCAACGCTTAACTCTGACTTGGTAGCGTCGTGTGGGACGGCCTGGGGATGGTACAGGAGATACGCCGTAGCGGCAGCACGACGCACCCACTGACATATATAGATCCCCTTGGTCTTGCAACTTGTCGTCTAAATAATATGGGGAGAACCCCCAGGTAAAAATAGCAAAACTGGCAGAGAAGTTATCGAGCGAATGCGTGGTGAGGGTCGTATTCGCGGCACGGGTGATAGGATGCAGTTTAAGAGTTCAGCAGATAATCGATGGTATAATGTCAAAGATGGTGACATGGCTCACTTGACATATGCAGTTAAGTATTGGAACCAAAAAGGTGGTTATTATGGCCCTAAATCTAGAGAGGTTAGAGCCTTTATGAGAGACTCCAAGAATTATGAATTAGAGTATTATGGTCACAATCGTTCTCAAGGTGCAATGTTACCCGATAGATATAAAGATCCTAGTAATTGTATTGGACCGGCGGAAATATCACAATACTTCCCATGATTAAGATAGGTATATAATGAAAGAACTTGCTGAAGAAAATAAGAATTTGGAAGGGATAATAGTCTCTAAAGTAGAAAAAGGTAATGAGCTTCATGATGTTAAATCTTATGAAGAGGCATTAGATGAATATAAAAAAGCTTGGGAATTTCTTCCTGAGCCTAAGCTGGAATGGGAAATTGCCAGTTGGATTTCAGCATGCATATATAGTGCTTACTTTGATATGGCAGCCTTCAAAAAATCTAAAGAATGGGCGGAGATTGCATTGCAAACTCGAGGCTCAGATATAGATACTGCTCCATTAATTGATCTTGGAATGGTATGTTATGAGTTAGAGGAATATGATGAGTCATATAAATACTTTGACGATGCGTATAGTTATAGTAAATCTCGTGCGTTTAAAGAAAGACAAAGGAAGTATCTTGGCTTTTATTTGGGAAGGAAAAAAGAGCTAAAGTAAAAAAATGGCTGGGATGGTTATCTCGAGAACATTCTGACCATTTTTACTGTTATACGAAAGTGTTAATTTACTGAATCTTAAATATCACATAACCAGAAATTATGCTGATCATCAGAGGTTTTCCGGGAAGGTTACACTGAGTCCAAAAGATATAGCTCACTTTATTCCGTTATGCAGCCAGTTTCCTATATAGGATATGTACCCCTACATCAATAATCCTTTATTAATATTTCATTAGAATAATTTTGTGAGGATGGAAATTATCAAGGTAAGAAGGCAGGATATGCATCTATGATGCAAAAACGATGGTTCATTATGGCCAGAATAGGTAGAACACCCCGCATGTTGGACCCTTTTGTAACTTGATACGATCGGACTGGCGGGCGGACTGAACCTGTATGTGTATGAGCCGGGGCAGTTTAACTGGGCAGATCCGTGGGGTCTTTCTAAATGCCCAACAGTAACTCGTGGTCAAAATGGTGAAGTTCTGACAGCGCGAGCAACAGTTTCACCTGCAGATTTAAAAACTGGCACGGGAATTAATGCCAGTGCGCGAGCTGCAGCCAGAGCTATGGGCTTCCAGACAGATGATGCTGGGCATATTTTAGCTAAAGTATTAGGGGGGCAGGGAGGAAAAGGAAATATTTTCCCTCAGTTACCAGCAATAAATCGTGGGGGATATAGAGTGTTCGAAAACGAAGTTAGAACATATATAAGCAAAAATGGTAGTGTTGATATAGACTGGAAATTTATCTATTCAAATGGTGGAACTAGGCCTACCGGTATTATTTATAACGTTTCTCAAAATGGGAAGACAGTACTTTACTCAATTTTTGGAAATTGAATTATGAACGCAAAAGAAATATTAATTTGTTTTATTGAAGATATGGGTGAATGGGAAAATAGCTTCCGTGAAGCGTTTATGGAAAATCCAGCAATTGATAAGCAGCCATATTCTTGTCAGTTAGATGAGATTTTTAATAAGTGGTGCACTAAAAAAGAGAGGAAGTATGGCCGCCAGGTTTCAATGCAGGTAAGCTTCCCGCCAGATTATGATATAGAAAATGATGAGATAACAAGTGAAGATATTTCTGCTAAAAAAACATTAATTCAAGTTAAAAAAAATACTGGATTTAAAAATGAATACAGGTACACCTTAATATACAAGGAGGACCGTTGGCAAATTGATAAAAAAGAATGGTTAGATGAAGGGAAATGGAAGAGAGCATACTTGTAAATTAGAAGCTTCATCTTATGGGCTAAATGTCTCCCGCTGGCAGGAGACATCTAGTGCCTTGAAAATTAATAAGGTAAATGCTAGGTGGGGATTTAAAGTAGTTGATTTAATTCATTAAACATCTCATCAATAAAAGTCTTAGCACCGAAACGTGATAATTTTTTTCCGGACGTAGGAGGAATGATAAAAATTCGATATGTGCAAGCACTACTTAACTAGCCTTCCTAGCCAGTAGCACTCAACTCTGGCCGATTTCAACACGCAAAGCTGATTGCATCGTGCGGCTGGTGCAGGAGATACGGCGGGACGGGAGTACGACGTACGTTTACAGCGACACGGACAGCTACGTGCCGCTGGCCCGCATCGACATGCCGGACAGGGCGCGGGAGTACACGCGGATTTACTGGTATCACACCCGCCCGGACGGGACGCCGGAGCAGCTGAGCGACAGCAACGGCGAGGAGGTGTGGCGCATCGTGAACGACGCCTGGGGCCGGGTAGACACGGCCTGGGGCGAGATAAACTCGGCGGTGGTGCGGGAAGACAACCTGCGGATGCAGGGCCAGTACCTGGACCGTGAAACGGGGCTGCACTACAATCTGTTCCGGTACTACGACGCGGACAGCATGCACTTTATCAGCCCGGATCCGATTGGTCTATTAGGTGGAGCAAATCTCTATCAGTATGCACCTAACCCTCTGAATTGGATCGATCCTTGGGGATTGGAAAAATGTATGGGGGTCGGTGAATCTGGACATCATGTTCCTTCAGTCAGAAAATCTAAAGGACGGCCCTTTGAGGTTGCCAGATCTGATAAAACAAGACCGACTCTTTTCCCAAGAGGTCCTAATCCTGAACATGATCACTGGCGTATGCACGATGCAGAAAGAGAATTTGTGGGACCACGGCAGGGTGATTTCTTAGGGTCAGAAAAGGAGTTGTTTGAGGCATATAGAAATGCGTATTAAGGACTGAATGATATAAAGGTTGATGTAAGATCTCCGAATGGAAAGTATATATTAGGAGAGAATGTTACTTCAGTTCATGTTGTTGATTTTATTGAAAAATGGATTTTAAAACAAGGGTTAATGTAATGACTGATACTGATGTAAATGACCAGTATAATGCTGTCTCAATAGCATCATTTTTCGATTTTCTTAAAAAAATTGATGAGGACGGCTCTTTAGATTCGCGAGATGAAGATCCATTTGATAGCAGATGGATGATGGAGTTTAACCGAATGGAAAAAGAAAGATTCACTGATAAAGATATAGATTGCATCAAAAAATAAGAGAGGCTGTTTTTAAGGCTTCTTTCAAAATAATAGGTAATCCAGAAATATCAGGGAGAATATCTGATGATTTTGAGTTGATATCCAAAGGCATTATATTAAAAGAAAGCAACAGTTGGGCTGTGGATGATTTATGGAAGTCATATCAGTCAGGCATTTTTCCTTCATAGTTATATTTTTGGCATGTTAATGAGAAAATGAATGTGAGATTTTTTAATATTAAGAAATATTTTTAATTTATATTATAATTTAAATTAATTCATAAGCTGCAATACTGATTTTAAAATTATTTAATCCGGTATTGCAGTTCAAAAGCATGCACTTTATTTGCCCGGATCCGATAGGACTGGCGGGCGGACTGAACCTGTATGCGTATGCGCCGGATCCGGTTAACTGGGCGGATCCACTGGGTTTAAAATGTATTCAAAACAAAATAGATGGAACTGCTCGTGAGATAAGATCTCAGGCAATTCTTGAACGACGTTACGGAAAAGATAACGTGTTAAGGGAGCGCTATTTGCGTGATATGAATGGAAAGTCAGTTAAAGATCCTATGACCGGAGAAAGGCGTAGAATCGATTTTGTGGTTAAAGGGCAAGATGGGAAGTGGCGACCCGTTGAAATAACAAGTCGTACAACTACAAAAGATGCGCAGCTTGATAAAGAACTCCGGATACATGAAGCCGGAGGGGTATTTGTTAGAAACCCTAATACTAGGGAATTGATACAGTTAGATGATATATCAACAGTTATAAGGGTGAGGTAAATGTCTGAATCAGATTTTACAGTGCGTAGTGTACCTATGCTTTTATCCAGAAATAAGAGTCAGGAATGGAGAGATATTGTTTTATTGCGTTCAGGGATGCTGATGCGCTTCCTGAAGACTCATAATCTCCTAATTAACGTTGAGCCTTTTGATGAAAATGGTAATGTTAAAGATGACTTGGTAATAAAGAAATCACACCTTACAGATGATGGCCTTGAGCTTTTTAAGAAAGTTATTCCGGGCTGGTCTCAATACCTTGATAAAGGGGGGGATGTTAATAATATAAATCGTCTTATCAAGGGTCTGGAAAAAATCAGGAATCAATAATTTTACCAGTGATGCCGTTGGTTTTTTCAGTGTATATGGTTGAAAGATAAGAAGCTGAGAATTTTTAATTAACGTTAATATAAAATCATCGAGGGGACGCAGGTCCCCATGGAATTTCTCTCAGGACCGGGAAACCGGCTGCACTACAATCTGTTCCGGTACTACGACGCGGACAGCATGCACTTTATCAGCCCGGATCCGATAGGACTGGCGGGTGGCCTGAACCTGTATGCGTATGCGCCGGATCCGGTTAACTGGGCGGATCCGCTTGGTTTAACTGCTTGTAGAACTGGCAGTATGAAACAAACGGCAAGAAGTATGTCGTTTGTGGACTGGATAAAAGCGAAAGCCAGAGGTGGAAATAATACACATGTGTATTTGGGATATAAAGATGGGAAACCTGTGTATGTAGGTATAAGCAAAGATGTGGATATTCGCGCTGGACAACATGGCGAGAGATTCGATAAGTTAGTTCGAGTTACTGAAGAGCCTCTGAATCGTGGTCATGCTCGGAGTATAGAACAGGCTATTATTCATAATAACCCATATTTTGAAAGTTCAATAAATAGCATTAGCCCCACAAGGAAATTATATTCAGATGCTGTTTCGTGGGGCGAGAAGTGGCTTAATGACAATGGGATAAACATAAAATGGCCGACAAAGTAACTGTAATGCCAGGTAACGGAACGGAAAAAAAATGGCCGAATGAAGGCGATGTTTTTTATTTTAAATTGAGCGATGGTCGTTTTGGTTACGGCATGGTCTCTTTAGGTAAAATTGATGTCGGCCCATTTAAAAATGCTATCGTTATATATATATATGATAGCTTTACGCTATCACCTGACGAAAATATCACATTGAAAAAAGAAGATTTGTTACTGCCGCCAATCATTACGAATGCGTCATGTTGGAAGAATGGGTATTTTGTAACACTTAAAAAATTGGGTTCAAATAGGCTGGATGTCTATCATGAACACTACTTTAAAAACCCGATAAGAAATAAAGTGTATAATCATAATGGTATAGAAACTGAATTACCAATCGATAATATACCTGTAGGTGAAGAGTCAATTCAGTTCCATAAGAGTGTTATAAATTCAATTGAATATGCGTTAAATTAACATAATAAACCGGGGCGGGGATATCCCTCCGGGTTATTGATTGGTCTTCGTTTCCTCCACTAAATCAGAATGTTTTCAATACATTTATGTGAGTAAAAAATTACACGAATCTTGCTACACATAACTACTTACTTCTTGATTAATTACGATTTAAAAATAAAATAAATCAATGTGGCGCTTAATCTCTGCAAGTACATAAAGCAACATAAATTATTTGCTGTTTTTATATTTGTATTTTCATGAAATATAAATGTCATTAAAGTTTTTATAATCATAATGTGCTAATTTTATGATACCAGGGTGGTGATATGCTCTCTAAAAAACTGATAGATAATTTAAAGGAGAAAGGGTGGTGGTTTGAAGATGCCGCCCATGATTATGCAAATGAAATTATTAAGCTAGGCATCCAACCAGCGTCAATGATTTATGATTTTTATACTCATGCCGAAGATGGTCCTACTTTCAATAGCCAAGGTAAAGAAATTTATCAGTTAGGCTGGTTTTTATTAAACGCAAACTATGAATTTGATTTAAAAAGAACACATAAATTATTGATGCTTCCAGATGAATTTATTCCTCTCGACAGTTTTGAAGGCGGGCATGGTCTCTTTTATAACAGAGCGAATGGGGCTGTGATTGGCCTAAGTCCAGGAAAAGACATAAACGATTTTAAAAATGGCAAACTTCAATATCAATGGAATGACTTTAATGCTTTCCTGGAATGGTATTTTAATCTGTAGTCTTTACAGACGGACTAGGGTTTTAATCGTGATTTTCTAATTCATAAACAAAGTGTTGTAAGCGATTTTCGTCGGCTGGAAGGCGTTAATAAAGTATCTTTTTCTACACACCAGAACTCACGCAAAGCGTGCATTCTGTGATTTGTGTTTACTGCACTATCAGCGTTGGAGCGTCGGCGTTGTTCAGAGCCAGAGATACGGCCTGAATCTGTGCCAGACACAGTGAGGCAACCTGAGAGCGGAAACCAGCTACCCGCGCTTCACGCACGACGAAGAAATCATCGCTGAAAGCCGCCAGTGGGCTGACCTGGCTGTCGGTGATGGCAATTTGATGCGCGCCACGGCGATATCAACAACATCCCATGCTGACCTGATTTCAACACGTACAACCCAATAGCATCATGCGGAACGGCACCTGGCGCTGGAGTGGAACGTGGAGCACCGGCTGGCGAAAGTCACGGTGACGCCGGACCGCCCGGCGATGCCGCAGACGGTGGTGCAGTTCCGCTACGACGCGCTGGGACGCCGGACAGGGCGCGGGAGTACACGCGGATTTACTGGTATCACACCCGCCCGGACGGGACGCCAAAGCAGCTAAGCAACATGACCAGCCCAACACCACAAAGCGCCCGCAATGATCAGAAAAAACAGGGAGAGTGACAATAATACCGGGTGAACAAGATGGCTGGAAATACTCGCTGTGCTCACAACTTATGAGTCTTTAAATACCGGAATCAGTGATACCGGCATCAGTGATACCGGTGACATAAAGCACTGCGGAGCCGTAAAGCCGCAATGCTAAAACTATTTGGTCCAGTAAAGCCGGGTTGGGTTATCAACAAAGATTTCGCGCCGAACCTTTTCAGAAGGTAGCCATGAACCAAACGCATTCAAAATCGAGATGTCATCGACCGGGTAGAAATATTCAACGCCTTCCTTCGTGCGCTTTTTACCTGGGGCTGGCATGGTGTGTGGCCAGTCAGACGCCCAGATAAGACGGTCATATTTACGTGAAACCAGTGCATTAATAAATGGCTTAACATTCTGCCAGGAGGTATCTTTTGTTACGCGATAGAACGCTGAAAGCTTAACGTAAACGTTGCCGGAATCGAGCAGGGAGAGCAGTTCATTAAAGCCCTGCTGCTGAATACCTTCCTCTGCTTTAAGCTTGCCCAAATGGTCAATGACGATGGGGACGGGCAACTGAGTAATGGTGGTGCTCAGGTCGGCAATTTCATGCAGATTGGTGTATATCTGCAGATGCCATCCCAGTGGGCTGATTTTATCAGCCATCTTCTTCAGAAACGCGCCACTCTCCTCTGCGCTGAGTTTGGCCCCCGCACGTGCCTCCATATTCAGGCGCAGTCCGCGTATACCCTGTTCATGCAGCTTCTGTAGTTCTTCTGATGTAATGTCATCATTAACCACCGCCACTCCACGCGCTCTCTTCTGACCAAGAACCTGAATCGCGTTAAGCATGCAGCGGTTATCCGTGCCGTAAGGACTCGGTTGGATCAGAACAACGCGATCCATGTGCAATTCTTTAAGATGGCGTTCAAGATCGCTGATGGGAGCACGGTCAGGGGTATAAACTCGCGCTTCCACGAAGGGAAAACGTTCAGGATCGAACACATGCACATGGCAGTCACAACTTCCCGAAGGCGGAATAAATTTCAGCCTGGAGGAAAAATTGTCCGATGAAATGGCCGCAGCCCAGCTCAGTTTCGTATTGATGCCTGCAGCCATACCAACCAGTGGCAGGGTTTTCAGTAGAGAACGACGTGAAATCATGTGCATCTCCTTCGTAGGTACAGGGTAAGAAATTATTATTTATTTTTTAAGCGGGCCGGCTTTCGCCAGGGTTTGCCCTTCTCCTGAGTTCGCTAACTGCTGACTTCATCGAGAATGCGTGGTCATCTGTAGGTCCCGGAATAGGGGATTTAGCGTTCAGTGAGCGTAAGCAAGCCATTGGCTAAATAGCCAACAGTTTGCGGATATATTAATTGGCGGTTTAAATCAGATATCTTTCAAAATATGAATGGTTCGTTCCTGAATGAAATCTTTCACTTTCTCAGCATAATTTTTCATATGTGGTGCAACTGAATGATTCTTTAGGCAGGTTTCGTCGCGCCATTTTTCAATAATCACCAGCGTGTCAGCACCAAACCCAGTGACGGCTTCCGCGGAGAGATCAATAACAGGACGGTACTCAATGCAACCTTCTTCAGCGATGACGGCAGGAATATTTTCCTGTACGTGAGAAATAATTTGGTCGCGCATGCCAGGCTTGGCTTTAATTATCGCAATGACATGGATCATTCGTTCTTCCTTATAAAAAAGTGGGCATCAGTGCCCACTTTATTGTTTTACTTTTAGCGTTCGCTGTAAAGCACACCACCACGCGATTTATCTGCCGCTTTGGTTTCCACAACGGAGACCACCACACGATCTTTATCCACACCAAAGGTGTCAACCACCGCCTCAGTGATCTTTACCATCAGTTTTTTCTTCTGCTCGGCACTACGGCCTTCTACCGCATACACCACAATCTCTGGCATTTGTTTTTCTCTCACGTAGCGTTATCAGAGAAGCATCCTTGCCTGTTACCCCATCCTGACATGCGGTTACAGGCTGCGGATCTGCTCAATGACCGCAGTGGTGTAAGCTTTGGTACCGGTGCTGCCGCCCAGGTCCACCGTGCGGTGAGCGGGATCGGCCAGCACTTTTTCAATCGCGTTGTGAATGGTGGCTCCGGCCTCGCGCCAGACTGGCAGCACTTTTTTCTCGCCGATCCACTCCAGTAGCATCGCGACTGACAAGATCATGGACGTTGGGTTCGCTTTGTCCTGGTTCTGGATATCCGGTGCGGAACCGTGTTGCGCTTGAGCGCAGCACTGAGTGTCACCAGCCATTACCGAACCGGCAAGGCCCAGGCTACCTGACAGTTCACTGGCCAGGTCCGAAAGAATGTCACCGTAGAAATTGGTTGCAACCAGCACGTCAAAACGTTCCGGGTTACGCACCAGGTGCGCGGTAGAGGCATCAACCAGCAGGTCATCCAACTGGACGTCCGGGAAATCCTTAGCCACGGTACGCACAGCCTCAAGGAACAATCCGTCTGTCATGTGGAAGCTGTTTGCTTTATGGATAGCGGTGACTTTTTTGCGGCGTTTGGCTGCCAGTTCAAAGGCGCGGCGGGCAATGCGCTCCGAGCAGTGCCGGGTAATTTTACGGGTAGAAAGTGCCATATCCGGGCTTGGCATCACTTCGCCCCAGCCACGGGACATGTTGCGGTCAGGGTAAAAACCTTCTGTCGCTTCACGCATGATCACCAGATCCATGGTTTTTCCTTCACGCAGGTTGCTGGTGATGTAAGGACGGGTACGTGCAGGGCGCACGTTAGCATAAAGGTCGAGGCCAACGCGGAAGGCACCTGAGACATTGATACCGCCTTTTTCTGGTTTGGGATAATCAGCGTGCGAGATGGTGCCCAGCAGAATGCCTTCATAAGTACGTGCGCTTTCCAGCAATTCAGGACGCAGCGTGGTGCCGTATTTTTCCAGACTGGCGAAACCGATCTCCTGGTAATCATACTCAATGCCCAGACCGTGTTTTTTATCGACTTCTTTTAAAACCGCCACTGCTGATTCGATGATCTCAGGGCCGATACCGTCACCCGGCAGAACGAGAAATTTCATGACTTTTATCCTTACCTTAATTTGACTAATTAACTTTTGTGTTCTGCCGCAATTGGCCGCGTTTCACCGGTTTCAACCAGAGTACGATTCGCATCACGTGATCCATAAATCCACATGATTTTCATTGGCTCCGTTTCTGAGGCATTACGGAACCGATGGGGAACGCCAGCAGGAATAAAGGTGACATCCTGTGGCTTAATCGCAAATTCCTGTCCGTCGATGTCAAAAATGGCGTTGCCCTCAACCAACAGCACACTCTCTTCACAGTTATGAAAGTGGAAGGGAATTTTTGCGCCACCCACAAACTCGGTATAACCGGTAATAAAGGCGCTGGCACCCATTCCTGCGGTGACGAGCGGAGTGGTACTGGCGCCGCCACCACGGTCGTGTTTCTTGATATCTGCCGGATGCAGCAGATAAGAGTTCGATTCGGTTTTAATCATGCTCACAGTCCTCTTTTACTTAGCGGGTCCGATCCACAGTGTTTTGACGTTAGTAAATTCGCGGATGCCCAGCTCGCCCAGCTCGCGGCCATAACCGGACTGCTTGATGCCACCAAACGGCAGGCGAGGGTCTGAGGCAACCAGCCCGTTAACAAACACGGCACCAGCTTCGATGCGGCGCGCAACGCGATAGCCGTTTTCAACATTTCCGGTCCATACTGCCGCGCCCAGGCCAAACTCAGTGTTGTTGGCCACAGCAATCGCTTCATCTTCAGACTGCACGCGGATAATAGCGGCGACCGGCCCAAAGGTTTCCTCGATAGCGGCGGTCATCTGTGGGGTGACGTGATCCAACACCGTTGGCAGATAGTAATAGCCTGCACCATCGACAGCGTGACCGCCGATGACCAACTTCGCGCCTTCCTGAATACTGCGTTCAACCTGTGCATGCAGCGCATCGCGCAAATTTTCACGTGCCATCGGACCAATGGTGTTTTCCCGGTCGGTGGGATTGCCGGTTTTCAGTTGCTTAACGCCTGCGACAAAAAGCGCAGTAAACTTATCCGCCACGCTTGCATCCACGATAAAGCGTTTGGAGGAGATACAGCTCTGCCCGGTATTGGAAAAGCGCGCTTTCACCGCCATTTTTGCGGCCAGTTCAATATCTGCATCGGCCAGCACAAGGAAGGGATCAGAGCCACCCAGCTCAAGGACCTGCTTTTTCATCAGACTCGCGGCCTGCGATGCCACGATTTTGCCCACTTCAGTTGAACCCGTAAGTGTCACGGCGGCTACGCGGTGATCGGCCAGCACGCCCGCCACGTCAGAGGCGTTGATGAGCAGCGTCGAAACCAGACCTTCTGGAGCGCCAGCTTCACGCAGCAGTTCTTCCAGCTGGATAGCGCAGGCGGCAACATTGTTAGCATGTTTGAGTAGGGCACCATTACCAGCGGCAAGAGCAGGTGCCACAAAGCGGATGAACTGCCAGAACGGGTAGTTCCACGGCATGATGGCCAGCACCACGCCCAGCGGATCGTAAACAATACGGCTGTCAGTGGCGTTGCTCGGTACGTGCGTGTCTCCGAGGAACTTTCCTGCGCTTTCCGCGTAAAATTCACAGGTTACCGCGCACTTCTCAACTTCGGCTTCTGCTTCGGCAATTGGCTTACCCATCTCTTCCGTAATGGTTGCCGCATAGCGGGCCTTATTGCGGCGTAGCACTGCTGCCACGCTGATCAATAAGCTTACCCGCTCTGAAACGGGCTTTGTGCCCCAGGACTGCTGCGCGGCATAGGCACCGGCGATGCGTTGTTCAACGTCAGCAGAGGAGTGCAGCGGATACTCAGCAATCGGGCGACCCGTTGCGGGATTAACGGTAACAATCATGATTCAGCCTTCTTTTCAGTTTCAGAAATCGTAAAGCGCATACGCGTTGGTCGTCAGAATACGGCGTAACAGTTCGCCGTTATCGATCCATCCGGCAAGGCGCTGGAAGTCCTGTCTGTCGTCTATGGCAGCAAAGGGCTCAATGTCTTCAACCGAACCCGTGCGTCGGCCATGACCACCGGTGTGAGGCCAGTCGGATGCCCAAATGAGGCGGTCGGGGGCCACACTGACCAAGCGCTTTACCACACCGGCCAGACCCTCATAGCCCGAAGCGTCTGATACCCTGCTGGGTGCGGAAAGCTTGATCCAGATGTCAGGACGACGAAGCAGCTCAGTGACTTCATCGACCAATGCGACGCCACCGGCAAAGTGATCCAGTACCACGGGCACCTTGCTGTCACGTATTAACGGGAGTAGCAGGGCAAGCTGGGTTGGACTGGCGAAAATTTGTATATGCCAGCCCAGAGGACCAATCCGTTCCGCTGCTCTGTCCATTTCTGCTCGTATGCGGGCAATATCACCCTGACCTGAAACGGAAAGGTTCAGACGGATGCCACGCACGCCTTTCAGATGCAACGCGCGCAGCTCTTCATCGGTAACGTGGTCAACATCAATCACGACGACACCCCGTGCACGGTCAAAACCCAAAACCGTCAGGCCATGGCAGAGCGCGCGATTGTCTGTGCCATAACAGCTTGGTTGAACGAGCACGTTGTACGTGACGCCCAGTAATGCGTTATGCGCCGCTAAATCAATCAGCGTTGCGGAAGCTGGGGTGTAACGACGGTCGCTGGCATAGGGGAAAATATCGGGCATAAACAGGTGAACGTGGCTGTCGCACGCCCCACAGATATTTTCCGGTAAAACTGACCCTGACATGGCTCACCTCAATGGTATCTTGTTTAATCAAAATACCATTATGGGCGTGTGGTGCAATTGCTATGGCACTTTTTTGTTAACGGAGTCACATTTGCCGGGGTGTAACAAATTTACGGATCTAACGCTCTCGGGTTAAAGTTGGTGTTTAACTCTCTCAAGGGTGAGCAGTTATGCCCCAAACGCTGTCAACGCAGTTGGTTCAAAGCATCATTCAGTACATCAATAATCAGTCACTTGATATCGGTGCGCGGCTTCCCGAGCGTGCACTCGCGGAATATCTGCGTGTTTCGCGATCCCCTGTCCGCACTGCGCTGGCAAAGATGGCGGATCAAGCGCTGATTAGCCGCCATCCGGAAGGCGGTTATGTGGTGGCCGTAGGCGCACTTTCCTGCTCACCGTTTACTGAACCGGTAAAGAGCAACGCGGATGAAATTTATTTCCAGATTGCGAATGACAGGCTAAAAGGGGAGTTGCCTGAGAAAGTCACGGAGAATGAGCTGATGCGCCGTTATGGTGTAACGCGCAGCCTGCTGAGTGACATCCTGTTGCGCATTCATCATGAAGGCTGGGTGGAGCGTTTGCCTGGGCATGGCTGGATATTCGCGGAATCGATGTCGTCCGGGGGGGCCTATAACGAAAGTTACCGCTTCAGGAAAATTATTGAGCCTGCGGGAATTCTGGAGCCGACGTTCAGGCTTGACGAGGCCAGTATTCTTCAGTGTCAGGAAGAGCAGCGGTGGTTATGTAACGGAGCCATTTTCTCCGCAACGCCGGCGCAGATTTTTGATGCTAATACCCGCCTACATGAGGCGATTGCCGCCTGTTCCGGCAACATGTTCATTCTGGACTCCTTGCGTCGTTTGAACCGCGTCCGTCGTCTGATGGAGTACACGAAAGCCATCGACCGGGAGCAGGCGCTGCGTCGCTGTAAAGAGCATCTGGTTCTGATTGGATTGCTACTTGAAGGCGATAGGGAGGCAGCTTCAGACTATATGCGCATGCACCTCTCTGATGCTTCCCGTGAGAAACAACCAAAATGAAAAATCCGGACATCGTCCGGACTTTTCATCTCTGAGCTTGAGGCAATGATCAGTAGATCAAGTGCATCATAATCAGGGCCAGTGCAACCGTTATGCCTCCGCCAATGCGGGTTGCAATCTGAGCGAATGGCATAAGACGCATGCGGTTACTGGCCGTCAATATGGCGATATCCCCCGCGCCGCCCATGCCACTATGGGTACTCGTAACGATTGCCGCTTCAATAGGATAGAGATTGACGAAGCGAGCGGTAAAGAAGCCACCTGTGACCATAGCCAGCACAGTAGCCACGATAGTGATCAGGTTTGCCGGTGCGAAGCCCGCAATCAGGCTTTCCCACGGTGTCAGCACCAGACTGAAGGTGAAGAGAATCGGGAAGGCCATCGCTGTCAGTGCAAATTTGTACACCACAGCTGAACCCGCCTGGATACGCGGAGAGATCAGGTGGCACAGCATCAGCAACACCGCCAGGAACAGCATGACGACAGGAGCGGGCCACTTCAGCAGGTCATGCATCAACACCCCCACCAGGTAAAGCATCACGGCGACGATGGCAGCAGCTGCCACAGCGCGAATATCGCAACCTTTTTCTGCCTTCGGTTGTTTATCTAAAAGGTCTTCCGCGCCCGGCTGAAGTACGCCATTGCCGCTAAGGTGCGGCAGCCGATTGCCCAGGTTCGCCAGCAGTCCCGCAAGAATGACTGCCGTCAGGTTACCCACCATGATGGCAGGCATCACTTTTGCCAGCATCTCGCCCTGGTCGAGCCCAAGAATTTGCGAATATCCGATAGTCAGAGGGATCGCGCCTTCACCCACTCCGCCGGCCATGATGGGCGCCACGATATAGAAAAATGCTTCATGTATATCAATGCCCATCAATACGCCCACACCGGTTCCGATAATACCTGCGCAGACCGAGCCCACGGCAAGTGGCGCAAAAATTTTCAGAAAACCTTTGATCAGCAGGGAGCGGTCCATGCTAAGAATCGACCCGACGATCACGGCTGCAATGAACAGGTTAAGGATTTTGCTGGTTTTGAAAAACTCTCCCACGCTGTCAGTCATGGGTTGAGGGATCCAGCCAAGGAAACCAAGCAGCGAAGGGACGAAGGTCACCAGTACGGCACCGCCGCCGATATTTCTCAGCAAAGGAAGTCGGTTGCCAATCTCACCCAGTGTAAAAGCAAAGGTAGCGGCGATAGCAATCACCATTGCCAGCTCTTTAGTAATCCCATTGATGGCGGTGAAACTGACCATCAGGATGACCATAACGATATACACCGGCAGTGGAATGATGCCAATGTCGAAATCCATAAGTTTCCACCAGGTTTTCACCCAGCGAGGCTGATTATCTGTGCCTTGATCAGAGGCTTTATCTTTCGTTTCAGTGATGTTGACCATCGTCTTTCTCTTCGTTTATTCCAGACCTGGTGTTACGCCTGAATGAGTAAGAAGTAGGAGAGTTACCCGAGACACTCGCGATTACAGTTCATTAACATGTGGCAGCATCACTCTAGCCACTTACGGTTCTTTAGATCAACAAAATACCATTAGTGGAATCATTTATTTTCCCCGCCTGTGATCGCAGGCACAGATCGGTGATGCGGAAAAAACAATCACTACGCGTCTTTTAAGGTGGAGAAGCGGGCAGAGATGTCCGCAAGGGACTAACGCAGGGGATGAAGCTTTAGCGGGGCGACTACCTGGATCGGGAAACCGGGCTGCACTACAATTTTTTCGGTATTATGCTGCGGACAGCATGCACTTCATCAGCCTGTATCAGTAATGCCCATTGTTGGTTGATTTAACTCTCAAAGGATTATCAAGTGGCAAAGTATAAGTGTGTTATTCTCGATGATTATCAAAATGTAGCGTTGAATATTGTTGACTGGTCTGCCGTTAATGAATTTCTGGATATCGAAAACCTGACGGTTAATATCCCCGATCAGCAGGCGCTATTGGAAAAGCTAAAAGATGTAGATGTTCTCATTGTGATGCGTGAAAGAACCCCGCTCAGAAAAGAACTTCTTCAGAAGCTCCCCTCTCTAAAGTTAATTATCACCACCGGCATGAGAAATTCCTCGATTGATATGACGGCATGCAGTGAACTTGGTATTACAGTTTGTGGCACACAAAGCAGTAGCCAACCTCCTGCCGAATTAACATGGGGTCTCTTGCTGGCTTTGGCGCGCAACATTGTTGCTGAAGCAAATAATGTCTCAATCTATCAGACATGGCAGAAAACTGTCGGGACCACGCTAAATGGGAAAAACATTGGCATTATTGGCCTGGGAAAAATTGGCAAGCAGGTGGCTAAGTTTGCACAAGCCTTTGGTATGCATGTCTATGCGTGGAGCCCAAATCTGACTGCCGAAAGGGCCGCAGAGGAAAATGTAAACTTCGTCGAGAGCAAAGAAGAGATCTTGAAAATTTCCGATGTGATAACGCTTCACTTAGTCAGCAGTCCGTCAACTAAAAGGCTGCTGACTACAGCAGATTTTAGCACTATGAAACCAACGGCATTACTCATTAACACTTCACGTGCTGCGCTGATTGAAGAGGGCGCACTCGTTACTGCCTTAGAAGAAAATAAGATTGCTGGCGCTGCGATTGATGTTTATGAAGAGGAACCGCTAAGCCCTGAATCCGATTATCGACACTGCCGAAATTTACTGGCCACACCCCATCTTGGGTATGTTAGTGATTCAAACTACGTAACCTATTTTTCTCAAGCCGTTGAAAATATAAATGGCTGGATAAACGGCTCCGTAATAAGAAAGCTTAATTAAGGAAGATAAAATGCAGAGTGACGGTTCTTTTCAAAATCAGAATGATGCTTGTCTTCTCTCTCTTGATCTACAAAACAGTTTTAATGTCCCGTGGTGGAAAGCAAGCAATCCTACTAAAAAAAAGCGACAGGCTTAGCGGCCTGTCGCGTGATCATCGTCAATGTTGCCGGGTGTATCAGAGGCGTTCAAACCGATAAGGCGTTGGATCGACAATCGGCGTCATGCCTGCGACTAAATCCGCGGCCAGTTGTCCGGCTGCCGGAGAGGTGCCGAAGCCATGACCGGAGAAACCGGTGGCTACCGTCAGCCCTGGAATTTTCGCTACCGGGCCAATCACCGGGTTGGAGTCCGGCGTCACGTCAATCATCCCCGCCCAGGCTGCGGCAACTTCTGCCTGTTGGAACGCGGGCCAGGCGGCTTTCAAGTTATTTAGCGCTTCCTGATTCAAGGCTGGGTTAACCTTCGGGTCCATCACGCGGACTTGCTCGAAAGGCGTGCGGCTCTGCGCACCCCAACGTCGACTCAGGGTCAGGTCACGGAAAGAGTGACGACCAATACCAATACGCAGATTATCGCGCGCGGCGCGGAGCTGTGGCAGATACTGCATGCCAAGCAAAGCGTGATCGAGCGTTAGCGGTGCATCGAGTGCGCCACGCTGCGTGATGATAAAACCGCCGTCCTGATGTTTGCGGAACGAAAAGTCAGGTGCACCTACGGCGATGTCAGTGGGGCCTTCCATCGGGCGAGTACGCAACACCGAACAGATCAACGGTAATGTCGGTAACGAGATGCCTAAATTGCCCAGGAAACGGCGTGACCACAGCCCACCGGCCAACAGCACCTGATCGCAACGAATCTCGCCTCGTTCCGTGACAACACCACTGACTTTGCCTGCTTGCGTGGTTAACGTGCGCACCGCGCAGTTCTCGATAATCACGGCACCTTTTGCCATGGCAGCACGCGCAATGGCGCTGGACGCCAGCGTTGGCTCGGCACGCCCATCGCTGGCGGTGAAAACGCCGCCTGCCCAGTTGCCTTTGCCGCCGGGAACGCGTTGAGCGATCTGGTCAGCTGTCAGCAACTGAGAACCGAGATCGAGATGGCTGACGGAGTTCACCCACTTCTCATGCATCGCCATCTGTTTTTCGTCGCGGGCAATAAACATGATGCCCGCCTGCCGATAACCCACTTCGCTGCCGATGCGTTGCGGCATTTCTGCCCACAGCCGGTCAGAGGCCAGTGCCAGAGGAATATCGTCGGCCTGACGGCTGGTTTTGCGCACCCACCCGAGATTGCGTGATGACTGCTCGCCTGCAATACGCCCCTTTTCCAGAACCACGACAGGAATATTGCGTTCGGCCAGCGTCAACGCAGCGGTTAAACCGACGATCCCACCACCGATAATCACCACGGTAGTGGCTTGAGGAAAGGCTGAAGAGGTCTCTACAGCGCTAATTTCAGGACCCATAACACACACCTTCTACATGCTGTGGGAGCAATGCCTGCTCCCTTATTGCCATCACAGAGCGATGGTGATCTCTTCCACTTCAGCGGCACCCGCGCCACGATAAGCGGTGACTTCCAACTCGACTTTGTAGACCGTGGAACCCAGCGGCGGGCAGGTAACGGTCGTTGCCGGGTTAATGCCACGGAATTTCTCGCCAATAATCGCCATCACGGTTTCAGTATCTTTAGGTTCCTGAATGAACACGCGTGACATCACCACATCCGCCAGAGAAGCATCAACGGCAGCCAGTGCCGCTTCAATGTTGGCGAACACCTGGCGAGTCTGCTCCGCGACATCTTCAGGGATCTGTTTAGTCTGAGGATTACGTCCAGCGGTGTTAGACACATAGATCCAGTTGTCTACGGCAACGATGCGTGAGTAGCTGGCTTTCTCTTCAAAAATGGAACCGGTTTTTACTTTTACGATACGGGTCATAATGTTATTCCTGTTAATCAGTCAATAAGCGTTGCTTAGCGCAGTGCTGGGGTTTCCCAGAGGTTGAGTTTCACGCCAATGTCGTTTTTCAGCGCATTGCGGTACACCATCGTGCCCCACGCCACATCTTCAACCGGCATGCCACCTACGGACATGATGATGATCTCTTCGTCGTTCTCACGGCCTGTGGCGTCACCGGCAATAATCTTGCCGATATCTTCTAACTGCTCAGCCTGCATTTTGCCTTCGGCGATCATATCCATGAATTTCACGCCGATAATCGGGATGTGTTTATGGGCAGGTTTTGGCACTTCTTCAAACCAGGCGTGGTACAGGCCGGTGTTATCCACCACTTTGCGCACGTCAGGCTGCTCCATCCCCTCATCGATATTGCACAAGGCCGGCATGGCAAGAAACGCCCCCGGTTTCACCCACTCACGTTTCACCAGCGGGTATTTTTCCGGATCGCCCACTTCACCTGAGTTGCAGTAAGTGACGATATCGGAACCGCGCACCAACTCCTCAATCTCCGTCACCACCTGAATGGTGGTGATCTGTGGGAAGGTCTCTTTTACCCAACTGATAAAGAGGTCGAGGTTTTTAGCCCCGCGTCCCTTTATCTTCAGGGTATCGATCTGCGGTCGCACGGCCATGAAGGCCGCGAGCGTGGTTTTGCCCATTACGCCGGGTCCCATCAGGCCGACAACTCGCGCGTCACGTCTCGCCAGGTGACGCGCGCCAACGCCAGGAATGGCACCGGTGCGATAGGCAGAAAGCAGGTTAGCGGACATGTGCGCCAGAGGGGCACCCGTGTCAGCATCGCTGAGGGTGAACATCAAAATTGAACGTGGTAGGCCTTTTTCGCGGTTAGCGATGTTCGAGCCGTACCACTTAACGCCTGCGGTGCAGAAATTGCCGCCCAGATAAGCAGGCATCGCCATCATTCGGCGATCGGCCGTAGGTTTTGGCATGGTAGGGAAAGGCGATTCTTCCGGGAAAGTCACCATCGCGCCGTGTGAATCGTTATTTGAACCGGCCATACGATAGTCGCCGTGATAGAGCAGACCAAACATCTCCTCCATGGTATCCACACAGGCGGGCATATCGGTCACGCCAGCGCGGATCATGTCTGGCTCGGAGAGGTAGATAAAATCGATTTTAGTACTGTGAGACATATCCCGGCATCCTTCTGACTGAATGTTTACACTGCGCCTCTGTTTTGGCCGATCAGGCCCAGTGCAAGTGCTGATAACGTAATGAATAACGCGGGAGAGCAATCACTGTATTGTATTTTTGCGACAGGGAACGCGGTTGAGAAAATGCACTGGTATATAAATTGCATCTTTTAAAGTTAAACTCTCGGCCATGCCAGGAATAATGTGATGACAGTAAAAAGAAAAACATCGCCAAAAAAACCATTACGCCCGGAACAACCTTGGTTTGTTATGAGCGCCGCCCAGCAGTATTCACTGATTCCATCTGATAATCCGGTGATTTCTCATTTTTATCGTTTCACGGTCGATCACGACGCCAGCATGACTTATGCGGTGCCTGACGGTTGTATCGATATTCTTTTTGATTGTGATCCTGATAACCCGTCTGCCCTGGTCTGCGGCACCACGCTGGAAGCCAGAGCGGCAGATATGAACTGCGATCACCCCTATTTTGGCGTGCGTTTTGCGCCCGGCGTCATCCCAGATTTCCTGGATATCAGTGCGGAAGAGCTGACGAATCACGAAATAAATCTGTTTGATGTGGTGCCAAAAGGGCGTCTGGCCTTTGAGCGCATCGTGCAGGCGCAGGACTTAAGCCAGCAAATGGCGATTTTTAATCAATACTTTACCCCAGGTATCACCCGCAAGCCCTCCACGTTGACCGCCCAGGCGATCGGCATGATTTGCCAACAAAATGGCAACCTGCGAATCGAAGAGTTGGAAACGTTAACCGGCTACACCTGCCGCACTATTCAGCGTCAGTTCCGTCAGGATACCGGCCTCTCTCCGAAAGCGTTTTGCCGCGCGATTCGCTGCCAGTCAGCCCTCAACAGTATTCATCATGCCGATGGGTTGTCATTTAGTGATATGGCTCTCGATTTAGGATTTAGCGATCAATCACATTTCCTGCGTGAATTTAAAAAACTGGTGAATACCACGCCACTGGATTATCAACGGCGTATCGGCGGTAATATTTGGGGTGAGCGTTTACGCTTTCACTAAAACGGTGCAATTGCGCCTTTGTGGTGCAAGGTTTGCACAGGGCGCCTGTCGGTTTTTTTCTATCGCAAACTTTATCGCTGCGAAATGATGCAGTCAGTAAATAGAAACAGAAAAACATTTCTGTTGAATATCCACTGACCCATAAGGCGCTGGCGATGAGTAATAATACTGGTCTTCGAAAAAATACGTTGGGGCTGTTCTCACTGGTCTTTTTTGTGGTGGCCGCAGCGTCACCGCTGACGGGCGTAGTGGGAGGATTACCGGTCGCGATTTTTACCGGTAACGGCGGCGGTATTCCGGTGGTCTATATTGCCGCCTGTCTGATTTTGATGCTGTTTTCTGTGGGCTATCTGGCCATGAGCCGGTATGTGAAAAGCGCAGGGGCTTTTTACAGTTACATCAAGCAGGGGCTGGGGGAAGGTTGGGGGTCCTCTGCATCCATTCTGGCGCTGCTCGCCTACATTGCGATTCAACTGGCGGTGGTGGCGATGCTGGGCTTCTTCAGCGCCCAGTTCCTGCAACAGCATTTCAGCCTGAATGTACCCTGGTGGGTGCTGAGTATGCTGTTCACCCTGATTGCCTGGATGCTGGGTATTCGTCGGGTTGAAGTGGGCGGAAAAATTCTCGGTGTTCTGATGCTGGCAGAGGTGGCGATTGTCCTGGTGACGGATGTCATGCTGTTGGTGAAGAAAACCGGGCCGCTGAATTTTACCTCGTTTGAACCTTCGGTCTTTATGCATGGCAATCTTGGTATCGCTTTTATCTTTGCCATCGCCTCGTTTGTTGGTTTTGAGTCCACCGCGATTTATGCCGAGGAGTGCCGCAACCCGGAAAAAACTGTACCGCGCGCTACCGTGTGTGCGCTGTTACTGATCACCGTGTTCTTCTGCTTTACCAGCTGGTCTTTGGTCCAGGCCTATGGCTTCGACCAGTTAGTGGTCATCGCGAGTAAAGATCCCGGCAACTTTGTTTTTGATATTACGCGTCAATACGTTGGACAGTGGGCGGTGGATACCATGTCGGTGCTGCTGATCACCAGCCTGTTTGCCGCAACGGTTGCCTTCCATAACAATATTTCGCGCTATCTGTTCAGCATCAGCCGTGATGGGCTGATCTGGAAAGAGTTATGTAAAACCCACCCGGTCAATGGCACACCGCATAATGCGAGCCATCTGCATGGTGTGCTGTCGATGTTGTTGCTGGCAGGGATGGGGAGTGTGAATCTCGATCCAATGCTACACATCTTCGCCTTTGGTTCAGCGATTGCCACTCTGTGTATCCTGCTATTGCAAATTGGGGTTTCCGCTGCGGTGGTGGCCTACTTTGCCCGTAATCAGCACGAGTTCAGCAAGTGGCAAATTTTCTGGGCACCGCTGGCAGCGCTGGTACTGATGGGGATCACGCTGGTCATGATGGTGGAAAATCTGCAATTAATGAGCGGTAGTGATTCCGTGCTGATCCGTTTCATTCCGTGGCTGATCGCACTCTGTGCCCTGTTAGGGTACATGCTCTCCTGGCGTCGTCGGGCGATTGCCTGAGCCGGTTTGTAGGTTGAAAACGGGGAGCCATGCGCTCCCCGTTGTGATTACAGCTTGTTCAGGAATGCCAGTAGATCGGCATTCAGCTCATCAGCATGAGTTAACGCAAAACCGTGCGGGCCGTTTTCGTAGATTTTCAGCTCAGAGCCTTTGATCAGCGCATGTGCCAGTTTGCCTGTGGCTTCAAATGGCACGATCTGGTCGTTGCTGCCGTGAATGATCAGGGTAGGAACATCCACTTTTGCCATGTCTGGACGGAAGTCGGTTTCCGCAAAGGCGGTGACGCAATCCAGGGTGCCTTTTAAAGAGGCCAGCAGCGCGATGTTCAGCGTCTGGGTCAGTGCACCTTCAGAAACGGTTTGACCGGCGTTGGTGCCATAGAATGGCGTTGCAAAATCCTTGATGAACTGGGCACGATCTTTACGCAGACCGGCTTTGATGCCGTCAAAGACCGACATATCAACGCCTTCCGGGTGATCAGCGGTTTTACCAAAGATCGGGGTTACAGCGCCCAGTAAGGCCAGCGCTTTAACCCGTGCGGTGCCATAGGTGCCGATATAGCGGCTGACGTCACCACCGCCCATTGAGAAGCCGACCAGCGTCACATCGTTGAGATCCAGCGCGGTGATCAGATCGTTAATGTCAGAAGCGAAGGTATCGTAGTTGTACCCTTCCCACGGTTGCTCTGAACGACCAAAGCCGCGACGGTCAAACGCAATCACACGGTAGCCATTTTCCGCGAGGAAATTGAGCTGGCTGTCCCACATATCCGCATCCAGCGGCCAGCCATGGCTGAACAGAACCGGTTGGCCCTTGCCCCAGTCTTTGTAATAAATCTGCGTACCATCCTGCGTTTTAATCGTGCTCATAGTAAGACCCTTGTGATGTGAAAAAACAGTACCCATGGTTAGAAAAGCGTAGTCGGTTAATACGGCGCAACCAGATAACGTACCACTGGCGGGGTTTCAGACAGGTGAAACTTCTGGGTTCGGCGCTGAATTTTGCAGTCGTTAACCGTGTAGCGCTCCAGCTGGCGCATGTGCTCAATCCACGAATTAACAATAAAGCTTTCGACGAATGTCCCAGGCCGGGCGACATCCTCATAAATTCCCCAACTGATGGCACCACTGCGGCGGCGCACGCGGCGCATCTCCTGCATGCAGCGGATAAAGGCGTGGGTGTTCTCTTCTGCCACCTGATACTCATAGCTGACCATCACCGGGCCACGGTCATGATGACCTTTGATTTCCGGTAACGCCTGTTGCAGGTGTGTGCTCAGGTCGAGATCCAGATCGGGGTCTTTATCCAGCCGCCAGCGCAGCACGGTGGTGCTGGCTAACAACATGCCCACGGTCGCGATCAACAGAGATGTTGGGATTGAGTAGTGTGAAGCCAGTTGGCCCCAGATGGCGCTGCCCAGCGTCATTGAACCAAAGAACAGGCTCAGGTAGACCGCCAGTGCTCGCGCTTTTACCCATTTAGCCGCGCTGCGCTGCGCGCCAAGGTTGAGGGTGGAGAGTACGATAATCCAGGCAAAGCCGGTGAAGAACTCGCAGGCATTAAGCAGCCAGAAATGGCGCACGTAAGCCAGCGCCAGCATGGTGGCGGCAAACAGGATGCTGGCAGCTACCATCAGTTGGTCGGCGTTCAGCTTTTTACGCATCCGTGGCAGCAGCACCGCACCGGTAATGGCTCCGATACCAATGCAGGCCAGCATGATGCCGTAGCCCCCAGGTCCGAGGCCGAGTTCGCGACGCGCCACCAGGGGCAACAGTGCCCAGCCTGCGCTGCCAAACAGGAAAAAGGCTACGGTTCGCACCAGCACGTTACGTAATACCGGCGCGGCATGCACATAGCGGATCCCGGCACGCACCGCCGGGAAGAAGTGCTCCGGTGGCAGATGCTGCACGTTGGGTTCCGCTTTCCAGCGGTATAGCACCCAGGCAACCCCCAACACGGAGAGGGCATTAAGGGCGAACACTAACCAGGGGGAGGCGAATGAGAGCACCAATCCCCCCAGCGCCGGGCCGATGGCGCGGCTGATGTTAATCCCCAGCGAGTTAAGGGCAATCGCCGGACCTAACTGCGACTTGCTTACCAGGTCTGGCACCACGGCCTGAAAGGGCGGTGAACTCATTGCCGCGCCAGTGCTGAGCAGAAACGCGGCTGCCAGTAACACCAGCGGTGTGATATGGCCGGTAAAGGAGAGCACCGCCAGGCCCGCCGCCGCAATAAAGACCCAAACCTGGGAAAACAGCAGGTATTTACGGCGATCGACAATATCGGCCATCACGCCAGAAGGCAGAGCAAACAGGAACATCGGCAAACTGCCCGCGGCCTGGACAAGCGCAACCGCAAGAGGATCGGCACTCAGCGAGAGCATCGTCCAGTTCACGCCCACATCATTCATCCATGAGCCCACGTTGGAAACAACGGTGGCAATCCATAGCATACGAAACACGCGTTGGCTTAACGGTGCCCAGGGGGAGGCATGAGATGCCGCCACAGGGGGTTCTTCAGTGGTTGTCAGGTGTAGATCATTGGCCTGGGTCATGCTCAGGCTCCTCCCGTGAGGTGTTAGCAGTAATGGCGGCGGGAAAATAGCCCCGGACAGGCGGGGCTAAAACAGGTCATGGTTCAGTGAAATCTTAGAAGGCAAAGCAGCTACAGCCGAGCGCACCCCAGAAAGCCGTATCATCGGACACCGGGACATCCGAACGACGCGCAATGTCGTGCTGATGACTATGGACGCCGCAAGGACCACTGCAATGATGCACCTGGGTTTGTAAGCCGACACGGGTTGCACCCGTCGGTGGCGCGCTGCGGTAGTGGCCAGGGACTTTAACTACCGGAGACCAGTCCGGGAGCACCGGCAGTGAAGGAGGCGCTTCGCCGTTAAAGCGGCCTGCGGCATAGACCACGTTGCCGTCTACCACGGTGAGGACGGATTCAATACCTTTGATCTCCTCTTCCGGAACACGGAAATAGTCTTTGCTCAACACCGCAAGGTCGGCTAATTGCCCCACTTTTATCTGACCTTTCTTACCCTGTTCGCTGGAGAACCAGGCGCTGCCCTGAGTCCAGAGCATCAGTGCGGTATCGCGATCGAGGCGGGCATTCACGTCATACATCTGCATTCCGCCGACGGTGCGACCGGAAACCAACCAGTAGAGCGCGGTCCACGGGTTATAGCTGGCTACACGGGTGGCATCGGTGCCAAGGCCCACGGGCACGCCCGTTTCCAGCATGCGTGCAACCGGCGGTGTATGACGCGTCGCTTCAATCCCGTAACGTTCGGCAAAATATTCGCCCTGGAACGCCATACGGTGCTGTACGGCAATACCGCCGCCCAGGGCTTTGATGCGGTCAATATTCTTCTGCGTAACAGTTTCCGCATGATCGAAGAACCAGTGCAACCCGTTGAAAGGAATATCGCGATCGACTTTCTCAAAGACGTCCAACATCCGGCTGATCGATTCGTCATAGGTGGCGTGTAAACGGAATGGCCAGCGATGCTCAACCAGATGGCGTACTACACGTTCCAGTTCATCTTCCATACCCGGCGCGAGATCCGGACGCGGTTCAAGGAAGTCTTCAAAGTCAGCGGCGGAGAACACCAACATCTCACCGGCACCGTTGTGGCGGAAGTAGTCGCTGCCCTGGCCCGGCGTGAGCATATCTGTCCACTTCTCAAAGTCCTCCAGTTCATGACCGGGGCGCTGAGTAAACAGGTTATAGGCGATGCGAATCGTCATCTGCTTTTCCGCGTGCAGATGCGCAATCACTTCATAGTCATCTGGATAGTTCTGGAAGCCGCCACCGGCATCAATCGCGCTGGTTAATCCCAGACGATTAAGCTCACGCATAAACTGACGCGTTGAGTTGATTTGCAATTCCAGCGGGAGTTTGGGGCCTTTTGCCAACGTGGCGTAGAGGATCATCGCATTCGGACGCGCAATCAACATTCCGGTTGGGTTGCCATTGCTGTCGCGTTGGATCTCGCCACCCGGTGGGTTAGGCGTATCTTTGGTATAACCCACCACGTTTAACGCCGCGCGGTTGAGCAAGGCGCGATCGTAAAGGTGCAGGATGAATACCGGGGTATCTGGCGCGGCTTCGTTGATCTCATCCAGCGTGGGCATACGGCGTTCAGCGAACTGGAATTCGGTCCACCCACCCACCACGCGCACCCACTGCGGTGAAGGCGTACGTAATGCCTGCTCTT
Source organism: Candidatus Pantoea multigeneris (assembly GCF_011752615.1). Taxonomy (NCBI): domain Bacteria; kingdom Pseudomonadati; phylum Pseudomonadota; class Gammaproteobacteria; order Enterobacterales; family Erwiniaceae; genus Pantoea; species Candidatus Pantoea multigeneris. The sequence continues at coordinate 31,271 of NZ_VWXF01000004.1, forward strand.
TCAACATGCGCAAGGCATCGGCCAGAGACGGAACCCCTTCCCAGCGTAGTTCCAGGTTGTAGTTCAGCCCACCGCGAATCAGGTGCAGGTGCGAGTCATTCAGACCCGGAATGGCGGTATGGCCCTGTAAATCAATCACGCGGGTGCCGGCACAGTGGTGCTGCATCGCTTCGGCCAGGGTGCCAACGGCGAGAAATTTGCCGTCACGAATGGCAACGGCATCCGCCTGCGGATTCTCGCGGTCAACGGTGTGAAATTGACCGTTGGTCAGAATCAGTTCTGCTTTACCAAGCTCAACCATAACTTCTCCTTGCTGATAGTGAAATAAGGCGGGCAGTCGCGAGAACAACAACCGAGGCACACCTGAATGGGGAGAATTATGGGCAGGCGGCGGATTCAGCGTCTAGTTATACAAAAGTATAGGTATACACCTGGATAATACCCGCCGTGTTGAATGCCCCCTACACTGCAATCAGGCAGTGGGGTGCCGTTATGCCCACTGTTGTTGCTGGTTTTAAGGACATCCTTTTTCATCAACCTTATTGGGTAAACGCATGACTAACGCAAAACTTGAAGTACTGACCCCGCATAACAGCCAGATTATTTTTATCGATCATCAACCGCAAATGGCCTTTGGCGTCCAGTCAATTGACCGCCAGGTGCTGAAAAACAATACGGTAGCGTTAGCCAAAGCAGCACAGGTATTTAATATCCCTGCCATCCTGACCACGGTTGAGACCGAGAGCTTCTCTGGCAATACCTATCCGGAGCTGCTGGATGTGTTTCCTGGTAAGGACATTCTGGAGCGCACCTCCATGAACTCCTGGGATGACCAGAAAGTGCGTGATGCTCTGGCGGCGAATGGCCGTAAAAAAGTGGTCGTCGCCGGTTTGTGGACCGAAGTCTGTAACAACAGCTTCGCGCTGTGCGCCATGCTGGAAGGCGATTATGAAATTTACATGGTCGCCGATGCTTCAGGCGGCACGTCGAAAGAAGCCCATGACTACGCGATGCAACGTATGATCCAGGCGGGTGTGATCCCGGTGACCTGGCAGCAAGTTATGCTGGAATGGCAGCGTGACTGGGCACACCGTGAAACCTATGATGCCGTCATGGATATCGTGAAAACGCACTCGGGCGCGTACGGCATGGGCGTAGATTATGCCTACACCATGGTGCATAAAGCCCCTTCACGCCAGACCAGTGAACATCGCACGCTGGCTCCGGTTGCGGCACCCGTGCGTTAAGTTCTGACGTGACGGCTTCCAGGACGTTGCACCACCTGGAAGCTTCGGTATGCTGGAGAGTGAATCGTTCAGGGAGGTGTCATGCAGCAGGTAGCTCGAATTGTTATTGTCGATGACGATCGCGCCGTTCGTCACGGGCTGAGTAACCTGCTGGCGGCAGAAGGCTATCAACCGCAGTTATATGACTGTGGTGAAGCTCTGCTGGCGGACAGCGCCGTGCTGCAAGACACCGCACTGATGCTGCTGGATATTTCTCTCAGCGGCATCAGTGGCTTTGAACTCTACCGAACGCTGGCTGAAGGTGACATACCGCCCCCGCCAGTGATCTTTCTTTCCGGCCACGGGGGTGAAAATATGTTGTGGTATGCCCAACACCTGGGTGCCATTACATGGCTTCCGAAGCCGATTGATGTAGAGTTACTGCTAAGTCATATTCGACAGTGCATTGAGGCAGGAGAGGCATGAAGACACTGGATTTCTCAATCTACTCCCACGATGCACACCGACAGCAGGTGACATTACTCTCTGAAGATATGCACTACACGCTTATCGCTCAGGAGGGCGGGATTGCCTGGTCCAGCGCGACCGATCCCGTTTCCGGGCATCGTCTGATCCTTGCTACCGCAGCAAGAGAGGCGAATGTCGAGCAAATCACACCGCTGTTACGTCATGAGTATGCGCTGCGAGACAGTATCTCCGGGCGCTGGGCACTGCTGCCGCTGGCTTACACCTTTTATCATGGGCAGTTCGCGCTGCTTTATCCGTGGTTTCACTACCAAACGCTCCAGGCATACATCGGCATTCCGGCACGCACCGCACATGAGTTTATCGATCTTGCCTTACGTTTGTGCCTGCCATTACAGCAATTACACCGCCACGGCATGATTCATGGTGACATCAAGCCAGGTAATTTTTTTCATCAGGAAGAGGGCGGCTGGCGGCTGGCCGGATTTGGGCTTGCCAGTGAAACATCGCAGTTAGTACCACAGATGTGCTGGCCTGGCGCGGGTGGCACGCTGGCTTATATGTCCCCTGAGCATACCGGGCGTACCCGACGTGTGTTGAGTTATGCCAGCGATCTCTACAGTTTTGGCATTGTATTGTACGAGCTGTTAACCGGCTCGCTGCCTTTTGCACCCAGTGAAGGCAGCGCAGCGGAATGGATGCATTGTCACATTGCATCGGAACCGCGCCCACCCCATGAACTCCTGCCAGATATCCCGGTAATGTTATCTGCGGTGGTGTTACGCCTGCTGACCAAACTCCCCGAGCACCGTTATCAATCGGTGGAGGGGCTGATGGCCGATCTTGAGCGTTGCCAGAACATGTTGCATCTGCAGGGGGAGATTGCCCCCTTTATTCCCGCCCAGCAGGACTACCGCACGGATGATCTTGCCATGCCGTTGCCGGGGGGCGCGGATACCGATCTTCACACGATTACCGGGCGATGGCAGCAAGTAAAAACCAGCGGCAGTCCGGCACTGGTGTTGATTGAAGGGGCGGAAGGCGTGGGGAAATCTGCCTTGATCTCCCGCGCGATAAAATCTTTCCAACAGCAAAATGCCCTGTTAGCCGTGGCGAAGGGCGACAGGTTATCCCCGATGCGCCCCTATGCCGTGGTGACGATGGCCTTCCGTTCGCTGATCCTACATTTGCTGGGTCAACCGGAAGCGGAAGTAAAGCGCTGGAAACTGCGTATCACCCGTTCCCTTGGTGCCGATATCGATCTGGCGTTAGCGCTCTTGCCGGAGCTTGGCGCTTTGCTGGAGTCTGCACCTGCTGCCACGGAACATGGGTTTACTGAAGATCAGACCCGCTTTAGTCGCATGGTCCTGTGCCTGATTAACGCGCTCACCCGCCAGGATCAGCCTTTGGCGATTATCGTGGATGATTTTCATCACGCCGATGCCGCCAGCCGACAACTGCTGATGTTGCTGCTCAGCCATAGCAAAGTGGTGCCACTGTTACTGTTGGTGGCTGCGCGGGATGGCATGGGGGAGACGCGACGTCAGCTTATGCAGTCGGGTTCCGAGCCCAGCGTGATCACCCCGGAGTTGCTGTCAGCGGTCTCCATCGCCCATTGGCTGGCGCAGCGCGGTATTCAGGCCAGGGATGAACAACGTGAACTGGCACAGTTGATCCATACGCGAACCGGCGGTAATCCTCGCCTGGTGAGTGAATTGTTCCGTTCGGCGCTGGAAGAGGGCACTCTCCAACGCGATAAAATTGCAGGTGGCTGGCTGATCGATTTTACTGCGCTGCATCAGCGCTCGGTCAGTGAACATATTGCCAGCGTGGCGCTGGCGCAGCGCGACCGGCTGTCGGCACCTGCTGGTCAACTGTTAGCGACGTTGGCGGTTATCGGCCGCAAGGCCAGTGTGGCATTCACTGCCCGGCTCTCCGCACTCCCTGTTGAACAGGTGCATGCACGGTTACAGGAAATGGCTGACCTCCACTTGTTAACCATTACCCCAGAACAGTGGTTTTTCTCCCACGAACGTATCTTTGATATGGCACTGGCGCTGACGAATCTGGCGCAGCGGCAGCCCATTCAACTGCGGGCTGCGGTTTTGCTGTTGGAAGACTATGACCGCCAGCCGCTGAGTGAAACGCTGGATCAGCTGCTATACGCCCTCGCCGTTGCCGCAAACCTGGCGCGGGAGTCGGCTCAGCGGTCACAGTTTATTCAGGCCGGTATCACTGCTGTGCAGCAAGCTAAAGCGCGCGGGGATTATCTTACCGCGCTGCGTTACCTGCATACGGTGCGTCAGCTATGTTTGCCGGATGAAACAACGGTGCAGCTGCAACTGGACCTGCTCCAGGCAGAATGTGAATTTCTGCTGGGCAATCTGGGCCAGGCCTGGGAACTTTGCCAACAGACATTACTGGCACCCGGCAGTTTGCGTGACAAAGCTGTTGCAGCCTGCTTACTGGCGGAAATCCAGATGCGGCAGTCCGATCTCTGGCTGGCTCTGGACACCATCATGGGGTGGTTAAAGGTGTTTGGCGAGCCACTGCACCGCCATCCCACCAGCGAAGAGTGTGATGCGGCGTGGCAAACATTGCAGCTGCAAACCGGGGACGATGCGGAAACGGCCTTTTCCCGTCTGCCGGCTATCGAAAATCCCGATGTTGAGGCGCTGATCGCGTTGTTGAACAGCGCTGCAGTCTTTGCCACCTTCGCCTGTCCGCGCTTGCATTTCCTGCTGCTGTGCCGGATTTTAACCCTGACTCTGCAACATGGCCTGTGCGCGGCATCTTGTCCGGCCATGGCGTGGTTTGGTGTTTTGCTTGGGCATCGCTATGAGGCCTACAGCACTGGTTATCAGTACGCGCTGCTGGCGCGCAAACTGGTGAACACCCACGCTTACAACCGGGTCAAGGCACAAACCCTGCTGGCGCTGGACCTGATTGCGGTCTGGACTCAGCCGATCACCAACGTCGTGGCCTCGGCCAAGGCGGCATTTACCACGGCGGTGGCGCTGGGCGATCCCACTTCGGCCTGTTTTGCCATTCGTCATCAGATCATCAATTTTATTACCCGAGGCGACCATCTGGATGGCCTGCTCACCAGCATTGAGCGCGGGCTGGCTTTTGTGCGCAAAGCCGGCTTCCATGATGTGGAAAATGTGCTGTTGATCCAGCGAGCCTGGGTCATGTTTCTGCGTCAGACTCCCCAGGGTGAGTTGAGCGCGGAACAGGCGATCCCGTCATCATTGCTGCCCGCGCCCGTCAGCAAAAGCAGCCCTGGGCAGGCCCCGCTGATGCAGTTCTGGTTCTGGCTGTATCGGGCGATGGCATTTTGCCTCACCGGCCAGTTTAATCGGGGACTGGATTGCCTCGATCGCGCGGCCCCTTTCAGTACCACGGTACCGGCGCATATTCATCTGTTCGATTACCATTTTTATCGTGCTTTATGTCTGATTCGCGTCGCCGCTCGTGGCCCGGTCATGACCGCCGCTCAGCGCGCTGTAGTGGACGATCACTACCTGAAAATTGCGCGTTGGGCGCAGGCAAATCCGGGTCTGTTTCGCGATAAGCTGGCGTTAATTGCCGCCGAAATCGCGCGTCTGGATGGCAACGCGGGTGCCGCATTAACACATTATGAACAAGCGATTAAGCGCGCCAGAGAAGCCCAGTTTAGCCATATCTATGCGTTGTCCTGCGAGTTGGCTGCCGGTTTTGCGCGCGAAAATCACTGGCAGGTTGCAGCCGATGCCTACAGCCGCAGTGCGCTGTCGGGCTGGCGTGAGTGGGGAGCACAGGCCAAAGTTACGCAAATGGAAAGCCACTCTCCGCATCTCTCCGGCGGTGCGGCTTCAACGCACTCTGATACGGTGCCGTTACTGGCGAGTGAAGCCGCACGCGATCTGGACAGTGTGGTGAAAGCGGTTCGCGCCTTAACCGAAGAGATCGATCCCGACCGCTTGCTGCATGTTTTGATGACTATGTTACTGGAACGGGCGGGCGCACAGCGTGGATTATTGCTCCGCGTTGATGAGGGTAATGCGCCCTGGTTGGAAGCCAGTGCAATGATGACGGCAGACGGCGTGGCGGTAGAGATAACCAGCAGGCCGTTGACCAGCGGCGATCTACCGCTCTCGGTGGTGGCTGCGGTCATCCGTACCGGGCTGGAAATTCGCACGGCGAGTCCGGAAGTGTTTAGTCCATTTAGTCATGACCCTTATCTGGTGTCATCGGAAGCGGCAATTTTGTGTGTGCCGATGTTCCGTCAACGTCAAATGGTGGGCATTTTGTATCTGGAAAATCGCCTGCTGCCGGATGTGTTCACGGCGGAGCACTCACGCATCATTCGCACTCTGGCAGCGCAGGCCGCGGTATCCATTGAACACGCAAGGCTGTATAGCCAGCTTACGGCTGAAAACCAACAGCGGCGTCGTGTAGAAAAAGCGCTGCGTGCCAGCCAGACCTCGTTGATGCTGGGAGAGCAGATCAGCCATACCGGCAGCTGGCGTTGGGAACTCCAGCAGGATCTGATGGCAGTTTCAGCGGAGTATGCGCGCATCCTCGGGCTGGAAGAAAGGCAACAGGCACTGTCAATGGCAGACTTTTTGCTGCGCGTGCACAGTGAGGATCATGCACGTATCAGCACTCTGGTCCATGACAGCGTGCGGCTTGGCGTCACCATGCGCGCGGAGTTTCGTATTCTGCGGCCGGACGGAGAGTGCCGTTATTTGCTGGGCATTGGCGATCCACTACGGGTAGATGACCAGGTCATCGAGTATTACGGCATCATTTCGGACATTACCCAGCAGCGCATGGCCGAGAATGCCACGCGTACCGCGCAAATTGAGCTGGCTCGCGTTTCACGCGCCACCACCGTGGGGCAACTCACCGCCTCTATCGCCCATGAAATCAACCAGCCATTGATGTCAATTGTGACCAATGCGGCGGCCAGCCTGCGCTGGCTCAATCGTGGAGAGGGTTACAGCGAAAATGTCCGTATTGGCCTCAAAGACATCGCGGATGAAGGTCAGCGCGCGGGCAACATTATTCGTGGGCTGCAAGCCTTAACCCGCAATCAGGCTTCTGTCTTCGCGGTGGCTGATATTCATGATATTGCCCAGCATATCATTTTACTGTCGCGCAGTGAGCTGGAACGCAAGGGGATCATTGTTGATAACCGTTTGCAGGCGCAGGCTTCGCATATCTGGTGTGACAATATTCAGATTCAGCAGGTGCTGCTCAATCTGGTCGTCAATGCCATCGACGCACTCAACGGCAATGAGGACAGGCCACGTATTCTCAGCCTGATAACCACCAATCCGGATGCGCAAACACTGTGCTTTACCGTAGCAGACAACGGCGTGGGGATTGAGGCAGAGGTGATGAAACGGTTATTCGACTCTTTCTACACCACTAAACCGCAGGGGATGGGGATGGGGTTAACCATCTGTAATGGCATTATTGAGCGCCATAACGGCAAATTGCAGGTGGGCCAGCAAGCACCGCATGGCAGCCAGTTCTGGTTCACCCTGCCGTTACGACAGGATGAGACAGATTAATGTACCTGAGTTTTGAACAGGTTGAGTCGTTCAGCGATACGGACCAGATCGGCGGGGGAACGTGCCTGCATCTTTTCCATCACGCGCCTTTTATGCACTTTCGCCGTGATTTCACTGACGCCCATCGCGGTGGCAATCTGTTTATTGAGCAGTCCACTGACAGCCAACTCCATCAGTTCGCGCTCGCGCGGCGTTAAGGAGTGCAAGCGCTGTGTGAGCTGGTGCGTTTCCTGATTTTCGTTGAGTGCGGAAGCTGACAACCGGATCGCCTCTGCCACGCTCTGGAGCAGTTTCTCTGGATCAGCGGGTTTAGTCAGGAACTCCCATGCGCCAGCCTTCATGGCTTTAACCGTCACGGGAATGGTGCCAAAGCCGGTCAGAAAAATGGTGGGAATGGTGTGGCCCCGTTCCCGTAAAGAGGCGGTCACCATAAAACCATCTGCTTCCGGCATATTCATATCAAGGATTAAACAACCCGGCACCGCCTGTAGGGGATGAGCAAGAAAATCGAGCGGAGATGCAAAAATACAGACGTTGTACGCTTCGGCTTCCAGCAGACGTTGCAAGCCATTACGGACTGCTGCGTCATCGTCAACCACATAAATAACAGGATTCATAAATCGCCTCTGCAAAGTCGAAAAAGGTGAACTGACAGGCGTAAAAGGTGGCAAAAGCGCCAAAGGGAATAATGTAACATAATGATAATCATTATCACCAAAAATACACAACCAAATCGCATTAATTATAATAAACAAGGTGTTAGTTAATGCTAAATCCGGTAAAGCGTTTACAACAGTACCTTGAAAGTATTAACAGAACATAGCACTGAGCGCTATCTGAAATATCAGCCTTGCGAGAGAAGGGTGGGTTTTAACAACAAAATTAACATGTTATGCGTAACAAATTCACGACCACAAGATGGCCACGCACGCAACCGTGCCATTTTCAGTTTATTCAGTGAATACGGTTAAATTATTTGAATAAGTTGTGGGTATGTTCGGTGTTATTATTGAATCAGTTTATTAAGACACAAAATTATAACCTGTACACCATCGGCAACGTCACTGTTTCCCATATTTCAGGCCAGAGGTACAACGTGAAAATTAATCAAGCCAATGTTATGAACCAGGTCGTTGTTGATATGTTGACCTGGATCGATGATCACCTTGATGATGAGCTGAAAGCTTGCGTCGTAACAGAGAAGAGTGGTTATACCCGTTGGCACTTTCAACGGAAGTTTCGCCAGATCACGGGCATCTCACTGGCTGAGTATATTCGCTACAGACGCCTGCAAAATGCGGCGCATGCACTGGCAGAAACTAACAGTAAAATCATGACCATAGCGCTGGATAATGGTTTCACCAGTCAACAGTCTTTAACGCGCCTGTTCCGCCGTTATCTGGGGTGTACGCCCACTGACGTCCGCCGTGATTACGCCGATCGGCCGGAGCACCTGGACCAGCTACTGCAACCGCTACAGACCGCGTTACTGCCCATGGTCGCCTGATAAAACCGCCCTGACGAGTGTCACTTTCAGGGCGGTTTTAATATGTGATTAAAATAACTGCGTTTGGGCGGACATACTTTTATCGTTATTTTAAATTATTTAGTCATTATCAGAACGATGGTGACTTTAGCAATGGCATTGCTGAAAATGATTGTATTAAGAGAGCGATGCTGGAGAACGTTGGTCGGTTTTTACCCTACCAGTAGCCGGGCAATTTTTCTTACCGCTTCTAGTTCTGTCGGCATGACACTACACTTCTTCGCTGCTTCCCGAGCACGCCAGTCCAGGCTTTTTATCTGATCCGCTAGCACGACAGCTCCAGCCTGGCTGGATAGGGTAACTTCGAACGGGTAGCCTTTAATTTTTGTCGTGAGTGGACAACAAATTAGCAGGCCAATTTTGTGATTGTACTCTTTCGGACTCAGCACTAAAGCAGGACGATGGCCTGCTTGCTCATGACCTGCCTGGGGATCGAAATGCATCCAGACGATATCTCCGGCATCTGGAATATAACCCATCACCAGGATTCCTTATCAGTTTCACGGGTAAAAACTTCCGAATGGATATTTTCAGGCGTCACTTTAGCCAGTAACGCCGCGAGAGTGGGGGCCTGCTCAACCGGTTCAATCATAAGGTGTGGCTTGTTTTCACTGTCGAATACCACTGTAATTTCAACCTCAGCATCCACATCAAGTGACATCGCGTGCATTAACTGGCTTGGGATTCGTACTGCTGGGCTATTGCCCCAACGTTTAATGGTCTGTCGCATTCTTGCACCCTACGTATCTACAAAGTTGATACAAGTATACGCAGCAACCTTTATCGTATCAACGACGTTGATACGAATCTGGAATCCGGCTTCCAGAATAGCGGTTACAGACATCTCAACGCAGACAAATCGCATCTACCAATGCCGGTGACAGCAAGTAATCCGTCACCAGCGCGACGCCGCCGTACAACCCCGCATTTTCACCTAATGGACCCTGATCGATGTGCAACGTTCGGGTAGAGAGTGCGCCAGAACGCAGATAGACCGTTTCACGCAGTGAGGCGAGCAGCGGTTCATTGAGCAACTCGCCACCCACAATCACACGAGCAGGGTTGAGCAAATTGATCGCCATGGCCAGCGCTTCCCCTTGGTGTACGCCAGCAGCCTGCAAGCGTTGGCGTAAGGCGGGCTGTTCGGCTTGTAGCATCAGCATCCGCACTGACTCAACCTGCCACTCATCGCATAATGCCCAGCCGGACGAGTAGGCCTCCAGACAGCCTTGCTTACCACAACGACAGGTGCGCAAAGGTTGCTGGCTGCGCCAGTCTGGCAGGAACCAGTGGCCGAGATCCCCCGCGGCACCCAATGCTCCACGCTGAATTTTGCCTGACATCACAATCCCACTGCCGATCCCGGTACCGAGTTTGAGATACAGCAAGTCCTGCTCCGCCGGGTAGCTGAAGCGGTGTTCACCCAGCGCCATCAGGTTTACGTCGTTGTCCATCAACACCGGTACGGGAAAATCCGCAGCGAAAAAGCCGGGCACCGAGAAATTGTCCCAACCCTGCATGATCGGCGGCTGAACAATGGCTTTATGAACAAAGTCGATAGGGCCGGGCAGACCGATACCGATACCGCGCAGGGCACTTTTCCCCTGTGGGGTGCGTTGCAACAACTGCAAGAACAGCGTGCGGATACGGGACAGGATGACATCCGGGCCAGCCGTAATGGCGCAGGTTTCACTGTGGACTTCCAGCATCCGACCACAAAAATCCGTGACGGCAACCCGAAACCCACTGGCTCCAACGGCAGCCAACAGTAGCAGGCCATAGTCGGGGTTGACCTGAAGCGCTTCAACGGGCCTTCCTCCGGTAGAAATGGTGGTACTGATGACTTGCAGATAACCGGCCTGAATCAGCCTGTCCAGGCGTTGGCCAATGGTTGATCGCGAAAGTCCGGTCACTGCCATCAGCGCGGCGCGCGTTGTGGCCTGACCCGACCGCACCAGAGACAGAATGGCACCCGCGCCCGTTGAAGAGATGCTTAATGAATCAGATTGCATAGCCCTACCACTCCAGAGGTTGATGTGGCAAAAAATAGCGCTTCATCACATTTTTTTCCATTTCTTTTGCGTAAATTTTTGACAAAAGCATACTTATTGGTAGTTTTTACGCATAAGTCGGTTGTGTCGTCACCGCCGCCTGCGGTGTTAACAAATGGAGAAGATGATGAATCCTGTTGGTGTACATGCCCTGGTATGGGCTGGCGATCTCACGCCAAAATCAGTAGCGCGAATTGTAACGGAGAGCAAACGTGCGGGTTATGATTTTATTGAGCTTTCGCTTCATGACCTGACTGATTTCGATCAGGATGGCCTGCGCGAGTTGCTGGTGGCGGAGAAAATGGGCGTGAGCTGTTCACGAGGTTTGGCCTTTGATGCGGATGTCTCTTCCGAAGATCCGGTTGTGGTCGCGCGCGGTGTGCAACTGCTGGAAGAGAGCCTGCAAGTGGCTTCACGTATTGGTGCGAAGTACCTGTGTGGGGGCCTCTACAGCGCCTTCGGCAAATATCAGCAGCCGGTCAGCGCGCAGGGGCGACGTAACGTGGTGGACTCCCTGAAACGGGTGGCCGATCGCGCGGCGCAGTATGACATCACGCTGGGGCTGGAGATCGTCAACCGCTATGAAAGTAACGTGGTAAACACCACGGAACAGGCACTGGAAATTCTTGAGCAGGTTGGCTCGCCACAGCTGAAAGTACACCTGGATATCTACCATATGAACATCGAAGAGGCGGATTTCTACAGCCCGGTGTTGGCGTGTGGCGATAAACTCGGTTATGTACACATTGGTGAAAACCATCGCGGCTACCTGGGTTCAGGTCATCTCGACTTCTCGAGCTTCTTCCATGCACTGGCGCACATTAACTACCAGGGGCCGATTGCCTTTGAGAGCTTCTCATCTGCGGTGGTGTCACGCGGCCTTTCGGTCGATCTCTCTATCTGGCGCAATTTGTGGAGCGATGGATTCGACCTGGCCAGCCATGCGCGTCGCTTTATTGATGGGCATCTGCAAGCCAGCAGGAAGCAAGGCGCATGAGTGTCTATTCAGAGCAGGTCACGTTTGACCAACTGCTGGCAGATTGCCAGCAGCTACTGGCGCGAGGCGGCCGTCAGATCCTCGGGATTGCCGGAGCACCGGGCAGCGGCAAGTCAACCCTCGCCCAGCGCCTGTGTGAGGCATTGCCGGGTCAGGCGGTTGTGGTCCCAATGGATGGTTTTCATCTGGCCAACCTTGAGCTGCAACGCTTAAACCGCGCCGGGCGCAAAGGCGCGCCCGATACCTTCGACAGCGCCGGTTATCAGGCCTTATTGCGTCGGCTTCGCCAGCCACTCAATGACAGCCGGGTCTATGCGCCCGCTTTCCATCGTGAAATTGAAGAACCGATTGCCGGTGAAATTGGTGTGGCGGGCGATATTCCGTTGGTCATTACCGAAGGCAATTATCTGCTGCTCAGCGATGAACCCTGGCAGGGCGTGCGCGCGCTGCTCGACAGTTGCTGGTTTCTCGATGTGGATGAAGAGCTGGAATTTCAGCGTCTGCTCACACGTCATATGCAGTTTGGGCGCAGCGAGCAGGCGGCAAGGGACTGGATTGCTCAAACGGATCTCCCTAACGCCAGTCGCATCATTGCCAGTCGCACTCGTGCCGATCGTTGCCTGACGCTGAACGACTGATCGCGCTTACTTCCTGCAAAAAAGGGGTTTTCTATGCAGGCTTCAACATCAGGAGAGGCGTTGCTGCATCTCTCGCTGCTCGACTACAGTTTTCCACTGATCTATTTTGCGGTGATTATTGTGCTGGGGCTGTTAGTTAAGCGCGCCACGCGCACTGCCGGTGATTTTTTCCTCTCAGGGCGGAGTATGCCAGCCTGGATCTGTGGCCTGGCCTTTGTCTCCGCAAATATGGGAGCGCTGGAAATCCTCGGCAACGCCGCCAACGGTGCTGAGTATGGAGCATCGGCGATCCATTTCTTCTGGATTGGGGCGATACCGGCGATGATTTTCCTCGGTGTGGCGATGATGCCGTTTTATTACTCATCCCGCGTACACAGCGTGCCGGAATATTTGCGTCGCCGCTTTAATCCGGCGACACATTTACTCAATGCGGTGATTTTTGCCGTATCGCAGATCCTGATCGCCGGGATTAACCTTTATGCGCTGGCGCTGATCGTGCAACTACTGCTGGGCTGGCCGCTGATGTTATCCATCTCGGTATCGGCGTTTATTGTGTTGTTGTACATCGTGTTGGGTGGGCTGTCGGCGGCAATTTACGGCGAAGTCCTGCAATTTTTTGTCATCCTGTTTGGCCTGGCACCGATTGTGATCATCGGATTACATCACGTTGGCGGCTTCAGTGGCCTGGCGCAGCATCTGCCCGCTGCGCATCTGAATACCTGGGAAAGCACTTCAGTAGGGCACTGGAGCAATCCACTCGGTGACTGGATCGGTATTGCGATGGGGGAAGGCTTCCTGCTGGCGTTTGGCTACTGGACCACTAACTTCGCAGAAATTCAGCGTGCCTTATCCGCCAAAAGCCTCAACGCAGCGCGTATGACGCCGGTGATTGGGGCGATGCCAAAACTGCTGCTGCCGCTGTTCACCGTATTACCGGGCATGATTGCGCTGGTGCTGATCCCTGGACTGGGTAAATCTGGCGGGCCTGCCTTCAACAATGCGATTCCGGCGTTGATGCAGACTCTGCTGCCCAATGGTGTTCTGGGACTGGCGGTGACGGCACTGATTGCCGGGTTTATGGCGGGTATGGCGGCTAACGTCAGTGGTTTTAATACCGTTTTCACCTGGGATATCTGGAAGCCCTATTTGGCAAAAAACCGCAGCGATGGCTACTACCTTAATGTGGGACGTATCGCTACCGTGGTGGGGATTGTGGCCAGTGTGGGCACGGCATTTATCGCCGCATCCTATAACAACATCCAGAACTACATGCAGATGCTGTTCTCCTTCTTTAACACCCCGTTGTTCACCATCTTCCTGATTGGGGTGATCTGGTGGCGCACCTCACCCTGGGGGGCATTCTGTGGCATGTTGGCAGGCAGTATTGGAGCCGCCATCGCGCACTTTGCCGCGCCGCACATGGCCTGGTTCTATCAGGGCGGGATGATGGAACCGGCACGTTTTAGTGCGCAAATGGCAAACTTCTACGGGGCGATTGCCGCCTTTGTTTGTACCGCAGTGGTGACGTTAGTGATCACATTATTCACTGCGCCACGTCAGCGGGAAGAGTTGCGCGGATTGATTTGGGGCCTGGCCGACCCGAACTCACCGGATGCCCATGAAGCGCAGATTGCCGTGCCCTGGTATCGTTCACCTGTGGTGATGGGCGGATTGATACTGGTTGCCGTGGTGGCGCTGACCTTATGGATTATGCACTGGAGGAGTCAACTATGAGTGGATCTTCAGACGCCAGCCGTCGCTTATTTGACCTACGGACGCTAATTAGCTGGGTGATTGGGGTGTATGGACTGATTTTAACCCTGGTGGGCTGGCTGGATACGCCGCAGGATCTGGAAAAAGCCCAAGGGATGCCGATTAACCTCTGGATTGGTATCGCGATGCTGGTGGTGGCGGTACTGTTCTGGTGGTGGAAACGGATACAACCGCTGCATTAACGCGATGGCCCACGCCATCCGCGTGGGCCGTCTCTTTACTGGTCTGAGAGACGCTCTATTTTTTCTAGCGCGCCACGCAATACGGCCCGTTCTTCCAGTGTCAGTTCGACTTGCAGAGTGGCATCAAATGCGCCCACCAGTTGGAAGGCCCGCTCAAAGATTTCATCTGCGCTGGATAGTTTTCGCACCAGAAAAGCCCGTTTATCATTGGGATCGGGAATGCGTTCCACCCAGCCTCGCTGCACTAGCCGATCAACGGTTCTGCCCAGTGCGGAACGGTCAGTTTGCGAGTGTGCAATCAATACGCCCATGGGGATCGCCTCAGCGAAACTGTGCATGATGCGCAGCGCGCGCCACTCCGCCAGCGTAAGTCCAATCGATGCCAGCGCACCCGTGAGGTAGCGCTCGCGGTTACGCGTGATGTTAGTGATAGAAAATATCGGACTGAGCGGTAGTCCAGTCGCAGAAAATTTTGTCATGTTAACGTCAAATCACTCAGGAAATGTCCCTGATTTAAAAGGAAATAATACTAGTGCCTTTCGCCAGATGCGTCCAGCCCGGTCAGCCAAACCGGGCTTAAACGACTCAGCGGTTGAAGCCATATTCCTGCCAGCGGTCCAGCACCTGTTGTTGCAACGCGTCTGGATAGCTGTGGGCAAAGGAAGCGGTTGACGCACGCATTTTGCCCTCAAACTGCTCAGGGTAGAGGCAATTGATCACCATATTGCCGCCTTTACCCGCTGCGAGATCGGCAGCATTCAGATAGGGTACCAGGGGGAAGCCGGGTTTATCGGGGTAGGGGAAATAATCGTGCTGCGGATGCGCACGGGTAGCCAAAGCCCACACCACTTCTTCAATCCGGGTGATATCAATATCGTCGCCGACAACGATCACTTTTGGCACCAGATAACCGGCGTGGGAGTCGAAATAGGCATGGGCAATCTGGTCCGCTAGCGCTTTTGCGCTGGTGCGCATCTCAGCCAGTTTTTGCGTGTTGATCGCCAGAACGGTCCAGCAGGAAGCAGCTTCATACGAACACCACGCCATTTCAACCGGTAACCCGGCTTGCTGAAGGTCTTCCAGCACCTGAGCGGCAATCATGGTTCCCCAGATAGTGTGATTTTCTTCAGCAGGCACGCCAGCCACACAGATCGGCAGAATAGGGCGCTCGCGGAAGGTCACGGCGGTAACGTGGAACACGGGCTGTAGCTTACCGGTATCACGCTGATAGCCATGGTATTCCCCCATCGGCCCTTCCATCACCGTCTCTTCAAGACTGATTTCACCCTCAATGACAATCTCCGCATTGGCAGGCACCCACAATGCGTTGGTTTCGGCCTGCACCACCTCCAGCGGCTCACCCAGCAGTGCGCCGATGTAATCGGGCTCACTGACAAACGCGGGCAACGGCATTCCGGCAACGGCAATCGCGGCGGGCGGCGCGCCAAGCACAAACGCCCAGGGGGTGGCTTTGCCTTGTTGCGTCCACATTTCGCGGATCATGCCAATATGTTGGGTCGGAAAGGTGGGGCCTGCAAGGGTTTTGCCATCCACCAGCATCAGCCTGCCAATACTCCAGCTATCCCAGTTGCCATCAGGGGATTGCACCACGTGGAAACCGTAGGTGCCGATATAGCGCCCACCATCCTGCTGGTGCAGCATGGGTACGGGTAGACGCGTTAAATCCACCTCATCACCCAGCCAGCGATGCTGTTTGACCGGGCCATTAGCGACCTGGCGCGGCTTGATTGGGGTGGCTTTCATTGCCTGACGAATCGTCTGCACCAGCTGTTGTGGGCGGGTTTCTGCGGGTAAACCAAAGTGCAGCGCCAGACGGCTGTACTCCACTGCGCTGTCGCGCAGCATGCCTGCTGGCGCACCCAGAACACGGCTGCCAGGCAGTGCGTCCTTTATCTGGTTAAACAACGGGGCAGACAGACGTTTTTCATATACCTGGCGGCAAATTGCCGCGATCTCCAGGTCTGCATCCACTTCCACATTCACTTCGGTCAGGTCGTCACGTCGTTTGAGCTCCTGCAAAAAACAACGTAAGTCGAGCGCACTGTCCCTGAGACTCATAGCTTCTCCAGCTGGGTAGGGTTGGATTGGGGGTTACGGCGAGGGGGAAAGCATGAGGCAAGGTAGGGCGCTGCATCCGGCTCGTACACACTTCGTCGCACCGAAAAAAATACTGAGGCGGGGCTGGGCGGCAAACGGCCATCCGGCACCCGCTTCAGTGAGGGGGTATTATTGTTTCACGGTCAGGTGTGGTGCGGGCTTATCTGCCTGCTACCGCCCCAACGTCTTTATTAATAAATATCCCTGATGTTGGTAAATTCTAATAATGACGCCATTTAACTGTTTCAGCACTGAATTTTAATGAAAACCAACTATGTGCTTGTGCACGCACATTAATATCATTGTGGTTAATCGTCAATAAAACTGAACTATTTGCTTACAAAATGCGTCGTTAATGTGCAGCGCAGAGGCCGTAAAGAGAGAGCAAATAAGCGATAACTGATTGAAAAGTCGCCAGCATGTTTTGGTCAAAGGAGGTGTAAAAAAAATGGGATTTTTCTGTCCTTTATATGAGCGTTTTCTGCAACCCGGTCGACCTCCAGTTAAGAAATTCCTTAAAACGCCAAATGAGAATTATTCCTTGACGTTAGTTACTTCAGTTAGCAATATTTAACGGTTTTTTTACGCTATAAGGTGATTGGTGACCCTCTGGCGGGGCGTCATTATGGGCTTCCAGAGTGCGTTACGTATCTATAGTGGTTTTACCCCGTCCGGCGGACCGGCGAAAAAGGCAGGTTTAACTTGCTGATTTAACGAATAACGGGATGCCGTTTCATTGCAGAACAGGGATTTTGACAATGCAACAATCACAACTGGTTAACGAGTTCAGCAACTCATTTAAGGACGTGCTAGCGACACAGCAGCAGTACCAGCGCACCAAAGCTGCTGCCGATAAACTCGCAAATGATTTCAGTAAGTTCAGCACGGCTAACCCGACAGAAGCGCAGCAACTCGACTTTGCTGAAGTGCAAAAGTCAGTGGCTACCCTTGGCCAGCTCGGCGAGCAGCTAAACCAGCAGCAAAGCCACTACCATCAGTTAACACAGCAGTTGGCACAGGCTGAAAAAGCCGAACGCCAGAAAAAAACCAAGCTGATCATCTGTGGCATCGTTGTGCTGTGGGTACTCTATCTTGTCTTCTGATTGGGAAAAGTCGATGAACTCAACATCCGGCTCCGCCGCGCTGCGTGCGGAACTTGCTAAAACTCGCCAGTCGATTGACGCACTGGAAGGGAATATCCGTAAACAGGTAGGCTTTTTGCAAAGCACCATCCCGCTGCTGAAGCCGGATCTGGACCGACAGTTTGCCACCGAAGAGGCGCGAGTCAGAGCGCTGTATGACCAGATACCGCTGCCGCTGTGCGCACCGTGGGCGAGCGAATTCTGGGATCTGTTCAAGGCAGACAACGACCCCACGCCGCTGGAGTACTACCTTTACGGCCAGGTGGCGATTCAGAAACCTGACGGGAAATACGCTTTCCGCGTGATCTACCAACCGCTGCTGCGGGCGGAGGGTGCGGTGATCCTGCTCACTGACAACGAGAGCCTTGAGCGTTCACGCGCTTTGCAGCGTGATATCGTGTTGCGTACCGCCACGCTGCTGCCCGGTAGCTCGACCTTTACCTTATTTGACCCGAAAGGCCTCGGGGCGACCTTCCCGTTTGAGGCCAGCCTGCCGCGCACGCGCAAGGCCGGGAATACCATCGGCGAAACCCTGAACACCATCACTCAGGATATCCAGCGTATTAACCAGCGCGTCGTCGGTGGCGCGGGGCGTTTCCTCGATCTGCCGAAAGAGAGCCGCTCCGGTGAATCCTTTGAGATCGTCGCCGTGGTTGACTTCCCGTCGGCCTACGAGCGCGAGCCGCGTGCGCTGGAGCTGCTGACGCGCATCGGCGTTTCTGGCCCACGTGCCGGTCGCCATATGGTGCTGGAGTACAACACCTCATCCCCTCTGCCACGCGACTTCGATATGAAAGCGTTTGAGAATTCGGTGGTCATTGACTGTCGTGAAAAGAGTGGGCTGCTGATCCCAGACTTCGCCAGCCATGAACAGATTGAGAAACTGCTCGACCAGGCCGGTGCCAGCAACCGCCAGCAGAGCAGCAACAGCTTTAACGCGTTGGCGAGCGCAGATGAAATGATGTCAGCCAGCTCCGCCGAGCGTATTGAGACGCCGGTCGGTGAGCGTCTGAACATCCTGTTTGGTAAGCACCATGCCTCCGGTGAAGTGGCTCATGGCGTGATCGCCGGTCAGGTCGGCTCCGGTAAATCGCACCTGCTGCACGTGATTATCTCTGGCCTGACCAGCCGCTACTCGCCGGAAGAGCTAAAGCTCTACCTGCTGGATGCCAAACATGGCGTCGAGTTCAAGCTCTACAAGGATTTGCCGCACGCAGAAGTGGTTTCGTTACGCACTCGCCCTGCGATCGCACGTAAGATTCTGGCTGACTTCCATGCCGAAATGAAGCGCCGTTACGAGCTGTTCAAAGATGAGAACGTGAATAATCTCGCGGCTTACCGCAGTAAAACCGGCAAGGTGTTACCGCGTATGTTGATGATCATCGACGAATATCAGCTGATATTCGAAGGCGATCCCCAGGCGGGAATGGACGAACTCGGGCCGATCCTGCGCATGGGACGTGCGGCCGGTACTCACCTGCTGCTGTGCGCACAGCGCTTTGATGTGGAGGGGATGCGCAGCAGCAACTTCAATGAGATCCACCTGCGTGCCTCACTCTCACTGGCGCAGGATTATATCCAGACCATCTCCGCCTTTGGCGCTGAAGGTAAACGCCTGATCCGCGATCTCGCGGCCTCTGGTGAGTTGGTGATTAATGCGCAGTCTGGCCGTGATGGTGACAACCATCGTGGTGCCGTTGCACGCCTGGCACGACGCGATGACGGGCAGGGTGCTGACGACAGCCAGCAAACGCTGGAAACGGTGATTGAGGGCATCGTCGCCCATGCAGGTCCGCAGGCACCACGACCGATAATGCTGGACGGCACCATGGCAAGCACCCTGGCCGATAACGCCTTTGTGATGAAGTACCAACTCGCTCCGCCATCGGTGGAAGAGTTGCAGCGCATTGCCGCCACGCCGCTGCGCGACGGCGGCTTTGAAGAACGGATGTGGACGCCTTCTGGCAAGCCGATTGGACTGTGGCTGGGGCGTAACTTCGATGTGCGTTCCCACGCGCTCTGCACCCTGCGTCGCGGCCGTGGCCAGAACCTGTTGATGGTCGGTGCCCGTACCGAACTGCGTGCGGCGATGCTGGCGAATATGATCATTGGCCTGCCTTCGACCGTCGCGCCGCAGGAGATTGACCTGACGGTGATCGATGCGCTGGACCCTTATCTGCCGGGTGGCGGCATTGTGCGTACCGCCGCAGAGTACCTGCAGGGGCTGGGTGCGAATGTGACCATCGCTGACGCCGAGGGCGCGGAAGCGGCGCTTACCGCATTTGCTGACGCCGCCCATACCCGTCAGGGGCTGTTGGTTGTCTGTGAGCCTGACCGTATTAACGCGCTGGTTGATGGTTATGACCCTTACGGCGCGCCGGAAAGTGGCCTGTGGGCAACGTGGCGTGACCTGCTCCGTCGCGGCAGTGACCGTTCGCGCCATGTGATCATCTCCGCCGAGTCGGTTCCCGCGCTGCAGAGCTTTATGAACCCTTCTCGCGATGGCCGCGACTTTATCCACCGCGTGGTGCAGCAGCTCAGTGCCGATGACTCCATGACGCTGTTCGCCTCGCTGGCTGCCACGCAGATTGAAGAGATGACCGAGCATCCGCTGGCGGCGATGTACGTTGACCTGGTGAAGGGCGACCGCGCGCGTAACCTGTTCAGCAGTTATGCCTTCAACCACGACATCGGCCGTGAGCAGACCCGCGAGCTGCTGCAACAGATGCTGGATCGCACATTCACTGGAGTCTCTTTTGTCACTGAATGAAAGCTATCCGCTTATGAGAAACCTCCAGCGTGAGCTGGAGGCATTCCACCAGGCGCTGAGCGGTCAGCAGAAGAGCCTGCAAGAGGGCTTTACCCTGCTGCGCGACCTGTGGTGCGATGAACAGCATCAGGCTACCGCCGTGCTTCTTGAAGAGTGCATGGCTGAAAATGATGCCTATCTGAAAACCGACGCTCCTGAGCTGGATGAACATCTGGCCGTTAAGCTG
This sequence comes from Candidatus Pantoea multigeneris, assembly GCF_011752615.1. Lineage (NCBI taxonomy): Bacteria > Pseudomonadati > Pseudomonadota > Gammaproteobacteria > Enterobacterales > Erwiniaceae > Pantoea > Candidatus Pantoea multigeneris. Next base: position 51,987 of record NZ_VWXF01000004.1, read on the forward strand.
CGGCAGATTGCCAGCTATCTGCGGGGACAAGTTTGATGAGCGCGCTACAGATCGAACAGCTGCGCAGCTATCGTGATGACATCGCCCGCCGCCTGCAAGACGTTGAGCTCCGCCATGAAAACCTGATTACTGCCTGGCATCGACTGCGCCAGGCCTATCAGGGGGAGAGCGCTGAGGCGTTTCACCAGCAGTTTCAACGTGCCAGTCGGCGCGCTGAACAGCAGGCGCAGCGCCTGCATCTTATTCTGCCGCGGCTGGACGCCATCCTTGAACAACTGACAGCACATTCTCAATCAGAGGGTTAACGGAATGACACAAACCCCGCGTGAAGCCCAGTTTCTTATCGACCAGATCGAGCAGGAGCTGATGGACTGGAGCCGCAACTTTAACGTGGTGCAGCAGGAGAACAAGGGCCACTTCCACCGCGCAGACAACGTAGTGGCCGATTTTAAAGAGGGCGTTGCGCTGGTCTCCAGTCAGATCGACGATGCTACCCAGCATCTGCACGACGTACAGGAAAAAAGCCACGCGGTGCGTGAGCTGGCTAACAGCACGGAAGAACGTGCAGCGCAGACCCACAGCCATGCGGCCAACGTCTATCTGCGCTGCCAGCGTGCCAGCGCAGAGTGGCGGGCGGCGCTTGACCGCGCGGTGCAGCTGGTTGCGCAGTGCCGTACTGCCCAGGCGCACGCTGAGGGTCAGGTGACCACTGCACAGTTGCGCTACAGCAGTGCTGAAGATGCGTTGAATTACGCCCGCAGTGCTTATAACCGCTGTACGAGCTCTTACACGACCGATTCGAAAGGGCAACGTGTGGAGCCCAACTGCAGTTCGGAAGCCTCAGGGGTCAACAGCGCGATGCGCGAGGTTGAGAGCGCCCAGCAGCGGCTTAATCACTGTAAGGCGCTGCTGCAGGATGCCATCGCCAGGTTGAACGACGCGCTTCATCGCCACCGTCGCTGCGAAGAGGGGGTGAATAAAACCGAACAGGCGCTGCATTACGCTGACCAGGCACGCGATCGTGCCAGTCAGGCCAGCCACAGCGCGCGTGAAGCGTTACAGTGGTCAGATGAAGCCTGGCAGCAAGCACAGCACGGCAGCAGGCTGGCAGAGCAGATGAGCGAACAGCATCAGACCGCCAGCCAGCACACCACGCAGGCGGAAGATGAAGTCGCCGATGCGCTGCAGGGACACTACGCCTTTGAGGGCGCATTGGAGGAGTATCAGAGCCGCCAGTGGCGCGCTCGTGAAGAGCTGGGTGATGCGTTTGAAGCGCTGCGCCAAATCAACAGCACAGGGGGCCTGTAATGGACGCATCCCTGCAGATTCAGTCGATCTATAACCTGGTGGAGGAACACACCATGCTGTTCTCTCATCAGGTTAATCAGTACCACGATGAGTCCAGAGAGTTGCTGCGCCGCTGGAATGACAGCCGTTCGCTGGAGTTTCAGAAAGCGCATCAGCCGGGCCTCAATGAGATATCCTGGGAGGCGGTGGAAATTCTCAAGCGTGCCCGCCTGAACTTGCATGCAGCGCAGCAGGCGATCGGTAATGGTGAGGATCATCTGCATCAGGCGCGATCGACGATGAGTGCACTGGAAGAGGTCACCACTGAATCGCTGATGCTGCAACAGCGTGCCAGCGACTACGCCGAACGTGCCGCAATGGCGATGCAGAACGCTGAATACAGCGCCAGTGATGCTGAACATCTGATTGGTTCGCTGGGTACGCCGCCCGTTTAAGGCGGCTTCATTCTCTTCCCACGGATTTTTTCCCATAAAGGACTGCTCATGACTTTCTCTCCGCTCGACGATCAGCTGACGCAACCCGCTGTTCGCCGATCCTGGACGGCGTTTTCGCTTAACCTGGTGCTCATGCTGGTCACACTGCTGTGGCTGGCTTTTGCGCTCACCGCGCTGTACGACGCCCGTGAGATCCATTTTTTCCGCAACACGCCGCTGATATTTTGGCTGATGGCCTCCAGCGGCACGCTGCTTCTGCTGGTCACGCTGGTCTTTGAGCCTCTGCTGAAACGCATTAAGGCGCACGGGCTGGCGATTATCCTGCTGGCGCTCACGCTGATTGCGGGCACGACCTGGTCTTCCAAGGTTTGGGTACTGCATTTTATCTCCGATCGCGTGGCGGAAATGACTTCTACGCAGAAGAGCACTGTGTTCGGTGTTAATAAGTTGCTGGCTAACAAGTCCCTACCGGAGCTGGCCGCTATCTTCGGCGTTAAGGACCAGACGGTGCCGGACGGCGAACTGCTGGCATTACGTAGCCTGCAACTGGCCAGCGGTGTGACCACTCCGCTGAAAGCGCGGCCGCTGAAGTGGGATCGGGAAACCGAGCGCCAGGTGATGGGGCTGATCTACAGCAGTGGACTGACGGTTGCCTTGGGTAGCGTGTTGATCCTGCTTAATGCGCTGAGCCTGATCCTGCTTGCCGGACGGCTGATTGCCACACTGCTGCCGCAGCAGGAGCGACGGGTGCGGCTGGCTTCACTGGGTATTACGTTAATAGCCGGTCTGGGGCTTTACAGCAGCCTGATGGCGCAGCAAAGCGCGCTGACCGCCAGCGCGCATTATCAGACGTTTGCGACCTCCCTGGCACAGGTGCAGGGTGAGGGTGAGGTGCGGCTGGCAACCTTTGCCATTCACGCCCAAGGGCACTTGCTGCCGTTGGCAGAGAGGATGGAAGAACAGCTGAATCCGCGTTGAAGCTATTTGCCCCCCTGGTGGTTTACAGCCAGGGGGATCTCACGTCTGCTTGCTGGATAAATGCGAGCCTTTTAAATCAAAGGCTTATTCATTAATGACTCAAGGATTTTCAGCGGTGCGTGCTTAGGGTCCTGCATGGCGTTTACGGGCAACAGAAACGTTTGTTCCAGCATAAATTGTCCGCCCATAGCGGCATGCGGGGTGCCATCTGAGAAACAGGCCCAGCTGCTGCCGGGTGGGAATTCGATGGCAATCTGGGGACCGTTTTTCTGATAATCCGCGTCTGCTTTCATGGCATCGTGCAGCTGAAGCATTAAGTGGTCGTAATGGCTTCGGAGGCTTTTGGTGATGCCAACGCTATTTTGCAGTTTGCTGAGAAACGGAGAGTAGCTTTTCAGGCGTGGTAAAAATTTTTGTGCCAGCGTCGGAAATGTTTCTCCTACCCGCCACGAACGATTCTCTGTGCCTGGATTAATATTGGTGAAAATACGCAAAATACGTTCGCCATAATTAGGGCGTGACGGGAACGCATCAACATGCAAGCGGCGATCATCTTTCCGCCATGACGTGTTATTTGTCCATTGCGCTACCGGATGCAGCCGCAGGCTGTTCGTCGGGGTGTGCAGTGTCTGTTGGTATTCGGGAAAGATCGCCTTAATCAATTGCAGGCACGCTTGATGATGCCGCTCCAGGAGTGCAGAAATAGCGGACTCGTGCTCTTTGGTGGCTACCCCTGCAATTCTCTTTTTCAGCGGCTGATAACTGATATTTTTACGTTTTGGATCAACGATTGCGGGGTCAAGTAACTGTAACTCTTCACGGCTCAGTGAAAAGCTGAGGTTAGGTAAGAAGATGACTTTTCCTGTCTCAAGTGCATTAACCGCCGACATCGGAAGATCAGGACTACCGCTCCAGTTCGCAAGAGGTAGCGACAAAACAGTATTATTATAAAAATTTTCAGTACTGGGCACGTTTATATCCTCGCTCATTCATAGCACATAACTTAAGGTATTTTTCAAACGTGTTTTTAAATTTAAGTGCTATTATTTCCAGCCCAAATGAACAGATACCTCCTCAATGAATCATGTTCATCTATCGTTTAAGAAGCGCTTTAGAGCTCACGGCCAGAAGCAGCGCGTTGCTCAGGAAGGAGAGGTGAAGGGGTTGGCCGTTGAGGAATATGATCCCCTTGGGCTGTTCGTTTCTCATACCGATGTGTTAGTGTTTGCAGAAACGTCTGAAACGCGGGTAAGAGCAGGCGATGACCTGGATATTCTCCCCGCCTGTGATCATTAAAGGAAATATCATATGGATTTGGAAACCGAACGTTTACGGCTTGAACCCTTTCAGAACTCACACTATGAAGGCCTTAGAGCCATGGATAGCGATCCCAGCGTTATGCGTTATATCAACAAAGGGATAGTTAAAACGCCTGAAGAAACCCGGGAAAGCATCCAACGTGTTCATAGCCGCTGGGAGAAATATGGGTTTTCGTGGTGGGCTATCAAAGATAAGGTTTCTGGATCAATTGTTGGCGCAGGTTGTCTTCAGCACCTGGCAAACGTAGAGGGAGCACCCTTTGAAATCGGCTGGCGGCTTATCCCTGAACATCATGGCAAAGGTTATGCGACGGAAGCCGCGCAAGCGATTATTGCTTTTGCGGCTGAACGGATCGGTGCCACTTATTTAGTGGCTGTTGCCGATCCGCAAAATACGCCCTCACATCGAGTCATGCAGCGTTTGGGAATGACTTACAAAGCAATAGAAAGGCATTACGACGAGCCATGTATAGTCTATGAACTCAGCATTTTCAGTCCTGATTGAATAATGAGTCAGGGTCATGCCTGCTAAGTGAAAAAGCAGGCATTGAATATTGAAAAGGTAGTTTTACTCTTTCTCAATGCACTTATTTCTTAAGCCGGGCAGCGGCTTTTAAAGTGGCCTGCCACCGCTTTTCAATAAATGGTGCAACCTGTTCTTGCGCTTTTCTTAGCTGCTCTGCGGATGCTGTACGTGGAGAGCCGCAGTTAAAGGGGGGGGCGGGGTCATATTCCATATGCAGCTGAATATTCTGCGCTATGTCACTGCCGTACATTTCGGACACCACGTTAAGCGCAAAATCGATACCTGAAGTTACACCTGCACCTGTTATACGGTTGCGGTCACGCACTACGCGCTCATTCACTGCTTCTGCACCTAATAATGCAAGCTGTTCCAGAGAGGCCCAGTGCGTCGTTGCCCTGTATCCTTCAAGCAATCCGGCGGCACCCAGCACCAGCGAACCTGTGCATACTGAAGTTACCAGCTTTGCTTGTTCACTCTGAGTACGGATAAACGAAAGGACTTCTTCGTCTTCCATCAGGTCTATCTGGCCGGGGCCGCCAGGGACACAAATGACATCCAGTTTTGGGCATGCCTCGAATGTCGTTGTTGGCTGTATCGCCATACCCCGATCAGAAATGACCCGGTCGAGGTTTTTCCAGATGAGATGAACGCTAGTGTTTGGCGCTCGTGCGAAAACTTCAAACGGGCCAGTCAGATCAAGTTGAGTTAGCGCCGGGAAAAGGAGTAGCCCGATAGACGTACTGGTAGAATCACTCATGGTATCCCTCTTAACGTAAAGACCTATCATGACGTTTACTTCAGCAAAGGCAAGTCTACACTGGCAACAGGTTCCGCTTTCGGCTTTGCCAGCAGTAAATTCGTATGCTTTTAGCTGGTGCTGGCGTCGTGGCAAAACTTGGGGAATAAGCTTTGATATTCCCGTGAGCTAAGGTTCAATTCTCGCCGGTGGTTTAGTGAATCTGGCTATGTAATGAAAACAGGATCAGTAGGACGCCTGCGGCAAAATTGACATACTTTCTTTAAATCACGCTCCGATCTTTAATAAACTTCAAAATCCTGCCAATCGTTGAGCCATCAGGTGTATTGACTTCACTCAAATGATCACCCTGGCCTGAAATCAATGGAATGGCATGTTTTTCTGCTAATTCCGCCATCGGCGCATAATAAGGATCGCGGGTGCCTGCCCAAACTAAGGCGGGGATACCCTGCATCAATAATTTATCATCACCTTTTGTCTGCTTTTTGAGTTCATTGAAAAAGTATTCGACACTTTTTTCATCGGCAGGTGACATTGAGTGAGTGAGCTGTGGCGCTACTTCATGGGCATAAGCCATAAAAATCTCGAAGCTCAGTGATTCTGGCATCCCCTGGGTGCAATCCCATCCGCCTAAAACAACGGATTCCACTCTTTCTGGATACAACGCTAACAATCCGGTTGCCAACCAGGCACCTGAGGAATAGCCGATGATATGTGCCTTTTCATAACCCAATTCGTCCATGAGGTTGACGATCGTTAATGCCTGATTATCTCGGGTATACCATTCCTGAATTGCGGGTTTATCGCTCTCTCCGTGGCCAATAAGATCCGGACAAACAACGGAAAAGGAGGGGCTAAATGCGGAAATAAAGCCATTTTCTTGCCAGGATTTTCCATCCATTAAAAGGCCATGGAGCATAATGACCAAAGGGCCTTTTCCGGCTGCACAATAAGATAACTGAGGTACTTCTGACGTCCGGTTCATCTCTCTTCCTTACATTCCTTATGTGGATGAAAAGTATACATACCACAAAGCATAAGGTCCAAGTTTAGGCGGTTTATCTGAAACAGACATAACCTGCCTCCTGAAGCTGATCTTTTCGACGTGAGGTTAACTTTCAATGCGAAGAAACAAACGCCGAAGCCAACTGGGCCGGCGGTACGGCGAAGTTGCGCTGCATACGTTTAATCTCCTCCGCCGGGGGGAGGCCAAACAGGCGTTTGAATTCGCGATTAAACTGCGAAGCGCTCTGGTAGCCTACGGCATAGCAGGCGGCAGAGGCAGTGATCTCCTGACGTACCATTAACATACGCGCCTGATGCAAACGCACTGATTTCAGGTATTGCATCGGTGACTGGTGGGTGATGCTCTTAAAATGGGTGTGAAATGTGGGTACGCTCATGCCGGCCACTGCGGCGAGTTGGCTCAACGTCAGCGGTTGCACATAGTTTGCGTGCATATAGCTCAGCGTCCTGCCCACTTTGCCAAAGTGACCCTGTAAATTCAGGGCGGCCCGCAATGCGCTGCCCTGTGGGCCAGTCAAAACGCGATAATAAATCTCACGCACCAATGACGGCCCAAGAATGGCCGCATCCAGCGGATGATTCATAGCGTTGAGAAAGCGCAGAATCACCTCCCGCAACGCCTCATCCATCAGACTCGACATCATGCTCTGGGCCGCTTTGGTTTCATACGGGATCTCTTGCTGATCTAACTGCAACAGCAACTCCGTCGCAACGTTGAAATCCAGATGCATATAGATTGCCAGCAACGGATGCTCCGCCGAGGCTACCGTTTCCATGGTAAAAGGCACCGGCACGGACACCGCCAGATAGTGCTGTTCATCATAGAGATAAACCCGATTGCCAAAAAATCCCTGCTTCGAACCCTGGCAAACGATCACAATGCCAGGGTCATACAGCACGGGGGTGCGGGCCAGCGGACGATCGGAGCGCAGGATACGCACATCAGAGAGGGCCGTGAGATTGTAACCCTCCTGCGGGGCGAGCTTTTTAAGCAGATTCACCATCTGCTGTTGTGCGTGTTCAGGCATCATAAAACAGCGCCCTCATAAGATTGGGCAATCAATTCATCAGATAAGGCCTTATAGCATACCCATGGTGAGAATATCATGCACTACCTGCTTACTTATGGAGTGCTATCAATGTCTCATCTAAAAACGATATTCATCACTGGGGTTTCCAGTGGTTTTGGCCGCGCGCTGGCGCAGGTGGCATTAGCCAGTGGCTATCGGGTGATTGGTACTGTACGTAATGCCTCGGCAAAAACGACGTTTGAGGCTTTGCATGCGGAAAATGCGTTTGCCTGTGAACTGGATATCACCGATTTTTCCGCTATCGATGCGGTTATTGCGGATGTTGAAAGTCGCATCGGTCCAATTGATGTCCTGGTCAATAATGCCGGATACGGTCATGAGGGGGTGATGGAAGAGTCCTCGCTGGATGAATTGCGCCGCCAGTTTGATGTGAACGTCTTTGGTGCCGTGGCGATGATCAAAGCGGTGTTGCCCTTTATGCGCCAACGGCGTCGGGGACACATCATCAATATCACCTCAATGGGCGGCTTCATCACGCTGCCTGGTATCAGCTATTACTGTGGCAGTAAGTTTGCCCTGGAAGGGATATCAGAAACATTAAGTCAGGAACTGGCCCCGTTCAATATCGCGGTGACGGCGGTGGCTCCGGGATCGTTTCGTACCGACTGGGCGGGCCGTTCGATGGTGCGCAGTGCGCGGAGCATCACTGATTATGACGCCTTATTTGATCCCATTCGCCAGGCGCGCGAGGAAAAAAGTGGCAAGCAATTGGGCGATCCGGTGAAAGCCGCACAGGTGATATTGGCGTTGATGGAAAACCCAAGTCCACCCGCACATTTGTTATTAGGCAGTGATGCGTTGCATCTGGTACGCCAAAAGCTGACAGCATTAAATCAGCAGATAGATGCATGGGAAGATGTCAGCCGCTCCACCGATGGCTAACCCTAAATATAAAGCCCGCTTTGACGCGAAGCGGGATTATTTCCCCTTACAAATTCAGGGGGTAAAAATTATCTGCTATTTTGCTGTAAAATATTAATGCCTTTCTGGAATAAAGTGAGGGGTTTTATTCCAGATATAAGATTTGTATTTCTTACAGGCGTATTGATACGATAACGCACCCACAATGATTTTATTAAGGACAGTAAAATGCAGGGTATGGTGGCTTATAAAACGCCGTTAGTGGTGGCAGGGATGGGGGCACTGTTCTCCTTTTCGCTGCCCAGCACGGCCTCACTACTTTCACCGCGTTTTTTATCCCTCTATGTGATGGTCATTCTGGCGGGGGTGATTGCGGGAATTATTGCAAGGTTACGTGATAATCAAGCAGAGAAACATGCCGTGGCAGTGATGACCACGCTGGCTATTATTTTCTTGCCGGTCATAAAGTTTTACTTCTCAACTCACCCGAGGTAACGGATGTTTAAGCCATCTCATCGTACCATCACGGTTATTTTCATTCTGGTTATGGCGCTTCAGATTGCTAATGCGGTGAATTTGACAGTGAATGAATTTATCCTTCATGAACCGGTAAAGACCAGTAATCTTTTGACTGCCTGGTTATCTTTGGTTTATTTTCCCGCACTCTATTTCTACGATCGAAAACGTCGCCGAGTCAGCCAATAAGCACTGGCTGAATTAACCAGATGTGCGGTTTTTTTGGCTGCGCATCGAATGTCTATTACTCGCTTAATGGCCATCGCTACTTTGGCTCCTAAATCCATTGTTAACAGCGAGTATCACTATGGCAACGCAAAAACTCCTGCAATCTCTTGAACTCGGCGCTCTGCACCTGAAAAACCGCGTCGTGATGGCCCCGATGACGCGCGCCCGCACCGCGCAGCCAGGCAATGTGCCGACCGCGCTGATGGCAGAATATTATGCGCAGCGGGCCAGCGCAGGGCTGATTGTCACTGAAGCCACGCAAATTGCGCCTGAAGCACAGGGCTACTCCTGGACGCCGGGTATCCACTCGGCGCAGCAAATCGCCGGTTGGCAGCAGGTGACGGAAGCGGTACACGCTGCCAACGGCGCGATTTTTTGCCAACTGTGGCACGTGGGGCGGATGTCGCACCCCAGTTTTCATGCGGATGGCAAACCATTGGCACCTTCTGCCATTCCGTTTGATGGCCAGGTGTGGATTGTTAACGCTGCCGGGCAGGGTGAGATGATTGATTGCCCGGTGCCCCGCGAGATGACGCACCAGGATATCCAGCGTGCGATTGCGCAATATCGTCAGGCCGCCCTGAATGCGGTTGAAGCGGGGTTTGACGGGATTGAAGTCCACGGCGGCAATGGCTATCTGGTGGATCAGTTCCTGCGCCGCACGTCGAATCATCGTACTGACCAATACGGCGGCGCGCTGGAAAACCGGATTCGTTTTGCGCAGGAACTGCTGACGGCCATCAGCGAGGCCATTGGCCCCGAACGCACCGGTATTCGTCTGGCGCCGTTTATTACACAGCGAGGGATGAACGATCCAGAGGCGATTGACGCCATTCTGGCCCTGGCGAAGTGGTGCAGCGGGCAGGGGATTGGCTATATCCACCTCGCCGAAGCGGACTGGGATGATGCACCTATAGTGCCCGAACCTTTCCGCCATCAGCTCCGTGAAGCCTTCAACGGACGTTTAATTGTCGCCGGGAATTACACTCAGGAGAAAGCGGAACGCTATCTGGCGGCGGGATTAGTGGATTTAGTGGCTTTCGGTCGGCCTTTTGTTTCCAACCCTGATTTACCTGCGCGGCTGTCACATCACTTGCCGCTGGCACCGATTGCCGATATGTCCACGCTGTTTGGCGGCGACGGCAAAGGCTATACCGATTACCCTAACGCCGGGTAGGGAAAATTCCCCGCATACCTGCGGGGAATAGGGTTATTCAGCCTGAGCGCGGGAAGATTTCAACAGCTGAATATCCAGAATCACGTACACCATGGTGGTGATAAACAGTGAAATCACGCTGCCGATCACCCCACTGGTGGTGAAGGTGAAATAGTTGTACATCACCACCCAGGTGACACAAATAAACAGCGCCAGGGCAATATTAATGGCGGAGAGTGAATAATCGGTGGTGGTAGCACCCCGTTGCAGCGTCTGGTTGTACATCTCTCCGCCACTGTATTTTTCCAGCACCCCTAACGTACGTTCCCAGTTGCTTTTGCGGCGAGCGCAGCCACGGGCAAAAAAGACGAACAACACCGAAACAAAGAAACCGGAGAATGAGAGCAGAACGGGAACCGCTTCCAGGGCGATCTCAATGGTTTTGCGATCGCCGGGTTTGGGTGACAGGTTCAGCGTGAGTGAAGCGCCGAGTAAAATATATAAAAACAGAAACAGCACGATAAAGGTCAGGCTGGTTTTCCATTCACGATCGGTTTCAGACCGCTGTTGTTGATAGGCATTATTCAGCGCGTGGCGCAGACGTTCACCTTGTTCAGACTGCGGATCAACCTCTGCTGTGGGTTGTGCAAAAAAGCGCTGAATAAAACCCGCATCTTCCTGTTCTACGTTAATTTTCACCTGATTCCCTGCCGTTTCAATATCGAAGCCGCCATTGTAGCGAGCAGGGAGAGATAATCCAGTTACGCAGGTGACTTTATTCGCCCAGTTTCAACTGCATAAAAGTGAGATCCAGCCAGCGGCCAAACTTGGTGCCGACTTCACGCAGGGTGCCGCTCTCAGTGAACCCCAGTTTTTGATGCAGAATGATCGACCCAGTATTGCCCGATTCAATGCCGGCCACCATCACGTGCTTGCCTTGTTCTCTGGCTGAGGCGATCAACTGCTGCATCAGTCGTTTACCTACGCCCTGGCCCTGCGCGTCTGGGTGTACATAGACCGAATGCTCAACCGTAAAACGGTAGCCATCCCAGGGCCGCCAGTCGCCATAGGTGGCGTAGCCAATCACCTGATCCCGATCGTCAGTGGCTACCCACAGCGGATAGCCGGTGGCCTGGCGATCTTTCAACCATTGAAGACGGTTAGCCACATCGACGGGGGTATCATTCCAGATCGCAGTGGTATGCAGCACCGCATGGTTATAAATAGGGGTAATAACGACTGCGTCGGATTCACGGGCCTGCCTGATTAACATCGTGGACACCTCACTGACCATTCACTATAGTGGATAAAAGTTTTACTATGGTAGTTATCCACTATGTTAGATGAATTGTCCAGTAAAGAAGATGACATTAACGTACGCATCGGCCAGCGCGTGCGTATTGAGCGTGAGCAGCGTAGCTGGTCGCTAACCGATCTGGCGCAGCACTCCGGCGTTTCACGCGCGATGATCCATAAAGTGGAGCGGGGTGAAAGCAGCCCAACGGCGGTATTACTCTCACGTCTTGCCGGCGCGTTCGATATGAGTATGTCGCAGTTGATTGCGCAGAGTGAAATGCAAAATGGGACTTTGCTTAAACACCAGCAGCAACCCGTATGGAAAGATCCGCAAACCGGTTATGTGCGTCGTCATGTCTCACCAGGCAACATCCCGTTGGATGTGGTGAATGTGGATCTTCCTGCGCGAACAGAGATAGCGATGCCTGCCATCTCGTATTTTTCCCGCCGTCAGCTCATTTGGGTGCTGGAAGGGACGCTGTGGTTTAAAGAGGGGACAGTGACGCATGAACTGCACTGTGGTGACTGCCTGGAATTGGGCGATCCCATGGACTGCGTGTTTATAAATCCGTCCGATACCGCATGTCGCTATGCGGTCATGGTACTGAAAAACCACTGACAGGTTCGCTTACAAGGAAATAATATTTTAAATTCATAGAGATAAGTTCTCGCATCTTCAAAGCTGCGCTAATCAATTGACAGCACTGACTCACATACCTAGATTGTATAGGTATAAGTGAGACAGTGAGTCTGCCTTTTGATTACACAGGAGTGAAGATGTCCCAATCTGCCGTCGCCCCCAATGCCGCTAAGAATCCAGCGCAAAAACCCCTGTTTGCTGGCGTCCGCCCTGAAGAGGTGCGGGCGCTGCTCTGGAGCGTGCTGTATATTTTTTGCTTACTCTGCTGTTACTACGTACTGCGCCCGGTGCGCGATACCCTGGGGATCGATGGTGGCGTGCGCAATTTACAGTGGCTGTTTAGCGCGACGCTGGTTGCCATGTTATGTCTGAATCTGCCTTTTGCTGCTTTATCCCGTTATCTGCCACGCCAGCGCTTTATTCCGTGGGTGTATCGTTTTTTCCTGCTCCATCTGCTGATTTTCGCCGCGCTAATGTACTGGCTACCCGCGTCACAGCGCGTATGGATAGGGCGGATCTTTTTTGTCTGGGTCTCGGTGTTTAATCTGTATGTGGTGTCCGTATTCTGGTCACTGGTCTCCGATCTGTTCTCGCGAGAAAGGGCCACTCGCTTGTTCGGGCTGATTGCCGCAGGGGCGACGCTGGGGGCCATTGGGGGTTCTGCACTGGCGACACTGTTGGCTCATCATCTCAGCACCAGTGGGTTGTTGCTGATCGCCGCAGTGCTGCTGGAAGTGTCGGTGTTTTGTGCCGGTCGCCTGTGTCGGATCACCCATCTGGCACAGCAAGAAGCGCAAGAGGTGCAACAGCCGCTGGGGGGCAGCATCTGGTCAGGTATTCTGGCGATTTTTCGATCCACCTACCTGTTGAATATCTGCCTCTACATGCTGCTTTATTCCATCACCTCGACGCTGCTCTATTTTCGTCAGGCGGAGCTGGTACATCAGTGGTTTCAACTGGATAGCCAACGCACCACCTTCTTTGCCGCCACCGATCTGGTGGTTAATCTGCTTACGCTGTTTTCGCAGATTTTTCTCACCAGCCGTCTGCTGCAACGCTATGGCACACCGGTAGTGCTGGGATTACTGCCGCTGTTCTCTCTGTTGGGATTCCTTTCACTCTCTCTGTGGCCGGTGATGGCCTCGGTCATTGCCTTTTCCGTATTGCGTCGCGCGGGCAACTTTGCTTTTGCTCGTCCGGCACGTGAGGTGCTGTTTACCGTGCTGGGCCGCGAAGACAAGTACAAAGCGAAGAACGTTATTGATACCGCCGTGTATCGCGCTGGCGATCAGGTCGGTGCCTGGAGTTGGACACTCTCCGGTTCACTGGGGTTACCCGCCGCAACGCTGATGTGGCTGGCGCTCCCGGTTTCGCTGGTCTGGCTGGCAAACAGCCAGTGGCTGGGACGGCGTCAGCAGCGGCTTGAAGCCAACACTATTCACCCGAAAACACGAGAAATCGCATGAAAACAGTCAACATCACGGGCCAGGCGCTGCCTGCCATTGGTATGGGAAGCTGGCATTTAGGCCAGGGACGGCATACCGAACAGGAAGAGATCACGGCGTTACGTACCGGCTTAGACGTTGGGATGAAGCTGATTGACACGGCGGAAATGTATGGCCGTGGAAAATCCGAAACGCTGATTGGTAAGGCCATTACCGGACTGCGCGACAAGGTGTACCTGGTGTCGAAAGTGTATCCCTGGAATGCCAATCGTTTGATGATGGAGCGGGCATGTAATGCGAGCCTGAAGCGCTTGCAGACCGACACGCTGGATCTCTACCTGCTGCACTGGCGCTTCGGCAGCATCTTGTCTGAAGCGGTGGAAGGGTTTGAGAAACTGAAACAGCAGGGAAAAATTCGCGCCTGGGGCGTTTCCAACTTTGACGTCAGCGATATGCAGGATCTGTTTGCCGTGGAAAACGGTGAAAACTGTGCGGTGAATCAGGTGTTTTACAACCCGGCCAGTCGTGGGATCGAGTTCGATTTGATGCCATGGGCAGCGCAGCACAAGGTAGGGCTGATGGGCTACTCACCGCTGGGTGGGGAAGGCGCGTCACTGCTTCGCCATCCGCTGATTACTCAGCTGGCGGCCAAATATCACACCGGTCCATCTTCTGTTTTGCTGGCGTGGGTAATTCGCCAAAACAACATTTTGACCATCCCTGAGTCCGGGGAGGCCGCGCACATCCGCGAGAATGCGCAGGCACTGGCGTTAACGCTGGAAAGTGGTGATTTGCAAGCTATGGACGTGGCGTTCCCACCCCCTACGCAAAAAGTGCCACTGGAAACCCGTTAAGGCATCATCTGACGCCACAGCAGACACATCCTGCGGCTGTGATGCCGCAGGTGCAGCATCCGCAATGCCATCATGGCTACGACGGTGACATCAAACAGCGCCCACAGTGGCGATCCACCCGAAAAATGGGTGAGGTTCCATACCAGACCTAAAATCATCACAAAACAGGTGATCTGGCAGGCGATCATCGGGGTACATAACCAGTGATAAAGCTGTGTGCCGCTGAGTTGGTTACGTTGAATCAGCAACAGTCCTGACCAGGCAACCGCGCCGCTTAAACAGGCGGCGATGGCCCCGGCTCCACCCTGGCGACCGGCAAAACAGCTGAACACCGCGACGATCATCACGACCATTACCGCCATATTCAGCAGCAGGGTATGACGTAATTTGCGGGTGATGAGTACGGTAGAAAACTCTGCTGCCAGTAACAGCGGTGAGCCAAAGCGTTGCGTCGCGTTTAACGCAGCGCTGTCAGGATGTTGATCGCTGCATTCGATAGCTTCCATGAAGTGATCGCCGACTTCCGCACACACTTCTGTGGCATAGCGCGGCGCGAAGCTCAGCGCCTGGTGCAGTTGTAACAGGTAATCGCGGGCCGCGGGGGGATAATCGTGGAAATCGGACATCTCAAGGCCTCTGCAACAGTGCTCCGATGGCACCGCTATAATTGTCCCATGCCTGGCGCTGTTTCAGGAGCTCAGTGGTCCCTTCACGCGTCAACTGGTAGACGCGGCGTTTGCGCTTTGACGGTGCGATTTCCCACTCAGCGGCAATCAGACCCCGCTGTTCCATACGGTGCAGTAACGGATAAACCGTACCTTCCTGAAAGGCCAGCACACCGTTAGTGAGCTGATGGATCAACTCAATCAGCGCATAGCCATGACGCGGGCCGCGTTCCAGCGCAGCCAGAATGACCATTTCGATGTGGCTCTTAAGATTGTCGTCGGCACTGCTTCTCATGTTTCTGGCTCACTCATCCACTAAGTTACAAACCTTCGTACTATAGCATCTTGACTTCATGATGTTTCATACTTAGTTTATCTAGGTATTGATTATCTAGGTATGTGGCGTGCTACGCAATACCTGTTTGCAGGTGCTGGGCATTCATGGGTCAAGGAGGCAAAGTAATGCTAACCCGACGTCATTTTTTACAGATCTCAACCCTGACCGCGCTGACTTTACCCGTCTGGCGCTGTTGGGGAGCCAATGCCACAGGGCCATCCCCGTTTGAGCTGGTAGAACAATGGTATGCCCAGCCAGCAGATTGGGTGCCTAACCATCCGGGCTTGCCCATCGTCCACTTTCGCCACGCGCTGGCATATGACCCGTTAAACGCCAAACTGCAACGCAGCGGCTGGCGTATGCAGTGGCAGGGACAACCCTTTGCTAAACCCTATTTCCACAGTCAGGCGCATGTGCTGCACGTGGTCACCGCCGGAACGGGCGTGATGCAAACCGGTGGCGATAAGGGAAAACAGGTGCAGCTCCGTCAGGGGGACCTGCTGTTCCTCCCCGCCGGGACGGGCCAACAGTTGCTGAGTGCCGACCCGCGGTTTCAGACCCAGGCCTGGTATCCAGAAAAACAGAGCTGGGATGTGTGTCGCAGCGCGCTCTCTACCAGCGCACAGTGCCGCCAGAGTGCCACCACACTCTCTGCCGCCAGTCGCAAAATGATGCAGGCCTTTGGCACCCAATTCCTTACCACTTGATCAAGGATTTCAAGCGAATGACGCAAAAACAGAAACGTGTAGTGGCCAAGTTTGTCGCGCAGCCAGGGAAAGCCGAAGCACTGCGCGCGGCGATTCAGCGCTGCGTAGCGCCCAGCCAGAGGGAAGAGGGAAATGTGCATTATGACCTTTACCAGAGTGTGGATGAGGCCGGTGTGTTTCTGATCCATGAAACCTGGCACAGCGAAGCCGCGATTTTATTCCACTTCGAACAACCGCATTTCCAGCAGTTGCTGGCGGACACTCAGCCGTTACTGGTGGGCGAGCCAGACATTCATTGTGTTGATTTGTAACCAACAGGAGTTGAGAGCATGAAAGTGATGCATCAGGCCATGATGGCACTGGCAGGCGTAACACTGTGCAGCACGGCGGCACTGGCTGCCCCCTTCACACTGCATTCCACCGATTTTCATAACGCCGGTCCACTTCCTGTTTCAATGGGAGCCGGTGGGCAGTGCCCAGGCAGTAATCTCTCCCCGCAGCTGAGCTGGCAGGGTGAACCCGCAGGCACTAAAAGCTATGTGCTGTTGATTGAAGATCCGCAAGGCGTAAATGGTCTGGGAATGACGCACTTTATTGGCTATGGCATCGACGCGCAGCGCCACGCTTTCAACCGTGAAGATCTCAGCCAAAACCGGGGTTATATCGCAGGAACCAACGGTAAGCAGATTCAGGGCTACTTCGGTCCTTGCCCGCCAGCCGTGTCAGATATCCATAACTATAACTTTACCCTGATCGCCACCGACCTGGCACCCGATGCACTGGCACGCGGTGAGACGCGTGAAGCGGTGATGGCGGCGTTGAAAGGGCACAATCTTGGATCGGCCGGCTTAGTCGGCCAGTTTATTCTGCCAGCAAAGAGGAAATAACCGATGCCAGAAGTTGTCGTACACATGGCCAGCGGCCGTACACGTGAGCAAAAAGAGCAGTTAATGCAGAAACTGTATCTCGCGGTGAAAGAGAGCCTGTCAGTGGCTGATGAATATATTGTGGTTTCATTAGTGGAAACCCCAAAAGAAAATAAATCGCGCGGTGGTGTACCGTTCACCGCGCTTTAAAGCAGGGATAAAAGATGTTGGTATTGATCAGTGGTGCAACCGCCGGGTTTGGCTGGCACCTGGCATTGCGTTTTATTGCTGAAGGCCACCGGGTTATCGCGACAGGTCGTCGTCAGCAGAAGCTGGATGAGCTGCGAGCGTTGGCAGGAGAGAACCTCTATCCCTGCGTGCTGGATGTAACCGACAGTGCAGCCGTGGCGCAGTTAATGGAAACACTGCCTGCGGAGTGGCGTGAGATCGATGTGTTGATCAACAACGCGGGCCTGGCTCTGGGTCTGGAACCGGCACAGAAGGCCAATATTGACGACTGGAACACCATGATCGACGTCAACGTGACCGGGCTGGTGCATATGACGCGGGTGATTCTGCCTGGCATGGTGGAACGTAATCGTGGGCACGTTGTGAATCTGGGGTCTACGGCGGGCAGCTGGCCTTATGCGGGCGGCAACGTGTACGGGGCCAGTAAAGCCTTTGTACGTCAGTTCAGCCTCAATTTACGCACCGACCTGGCAGGCACTGCCGTGCGGGTGACAAACCTGGAGCCGGGGCTGGTCAGCGGAACTGAGTTTTCCAGCGTGCGTTTCAAAGGCGATGAGAACAAAGTGGCGCAGACCTATGCCAATACTCAGCCGCTGACACCGGAAGATATTACTGAAGCAGTATGGTGGGTGACGCAACTGCCCGCGCACGTCAATATTAATACGCTGGAAATGATGCCGGTGTGTCAGAGCTATGGCGGACTGCGTGTGGTAAAAGCTGAATAGTGGTTTCTCACTATTTAAAGCCGCCTCTCAATCGGAGGCGGCTTTTTTTTATCAAAAAAGGGCTATATTTTCTTCTGGTGAGCCGTATTTCAGCCAAATAACGTGATAAAAGAGCGCTGTCTAATTATTTAAATAGTTTATATAAATTATTCGTATTGACGTCATCTGAATGGATACCTAGATTGTAAAAGTGTGAGTGAAATGTTAACGCATTGATTCCCACATAAATATCAGGTTATTAAACGTCTCGCAATGTTACAACGTTGCCATGT
Source organism: Candidatus Pantoea multigeneris (assembly GCF_011752615.1). Classification (NCBI taxonomy): domain Bacteria; kingdom Pseudomonadati; phylum Pseudomonadota; class Gammaproteobacteria; order Enterobacterales; family Erwiniaceae; genus Pantoea; species Candidatus Pantoea multigeneris. Next base: position 70,243 of record NZ_VWXF01000004.1, read on the forward strand.
CGTTTAATCGAACACTCCATTCAAAGAGCGCTAACATGAACGAATCTGCATCTGCTGCCACGCAGTCGTCACGCCTGAGAAGTCTCGGGCTACGGCTATTTGGCCTATTGTTATTTCTGACAGGGATTATTTTAGTGGTGCCCGGCTATAAATTACTGACGCTGCATGGCAGTGCCTGGTATGTATTAGCGGGGGCGGTCTGGGCGATTGCCGGTATATTGGTGTTTCTGCGCCGTGCGTCCGGTTTATATCTCTACACGCTGAGTTTTATTGCCACTCTGGTGTGGTCTTTATGGGAATCCGGGCTGGATGGTTGGGCGCTGGTGCCACGCCTGGATTTACCGCTGGTATACCTTATTTTTGCCGTCTTGCTGATGCCAAAATATCATCGCGATGGTGCAAAGGGCTATCGTCGCTATGGTATCGCCGTTCTGGTGCTGACGGTGGTGGGGTTGGTGGTTGCCGTCCCGCTGGCGCAGAAGCCGTGGCAGGTCGAGGCAAACAGCACCCCGGCGGGTCACTATTATGATGAGCAGACCACGCCTGCGGCACAGGACTGGCCGACTTATGGTGGCGGCTATGGTGCCCAGCGTTATTCAGCGTTGCAGCAAATCACACCGGCCAACGTCAGCCAGTTGAAACGCGTCTGGGAGTATCATACCGGTGAAGCGCATAGCGCCAACTTCGGTAATGAACTGACGCCAATTAAAGTGGGCGATGCGATCTATGGCTGTACCATTCGCCATAAGATCTTTGCCATCGATGCGGCCACCGGTAAGCAGAAGTGGATGTTCGATCCGAAAACGCCTGCAACGTCTTCGCCACCCAACTCCGCCTGTCGCGGTGTGGCTTACTATGCCGACCCGGCAGCGACTGCGGGGCAGCAGTGTGCACAGCGCATTATCGTCGGTACGTTGGATGCAAAACTGGCGGCGGTGGATGCGAATACCGGTGCCATTTGTGAAGATTTCGGCGATCACGGCTTTGTGGATCTGATGCAGGGGCTGGGCAAGTGGCCAGCAGGCATGGTCTCGGTCACCGCCGCACCAACCGTAGTACGTGGCGTTGTGGTCACGGGCCAGCAGGTAATGGATGGGCAATTGCGTTCAGCGCCTTCGGGTGTGGTGCGCGGTTATGATGCCGTTACCGGTAAGCTGCGTTTTGCCTGGGACATGGAACAGCCAGACATCGCCACCACGCCACCCGAGGGGAAAACCTACACGCCGGGTACGCCAAACATGTGGTCGACCGCCGTCGCGGATGAGAAGTTAGGCCTGGTGTATCTGCCAATGGCAAACTCCGCCGGGGATTACTACAGCTCTACCCGTACCGCGGAAGAACGTAAGTACAGCTCTTCCGTGACTGCGCTGGACGTCACCACCGGTAAACCGCGATGGGTCTATCAGTTTATTCGCAACGACGTCTGGGATTATGACACCCCGGCACAGCCAAGTCTGGTGGATTTCCCGACCGACAAAGGGCTGGTGCCTGCCTTGATTCAAACCACCAAGCAGGGTGACCTGTGGGTGCTGGACCGCCGTACCGGTCAGCCATTGCATAAAGTGGAAGAGCAGCCCGCGCCCCAGGGCGGTGTCGAGCCTGCTGAGCGTGCAGCAACGCAAAAACGCTCACTGTACAGTCATACACAAAAGCCTGACCTGACCGAGCAAATGATGTGGGGGATCTCGCCGTTTGATCAGCTCGCGTGTCGTATTCAGTATCGCTCCGCTAACTATCAGGGCATCTTCACCCCACCGAGCGCCGACAAACCCTGGATTGAGTATCCCGGCAACAATGGCGGTTCCGACTGGGGCAGTATCTCGGTGGATGTGCACAACGGCGTGATCATTGAAAACTACAACGATCTGCCGAGCTATTCGAAGCTGGTGCCGCGTGCCGTTGATGATGCGTTGGGTGTCTTCTGGATGGGGGATGCGCGCTATAAAAACCCACCACCGGGCCGCAACCGTCCGCAGGCAGGTCTGCCTTACGGGCAGGATGTGAATACCGGTTGGGTGTCAAACCTTGGTGTAATTTGTAAGCAGCCGCCGTTTGGGATGATCAAAGCTATCGATCTGACCAGTGGTAAAACCCTGTGGGATCGTCCGTTAGGCACCGCCGAGCGTAATGGCCCATGGGGCCTGCATTCGATGCTGCCACTGCAGATTGGCTTGCCAAACAACGGCGGCGTGCTAACCACGCGCAGTGGCGTTGCTTTCGTCGGTGCAACCACCGATGACTATCTGCGCGCTATCGACGTGAAAAGCGGTAAAACGCTGTGGAAAGATCAATTGCCAGCGGGCGGCCAGGAGACCCCAATGACCTATGAAGTGAACGGTCAGCAGTTCGTTATCATCATGGCCGGGGGCCACCATGGCATGATGACGCCAGAGGGTGACTCGGTTATCGCTTACGCTTTACCGAATAAGTCATAACAAAAAAGCCGCTGCTCAAATGGGCAGCGGCTTCTGTTACTCTCCTGTGGGGCAGAACAGCCGCCCGCATTTTACTTCTGCTCAGCTTCCTGCGCTTCGCGCACCTTCCGCACGTCTTTCTCCGTCACCGGTGGCGCATTGTTGCCCCAGCCGCTGCGCACGAAGGTCGCAAGATCGGCCACCTGCTTATTGCTCAAACGATGAGAGAAGCCCGGCATGGTCAGCACCGACGGCGCTTTCGGCGTTGACGGGGTTTCAGCTCCTTGCAGGATGATGTTGATCAGCGCGTTTGGATTCTCTTCCAGCACCACATCACCGCCGTTCAGGCGTGGGAAGATCCCTTTGGCACCTTTACCGTCGGTCCAGTGACAGGCTTCACAGTTGTTCATATATAACAACTGACCGGCGCTGAGGTTCTGGCCCTGCGTCAGGGTATCCACCGTTTGCTGTGTCGCTTTGTCTGCATCCTGACGGTGGTAGTTCACCTGTGGCCCGGCAGGGAGTGACTTCAGGTAACCGGCAATCGCTTGCAGGTCGGGATCAGACATGTGCTGCATGCTGTGTTCAACCACACCGGTCATCTCACCGCCTACGGCGGCAAAGTCGTTACGTCCGGTCGCGAGATAGTCAGTGATATCTTTCACCGACCAACCGGGCATACCGCGCAGAGCAGGGACTGGCCAGCCGTTGAGTTCTCCCCCAGACAGGTAAGTATCGCTGCTGTCATTCAGTGCCTTCTCCTGCATACCAATCCCTCTTGGGGTGTGGCAACTACCGCAGTGCCCCAGTGTTTCCACCAGGTATTTGCCACGATCCAGATCCGCTGGCGTGACCGGGTGATAGTCTTTATCCTCTGCGAAGGCAAAGTTCCAGAACGCCATGCCCCAACGTTGGTTGAATGGGAACATCAAATCGGTTGCTGTGGCTTTCGCCGCAACCGGCTTCACGCCTTTCATAAAGTAAACATACAGCGCATGAATATCGTTGTCGGTAATGCCGCGATAGTCTGGGTATGGCATTGCCGGGTAGAGGTGCTTGCCGTCACGACGAACCCCCTTACGCACTGCATCAGCAAACTCCTGTTCGCTGTATTGCCCAATCCCCGCCTCAGGGTCTGGCGTAATGTTGGTGGAGTAGATAATCCCCATTGGGCTGTGGATCGCCAGGCCACCAGCAAATTCTTCACCGCCTTTAAGGGTATGGCAGGCCGTGCAGTCTCCGGCGCGGGCCAGGTATTCACCTTGTTTAATCAGCGCAGCATCGTCCGCATGTGCGGCCGATTGTCCCAGTGCCAGCAATGTCATCGCGGCCAGATAACGCAAAGTTGTCTTCATCCTTTTGCTCCTTATGCCTGTACCATCGGGCCAGGATTTTTCAGGTACTGCTCGCGAATGGCTGTTACCGAAAAGTAGGTCAGCCCGGCAACGGCGGCGGTCGGGTTGGCATAGAAGTTCTGTGGGAAGGCATTAGCTCCTGGCACGAACACGTTATGAACATCCCAGCACTGTAAGTAGCGATTAAGTACCGAAGTGCGCGGATCGCTACCCATGATCGCGCCCCCGGCGTTGTGGGTATTGACGTAGTTCGGCGAGCTGGCGAAGTGGCTGTCCATCTTCAGAATGTTGTGCGAGTACTGGCTCGGATTGAGGTGTTTGGTGATCGCCTCCATCTTCTCTTTCATAAACTGCAACATCCGCAGATCGTTCTGCACGTAGTCATAGGTCACGCGCAGCAACGGCATGCCGAAACGATCTTTATAAACCGGGTCGAGATCGAGGTAGTTGCCACGTGTCGCCATGTTACTGCCTTCCAGCTTGACGCCCATGGAGTGGCCATAGCTCTGTTTCAACGCTTTTTTCCAGCCAGCGCCCCAGGCCGGAGCGCCTTTACGCACGGGTGCTGCCATCGGTGTGCCGGTAGGCTGGGAGCTGTAAATCTTCGCGCCACCAATAAAGCCCAGTGCCGAGGTATCGATATTGCCGGTACCGAAATCGCTGATTACCGTGCCGGTCGGTCCTGCGGTGGCAAAAGGATTGAACGCCATATCATCAAAGAACAGCGTGTATCCACCACCATACTGGTGGGTGTAGCTGCGTCCCACGACACCGGTTTCCGTAATCGGGTTGTAAGGCTCGCCAATACCGGAGTTCAGCAACAAACGGACGTTGTTCAGACCAAAGGTGGCGAGAATCACGATGTCAGCGGGCTGGAACACTTCATTGCCCTCGCCATCGATATAAGTCACACCGCTGGCTGTTTTGCCATCGGGCTGTTTTTCCACGCGGATAACGTTGGCATGGGTGAGGTAATCGAAGTTTGGCATCAACTTCAGGCGGTCAAGGATCGCCGTCTGTGGGGACGCTTTAGAATAGTTAACGCAACCGTAGAACTGGCAGAAGCCGCAGTAGTTGCAAGGCGCAAGCTGTTGACCATACGGGTTGGTATAAGGCACGGAAACAGCCGCCGAAGGCATCGAGTAAGGGTGATAACCCATTTCCGCCGTGGCCTTACGGAACAGGGCGCTGTTGAGGCTGTCTTCCAGCGGCTTATTTGGGAACGGGTTCGAACGCGGTCCCTCCAGGGGATCGCCGCCTGGCTGGATAACACCGCGTAAATTGCCGGTTTCACCTGAAGAACCACATACCTGGTCGAAGAAATCCATATGCGGTTCAAGTTCTTGCCAGTCAACCGGGAAGTCCGCGATACGCAGCTCTTCATCCAACTGACCCGGTTTGAAGTGGGCGTCAGCATAGGTTTTGAGTTTTAAATCAACCGGGGTAGGACGGGTGATCATCCCTGTCCAGTGCAGCCCGGAACCGCCCACACCGTCGCCGAGGCGAAACGCGCCCAGTTCACGCATTGGCAGTGCCGTTTCGCTCTGATTGTGGCGAATGGTAAAGGCCGCATCATGCGGGCTTTGCATGATTTTGTGGCGCTTGGTGTAGGCCAACTCATCAGCCGGTTTCGGGTAAGCGTAATCGCCGTTCAGGCGATCTTCACCGCGTTCAAGTGCACGAACTTTGAGTCCTGCTTTGGCCAGTTCGATACCCATGATGGCACCGGTCCAGCCTAAGCCCACAATGACAACGTCAACGTGTTGATTGGTTTTTTTCATTTTTAATTCCGGTTAGAACTCAGGCAGTGTCGCCATTTAATGCAACTGGACCCAGAGGGTATTTAACGTTATGGATTTTTATCCATTGCGGATAACTGGCGCGTGCCCCTGGGAAATTAATCATTTTCCAGGCAGCCATATTAAAGTTTCCGCCATATTGCGGATCGGCCAGGTAACCCTCTTTGGTATTTTCCAGTAAGCGTGTGAAGAAATAACCGGCATTCAGGTCGGCTTCTCCATATTCGGCGAAGTTCACACTGTTCTGTTCTAATCGGGTCAGGACATCATCCCTGACTTTAGCCGGTAAATCGCAAAACGCCTGATTAAAGGTGATGCGGCAATACTGGTTAGTCAGCGCGATGCCTTTGCGGTATAGCACCTGCAAATTAAACGGCATCTGATAGCCGAACAGCTTGCTGGCTTTGCTGTTGAAGGGGGCGGACATGTACCAGTCATCCCCTTTGCCATAAGGCGTTAACATTTGCTTATCGATGAAAACCGGCACGTGCGTGTCTAATGCACCTGGGCCTTCATGGTCGGTGGGAATAATGCGATCGCAAGCAGCCATAATAAACTGCCATTCATCGTGAGTGAAAAACTCCGGTTGGTAATGGCTCAATGCTTCCTTAGCATCGGGTACGGCAGCAAATACTGAACTGACGCCACATTTCATCCCTAAAGAAGCAATACCTATCAATGACCCTAAAATAAAGGGCCGCCGGCCGATGCCGGTTTTTTCTTCTGTCATTTTTATATTAACTCGTTCTTATTGATTATTAAGTCGATAACCTGGTGTCATTATTAAATAAATCTTGAACGTGATAATCTCCCCTTTTGACCAAACAAAAATCACCGCTCAGGTGAATTAACCGCCTGACCGTGATGTAGATAATCTGTTACTGAGTTGTAATCGCGCGTAGTATGCGCTTTTGTGTGGGATTATCATTAGCGCGGGTTTATATAAACTATTTGAATAATGACAGGAGTGTTTTTAATTCAATAAAATCAATGAGATAACATCTAACCCAGACACATTCCCTTACATCAAGTGCGGCTTTGCTTACTGGGGCGTTGAAGAGAACAGGCGGACTGCTGGAAAAGCAGGCAAATCAGCGAGATAGCGATAGCCTGCAACCTCGGTTGCAGGCGAGAAGGGATCAGTGGCGTAACAGGCGCAATCCATTAGCCACCACCAACAGACTGGCACCGACATCGGCAAATACGGCCATCCACAGCGTACCCATACCGGCAAAGGTCAGGGCGAGGAACAGGGCTTTGATACCCAACGCGAGGGCGATGTTCTGCATCAGAATGGCGTAAGTACGTTTGGATAACTGCACGAACTGCGGGATCTTGCGCAGGTCATCATCCATCAGTGCCACATCGGCGGTCTCCAGAGCGGTATCCGTTCCCATTGCGCCCATGGCAAAGCCGATGTTGGCCGCGGCTAAGGCCGGTGCGTCATTGATGCCGTCACCCACCATGCCGGTGACACCTTCACCGGCATAATTTTCCACCGCCTGACGTTTGTCATCAGGCAACTGGTCACCCAGGGCCTGATCGATACCGACCTGTGCGGCGATAGCCTGCGCAGTGTGGGGATTATCGCCACTCAGCATCACGGTTTTTACGCCCAGCGTATGCAGTTGCTGGATAGCCTGCTGGCTGGTGGTTTTAACCGTATCCGCAACGGCGAACAGGGCGAGCACTTGCGTGCCGTCATTTAACAGCACCACGGTTTTGCCCATGCTCTCCAGCTCGCGGACTTTGCTTTCGGTTTGCGCATCGCAGCCGCTGGTTTCCCGCGTCAGGCGGAGGTTGCCTAAATAATAGGTCTGCTCGTCTAGCGTACCGCTAATGCCTCGACCGGGCAGGGCGGTAAAGCCTTTCAGGCTGGCGCGTTGGGTGTCAGCACTGGCGCGGGCGATGGCTTGCGATACCGGGTGGTCTGACTGGCTGGCAAGGCTCCCCGCAATCGCAATCACCTGCTGTTGCGGCAATGCGGTGCAGCTTATGATATCCGTCTGCACCGGTTTGCCCTGGGTCAGCGTGCCGGTTTTATCCAGCGCCAGCCAGCGTAGTTTGCGCCCCTGTTCCAGATAGACGCCACCTTTGATCAAAATACCGCGTCGGGCTGCGGCGGTCAGACCGCTGACCAGGGTGACCGGCGTTGAGATAACCAACGCGCACGGGCAGGCGATGACCAGCATCACTAACGCCTTGTAGAGGGAAGGCTGCCAGCCGCTGAGGCCAAACAATGGGGGGATAATCGCCACGGCCAGTGCCAGCAAGAATACGCACGGGGTATAGATGCGGGAGAAGCGATCGACAAAACGTTGAGTCGGGGCTTTTGCCCCCTGAGCCTGTTCGACGGCGTGAATAATACGCGCCAGAGTAGTGTTACTGGCGCTGGCCGTCACGCGATAATCGACGCTGCCGGTCTGGTTAATGGTGCCAGCAAAAACTTTGTCGCCCACGTTTTTGTCCACGGGTAAACTTTCGCCAGTGATCGGTGCCTGATCAATCGTGGTTTGTCCGCGTACAATCTCGCCATCCAGGGCAATGCGTTCACCGGGTTTCACTCGCACCAGGCTGTCCAGTTGTACGCTAGCGGCGGCACAGGATTGCCAACTGCCATCCGCTTGTTGCACGGTAGCGGTGTCAGGTGTGAGCTGCATCAGTGAACTGATGGCATTGCGGGCGCGATCCAGCGAACGGGCCTCGATCAGTTCGGCAACAGTGAAAAGCACCATTACCATCGCTGCTTCGGGCCACTGGCCAAGCAGCAGTGCGCCGGTAACCGCAATACTCATTAACGCGTTGATGTTGAGATTAAGATTACGTAGCGCAATCCAGCCCTTTTTATAGGTCGTCAGACCGCAGGCAGCAATCGCTACCAGCGCCAGCACCGCTTCCACGCCTTGCGGTAAGGTCATCCAGTCTGCGATTTCAGCGGCGGCGGCGGCAACAGCCGCCAGGGCGAGGGGCCACCAGGGTTTGGCTTGAGTGTTAACGGGTGCCGGGTTGCTGCCGGTTTCGGGTGTGAACCCCAGTGAGCGGATCGCCTCCAGCACGCGTTCCAGCGCCTGTGGCTGATGCGTAACCAGCAACACGCGCTGCATCAGGTTAAATTCCAGCGCGCTGACTTCTGCCATATTGCCGAGTTTTTTCCGTAGCAGCGTCTCTTCAACCGGGCAATCCATCTGCATGATGCGAATAGCGGTTTTCACACCGCCCGCCACCTGTTCGCTGCTTGCCAGACGCGTTAACGTTTCGCTAGCTGCATGGCAGCAGCTTTGGGCGCAGCTATCGGAGGCTGGCGCGGTGGGTTTCACGATCGCGGAGGGGCGCGGGTGTTCATCAGGAATCAGACGCATTTTCTTTGTCCAGTCGATTAACTATACTGGCATTAAAAACCCTGAAGCTGCTACAGGGTCAAGCCGATGAGGAAAAATAAATGAAGACAGGTGAACTGGCGACACTCGCGGGCTGCCCGGTAGAGACGGTGCGGTATTACGAAAAGTCGGGCCTGCTGCATGCGCCGCTGCGGGGCGAAAACAATTATCGTCACTACGATCACACCCACGTTGAGCGGCTGATGTTTATTCGTCGCTGCCGCGCGCTGGATATGACTCAGGATGAAATCCGTGCGTTGCTCGAAGCCAAAGAGTCGCAGGAACCGCACTGCGGCAAAATTGATGCGATCATCAGTGAGCACCTGCACCACGTTCAACAACGTATTCAGGAGTTGCAGGCGCTGGAACAACAGCTCAAAGCGTTGAATCAGCACTGTAATGCCGATCGGAGTCTGAGTGAGTGCGGTATTTTGCGCGAACTGAAAGAGCCGACAGAAGGGGATAACAGCCCGCTGGAGATCCCTAACGGGCATCTGGCTGGGGTGCATTCGCATTAAAAAAAACCTGGAGCCCTTCACCGGCTCCAGGCAAAGCAGAGAAAAGCGTTAAACAATCAGAATGGCACGGATATCGTTCACATTGGTCAGGGTTGGGCCGGTGATCACCAGCTCGTTGGTGGCCTGAAAATAGCTGTAGCTGTCATGGGCATCGAGATAATCACGAGCGATCACACCGGCGGCGTTGCCGCGTTGCAGCGTATCGGGCCCGATAATCGCACCGGCGGCATCTTCGGTGCCGTCAATGCCATCGGTATCCCCGGCGATGGCCCAAATACCGCTCTCGCCCTGTAACGCGCAGGCCAGGCTTAACAGGAACTCGGTGTTGCGCCCGCCTTTACCGGCTTTGCCGCCGCTGACGGTAACGGTGGTTTCGCCGCCGGAAAGCAAGACTGCCGGGCCAGCAAGGGGCTGACCGTACTGCTTTACTGAACGGGCGATGCCAGCCATTACAATCGCTGCTTCGCGACTTTCACCCTCAATGGCATCCCCTAAAATCAGGGTCGTAATGCCATGACGGCGGGCGGCATCTGCCGCCGCTTGCAGTGCGAGTGATGGCGTTGCAATCAGGTGCGTTTGCGCATTATCGTCCGCACTTTCGCTGGCGACGGTCTGGCTAAGATGACGGCGCACCGCATCCTGCAACGGGATCTGATAGCGATCCAGCAGCGCCAGTGCCTGTTGCGGGGTGCTGTCATCCGCTACCGTCGGGCCTGATGCAACATCAGCCGGATTATCACCCGGTACATCGCTGATGATCAGCGATACCAGACGAGCAGGGCGCGCCAGTTTCGCCAGCTTGCCGCCTTTAATGGCGGAAAGATGACGTCGCACCAGGTTCATCTCCTTGATGTTGGCCCCGCTGTGCAGCAGTGAGCGGGTGATGGCCTGCTTGTCTGCCAACGTCAGTCCTGCGGCTGGCAGTGCCAGCAGTGCGGAACCGCCACCCGAGATCAGCGCCAGCACTAAATCATCCCGGGTTAACCCTTGTAGTGCTTCGACGATCTGACGTGCGGCGCTTTCACTCATCTCATCGGCGACCGGATGGGCCGCCTGTAAGATGGTGATGCGTCCAGCCGGGACGGCATGACCATAACGTGTTACCACCACGCCACTCACATCCACATCTGGCCATGCTGCATCAACTGCGGCTGCCATCGCCGCCGATGCTTTGCCTGCGCCAATCACCACGCAGCGGCCGGTCGGTTTTTCCGGTAGTGCCGGAGGGACGACAGGCCCTGGCCGGGCGCTGTCAACCGCTGAGGAAAACAGATCCCACAGCAGGGATCTGGCGTCTTCATTGCGCATAGTTATACCGTTTCTGCCACGTTGATTTTGGCTTCGATGTACGCCACGACAGCGCGTGTCACTTCAGCAGTATTGGCTTTTCCGCCGACATCAGGGGTCAGAATGCCTTTGGCACAGGTATCCTCAATGCCTTCCATGATTAACTTCGCCGCATCATGTTCACCGAGGTGCTCCAGCATCTGCACCGCAGTCCAGAAGGTGGCGATAGGGTTCGCAATCCCTTTGCCGGTGATGTCAAATGCAGAACCATGAATCGGTTCAAACATGGAAGGGAAACGCTGTTCTGGGTCGATGTTGGCAGTTGGCGCAACACCCAGGCTGCCAGCCAGTGCGCCTGCCAGGTCGGAGAGAATATCCGCATGCAGGTTAGTCGCAACGATCGTATCCAGGCTCTGTGGATGCAGGGTCATGCGGTGTGTCATCGCATCGACCAGCATTTTGTCCCAGCTCACGTCCGGGAACTCCAGTGCCACTTCAGCGGCAATCTCATCCCACATCACCATGCCGTGACGCTGGGCGTTAGACTTGGTCACCACCGTCAGTAATTTACGTGGGCGAGACTGTGCCAGCTTAAAGGCATAACGCATGATGCGGGTGACACCCACTCGGGTGAAAATCGCCACTTCAGTGCCCACTTCTTCCGGTAAGCCACGGTGCGCACGACCGCCGTTACCAGAATATTCACCTTCAGAGTTCTCACGTACGATCACCCAATCTAAATCCCCTGGTCCGCGATTACGCAGCGGGGAGGTGACACCGGGCAGAATTTTGGTCGGACGTACGTTGGCGTACTGGTCAAAGCCCTGGCAAATCGGCAGGCGCAGACCCCATAAGGTGATGTGATCCGGCACATCTGGCGCGCCCACCGCGCCGAAGTAGATCGCATCAAATTTTTTCAGGGTTTGCAGGCCATCTTCCGGCATCATCACGCCATGCTGCTTATAGTAATCTGAGCCCCAGTCAAAGGTTTCGATATCAAATTTCAGCTCGCTGTTTTGGCGCTCCAGCGCGCGCAGCACTTCAACACCCGCAGAGATCACTTCAGGGCCAATACCGTCAGCAGGGATAGCAGCAATAGAATAAGTACGCATTGTTTTCTCCAAATCGAATCAGTGTGTTTCAGGATGAGTTAAATCAGTGTTCTGCACTTTCCGCTGACTTGTGGAGAGCCACAGAACCACTAAGGCAGAGAGCATCAGCAGCCCGGCGACAAAATAGAGTCCCCATGCATAGCTGCCAGTTTGTTGGCGAATAACGCCGATAACGGTGGGGCCGACAAAGCCGCCGAGGTTGCCAATGGAGTTAATGGCGGCAATCCCTGCGGCCGCAGCCGGACCCGTAAGAAACAGGGTTGGCATGCTCCAGAGCGGCGGTTTGGAGGCGCTGATACCAAGGTTCACCAGAGTCAGGGCGAAGATGACGCCGAGCAATGTACTGACGCTTCCGGCACAAATCAGACCGACAGCGGCGATGATGCAGGCAATAATTACGTGCCAGGTGCGCTCAGATGTCCGGTCAGAGTGGCGAGCCCACAGCACCATGCCGATCACACCCACGACCGCAGGGAACGCATTCAGGAATCCGGTCTCCAGTGCGGAGACGCCGAAGGTATGAATAATTTGCGGTGCCCAGATGCCCAAGGTATAAAGCCCGGCGGACGTGCCGAAATAAACCAGTGCCAGGGCCAGTACGCGACGATCTGCCAGGCCACGCCATGCGCTATGGCTGGCATTGTTAACGCTGCGGCTCAGCTGCTCAGCTTCCATGGTGTTTTTCAGCCAGGTACGCTCTTCTTCATCCAACCAGCGTGCTTTCTCTGGGCGATCGGTGAGGTAGAACAGCACCACAACACCCAGGATGACGGCAGGTACGGCTTCCAGCACAAACATCCATTGCCAGCCTGCGAAGCCAAGGTAGCCATGCAGCTCCAGCAGTGCGGCGGAAATCGGAGAGCCTAGCGCAGTTGAGATGGGTGCTGCGGCCATAAACAGTGCCGTCACTTGCGCACGACGGGCTGCCGGGAACCAGTAGCTCAGGTACAGAATGATGCCGGGGAAGAAGCCCGCTTCCGCAACACCTAACAGGAAGCGCAAGACATAGAAACTGGTGGTGCCCTGGACGAAAGCCATACAGCCGGACACCAGGCCCCAGGTGATCATGACGCGAGCGATCCAGATACGCGCGCCGACTTTATGTAAAATCAGATTGCTCGGAACTTCGAACAGAAAGTAACCGATGAAAAAGATCCCCGCGCCGATACCGAAAATGGCGGGCGACAGACCCAGATCCTTATTCATCGTTAACGCGGCAAAACCGATATTGACGCGGTCAAGAAAAGCGATGAAGTAGAGCAGCATGATGAAAGGAATAATGCGCAGTGTAACTTTGCGCATCACCCTTTTTTCCAGGTGAGAATTCATATTAGAGTGCTCCGCAGTTTGTGTAGGGTTTTTTGTGTTTTAGTGGGATTGAGTATGCGTTTTTGCCGGGTTTTATCATCGGCAGTGCTTTATATAAATAATTTGAATAATATTGTGGCGAGGAAAATGTGGATATAAATCAATTGCGTTGCTTTATCGCGGTAGGTGAGGAACTTCACTTTGGCCGTGCAGCGCAGCGAATGGAAATGATGCCTGCGTCACTGAGCCGTTTTATTCGTTTGCTGGAAGATGACCTCGGATTACGTCTGCTCAACCGCTCTACACGCAACGTGTCATTGACACCGCGTGGCGCAGAGTTTTTGCACGAAGCGTTACAGGTTGTCGCCGCCTTTGACGCGCTGGCCGCGCGCTACCGGGAAGCCAAACGCGGCGAGCGAAAAACCCTGCGTATTGGCGTGATTGACAGCGCTGCACGCGGCTTGTTACCGGGGCTGCTTAATCTGTTTGTGCGGGAATATCCGGATGCGGATATTCATCTGACAGAAGATAAAACCAGCAACCTGATCCCACGTTTACGTTCAGGCTGGTTGGATGTGATATTTGTGCGTCCACCTGAGACGCTGGACGTCAATCTGGCGGCGCGTTTTATCACCCGCGAAACGACGGTGCTGGCGGTACCGGCGCAGCACGTTCTGGCCCAGCGGCACCAGGTGAGTGTGGCGGATTTTCGTGATGAAGCGATTATTATGCCCGAGCGCAGAACTCGTCCACACAGCCATGACTTAACCATGAATATCTTCAAAAGCGTCGGGTTAACCCCGGTTATTGCGCAATATGCCGACGAAAAGCAGACCATCCTGAGTATGGTGGCGGCGGGACTTGGGCTGGCGCTGGTGCCCGCTTCGTACCGCAATATGAATACCGATGGTGTGAAGTATATTGATCTACAACTGGATCAAAACGTCCCTGGATTACCGCTGAGTGTGATGTGGTATGCCGGTAATGAAGATCGTTTTGTTACCATTATTCTGGATATTTTGACGCGTTATCATCAGGAATTAGTCAAGGATCTGTAGACACATTCAGAAATGCGATTTTTTCATCACCAGAAGAGTATTTCTGGTGATGGTGCCAGGGAGTGACTGGTTATTCTGCTTTATTCTTATTTAAAGACAGTAATTTTTGTAGCAGCGGAGAAGGATTATCTTTACGCCAGATAAAGCCTATATCCAGCAGTGGCGGATTTTCCAGCAGGTCAACGTAAACCACACCGGTTCGCGCCAGATGACGTAATGAGTCAGGCACCAGCGCAATGCCAATTCCGGAAGCAACCAAACTGATAATGGTTTGCATTTGTATTGCCTGCTGAATAATATTCGGCTTCGCACCCTGCTCAGCATAATAACGCATCACTAAAGCATGGAAAGAGGGGGCGACTTTTTGCGGAAACAGAATCAGTGGCGACGCAATCACTTGATGCGGGCAGAGTTTTCCTTTGGTAAGGGAAATCCTGTCACTCTCCAGCCAACTTTTTGGCACCGCGGCTACCAAGGGCTCAGAGAGGATTTTTTGGTAATCCAGCGTGGGTGGAAAGCTCTCTTCAGGCGGCGGGATCACAATCCCTACATCGATCTCTTCAGCGATAAGTGCGGCCAACTGAACGTCGCTGGTGGCTTCTGTCAGGACCAGTTCAACCGAAGGAAAACGCTGGCGAAATTCACTGACTAAGCGCGGTAAAATGTTATATCCCGCGTTGCTGATGAATGAGAGTGATAATTGTCCTGACTCGCCTTTACTCAGCCGGTCGGCAATATCTGGCAGGGCATTAAGGCTGCTGAGGCTATTTTTAACATGAAATAACCATTGCTCGCCGAAAGGCGTTAACTGGACATTTCTTTTGGTACGAAAAAACAGAGCGTGACCCAACTCTTTTTCCAGCGCCATTATTGACTGGCTGAGCGGAGGCTGCGTCATATGGAGGCGTTCCGCTGCCTTACCAAAATGTAGCGTCTCGGCGACTGTAACGAAGTGTTTCAGTTGTCGAACATCCATGACTTATATCCACAGTGACTTAATCAGTACAAAAGAATATATTTCACCGCACAATTTGTCCATCCTAAGATTGGGGCCTTACCAGAACAATTAAGGCACCCGAAAATGTATCGTTCCCGTACTTCTACCCATGGTCGTAATATGGCTGGCGCACGTAGCTTGTGGCGCGCCACTGGCATGACTGACGCTGATTTCGATAAACCGATCATTGCGGTCGTCAACTCTTTCACCCAGTTCGTGCCGGGGCATGTGCATCTCAAAGATCTGGGACAGATGGTCGCACGTGAGATCGAGCAGGCCGGTGGGGTGGCCAAAGAGTTCAATACCATCGCGATTGATGACGGGATTGCCATGGGCCACGGCGGTATGCTTTACAGCCTGCCTTCCCGTGAGTTGATCGCGGACAGCGTCGAGTACATGGTCAACGCCCACTGCGCGGATGCCATGGTCTGCATCTCTAACTGCGACAAAATCACCCCCGGCATGCTGATGGCGGCGCTGCGCATTAATATCCCGGTGATCTTTGTCTCTGGCGGGCCGATGGAGTCCGGCAAAATGACGCTGCGCGGGGAAAAACGCGCTTTTGACCTGATCGATGCGATGGTGGTAGCCGCTGATGACAGCATGAGTGATGAAGAGGTGAAAGCGGTCGAAGAAGCCGCCTGCCCAACCTGCGGTTCCTGCTCCGGTATGTTCACCGCCAACTCCATGAACTGCCTGACAGAAGCAATGGGACTGGCGTTACCTGGCAACGGTTCGATGTTGGCAACCCACGCATTGCGTAAGCAGTTGTTCCTCGATTCGGGCCGTCGCATTGTGGATCTGTGTCGTCGCTTCTATGAACAGAACGACAGCAGCGTCTTGCCCCGTTCGATTGCCAGTTTCAAAGCGTTTGAAAACGCGATGGCGATGGATATCGCCATGGGCGGCTCGACCAACACCGTGCTGCACCTGCTGGCCGCCGCGCATGAAGGGAAAGTGGATTTCAGCATGGCGGATATCGACCGCCTGTCACGTAAAGTGCCGGTGCTGTGCAAAGTCGCCCCCGCGATTGAAAACGTGCATATGGAAGACATTCACCGTGCCGGTGGTGTGATGGGGGTGATGGCAGAACTGAACCGTGGTGGATTGATTCATGCCGACGCAACCACCGTACATGCCGCGACCCTGGGCGAAGCGCTGGAAGAGTGGGATATCAAATCCACCCGCAACACGGAAGTGCGTCAATTTTATCGCGCCGCACCGGGTGGCGTCAGAACCAAAGTCGCTTTCAGCCAGAACAACTACTATCCCGCGCTGGATACCAATCGCCAAAGCGGCTGCCTGCGTAGCACCGAACATGCCTTTACCCAGGACGGCGGCTTAGCCGTGCTGTTCGGCAACATCGCCCAGGATGGCTGCATCGTGAAAACCGCCAGCGTCGATCCAGGCATGATCTGCTTTACCGGCACGGCCAAAGTGTTTGAAGGGCAGGATGAGGCGGTAGAAGGCATTCTTTCCGGCCAGGTGCAGGCGGGGGATGTGGTGGTGGTGCGCTATGAAGGGCCGCGCGGTGGGCCGGGCATGCAGGAGATGCTCTATCCTACCAGCTACCTTAAATCCAAAGGGCTTAATAAAAAATGCGCATTGATTACCGATGGGCGTTTTTCGGGCGGATCTTCCGGTCTCTCCATCGGTCACGCCTCACCGGAAGCGGCTGCAGGTGGCAACATCGCGCTGATTGAAGACGGCGACCTGATCGAAATTGATATCCCGAATCGCAGTATCCAACTGAAGCTCGACGATCACGAACTGGCGCTGCGCCGTCAGAAACGTGAAGCACTGGGCAAGCAAGCCTGGAAACCGGCTCAGCGCCAGCGACGCGTCTCTGCGGCACTGAAAGCCTACGCCGCGATGACCTCCAGTGCCGCCTTTGGCGCGGTACGTATGCTGGAAGATGACGAATGAAACGGCTCAGGGATTCCGCTATAAGCTCCGCACTTCCGGTGTTTCCTGGTGCAGCTTCAGGCTGAGAATCACACTGCGGTAGTTGGTATGGCCCCACTGCACCGTTTCAATAAAGCGATACCCGAGCCGTTGGTACCAGCCGACCAGGTGTTCAGCCTGTTCGGCGGTATCCAGCGCCAACTCCTTTGCACCACTCTCTCGTGCCAGTTGCGCGGCGGCCTGCATTAAGCGCCAGCCGATGCCCTGAGCCTGCAAGTCAGGATCCACCGCAAACTGCCCGATAGAAGCCACCTGAGGCTGGTTGTACCACGGGCACCCGTTGGTTTGCTGCGCATTCCGCAGCAGAATAGTGCCGCATAAGCTGCCTTGATAAAAAGCCAGTAAACAGGTGCCCTGTGCCATCCTTTCCTGGGTCACGGCTTCTGTTTGATCCACCGCCATGTACCGCAATCCCATTTTCCCTAGCCGCTGATAGGCGCGATGGAGTAACTGGGTCAATGCAGTGATATTGTCCTGGGCGGTGGCAGGGCGAATCGACAACAAATGTTCAGCAGTGGCGTCATGATGCATCGGATGAAGTCCTTTTGTAGGGTGCAAACATTCTGCGCTTGTCTGGCTGTGTTGGGTAATAAGAAATATGTTTATCGATCAGCTATCCAGTACCTGCAGTAATCGGGTGTTTATATAGAGCTTCTCGCGACCTGCTGTCATCTCTTCCACCACGCCAATTTCTACCAGCTGTTTCAGATAGCTCGACGCCGTCTGGCGTTTGGCGACACCGCTGGTGACGAGATTCTCGATTCGACAATAGGGCTGAGAAAACACAACCTGTATCAGCTCGTAGGTATAGATCTTGGGCAGTTTTTCGCGGACGTAATCGGTAGTTTGCGTGATGACCTCGCGAATATCGGCAATTTTACTGGTGGTCCAGCGGGCCGTTTCTTCTACTGCGGCCAGCATGTACAGCACCCAGGCTTCCCAGTCACCCTCTGCTGTCACTTTATGGAGTAGCGTGTAGTACTCATCACGCCTGGCGAGAATAAAACGCGACAAATAAAGAATAGGCAGTGAGAGTAATCCCGTCTGGATCAGGTACAAGGTATTCAGGATACGACCGGTGCGCCCGTTTCCGTCCGGGAATGGATGGATACACTCAAACTGATAATGTGACACAGCCAGCTTAACCAGCGGATCTAGCTCATCTTCACCGTGTATAAACTGTTCCCAGTTAGTGAGTAAATCGCGAATTGCACTTTCACCCACCGGTGGGGTATACACCACATTTTTATGCTGGTCGTGTAACACGGTTCCCGGCGTTTTGCGGATATCAGTCTGGATGGCCCGCAGCGTAGTACAGATTTTTATCGCCGTATTGGTACACAGTGGATAGTGATTGAGATGAGTGAAGCCTTCATGCAGCGCAGTGCGATAGCGCAAAGCCTCTTTGGTGGCTGGATCGGCATGTTCTTCCCGATCTGCATACTGAAACAGCTGATCGCTGGTGGTGACAATGTTCTCAATGCGCGATGAGTCTTTTGCCTCCAGCATTGGCAGAATGTTAATCAGCAACTGTTGATCGGGCAGCAGTTCTCCCGAGGTTTTCAGTTCAGCCAAAGCGGTGCGGGCTCGAATACAGGCCTTCAGTACTTTGTGAGTTTCAATAAGTGCCAATTCTGGCGGTAACAGGGGCAGGGTGTTGTATGGAATTTCAGGGTTCCAACGCATATGTTTAAAAAATCCGATTTTATCGACATGTTGATATCATAGTTTGGCGGGTGGCTGTCGTCACGTGACATGTTTAAAAAAACCGAATTTATCGACA
Source organism: Candidatus Pantoea multigeneris (assembly GCF_011752615.1). Classification (NCBI taxonomy): domain Bacteria; kingdom Pseudomonadati; phylum Pseudomonadota; class Gammaproteobacteria; order Enterobacterales; family Erwiniaceae; genus Pantoea; species Candidatus Pantoea multigeneris. The sequence continues at coordinate 89,216 of NZ_VWXF01000004.1, forward strand.
TATCGCGGTAACGTGTCGATAGCATCAACGTGTTGGCGGGACATGTTTAAAAAAAACGGTTTTATCGACATATAGCCGTAACGTGTCGATAGTATCAACATGCTGGCAGGACATGTTTAAAAAAACCGATTTTATCGACATATCGCGGTAACGTGTCGATAGCATCAACATGTTGGCAGGACATGTTTAAAAAAAACGATTTTATCGACATATCTACGTCGATAAATTGCATCACGCTTACTACGGCGATACGCATTAAGCCATAGCTGCACCAGCGCGGTGAAGGTTTCCCCGCACTGGTGCAGTTATGCGTAGCAAAGCCGCGTGCTGTAGCGTTCCTGCAATATGCGCTGCTGATATTCAGTGGGGGTAGTGTTGACCAGTTTGCGGAACTCCCGGTGAAAATGCGGCTGATCGTAAAAGCCGAGTTCCAGCGCCAGGTCTGAGAAGGCCAGGTGCGGCATCTGGTTCAACACGGCCAGTGCAGACTGGCAGCGGGTAATACGGCTAAACGCCTTTGGCGTCATACCGGTATCTTGTCGGAACTGGCGCTGCAACGTGCGGCGCGTATAGCCAGTGCGGGATTCCAGTGCGGCAAGGTCAAGATGACCGTTTGTATTGCGGATGACCTGAATGACACTTTGCGTTAAAGCAGCACAGGAAACCTGAACGCAAGGCAGCACCAGTCGTTGAAAAGTGGCTATTTTTTCCACCAGATCCGGTGTTTTTACAATGGCTTCTAGCGCCGCCTCGCCCTCCGGCAACAGCTCTGACAGCATAAATTCACCATCAATCATCTCTTCTGCCGTCAAACCGGTAAAGCGTGGCACCACGCCTGGCGCAAAACGGACGCCGAAATAGACGTGGGCATGTTCCAACGTAAAATGGCGTGCTTCCAACGGGGTGCCACAGACACGCGCACTGGGATTCACGCTGTCACAGTCGAACAGGATATCAACGCAACCATCCGGGATAGCCAGAGTATTGTGCAACATATCCGCCGCAGAAAATTGGTAGTAGTGCGAGATCAACGGGTTATCTGACACCATCAGCGAGTACTCTCCCTCGGCATTGAATACAAACCACGGTTGTTCAGGACAAAATCGGGTGCCAGGCAGCGGGTTATTCCAGTTAGCCATGAGTGATCTCCTCGCAATGTAAAACAAATTCAATGCAAGAGCAGTGCCAGGCCGGTAATGGAACCGATTTTATCCATGTCGTTATTTTCCAATACTTCTTGTTCTCTGGGCGGGTACTAATAATGACATCCCGGCAAAAACTAATGCCAGAGAACATTAACGCTTAATGTTTAAACCTGAATAACGATGACTCTACTCATATTTATTTGCGAGGAAATAGCCATGACTGCTGAAACAAAAATTGATTTTATTTATTTATCCGAGCCAGACATGATCAAAGCCGGTGTGACTGATATGGCTGCCTGCGTTGATGCCATGGAAGAGATGTTTGGCTTATTATATGCGGGTGATTATCGCATGGCGGGTACGAATAATGATTCTCATGGCGCAATGATTACTTTCCCGGAGAACTCACCGTTTCCAAATATGCCTAAACCCACGACCGAACGCCGCATGATGGCAATGCCTGCCTATTTGGGGGGGGATTTTCATATGGCTGGGGTGAAATGGTATGGCTCTAATATTGCCAACCGGGAAAAGGGTCTGCCACGATCTATTCTGATGTTTACACTGAGTGATGCCGACACCGGTGCTCCATTGGCTCATATGTCAGCTAATTTGTTGTCTGCCTATCGTACCGGGGCTGTTCCTGGCGTCGGGGCGCGTCATCTGGCTCGCAAAGATGCAAAAGTGATTGGCCTGTTAGGACCCGGAGTGATGGGCAAAACGTCAGTGGCGGCATTTATGGCGGTTTGTCCGGCGATCGACACCTTAAAGGTGAAAGGGCGTGGTCAGCAGAGCCTGGATAACTTTATTACCTGGGTAAGTCAGACCTATCCACAAATCAAACACATTGAGGTGGTTGAAACGCTGGAACAGGTGGTGCGCGGTTCAGATATTGTGACTTACTGCAGTTCTGGCGACTTCGGTGATGCTTCAACTTATCCGGAAGTAAAACGTGAATGGGTTAAACCGGGTGCATTTCTGGTGATGCCTGCACTGTGCCGCATCGACGAAGGGATGGAGCAGCCCGACGTGCGTAAAGTGCTGGATAACACCGGGTTGTACGATGCCTGGTATGAAGAGATGCCAAAGCCTGCACATAACCATATACCGATTATTGGCGTCTATTTCCTCGATATGATCCATGAAGGGAAATTAACACGGGATGACCTCGAGGATATTGGAAAAATTGTTTACGGGGCAGCACCAGGTCGTACTAATGACGAAGAGATTATTATCATGTCAGTAGGTGGAATGCCGGTTGAGGATGTGGCATGGGGAACAAAAGTTTATCGAAAAGCACTGGGGAAAGGCATTGGCGTAAAACTTAACTTATGGGAATCACCAGAGTTTAAATAATAAATAACACTTAAAATTAAAAACTAGCCGGTGATGAAAATATGCATCGGCTTATTTCAGCAGGGTAAATGAGAGGGTGCATTATGTCAGCTATCGGAAGCGAAACGATAAAAGGGTATATGGTCGCGACTATCGGTGTCTCGATTGTGATTGCCGGACAGTTCTCTGGCTGGAATCTCGGGTTGGTCTTTGGCTGGAAAAATATGTTGGCAGGTGCACTGCTGATGCTGGTGTTTTATCTCTGTTTTCTGCAATTGGTAGCTGAAATGGGCAGTACCTGGCCGAGTGCCGGGGGATTGGCAAAATATACCGCCGCAGCATTTGGCAAACTGCCTGGGGGCATGGTGAACGTGGCGATGGCAACAGCTCTGGTGGCAGGGACCGGTATTGTTGGCAGCTTTATCGCGGCTTACGCGCAGTCTATCACTGGCTTTGATGCGACTACCATCAAAGTGATGTTATTTGTTGCTGTATTGATGTTACATCTCGCCGGCAGTAAGGAGGCGATGTGGTTGGTATTATTAGCCGGGTTAGTGGCAGTAATGACGTTAGTGGTGTTTTCCGGTATCAGCATGCCGCATTTTCAGCCGCAGCGGCTGGGGGATACTCCATTCTCCTGGCACAGTATGATTCTGGCGCTGCCGTTTGCTCTCTGGTTGTTCGTCGGGGTGGAACAGGCCGTGACGACCTCAGAAGAGGTGCGGGATCCGGGGCGCGATCTGCCGCGCGGGCTGATGCTTTCCCTGTTGATATTGACGATAACCGGCAGCGGTGTGCTGCTGTTCGCACCGGGGCTAGCCGGAACAACGCAACTTGCCCAGGCTGGCGACCCGCTGTTGGCCGCGCTGGATAGCGTCGGATTATCCCGCTTACATTTGCTGATTGGCGCAGGTGCAGTATTTGGCCTGATTGCCAGCTTCTTTTCACTGACCTGGTCGGCTTCACGTCAGCTGTTTGATCTGGCGCGCAGCGGTTTTGTTCCCAGCTACTTTGCCACCTGTAGTCGTAAAGGGACGCCCGTTCCGGCGATTAGCCTGGTGATGGCGCTGGGATTCGGTGTGTCGTTTATAAATCTTGATAAAGTCTTAGTCGCAATGGTGGTGTTGTTTACCGCCAGCTATTTCCTCACCACGTTGGCCTGGTTCCGCTTACGCCAAACACAGGCACAGACGCCGCGTCCCTATCGTGCCTTTGGGGGGCATCTTACTGCCACCCTGAGTTTGATGCTCTCTGTGGTGATCTTTTATGCCTGCTTCAGCGGAGATATCAGCACGTTGCTGGCGGTAGGTGCCGTCTTTGCCCTGGTACTCGCCTGGCACACGCTGAAACGAAAATCGTACTTGCCGACCCCTGGCTAACTGAAAGGCCATCGCCTCATGATCATGCATGAGATGGTGCTTGATGATTGATTGTGATGTTTTTTTGTGATGCGTGGTTTATTCAGGCAGATGTGATTGTCATGCTGGCGCTGCTCGTCTGGCTGAGTAGAAAACGTAAAGTCTGATAGCCTCAACGGATTGCCAGCAGCAGTGGGCTGGCAATCCAGCTACGTCAAAGCGGGTTAATGTCACCAAACCACGAGTAGCGAGTGTAAGTGATCAGCGGCAGAATAATCCGCGAGCTACTGATCTTTTCCAGCGGCTGGCTGGCAATATCGATCGCCTGCTTGACGACACGCTTCATGTCGTAAGAGAACACCACATCCATGTCGCCCTGTTCCAGCAACTTCTGCGTATGCTCGGTCAGGTCATGACCGACAAACACGATATCCTGTGCTAACTGCGCTTCTTTAATGGCGCGCGCAATGCCGCGATTACCGCCCGCTGAATTATAAATCCCGACGGTGCCTGGGTTTTTCGCGAGGAATTTGGTCATTAACGCGTAGGTCTTGTCGGATTCGTCGTTAGAGATAAAGGTCTCTTCAATCTCCAGACCAGGGAAATCACTGCGGATCACCCGGCGGAAGCCCATCTCACGCTCTTCCTGACAGCGGTAAGTAGCACTGGCGACGAACAGCAATTTTTTCGCCTCTGAACGTGCCATCCGACCAATAAACAGCGCGGCGTTAGCGCCTGCGCTGACTTCATCCACCCCGACATAGGCGCTGGCTGAAGGCAAGTCAGTGACCAGCGCGATCACCGGTACACCATTGGAAATGGCCTTACGCACTTCACTGTTCACCTGCACATGGTCGCGTGATACCAGAATAATGGCATCCGCTTCCGCGCTGCGTGCCGCGATCAAGGGGCAGAAACTGGCGGGGTCAAACTGGTAACCGGGGACGCTGTCAAAGCTAAAACTGATGCGCGGATAGTACGTCTGTAGCTGCTCCATCGCCTCACGTACGGTTTGGGCAAAGCTGGAACCGGCCTCAATGATAAAGGCGATGCGCTGGGTGGCTAACTCTTGTTGCTGTGCCTGCTGCGACTGAGCAATCGCCGCTTCAACCCGCAAGCGGGTACTTTCACGCACGCCGGGACGCTGATTTAACACGCGGTCAATCGTCGCCGTGCTGAGCCCGGAAATACGCGCAATTTCATGAATGGTGATCTTTTTATGAATGCTGGGTTTTGTCATTGCGGATACATGATTGATGATGAGTGAGTCACATCATAGAGCATCAGAGAAGAAAGTCTAACCGAGTTAAAACATCATCCGTGCACAGCCATAAACCTCGGGTGATGTCATCATTTCAGTTGCTGTAGGTACTAAGACGCGTTGGCGATGGATAATCCTGCACATTCTGCCAGCCGAAACACCCAACGTTCTCCTTGCGAAATCAGCTCAGGCAGAATCAAACGATGGACCTTGCTCAAAGTGCGAGTGACTTCTGCCAGTTCATGAAAAGCATTGAGATTGTTGTGAATCGGGTGAGTTGACACAGGAAAAACATTCGCTCATGATTCAATCAACTTATTGGTTGTTATAACATCACACATGACGCGTCATGGACAGTCTCAGGCAATGGGTTCAGTAGCACCAAAGGTACTGTTTGACCGGAAACTTCTTAAAAGGATTATAGGATGAATATTGCGTTACAGGCTGCGCTTCTTGGCATTGGGGCAACGCTTATTATGGATATCTGGGCAATCTTACAAAAACGGTTATTCAACATTGCGGGCCTGGATTATCGCTTAGTGGGACGCTGGTTGCTCCACATGACCCATGCGCAGTTCGTTCACCACACTATTTTAAATTCAAAGAAAATGCGCGGTGAAATGGTCTTAGGATGGAGTGCTCACTATCTGATTGGCATGATTTTTTGTTATTTCATGCTCGCTTTTTCAGGGAGCGACTGGCTTACACAACCTACTTTTATACCTGCGCTCCTCACCGGCATTATCAGCGTCTGTGCACCATTTTTTATTATGCAGCCTGGGTTTGGTTTTGGCGTCGCAGCATCTCATACTCCCGCCCCAGCGGTTGCTCGCCGTCGTAGTTTGATCGCGCATACCTCGTTTGGTATCGGAATTTACATTACCGCGTTGTTATTAAAACCCCTTTTCATGTAAGACGCGGGCATTGTTCCTTTAAGTGAATCTCTCAATGTAAAAAACCCATCCGGGATACTTCCCGAATGGGGTGTTCAATTAACCCTGGGTCAAGGCACGCGCTTTTTTCCGGGTTTTTCGCGACTGGCGATATTGGTCTACGATCACCGCAATAATGATAATGCCACCTTTAATGATGTCCTGATAATAGGCATCGACGCGCAAAAAGGTGAAGCCAGACATCATGACGCCGAGAATTAAGGCACCAATTACCGTGCCCAGTACCCGTCCGCGCCCACCGGAAAGCGAGACGCCACCAATCACGGCTGCGGTGATCGCATCAAGCTCGTACATCATCCCCATGCCAGCCTGCGCAGTTTGAATACGGGCGATAGCCACCATGGAAGCCAGCCCGGCCAGCAAACCGGCAATGGCATACACTTTGATCAGATGGCGCTCAATATTGATGCCTGAAGCACGGGCAGCAGGCAAATTGGCCCCAATAGCATAGGTGAACTTGCCAAAGCGGGTGTAGCGCATCACCAGGTGGAACAGCAGTGCCACTAACAGGAATATCACTACCGGTGCCCAGCGACCGAGCCCATTACCTAGCCATGCAAAGCCGGTGGTGAAACCCGAAACCGGGCTGCCTGCGGTAAACCAGTTACTGATACCGCGCGCGGCGACCATCATGCCGAGAGTGGCAATAAACGGCGGAATGCGCGTCAGGCTGATGAAAATGCCATTCACCAGGCCCGCTAACGCGCCAATCAGCAAGCCGATGGCGAGGGGAACGAAGAAGGGCAGATCGGTGAGTGATGGATAGAACAGGGTTGGCCACTGCGCTGTTTGTGCAAACGTGGCGGCAATCATCGCGCTCATGGCCACGACCGATCCTGATGAGAGGTCGATACCGCCTGTAATAATGACCAACGTCACGCCAACGGCAATAATGCCAATTACCGCCACCTGTAACACCATGATCTGCAAGCGATGCAGGTTAAACAAGAAGCTTTGTCCCACCACTATCCAGCCCACCACCTCAAACAGGACGGCAATGCCAATCAGCACCAGAAAGATACTGACTTCCGCCGGTACACGCCGCTGACGTGTCACCCGTGGAGCCTGAAAATTCTCTGTTGATACGCTCATAATATGTTCTCAGGGTAAGTTAACGAGCCGCAAGGCTCATGATGGTGACTTGATCCGCGCTTGCCGCATCGACAATCCCGGTGACTTGTCCTTCGTGCATCACGACGATGCGGTCGCTCATGCCCAGCACTTCAGGCAATTCCGAGGAGATCATGATGATGGCGACACCGGTACGCGCCAGCTCGACAATCAGCCGGTGGATCTCGGCTTTGGCCCCCACATCAATGCCGCGCGTGGGTTCATCGAGAATCAGAATGTCAGGCTGGGTAAGCAACCAGCGGCAAATCAGCACTTTTTGCTGATTCCCCCCGGAGAGGTTCTCGATGCACTCATACAGGTTGGGGGTTTTTACGCGGAGTTGTTGTGCCATGTTATGGCAGGCTTGTTCTACGGCGGCTTCACGTACTACACCGTGTTGGCTGTATCCCTGTTGCAGCGCGACAATTTGCATGTTCTCCAGGATATTGAGCGGTAAAAAGCAGCCCGTTTCTTTACGATCCTCAGTCAACATCGCCAGGCGGTGGCGGATAGCCGTTCCGGCGCAGTCGATCACGCAGGGCTGTCCTTTCAGTTTGATGGTGCCGTGGGTAGCTGGCGTGATACCAAATAATGTTTCCGCGACGTTGGAACGGCCTGAACCCACCAAACCGGCAAAGCCGAGAATCTCACCGGCACGCAGGTCAAAACTGACGTTGGCGAACACGCCATCCAGTCCGAGTTGATCAACGCTTAATACCACCTCACCCAATGCCACAGGCTGTTTCGGGAACATCTGACTGATTTCCCGACCCACCATCAATTTGATGATCGCCTCACGTGTGATGCCACTGGCTGGATGCGTTGCGACATATTTACCATCGCGAAACACGGTAAACTCATCGGCGATGGCAAACAGCTCATTCATCTTGTGGGTGATATAGACGATGCCAATCCCGCTGGCGCGGAGGTCGTTAACGATGGCAAACAGATGTTCAACTTCGGTTTCGGTCAGGGAAGAGGTCGATTCATCCATGATCAGCACATCGGCTTCCAGCGAAACGGCTTTCGCAATCTCCACCATCTGGCGGTTCGCCATGGAGAGCGACTGAATTTCACTTTCCGCATCGAGATTCAGCTTCAGGCGCTGTAGTAAGGCTTCGGTCTGGCGTTGCATCTGGCTATGGTCGATGACGCCGAAGCGGTTGCGCGGCTCACGGCCAATCCAGATGTTCTCGGCGACCGTCATGGAGTTCATCAAGAGCAACTCCTGATGAATCATAGCAATACCAGCACGCTGAGCGGCCAGTGGGCTGTTAAGCTGCACCGTTTCTCCCCGCAGACGCAGCGTGCCGCTGTCCGGCTGATATAAACCGGAGATGATTTTCATCAAGGTAGATTTGCCTGCACCGTTCTCGCCCATCAGGACATGAACACTGCCGGGGCGGATGCGTAATGACACGTTGTCCAGTGCGATCACGCCTGGGAAAGCTTTCGTCACCTGGTCTACTTCCAGCACAAAATCGCCGCTGTAGGTGCTACGTTTAGGCTGCCCGTTATGGGCGACCTGATTCAGAGTGGCTGAGATCATTGTCGCCTCCGGTTATTTTTTCGGATACTGATTCACCGTGGCAGGGGTCACCAGGGTATAAGGGATCAGGATCGACTTGGGCACGGCAGTGGGCTGATTTTGCTGTTTGGCTTTGATCAACTGCTCGGCGACCTGTAGCGACTGGCGGCCCTGAGCTTTGGCATCCTGGAACACGGTGACGGCCAAATCGCCTGCTTTCATGGCGGCCACGGCATCATCAGTGGCGTCGATCCCCGCGACTACGACCGATTTCATATCCCGACCAGAGGCTTTCAGCGCCTGAATCGCACCCAGGGCCATTTCATCATTGTTGGCGATTACCGCATCAAATTTGACGTTGGTGGAGAGCCAGTTCGCCATCAGGTCGTTGCCGCCGGTGCGAGTCCATTTGCCAATTTGTTTATCGACCACTTTAATGCCGTTACAGTCTGGGCGTTTGAACACCTCTTCCACCGCTTTGGTGCGGAGAATGGCCGACTGTTGCGACAGATCGCCTTGCATAATCAGCACGTTACCTTTGCCGTGCAGCAGACGACACACCTCGTTGGCTTCCAGCGTGCCGCCTTCAATTTCTGAGGAGCCGACAAAGGCCTGATAAGGCGGCAGGGTTTTGATGTTGATCGGTTCACGATTAACGTAAACCAGCGGAATGTCTGCATCAGCGGTGTTCTGGCTGATGGGTAATACGCCTGTGCTGTCGACAGGATTAATGATGATGGCGTCAGGTTGCGAAGAGATAAAGTTGTCGATCTGGCTTGATTGTTTACTGACGTCGTTTTTTCCATCCTCGAACTGGACTTTGACCCCATCCGTCGCTGCCTGTTGAGCGATGGCGCTGCGTAATACGGTAAGAAAATTATCGTCAAAGGCCGACATCGTCACACTAACGCGTGGGCTGGCGGCCAGTACCTGGGTGGAGAGCGGCAACATGCAAAGCAGGGTAGCGAAGGTTTTTAACGTTGTACGCATGATGTTTTCTCTTCTTTTTTATAGGGTAAGAGGGCGGCATGACACCGCCCTTGTAGGTACAGCGAATTAACCGATGTCCGGCAGCTGATAGTCAGAAGGCTCCGCTGCCAGCGTGCGTTGCAACAAATCCACCGATTTGCGTATCCCTTCCAGGCGCGAGAGCTGCGCATCTTCATGTTCAATGCTCAGCACATCGTCATACCCCACCAGGCGCAGCTGATAGCAGAACTGCTTCCACCACCGCTCATCCTGCCCGTAGCCCAGCGTGACGTAGTTCCAGCTACGTTCACGCGGATGGGCACCCTGCTGTGACTCAAGGCGTGAGTTCAGTGCTGCCCGACGGGGGTTAATCGATGTATCTTTTGCATGGACGTGATAAATCGCATCGCCCAGTTCATCAATACAGGCCAGGGGATCGGCACCCATCCACAACAGATGGCTGGGGTCGAAGTTAACCCCCACCGTCTCGCCGACCGCCTCACGCAAGCGCCAGAACGTCGGTAAGTTGTAAACCAGTTGCCCACCGTGAAACTCAATGCACAACTTTTCGATACCGTGCTGATTAGCGGTACGCACCGTCTGTTTCCACCACGGGATCGCCACGTCGTTCCACTGATAGTCGAGGATTTGGGCGCAGAAGGGGGGCCAGGCTACGGTGATCCAGTTCGGCCATTGATCGCCCGGTCCACCGGGTAAGCCAGACATCATCACCACCCGTTCCACACCCAGCTTTCCAGCCAGTTCCAGCGTGCCCTCCACGCAGGCATGGTGCTCCACGCCGCTTTTTCCAGGATGCAACGGGTTGCCACTGGCGTTAAGGGCCGAAATGGTCAAGCCGTGATCGCGCACTTTGGCGTGGAAGTCTTCACGCGCTTTGCTATTGCTCAATAGCTGTTGCAGATTAAGGTGTGGTGCGGCACTCCAGTTGCCGCAGCAAAATTCGACCGATTTCAGTCCCAGTTCGGCGGCGGTATGGAGCACCTCATCGGTGCTGAGCTGCGCCAGGCTGTCAGTAACCATGCCGATATGCATCAGAGAGCTCCTGGCGCAACCGGTTTGCCGGTTTTCAGTGATTCCAGTGCGGCATCCGCCAGCAACAGGGCTTGTAATCCATCTTCGCCGCCCGGTGCAATCGCGGTGCCTTTGCTGAGCTGATCGATGAACGCGGCCAGTTCGTTGCGGTAGGCATCGCCGTAGCGTTGCAGGAAGAAATGCATCGGTTTTTGGGCGATCACGCCGGTTGCGACGGATTTCACCAGGCTGGTTTCCGGGTGATTGACCACCGCTAACATGCCTTCGCTGCCATGAACTTCAATACGCTGATCGTAGCCGTAGCTGGCGCGGCGGCTGTTGGTGATCACCGCCATTTTTCCGCTGGCACAGGTCAGGGTCACCACCGCAGTATCCACATCGCCCGCAGCCCCGATTTTTTCATCGACTAAGGCGGCCGCTGAGGCGAAAACCGACACCGGTTCTTCATCCAGCAGCCAGCGCGCCATATCAAAGTCATGGATGGTCATATCGCGGAACAGCCCGCCGGAGGTTTTCACATACTCGGGAGACGGCGCGCCGGGGTCACGTGAGCTGATCGTGACGATTTCAGTGGCACCGATTTCACCCGCACGCAGACTTTCACGCAGTTGTGCCATGCTGGGATCGAAGCGGCGGTTGAAACCGACCATCAGCGGTACGTTGTGTTCGCGCACGGTAGCCAGACAGCGGCGCACCCGTTCGAGGCTTAAATCCACCGGCTTCTCACAGAAAATGGCTTTTTTGGCCCGGGCTGCGGCTTCGATTAAATCGGCATGGGTATCGGTGGCGCTACAGATCGCGACCAGATCGATACTCGCATCACCTAAAATCTCATCGAGCGTCGCAACCTGTGCCCCCAGTTTTTCCGCCAGTGCCGTAGCAGCGGGTGCATAAACATCGGTGACTTTGACCAATTGACACTGTGGGTGAGCCGCAATATTGCCAGCATGGATCTGACCAATTCGGCCTGCGCCGATAACAGCAACTTTCAACATAATGTATCCCCGGTTAAAACGTGAGTTCACGGATAGCGACGGGACGTTGCTGCTCAGCAGCACGTTGGATCGCTTCCAGTATCTGGGCAACGGCAAAGCCGTCAGAGAACGTGCCGTTACGATACGGACGGTTTTCGCTGACCGCCTGCATAAACTCGGCGATCATGAAGCCGAAGCTTTCGGCATAGCCAATCGCGACACCGTCATGCGGTACCGGGATCCACTGGCTGAGATACGGAAAGGCGGGCTGGTTCGGCACGGTGACAAAGGCACCGTTTTCACGGCCAAACCGACTGATCTGAAACTCACCCGGTCGCTCCGAATTAAACTGAATAGTCCCGGTGCTGCCGGTGAGCGTGAACGAGAGGGTATTACCCATCCCCACCGTAACGCGACTGGCAGAGAACAGCCCCTGGCACCCGGAGGTAAAGCGCATGACGCAGGAAGCGATGTCATCGGTATCGACGGTTTCACGCTTGTTACTCAGCGCCACATGGTTGTGGCCCGCATTTGCGCCTAATGCCACGAAACGCTGGGGAATGGTGATGCTGCTGCATGCGCCATTAATGGTTTCGACATCTCCCGCAATAAAGCGGGCAATATCAATCGCGTGGGCACCAATGTCATGCAGCGCACCGCCGCCTGCGGTTTGCTGGCGGTAGCGCCAACTGTAAGGAAGCTGAGGATCGGCGGCATAGCCGCACTGATACTGAATCAGCAGATGCTGTAAGTTGCCGATTTCACCAGAATCCACCCACTGTTTAATCTGTGCCACCGCCGGGATGCGGCGATAGTTAAAGACGCTGCCGCAAATGCTGTCGCTCTGCTGCGCCAGTTGGGTCAGATCCCAGGCCTCTTTGGCGGTTAACGCCAGTGGCTTTTCACACAGCACATGCTTACCCGCTTTTAATGCAGCGGCGGCCACTTCGGCATGGAGGAAATTTGGCAACGCAATGCTGATGACCTGGATCTCCGGATCGTTGACTACCGCCTGCCAGTCAGTGGCAACATGTGCAAAACCCCAGACAGCGGCCAGTTCAGCGGCGGCGGATTCACGCGCATCACATACCGTGTGGAGCACGAACTGTTGCTGGCTCGTGGACAGTCGCGCCTGGTGGCTGCGGTAGCCGCTGGCATGTGCTGCACCAATCATCCCTGCGCCGATAATGGCAATATTGATCTGTTTCATGCCGTCTCCTTAAACCTTGACCCATTGGCCCGAGGCCGCAGAGGCGAATAGCGCATCCATGACCTGCATCTGTTCAATGGCATCGTTAATGCCAAACTCGGGCTGTACTTCCCCGCGTACCGCACGGGAAAAATGCTCAACTTCGCACTGATATTGTTCAACCACCGGCAGGGCTTCTGGCTGCAAGGCGGCATCATCCAACCCGGCGTGACTACTGATACTCAACGTGGCGGGCGATCCCAGGCTGGGCACATAAGGTGCATTCAGATCGAGCAGGGATTTTTCACACACGACCTGTACGCGTTGTGCCGCAGCCTGTTTCAGGCCCACGCTCAGCGTGACCTGTTGGCCGTGACCAAAATCGAGGATCGCGTGGGTCTGCTCATCGGTGCCGTTGACCGGTGAGCGCACCATCGAGCAGAACACCCGTTCAGGTTGGCGTTCCAGCAGATAACGCGCCGTCATGACCGTGTAACACCCGAGGTCAAACAGCGCTCCGCCTCCTTTGGTGACGTCGAAGCGGAAGTCTCCTGGATTATCCAGCAGGAAAGAGAGCAGGATCTGTGCGGTTTGCAGTTTGCCGTGGCGGCCGCTGCGCAACTCCGCCCGCAGGCGGGCAAATTGTGGGTGATGGCGCACCATAAACGCCTCCGCCACCACCAGATTTTGCGGCACATCCAGCAGTCGGCGAGCCTGTTCCGCATTCAATGCCACCGGTTTTTCGCACAGTACGTGCTTACCTCTGGCGGTTGCGGCTAACACCATATCCACGTGCTGGTCATTAGGCAGTGGGACATAAATCGCTTCGATCTGGGGATCGTTGAGTAACGCTTCATAAGAGCCATAAGCCACCGGAATGCCAAACGCTGCTGCTTTTTCGGCGGCCTTCGCCTGCGAACGTGAGGCAATGGCGTGGATAACACTGTTACTGCTCGCCAGCAGGGCCGGAATAATACGGGCACAGGCGATATTGGCGGTACTGACGATCCCCCAGCGTACGGGGTTGGCGGTTTTGGTTACTGCTTGGGTAGACATAACGGCTCCTGACAATCACGGCCACTGCATCAGGCAATGGCAAAGGGGTGAAATGTGACGTCATTAATCGGCCTGGCGGGAGATGAAGTCAAAGCAATGTGATGTTTTATGTTTTAAACAATGATTTTAATCACACATTTATTTGATTTGATTAACATCAAAAATAGCTTTATCCATACACATCAATAGATTACTTGATTTCTTTTTTTGCGATCTATTTGTTATGCTGCGTGCATTGAATGAGGTTTAGACAATCAGGAAAACAGTGATGCTGACGAAACCATCATGGAAAAATCCCACCATAGGCCAAATTGCCGCAGAGGCAAAAGTCAGTACCGCCACTGCGGATCGTGTCCTTAATGGTCGCCCTGGTGTAAGGGAAGCTACGCGTAAAAAAGTGGAGGCGGCCTTGTTTCGGCTGGGAAAACCGGAGGCCGTAGGGGAGATAAGCCCGGAAAAAAGGCGAATTGCTTTTATTTGTGAAGCCGGTTCCGGCTACCTGACGCTGGTGGAAAAAGAGGCGCGGGCGCTGATTGCCGCCCGCCTGGATATCAGCTTTACGCTCGACAGTGTGCCAAATGTGCAGGTGGATGCGGATCGTTTCAGTCTGACCATTACACGACGGGCGCGTGAGAGTGAAGCCATCATTTTAGTCTCGCGCGATCACCTCAAAGTGAACCGAGCCGTGCGCGAGGCGGTGGATAACGGTGTGCATGTGATCTGTCTGTCTACCGATCTGCCCAACTCCCGGCGTTCGGCCTATATCGGTATCGACCAAATCAGCACGGGGGCTACCGCTGGATGGTTTATGGGCCGACTGCTACCGCAGCAGAGCGGCAATATTCTGTTGGTTTACAGTTCGACCTATCGCACGCAGGAAGAGCGGGAAGTGGGGTTTCGTCGCGTGCTGCGTGAACAGTTCCCGTGGCTGAACGTGGTCGAGCGCGTAAATATCAATGATGAGTCAGACGGGGCTTATCAGAGCGTGAAAAAATTCCTGGCGAGCAATCCACCGATGGTGGGCATATATAACATGGCGGGGGGGAATCGTGGTGTGGCGCGTGCGCTAAAAGAGTATCAGTTGCAGGAGAACGTGATCTTTATCGGCCATGAGCTGAGTGAAGAGAGCCGCCTGTTACTGGAATCTGGGGAGATGGATATTGTGCTGGGACATGATATCCGTGCGGAAATCCAACACTGCCTTGAGCTGGTCAACCGAATGCGGCGGGGGGGAAGCCGTAGCCAGCGTGAAAACACCGCTACATGTGTTTAATCGCTATTCCTATTTTCCGTGATCGGCAAAGTGAGAAGCAGGCAGACGATAAAGGCGTAGCGAGCACAAGGTGCTCGCCACCGGGTATCACTGTTTTTTCAGACGGGTTTCAGGCATCAAAAGCGTGGCAAATCCGAGCAGTGGCAGGAAGCCGCAGGCGTTATAGACCAGCGTAATGCCCCAGGTATCAGCAAACTTGCCCAGTGCAGCTGCGGCAATACCGCCAATGCCGAACATAGTACCGAACATAATGCCGGAGACCATCCCGGTGCGCCCTGGCACCACTTCTTGCGCATAGACAACCAGCGCCGCGAAGGCGGAGGACAACACCAGACCGATACAAATGGTGAGGATCACGGTCCACATCAGGTTCGCGTGCGGCATCAGCAGTGCGAACGGGATTACGCCGAGAAAAGAAATCCAGACCACGGCTTTACGCCCAATACGGTCGCCAATCGGGCCACCCACAAAGGTGCCAATCGCCACAGCCGCAAGGAAGCTGAACAGATAGTACTGCGCGTGTTCAAGGGTAAGGTTAAAACGCTGCATCAGATAAAAGCTGTAATAGGTACTGATCGACGAGATGTAGGTAAATTTCGCCAGCATCAGAATGCCCACCACGCCCAGCGCCTGCCAAACCTCTTTGCGCGAGAGTTGGCGCAGTACGGCACCGCCTTTTTTCTTCATGTTGGCGTGGCCATGCTTGACCGTCCAGCGACTGATCACCGACAGGATCACCACGGCTAACAGCGCCACCAGCATCATCCAGGCGACTGACATCTGACCATGAGGAATAATCAGCAGCGCCGCCGCGAGTGGCCCAATAGCCGTGCCGATATAACCGCCGACCTGAAATGTAGATTGTGCGGTGCCATAGCGTCCGCCAGAAGCCATGCGCGCCACGCGGGAGGCTTCTGGGTGGAAGGTCGCGGAGCCGACGCCAATCAACGCGGCAGCAAGCAGGATCAGACCGAAACTTGAGGCCATCGCCAACAGGCCGACGCCCACCAGTGAAACCACCATACCGCCTGGCAGCAGCAGGGGCTTCGGATGCTTATCGGTGTACATGCCAATCCACGGCTGTAGCAGCGAGGCGGTGATCTGGAAGACCAGCGTAATCAGGCCAATTTGTGCGTAGCTCAGGCTGTAGCTGTCTTTCAGCATCGGATAGATCGACGGCAGCATCGATTGCAGGAAGTCATTGCAGCCATGTGAAATGGCGACCGCGCCGACAATACTCACCAGTAACTGTTGAGCATCAGTATCCTGGTTGGGCGACGCAGTGTGCGCGTTGGTTGAGGTTAAAGACATAGTAAGATTCCGTTAGCAGGCGAGGCCATAGCCCCTGTTTTCCAAAAAAAATCACGCTTCACCTTATGCCCTGTTCACCTCTACACTGGTTTCAGGACTTGTCTGACTTAAGCCAAGTCAGGTCAAGCGTGCTGGTGCCAATCGCGCCAGAGAAACCATGTTAAATGTAATTTCAGAATGCGAAATGCCAAACAAGATAGATGACACGCCAAAAGTAAATACCCAGCCCGGCTGGGGATGCCTTGCCCGTACCTATGAGCGCGGAGATATTCGCCTACCGCATTCACATCCGCAGGGACAGTTACTGTTTGCCATCACCGGTGTGATGCTGGTGGAGTCCGCAAATAAGCGTTGGGTGATCCCCCCGCAGCGCGCGCTGTGGCTGCCTTCCTACGTTGAGCACACCTTTAACGTGTTTTCCCGTACTGAACTGCGAACGGTGTATTTTGAGCCGCCGTTTATTGCGTTGTGTCAGGATTTTAAGGCGCGCGATGAGGTGCATGTCATTGCGGTCACCGATCTGTTTCGTCAACTGATCGCCGGGATGTTTGATCAAAATTATAACGCTGAAAGTCATCGCCTGATGGCAAGCCTGTTGCTCCAGGTCTTGAGTGAAACGGAGATCTTGCCAGCCGCACTGCCGATGCCGCTGGATAGCCGCCTGCATCGTGCCGCCCTGGAAATGATGATGCACAATAACTGGCACGCCTCACTCAGCCAACTGGCCGAACTGGCGACCATGTCAGAACGTACATTTTCACGGCAGTTTGTGAAAGATACCGGCTTTACGCTGCGCGGCTGGAAGCAGTGGGCGCGTATCTATGCCTCGCTGGATCTGCTGGCGAATGGCATTTCACTGAAACAGATCGCCTTTCAACTCGGGTTCTCCTGCCCGGCAGCGTTTACCGCCGCTTTCCGTGAAGTGATGGGCAGTACACCGGGGCAGTTTCAGCAGTAAACCGTTAGTGAATGCGTAGCCCTTCGAGCGCCAGCAACAGTGCATCGACTTTTGGCAGGAGTTGCTTACGACGCGGCCAGATCAGCGTCAGCGGCAATCCCTCCGGTTGCAGTTGCGGCAGTATGATGCGCAGTTCGTCTCTCTCCAGCGCTTCACGAATCAGCCAGGTGGGCATTTGTGCTATGCCGAGGCCAGCACATGCGGCCTGTAACTGTGCATCGACCTCACCCAGTGACATGCGATGGGCAACGTTGCGCCATTCAGGGTGGCCGTCTGCGCCGGTGAACAACCAAGGTTTGCCACTGCCATCGGCTTTCTCGTAGACAATAGCGGGATGCTGGAGCAGTTGTTCAATGGTTTGCGGAGTGCCATGGCGCTGGAGATAGCTGGGCGAGGCACAAAATACCAGGCGTTCGCGCCCCATCGGCCGTGAGCCGAGAGCGGCGGGGAGGTCGACGTTGTTACCGATGCGAACGGCAACATCAATGCCCTCTTCAAACAGATCAACGAACCGATCCGAAAACGTCAGGCTTAGCGTCAGTTCCGGGTGCTGCTGACAAAACGGGATCAGTGCCGGCATCACGGCCAGTCGGCCAAAAGTATTAGGGACGCTCAGGCGTATCCGGCCTGATGGGATAGTGCGCTGTGCCGCCAGTACTGATTCTGCTTCGGCCAGCTCCTCCATGATGCGCATGCAAGTCTGGTAATAAGCGTTACCAGCATCGGTTAATTGTAATCGCCGGGTGCTGCGCTCCAGCAAGCGTGAGCCCAGGCGGTTCTCAAGCCGGGTCACGCTTTTACTGATGGCGGAACCGGTAACCTGTAGGCGTTCTGCCGCCGCTGTAAAGCTGCCGCACTCGACGCTCACCACGAACGGAACAATATCTTTGAGACGTTGATCGTGCATAGATTTATGAACTCAGGTTAAGAATGCCGTCAGAAAATCCACATGTGCAGCGCGGCGCGCAGTGCGATGCCGACAATTACGCCAGGAATGACAAAGCGAAATAGCCGCACAAAACGCGGCGCGAGGCCGAGGAAAATGCCCACACCGGGCAGGTCAAAGGTCTGGATCAGCAGTCCGGCAGACGCATTGATCTGGTGGACATTCACCATTCCTTTGTGAATTAAATCGCTCAGCACGCCGAAATAGGCCGTTCCCCCGGCAAGACATTTGGTCAGCGCGGGAAGGACAAAGACCGTAGGAATGGCCAGCCAGTTGAGTAACGGCGTCAGCGCGCGTGTCAATGCATCAATCGCTCCAGCCTGCGTTAAAATACCGACCACCGTCAGTGACAAAATCAGCATTGGCACTGAGCCTAAAGAGAGGCGAATGGCATCGGCACCTGCGCCATTAATAATCGCGATCAACCCGGTATTACTCTTCTCCTGCATCAGTTCATCTTCATCACGCGCCAGGGTGGCGGATGAGAGCTTTCGCCCCACGACATGCCAGGTGAGGGCGGAAGCACACAAGCCCCCGACGATGGAGATAGCCACCGCCGCGCCCATGTGGAGGCCGTAGGGGATGAGCGGGTAGAACACGTTACCCTGACCCATCGCAAATAACATCGCCAGGGCCGCTGCGATATGGCGATCGGAGATGCCGCGTTTTTCCATTACCGCCAGTGCGGCCAAGGGGGCGGCAAAGCTGACAAAGTTCAGCTGAATCAGCGCGAAGATAGCCATGCCAGTGACACCAAACGGACGCAACAGCGGCGTCATCAGGTGGACGATTCGATCAAGAATGCCGCGATTTTCCAGGTAGCGCATGATAATCAACATGACCACCATGATTGGAATAAGTGTGTAAAGCGCCACATTCACCGAGGCTTTCCCGGCTGACATGATAATACCGATGAGATCCATCTGGCTTCCTGATGCGATAAAGATAAGGGGCTGAATTAGAGGCGTTTATCTTATCATGCTCTGATGTGATACGGATCGCGAAGCAATGTGGCTGCTACAGGTGAAGAAAGTGCGTACCGCTCTTTCGGTGAGAATTAACAGGCAGCCTGCAAACGGGCTGCCTGTTGTCGCGTATTACGCACGTTTTACCGGTGCGCCATTCGCCACATAGTAAGGAACTTCAACGCGCGGTAACGGTGGACGGCCGCGAATCATGTCGGCAATTTTTTCGGCGATCATGATGGTTGGTGCGTTGAGGTTGCCAGTGGTGATTTGCGGCATGATCGACGCATCTACCACACGTAATCCCTCCATGCCATGCACTTTACCGTCATTACCCACTACCGCCATTTCGTGATACCCCATCGCATTCGAACACGAAGGGTGATAGGCCGTTTCTGCATGTTCGCGCACAAAGGCATCTAATTGTTCATCGGTTTCGACGCCTGCACCCGGTGAAATTTCCCGCCCACGGAACGGGTCCAGCGCGCGCTGCTGCATAATTTCACGTGTGATGCGGATGGCGGCACGAAATTCGCGCCAGTCCTGTTCGTGTTCCATGTAGTTGAACAGAATGCTCGGGTGCTCATGGGGATCTTTCGAGCGGATCTGTACGCGGCCTCGGCTTGGTGAACGCATCGAGCCCACATGCGCCTGGAAGCTGTGCTCTTTAATCGGGTTAGAACCGTTGTAGTTAATCGCCACCGGCAGGAAGTGGTACTGGATATTTGGCCACTCAAACTCTTCATCCGAGCGGATAAAGCCGCCAGCTTCAAACTGATTACTGGCCCCGATCCCACTGCCGTTAAACAACCACTCCGCCCCGATCGCCGGTTGATTGTGTAGCTTCAATGCCGGTGACAGGGAAACTGGCTGTTTGCACTCATATTGCAGGTACATCTCCAGGTGGTCTTGCAGATTGGCCCCGACACCGGGTAAATCATGCACGACATCAATGTTCAGGCTGCGCAGCAGTTCTGCCGGGCCTACGCCGGAGCGTTGCAGAATTTGTGGCGAGGCGATAGCACCGCCACACAGCAAGACTTCACGGCGCGCCCGTGCCTGATGCTTTGTCTCTTCGTGCAGCCAGAGCACGCCAGTGGCGCGTTTGTTATCAAACAAGATACGGTCAGTCAGCGCATTGACTTCAATGGTCAGGTTAGGGCGCGATCGTGCCTGGTCGAGATAACCGCGTGCGGTGCTGGCCCGGCGACCCTGCGGTGTCACTGTCCGGTCCATGGGACCAAAGCCTTCCTGTTGATAGCCATTCAGGTCATCCGTACGAGGATAACCCGCCTGTACACCGGCTTCGATCATCGCGTTGAACAGGACGTTTTTGCTGGCTTTAGGAGTTGTGACGCTGACCGGGCCGCTTTCACCGTGGTAATCATTACCGCCAATATCACGGCGTTCTGCCGCTTTGAAGTAGGGCAGACAGTCGAGGTAGCTCCAGTTTTCCAGCCCAGGCTGGCGCGCCCAGTTATCGTAATCCAGCGCGTTCCCACGGATATAGCACATGCCGTTGATCAACGACGATCCACCCAGCCCTTTGCCGCGACCACACTCCATGCGACGGTTGTTCATATGGGGTTCAGGATCGGTCAGGTAGGCCCAGTTATAGCGGCGGCCCTGAAGTGGGTAAGCCAGCGCGGCAGGCATTTGAGTGCGGAAATCAAGGCGATGATCCGGACCTCCGGCTTCCAGTAACAGCACCGAGACAGACGGATCTTCGGTCAGGCGCGTTGCTAGGACGTTGCCAGCAGAACCGGCACCGATGATGATGTAGTCATATTCCCTGATGGTGGTCATTGCAGTCTCCTTGGATTAAAACACTGAGCTGAAGGGGGCGAGTTCGACCTGAACTGACTTGATGCGGGTGTAATGTGCCAGAGTAGAAAGGCCGTTTTCACGCCCGACACCTGACTGTTTGTAACCGCCGACTGGCATCTGTGCCGGAGATTCTCCCCAGCTGTTGATCCAGCAAATACCGGCTTCAATCTGGTGGATGATGCGATGGGCACTGGCCAGGTTTTGCGTGACAACGCCAGCGGCAAGACCAAAGTGGGTTGCGTTGGCACGACGAATAACTTCCTCTTCGTCATCCCAGGTAAGAATGCTCATCACCGGGCCAAAAATTTCATCCTGCACTATACGCTGGTGGTCAGTACAGTCGGTGAAGATGGTGGGTTGGACAAAGGCACCGTTGGCGAACTCACCACGGGTTTCACGCTGACCGCCGGTCAGCAGGGTTGCGCCTTCCTGTTTACCCAGTTCAATGTAGTGCAGCACTTTTTCCATGTGTGAGAAGCTGACCAGAGGACCAAAGTTGGTTGCGGGATCGGTCGGCATCCCCAGACGAATGCGCTGAGCACGGACCAACAACGCCTGCTCAAAGGCCGCTTTCTGCGAACGATGAATAAATACCCGGGTGCCATTGGTGCAGACCTGGCCAGAACTGTAGAAGTTAGCCATCATGGCAATATCCGCAGCCTGTTCGATATCCGCATCTGGCAGGATAATCAGCGGTGATTTTCCGCCCAGCTCCATGGTTACCTCTTTCAGGCTCGACGCCGCTGCGCTGGCCATCACTTTTTTGCCGGTTTCCACCCCGCCCGTGAAGGAGATCTTTTCAATGTGAGGATGCTCAGTCAGCCATTGTCCGACTTGTGCGCCTGCGCCCTGTAGCACGTTAAACACGCCATCAGGCAAGCCCGCCTCGCTGTAGATTTGCGCCAGCTTCAGGGCCGTCAGTGGGGTGACTTCACTGGGTTTAAAAATCATGGCATTACCGGCGGCCAGCGCCGGAGCGGACTTCCACAACGCGATTTGAATCGGATAGTTCCAGGCCCCAATCCCGGCAGTGACGCCCAGCGGTTCACGGCGCGTGTAGAAAAAGCTGCTGTCACGCAGCGGATACTGTTGTCCTTCAATCGCCGTTGCCAGGCCGGCGTAATACTCCAGCACGTCTGCGCCGGTGACGATATCCACGGCCTGGGTTTCTGACAGCGGTTTACCGGTGTCCAGCGTTTCCAGTGCGGCGAGTTCATCGTTGCGTTCGCGCAGCAGTTCTACGGCACGTAACAGGATGCGGGCACGTTCAGTGGCTGTCATCGCGGCCCAGATGCGTTGGCCTCGTATTGCGCTCTCCACTGCACGCTCAACATCCGCCTCGCTAGCTGCCTGTACTTCTGCCAGCAATTCGCCATTGGCAGGGTTGAAGGTCTGGAATGTTTGATTGCCGGTGGCATCGCATAACCGGCCATCAATATAGAGTTGTTGCAGGGGAAACTTTGCCATTAGTGTGCTTTCTCCACAGAGTGAGTTGAAAGTTTTTGCGTAACATAGTCACGCGCAATTAAGCGGGCTTTTTCTACATCAAACTGATTACCTGTCAGGCTGCCGCGCAGCCACAGGCCATCGATCATCGCTGCCAGGCCGCGTGCGGCAGACCGGGCGTGTTGCTGCGGGAACACGCGAGCAAACTGATAACAGATATTCGAGAACAGACGATGATCGTTGATGTGCTGCAAGCGACGCAGGTCGTCGCAGTGCATGCTGGCGGCCCAAAAATCGAGCCAGACCCGCATCGAAGTTTCATTGGTCTGGCTGGGGTCGAAGTTGCCATCGATGATGGCGTACAGCTGCGACTGTGGATCGCCTTCTGCCTGCTGGCGACATTCCGCCACCGCGAGTTGCAAATCCCGCAGGATTTTGCGCATGGTGGCGTGGAGCAGGCCGTGTTTATCGCCGAAGTAGTGGCTGACCAAGCCCGTAGACATGCCTGCCTGCTTAGCCACCTGCGACATCGTGACGCCTGCCAGGCCGACATTACGTATTGCTTCAAAGGCAGCTTCAATCAGCTGCTGCTTGCGCTGTTCTGGAATTTCTTTGCGCACCAGGTTCTCTCCGTAGGGTTCAGGCTTTTATTTTATTCATTGATTGAATGATCAATCAATAGCGAATATGCTGCAAAAGTGTCATATAAATGTCGCCAGTTGTCATATTCGATGTAGCAAGAGCGGCTCTTACCACTCAGAACTCGGAACCTTCAACATGACAGTGATAAGTCAACAAACTGAAGAAACTCAACCACCTATACGTGTAAATCTCCCTGTTTTTATTGGCTCAGCCAGCGTTATTCTGCTGCTCAGTCTCCTGATTGTTCTTTATCCCCAGGCAAGCCAGACATGGCTAAATAAGGCTCAACTTTGGGTCTCAGATGTGTTTGGCTGGTACTACATGCTGCTGATGGTGGTGTGTATGGTGTTTGTCTTTTGGTTAGCATTGTCGCGATTCGGCCATCTCAGGCTTGGACGTGAAGATGAAAAACCTGAGTTTAGTTATCTTTCCTGGGTTGCGATGTTGTTCTCTGCCGGTATCGGTATTGCGCTGGTTTACTATGGCGCTTATGAACCGCTGGACCACTTCCTCGAACCGCCTGAAGGCCAGGGAGGCACGGTTGCCGCGGCCCGACAGGCGATGGCGATTACCTTCCTCCATTGGGGATTACACGGCTGGGCGCTGTATGCACTGATCGCGACGGCGCTGGCCTGGTTTGCTTATCGACGTGAGCAACCGCTGGCACTGCGTTCGGCGCTCTATCCGCTGTTTGGCCGCCGTATTCATGGCTGGCCGGGGCATCTGGTAGACAGTTTTGGCATTCTGGTCACGGTGATTTCGATGGTCACCAATCTCGGTATCGGGGCGCTGCTGGTCAATTCCGGACTCAATTATCTGTTCCACATCCCGCAGAATACCCAGGTATTGTTAATTTTAATTGTGGTGATGATGGCGGTCGCGACGCTGGCGGCCGTGTCTGGCGTTGAGAAAGGGATTGCTATGCTCTCTAACCTCAACGTGGTGTTCCTCTGCTTGCTGCTGCTCTTCATCTTTGTGACCGGACCGACGCTCACTTTGCTAAACGGGCTGTTACAGAATACCGGTGACTACCTGACTTCGTTAGTGAACCGCAGTTTTGATGTCTATCTGTACGGTAAAGCGAAGGCGTGGCAGGGAGCCTGGACTCTGTTTTACTGGGCGTGGTGGATTGCCTGGGCACCGTTTGTCGGTTTGTTCATTGCGCGTATTTCCAAGGGCCGCACCATTCGTGAGCTGATCTTTGGCGTACTGTTGATCCCGCTGGGTTTCACCCTGGCCTGGCTGTCGCTGTTTGGGAATACGGCGATTAATCTGGTGCTTGAGGGCGGTCAACATCTGCTGGGGCAAATTGCCATTAGCGATCCCCCGATGGCGCTGTTTAAACTGTTTGAATACCTGCCCTGGACCACTGCGATTTCTGGCTTCACCGTGGTAATCAGTTTTGTTTTGTTCCTGACACCGGTGGATTCTGGCACGCTGATGATTGCGAACCTTTCCAGCGTCGGCGGGACAGCCAGTGATGATGCCCCGGCATGGCTACGTATTTTCTGGGCGGTAGTGACCACGCTGGTGTGTGTAGGGCTGTTATCTGCGGGCAGTTTCAGCGCGATGCAAACGGCGGTGGTACTCTGTGGCCTGCCGTTTTCCGTGGTGATACTGCTTTATATGGTGAGCCTCTACCGCGATCTCCGTCAGGTAGAAATGACCCTGAGCGTGGCCATTCCACGGACTGAGTAATCCAATGAGCAAGGCAGTAACATCTGCCTTGCTCCACTTAATTGTGTTCCCCTGCATAACCTTTCCCTGTTAAAGCATTTTGTTTGCCCCGGTTGAATTATGATAATCACTCCCGTGTGGTTAATGACCATTTGGGGAAATGATGATAAGTGTTCAGGGAATAAATAAAAGATTTCATACCTTTCAGGCGCTCGCTGATATTAATTTCTCTGTGGCTCCGCAGGAAGTGGTCTCGATTATTGGTCCTTCAGGATCGGGAAAGTCGACGCTGCTGCGATCGCTAAATTTACTGGTCAAGCCTGACAGTGGAAAAATGGCGATTGCCGACATTAACGTCGATATGGCGAAAATAAGTCATCAAGAGATCAATAAAATCCGACAGAAAACATCAATGGTGTTTCAGCATTATAATTTATTTCGCAACAAAACGGCGTTGGAAAATATCACTGAAGTGTTGCGATATGGCAAAAAACTCAGTGCCAGGGTGGCGCGGGAGCAGGGGTTACATTACCTCAACACGGTGGGGCTCAGTAGTAAAGCCGATGCCTATCCAGCAACCTTGTCTGGTGGGCAGCAGCAGCGGGTAGGCATTGCTCGTGCGTTAAGCCTACAGCCTGAAGTCATTCTGATGGATGAGCCGACTTCCTCTCTCGATCCTGAAATGCGGCGCGGCGTGCTGCGACTGATTTCTGACATCGCCCAACAGAAACTGACGATGGTGATTGTGACGCATGAGATGAGCTTTGCCAGAGAAATCTCCGACCGCCTGTTTTTTATGGAACAGGGGAAAATCACCGCACAGGGTAACCCTGAACAATTTTTTAATCATGAAGCAAACAGCCGTATTGGTGCCTTTGTCAATGATTACGAAATTTAAATCTGAGATATAGCGCGATGAATTTTGATTTGATTTACATGTTTAAGGTGATCCCGGTTATTTTGACCTATCTCCCGATTACCTTAGTGATTTCTGTTGCTGCGATGGTGATATCCACCCTGATTGGTGTGTTTATGGCGGTGTTATTACGCCGTGGCAGGGTGCTTAAATCTTTAGCCGCGATATATATCTCCTTCTTTCGCGGTACACCGGTACTCGTACAGTTGCTGATTATTTATTTTGGCTTACCACAACTATTCCCGGTGTTGAACGCGATGGGGGCGATTTATGCGGTGATTATCGGCCTGGCGTTAAATACATCGGCTTATCTGGCAGAAATTTTTCGCGCGGGGATCGACTCGGTGGATAAAGGGCAAACCGAGGCGGCGCTGGCGAGTGGCCTCAGCCTGCCGGTGGCCTGCTGGCGCATTCTGTTGCCGCAGGTGTGCCGTAATGCCATTCCCGCGACCGGCAATGTTTACATTGGCCTGATCAAGAACTCATCGCTGGCGTTTACCCTGGGGGTCACCGAGTTACTTTCGGCGGGCAAACTGGCGGCGACTGAATCGCTGAAATTTTTTGAGGCTTACGCTGCGGTCGCGCTGGTGTACTGGGCGCTGACCATTCTGCTGGGAGAAGGGCAGCGGCGCTTAGAGAAGTATGTCGGTAAACCTTATAACAACTGAAACAGGAGTTTTACGCATGAAGCTGTTACATACCGGGGCTATTGTGTTGGCGGGTCTGATACTGAGCGGTTGTGATAAAACCGACACTGCGGCCTCTGGTCAGGAGGTGATTCGCGTTGGTGCGACGCCGGAAGGGTATCCTCATAACTTTCTCGATCACGGCCAGCTTAAAGGCTTTAGCGTTGACATCATCACGGCAATTGCCCAAAAAGCGAACCTGAAAATCGAGTGGGTAATGTCTGACTGGGTCGGGGTGCTGGGATCGCTACAAACCGGCAAGATTGATACGGTGGGCAACTTCGCCGATACCCCGGAACGGCGCAAACAGTATGATTTCACCACGCCATACTATTATTCCGCCGCGCAGCTCGCCGTCAGTAAAGATAATTACAACATACACGGACTGGCGGATATGAAAGGCAAAACCGTAGCCGCAGAGCTGGGTTCGAATTACGCCAACGTATTAAAGGAGTTTGACCCGCAAAATCAGATCAAACTGGTGACTTTTGAAGGGATGGATGTGGTCGCCAATGCGGTGGCGCAGGGCAAAGTGGATGCCTTTGTCTCCGGGCAGGTGATTTTGCTTGGCCAAATCAAACAGAAAGGGCTGCCATTGAAGGTTGTTGGTGAGCCATTTGGGGTGAAACCTGCTGCATTACCGTTCCGCAAAGATGCGCGCGGTGAGGAACTGCGTAAAAGGGTGGATCAGGCCATTCAGCAACTACGCGCCGATGGCACCTTAAAGAAAATTTCCCAGAAATGGTTTGATACCGATTTAAGCCAACCCCCCGCTAGCCATCAGGGAGATTGATGATGTCCTTACACCTGGCGCTATTTCTCGAAACTACGGGGTGTCACTACGCGGGCTGGCGCATGCCGGGTTTGCCTGAGGTGCCTCATCCTGCTGACTTCCGCCTGCTCAAGAGTCTGGCGCAGCAGGCAGAGGCGGCTAAATTCGATCTGGTGTTCATGGCCGATAAGCTCTCGGTAGATGACATCTATGCTGGCCACTTTGCCGATGCGGTACAGCATCGTGTCACCGAGCGGCCCGATCCCTTTTCGGTGCTTTCAGCACTGGCTGCCGTAACCGATCGGATTGGCCTGGCTGGCACCATTTCCAGTTCATTTGCCAGCCCTTTTGCTACTGCCCGCACGCTGGCAACGCTGGATCATATCAGTGCTGGCAGGGCCGGGTGGAATGTCGTCACCTCCACCAGTGCCGCAGAGGCGCGCAATTTTGGTCAGCAACTGCTCAGCCACGATCGGCGTTACCTGAAAGCGGAAGCTTTTATTCAGGCTGTCACGCAACTTTGGGATAGCTGGCAAGGTGATGCGATACAAGGCGATCGTGAACAGGGGGTGTATGCGGATGGCAGAAAAATCCGCTATGTCGATATCGATAATCAGTGGTTCAAGGTTAAAGGCCCGCTGAATATCTCCCGGCCGCCACAGGGCCATCCGGTCACGATTCAGGCGGGAGGTTCCAGCGCGTTCACTGAACTGGCTGCGCGACATGCCGACGTTATTTTCGCCGCCGAGAAAGCCGATCTTGCCAGTGCTAAAAGTTATTACGCCAACCTTAAAGCGCTGGTTGAACGGCAAGGGCGGCAAGCAGACAGCCTGAAAGTATTGCCTGGATTACAACCGATCATTGCTGCGACACAAAAAGAGGCGGATGAGCTGTTAGAAACGCTAACGCAGTTGCATCATCCGCTGGCAACGCTAACTCACCTTTCGAACACCATGGATTATGACTGGTCGCAGCACGCGCTGGATGAGCCAGTGCCGGACATTTCAGCCCAACTGGGCCGTCGTGAGCGTTTCTCACCGATGTTGAATCACGCCAGAGCAGAGAACATGACGCTGCGCCAGTTCACTAAGTGGGTGGCACGCAGTGGTTTCATTGTGGCAGGTACCGCCGAGTCGATAGCCGCCCGGATTGCACTCTGGTATCAGGAACGGGCCGTGGATGGTTTTGTCATCATGCCGCCTTATGTGCCTGGCGCGTCAGACGCCTTTTTCCAGCAAGTCGTACCGCTGTTACAGGAGCGCGGCATTTTCCGTACCGAGTATCAACATACGACCTTGCGCGGGCATCTTGGCCTCCCGGCAGTGTGATTGCCTTGAGCGACATAGGGAATTTGTCGCTACAATGACTCACTATCGCAAAATCTTATGCATATTGTTGGGGTTTTGTCGTTGAGGACGCTGGAGAGAGCATGTCGGTTTCGTTATTGCGGCAAAAAGCCGCGCTGTATGGATTAATGTTTTTGCCCGGATTCAGCTGGGCCAGTTGGGTGACACGGACGCCAGCGATGCGTGACACCTTGCACGCATCCACTGAACTGATGGGTTTGATCCTGTTTGGTTTTTCCTGTGGCTCTTTGTTTGGAGTACTGAGTGCGGGCAAAGTGACCCATCGTTTTGGTATTCGTACCGTGATGGCCGCCGGGTTTATTTTATTGCTGATGGGGCTGCCGGTGCTGGCGGCGGGCCTGGCGTTACAAAGCACCGCGCTGGCGTTTTTGGGGCTGGCTTTGTTTGGCGCAGGTACGGGCTGGATTGATATTTCAATCAATATTGAAGGCGCGGCGTTTGAGCAAAGCAGCGGTCAGACCATCATGACCACGCTGCACGGTTTTTTCAGTTTTGGCACGCTGTGTGGCGCGCTTCTTGGCATGGCGATGACGGCGCTAAATATCAGCACCGCACTGCACTTTAGCCTGGTGTTCGTGGTCGCCGTGTTGATGGCGTTGATGATGTGGCGTCAGTTTCCCTGGTCACAGCCGGTTGAAGATGAACATGCCGAGCAGGAAAATTATCTCACGCAGGTGAAAGCACAGCTGCGCGATCGGCGGTTGCTGTTACTGGGCGTGGTGATTCTGGCGATGGCGCTGGCGGAAGGGTCTGCCAACGACTGGATCCCGTTACTGATGATCGATGGTCATAACTTCGGCGCAGCGGCAGGGACATTGATCTATGTGGGTTTCACTGCCGGGATGACAGCCGGGCGCTTTTTGGGCGGTTTTCTGGTGGCGCTGTTTGGTCGGGTCTGGATGCTACGTGCCAGCGCAGCGTCTGCCGCAATCGGACTCGCGCTGGTGATTTTTTCCAGCCAGGCGTGGCTGGCGGCCGCAGCAGTATTGTTCTGGGGCATGGGCGCTTCCCTCGGGTTCCCGTTGACCATCTCAGCCGCCGGTGAAGGCAAGAACAGTGCGGTAAGAGTGACGATTGCTGCCACCTTAGGCTATATCGCGTTTCTCGTCGGGCCACCGGCGTTGGGCTTTATTGGTGAACACGCCGGGTTGCGGATGGCGATGCTGCCGGTGTTAATCATGGTGATTCTGGCGCTGTGCTGCTCAACTTCAGCACGGGATGAACAGCAAACACAGAACGCCTGATACGCGTAGTTTCCCCCTTTTTACTCGCCAGCAAAGTGCCTGTTAAGGACTTTGCTGGCCCCGTCTAATCTTCATACCTGATGCGCAGATGTCAGCTTATACTGACTGAACAGGTGGCAAGGTTCTCACCTGTCTGGGTTTTTGGCTGCTCAACAACTGACGGGAATCATCACTTTTTATGACCGCAAATAAACAGCCCCTTCCTGCTGCGATGCTGGCAGCGGCGGGCATTGTGTTTGGTGATATCGGCACTAGCCCGCTTTACACCCTCAAGGAATGCCTGTCGATCTTACCGGATGGACACATTTCCCCGACTGCCATCATGGGATTTCTCTCGCTGATTTTCTGGGGATTAACGCTGATCGTTACGCTTAAATATGTCTGCTTTGTGATGCGAGCGGATCATGATGGCGAAGGGGGCATTTTGACCCTGATGTCATTAGCCAGGCAGCATGTATCGGCGCGTGCCAGCCAAATCATCGTCTTAATGGGCCTGATTGGGAGTGCCTTTTTTTATGGCGATGGGGTCATTACGCCTGCTATCTCTGTACTTTCGGCCATAGAAGGGATCGAGGTGGTGGCACCCAAGCTGTCACATATTATTGTTCCGCTGTCTCTGCTGATTCTGGTCGGGCTGTTTATGATTCAAAAACACGGCACAGAAAAAGTGAGCCGGATCTTTGGCCCGATTATGCTGGTATGGTTTATCACCCTGGCGCTGCTCGGCGTGCGGGGCATTATGATGAATCCGACCGTGCTGTTGGCGATCAACCCGGCCTATGCGCTGGAATTCTTATTCAGCCATAAAGCCTTGTCATTTGCAGCGTTGGGCATGGTGGTGCTGGCGGTAACCGGGGCGGAAGCCCTGTATGCCGATATGGGCCATCTGGGGAAAAAACCGATACGTCTGGCGTGGATAGTGCTGGTGATGCCGGCGCTGGTGATTAACTACTTTGGACAGGGCGCGCTGGTATTAGCGCAACCCGAAGCGGTGCAAAACCCGTTCTATATCCTGGCGCCGGGTTGGGGGCAAATCCCCCTGATTGTGCTGGCGACGCTGGCGACAGTTATTGCGGCTCAGTCGGTGATCAGTGGCGTGTATACACTGACGCACCAGGCGATTCGCCAGGGCTTTTTGCCGCCAGTACGCATTATTTATACTTCGTCTACCGAATCCGGGCAGATCTATATTCCGGTGGTGAACTGGCTGTTGTTTGTCGCCGTGGCGGTTATCGTGTTGGCATTCCGCCAGTCTTCAGCGCTCTCATCGGCCTATGGCATCGTTGTTACCGGTACGATGGTGTTGACCGCGTGCCTCGTGTGCATTGTGGCGTTTAAAAACTGGCACTGGCCTTTGCCTGCGGTGCTGGCTTGCCTCGCTGTGATGCTGTTGGTGGATGTCACCCTGTTTAGCGCCAATCTGATGAAACTGCTCTCCGGCGGCTGGGTACCGGTGCTGCTGGCGTTTACCATGTTACTGTTTATGTGGATCTGGAGCAGTGAGCGTATCCGCCTGATCCGCCGTCTTGACAATGACCCCGTAGGCTTAAAAGCGATGATTCAGTCGCTGGAAGCCAATCCACCTCAGCGTGTGGCAGGCACCGCCATCTTCCTGGCGCGTAAAGAGTATGAAATCCCGCAGGCGCTACTGCATAACCTGAAACACAACCGGGTGTTACATGCGCGTACTGTGCTGCTGCACATCCGCACCGTTGATACGCCGCGTGTATACAACCAGCAGCGCCTGAGCATGCAGCAACTTTCACCCACTTTCTGGCAGGTGACGGCGGCTTATGGCTGGCACGAAGTCCCCTCAATGCAAGAAATTCTGCATTTATGCGGCATGGAAGGCTTTGGCTGTTCAGTTAACGAAGCCTCATTCTTTACTTCCCATGACACGCTGGTGATGAAAAAGCGCAAGGGGCTGGCGCGAATCAAAGGTGGGATCTTCCATTTCTTCCAGCGAAATGCTTTGCGGGTTCACGAGCAGTTCCGCATCCCGCCTAACCGGGTGATCGAGTTAGGTGGACAGAAAGAGTTTTAACCTGGAGCGGCAGGAAACGCGACGGCGTTTCCTGCACGGATGCCTTACTCAGGCTCGACGGCGTAGCTGTCTACCGGCGTGATTTTTTTGATCAGCTTGTTATCAAACAGGAATTTTTCGTACGCGTCGTAGCGGGCTTTGTCCAGCTTCGCCGGGTCGCGTGCAAACAGCGGCAGTGATGCCATCCATGCCTGATGATTGAAGTCGGTATTCAGTTCCGGGTGCGCGGCGGCAAACGCTTTCCAACTCTCTTCCGGATGCGCGTGCAGATAGTCACTGCCTTTTTTCAGCGCGGCGAGGAATTTCTTAATCCGTGGGTCGTTCACTTCGTCGCGGTTAGCAACGATGATCAGCTCATCGTAAGCAGGCACGCCATAATCTTCCACGTTGAACACCACTGGTTTTGCCCCCTGCATTTTCATCTCCAGCGCTTCAATATTGCGATAACCGCCAATCACGGCATCAACTTTGTGCGTCAACAGGGCGCTGGTGAGCTGGAAGTTAACATTGACCAGTTTGACCTCTTTGCCACTGACACCGTCGTGGGCCAGCATGGTGTTCAGCGTGGCTTGTTCAATCCCGCTGACGGAGAAACCGATGGTCTTACCTTTCAGTTCCGCCGGAGATTTAACCTTAGGATCGAGGGTAATTACCGTGTTCAGCGGCGTGTTGATTAACGTGCCCACGCGCACCAGCGGCAAACCTTCATCGGCGAAGAAGTGCAACTGCGGCTGGTAGGTGATGGCTAAATCAGCCTGTTTCGCCGCCACCAAGCGCGGTGGCAGTGAAGGATCGGAAGGTGGAACGATTTTCACGTCCAGCCCTTCTGCTTTGAAGGCACCGATCTGCTCTGCCACCATAATCGGCGCATGATCCGGGTTAACATACCAGTCGAGCATCAGTGTCAGTTTTTCCGCCGCATGCGCCTGGCTAATGCAGGCGGCTAACAGTAAGGTGGTCGCCGTTTTCTTGAACATGGTCTTTCCTTGGTAAAATTTTTAATGTGTATCCGGTGCCCAGCTAATCAGGCGGCGGAGCAGGGTATCGATCGCCACCCACAGCGCGATGGTCATCAAAATCAAAATAAACAGTGCAGCAAAGCATAAATCGCTCTGCATTCGGGCGTTGGCGTTCATCATGACGTAGCCCAGCCCCTCGGCTGATCCTACCCATTCGCCAATGATCGCCCCAATCGGTGCCACGGCGGCCGCCATGCGCAGTCCGGTGCCGAAGGCAGGCAAAGCGGCCATCAGCCGCACATGGCGCAGCTGCGCCCAGCCCGAAGCGCGCATGGTGCGAGCCAGATCAAGGTAGTCATTGCTGACGCGGCGCAGGCCGTCATAGAAAGCGGAAGTGACAGGAAAGAAAATCACCAGCACGGCCATAACCACCTTGGCACTCATGCCAAAGCCAAACCACAACACCAGCAGCGGGGCTAAGGCGAAAACCGGAATGGCCTGACTGGTGAGCACCATGGGCATCACCCAACGCTGCAAGCGCGGTGAAAACACCATACACAGCGCCAGCACACTGCCCAGCAACACACCGCACACCAGGCCGCTGAGAATTTCCATCGCGGTGACCAGCGTATGGTCGGCCAGATAATCCCGGTTCTGCCACAAGGCTTCGACCACGGCAGCAGGATTGGGCAAGAGAAAACGAGGAACGCCGCTCATCGTGACCAGCGTCCACAGCAGCAGTAAACCCGCAAAGACCACAGCCCCGCGCCAGAGGCGGTTCAGGCGAGAATCGGTTCTCTCCATTATTCGGCTCCTCGCAGAAGTTGTTGGGCTAACGCCCCCTGGCTGCGGAGCAGTTCAGGATCATCTAAGGCGCGCGGCGGTGTTCCTGCCAGCGTGTGTGAGGTGTCCAGTCCGGCAGGATGCGGTGACAGCACCAACAACTGGTGCGCCAGGCGACAGGCTTCCACCGGATCGTGAGTGATGAGCAGCACGGTGTGATCCTGTAGCAGTTCAGCGGCCAGGTTCTGTACCCGTGCGCGGGTTATCGCATCAAGGGCGGAGAAGGGCTCATCCATCAGGACAATGGGCTGACGTTCATACAGGGTACGGGCAATCGCGGCCCGCTGGCGCATCCCTCCTGAAAGCGTGTCCGGACGGGCATCACGCTGATCCTGCAAACCGACGCGTTCGAGCAGATGCAATGCCCAGTCGTGGTCCGGTTGCTCGCCACGCAGGCGCGCACCCAGCATCACGTTTTGTTGCACGCTCAGCCACGGGTAGAGCAGATCCTTTTGGCCCATCCACGCAATTCTGCCGCTGATGGGTAGCCCATCGCTGCCCATGACACTGCCGGATGTGGCTTGTGCCAGCCCGGCGATGATCCTGAGCAGGCTGGTTTTGCCCGCCCCGCTGGCCCCCAGCAGGGCGACGATTTGCCCGCTGGCAATATCGACACTCAACCGTTCGAAAATGGTGCGCTGACCGAAGCGTAAACAGAGATCGCGTACGGCGATACCCGGTGGCACTTGGGTGCGATTAAACGGTGGATTTCTCATTGCGCCGGTGCATCCAACCCCATTTGCCAGAAAGCCGCTTCGAGCCGGGTTGCAGTGTTAAAAATGGTGTTAAGTTCGGCCAGACGGCTCTCTCCCCCGCGCTGATGAGCCACTTTCTCCAGCAGATCAAGGGATGACTGCACGCCACGCAGATAAGCCTGATCGCCGTAGTTGCGGATCCAGTCAGCATACGGATTGCCTTCCAGCACCGTATTAGGGTCATTCAGCAGGCGTAAGCCAATTTCGGCATAACCGGCAACGCAAGGCATTAATGCCGCGAGCAGATCCAGTGCATCACCACGATGACCAATATCCAGCACATAGCGCGTGTAGTTCATGGTTTCAGCCGCTTCCTCCACCTGTTCCATCTTGCTTTCATTTAGCCCCCACTGCTGGCAATAAGCCACGTGCAGTGGCAGTTCATTCACGATGGCATTGAGGGAAGTTGTCGCCGCACGCATTTCCGGCAAGGTGGAGAATTTACTGACCAGCAGCGCATAAGCGCGGGCAAAGTGGATCAGGAACAGATAGTCCTGGGTCAGATAGTGGCGGAAAGCATGATGTGGCAGGGTGCCTGTACCGAGTTGCTGGACGAAATCATGACAGACATAGGATTGCCAGACGGAGCCAGCATTGCGGCGTAACTGACCATACAGGCCAGCATCAAACTGAGGAAGAAACATTGGACCTCCATTCGCTTTCAGGAGATCCGGGCATCCGGAGGTAAGAACAGGCAGTTGCACGTAGCAGGATTGCCGACCCGTCCCTTCGCTGGCATGACCCAGATCAGGTTCAAAGGGTTCGGTTTGCACCATCTCAGCCCATCACTGGACACCCCTCGGAGAGGCATTTTTTATACGTGATTCAGCGGGCGATTACAATCACCGGCAAGAGAAAAGCCGGGATTGAAAACCCCCGCAAAAAGCGGGGGTTTGAGCGGCATCAGAAGTGATAAGAGAGGCTGACGGAGTAGTTAAACGGCTGACCGTAGACCAGGTCATCATCCATGGAGGTGTAGTAACCACGATCAAACAGGTTTTGCAGGTTGGCCTGCACGGAAAGCTGTTTAGTCACGTCATAGCGTGCAAACAGATTAACCAGCGGGTAGCTGCCCTGATAGTAACGTTTGGTTGAGCCATCAACATAGGTCGCATCTTTATACACGCGGTTTTGCCAGTTTACGCCTCCGCCGACGGTGAGTTCCGGCAGCATTGGCAGGTTATAACTGGTGAACAGCTTGATCTCGGTTTCCGGCATATCACTGTTCAGGCGTGCGCCGGTATTGTCACGAGCCACGTAACGGCTGATGCCAAACGTCATTTTCAGGTTGTCAGTGACGGCACCATTCAGTTCAAACTCGGCCCCTTTACTGACGGTGCCGTTGGCGGTGGTATAGGCTTGTTCGCTGGAGCTATTCACGAACACACCATCCAGCGCCTGGGCGACGTTGCTTTGTTCCAGACGGAATACCGCCAGCGTTGCGGTGAGTTTGCCGTTGTACCAGTCTGATTTCAGGCCGGTTTCATAGTTTTTCCCGGTAACCGGTGAAAGATAATGGCCGTTGGCATCGCGATAGGTTTGCGGCTGGAAGATGGAGGTATAGCTGGCGTAGGCGGACCATGTGTCATTAATGTCATACACCAGGCCACCATACGGCGTGGTGTTATATTTGGTGACGTTACCGCTGCTACCGTGTGTGCTCCATTGGGTATAGCGTGCGCCAATGATCAACGAGAGCGGATCGGCCAGGGAGAAACGGGCGGCGGTATACATGGATTTCTGTCGCACGATATCATCAGAGTCCAGATACCAGTCGCCCCATGACGGTTCAGCCACGTCACCGTTCCAGTTGTTGATGTCTGGCATGGTGGTGTCACCGAAGTCACCATTTGAACTGTAATAGCGGTTGTGCTGGCGGCTGAAGCTGAGTCCTGCCAGCAGTTGGTGTTGGCGACCAAACAGCTCAATCGGGCCACTGGTAAAGGTATCTACAGAATCCAGATTACGTTTGCCCTGGTCCTTACTGCCAAAGGCGGATAAACCAAGGCCGGTTTGCGCATCGGCAAAATCTTCAAGGTAAATCAGTTTGTCATTCACGGTCGCCTGGGCATGGGTAGCATTGAGACGGAATACCCAGCCGTTGTCGAATTTCTGGTCGAGGTTAACAAAGACCTTGTGTGAGCTGAGGTCGTAATGTGTCCAGTCCGCTGAAGGGTTGGTACTGCGGGCAAAGTGGGTTGGTGCGCCGTTGCTGTACCAAATAGGCAGCCCGCCCCAGGTTGGGTTCGCGGTCTGGCTCTCCTGGAAGTCATAGCCCAATGAGAGCGTCGTGCTGTCGGTCAGGTCCGCATCGACCACGCCATACAGGAACTCTTTGCGCTTGTGGTAGCGGTCTAACCAACTGTCCTGATCCTGATAACCCGCCACTACGCGGCCACGCACCGACCCCGTGCTGTTGAGGGGACCGGACAGGTCGGCAACATAGCGTTGATTGTTCCAGCTACCATAACTGGCATAGAGATCGCCGGTGAAGGTTTTGCTATCGGCACGTTTGCGCACCATATTGACCGACGCGCCTGGACTGCCCGATCCGCTCATCAGGCCATTGGCACCCCGCACAACCTCAATTTTGTCATAAATAGCCGAGTCTTCTGCGGCGTCGCCGAGGTTCCAGGTATCACTGACCGAAGTTGGGATATCGTCGTAGCTGTAGCTGGTGATCTGATAGCCGCGAGAGTAGTAGCTCGAACGCTCGCTGTCATACAGGCTGGCCGAGATACCGGTGGTATTCGTGAGAACATCGCCAACCGTCTGCAACTGCTGATCTTTCATGCGCTGCTGTGTCACGACCGTCACAGATTGCGGTACATCTCGTGGTGCCAGTAGCAGCTTTGTACCTGCACGCGTGACCTGCTCGGTGTAATCCTTTTTATCGCTGTCATCACTGCCCGCGACGCTGGCATCGACCACCAGATCCTGCGAAGTTGCTGCTGTGGTGGTGGCTGTGCTACTTGCTGCCAATGCTGCCAGCGGATTGAACAGCGCATTGACAGAAAGGGCTAATAAAGACCACTTGAAGCTTGTTTTGACACCGGTGGTTTGCAGACCGGTGCCGGTTTCCCTGCTTTTGAAAGACATATTCACTTCCCTAAAAGGAATGTAGGTTTTATGGCGTGATGCCGACCAGGTATGGGTTTTCCTGCCAACTATTGCATGTTACCCACAACCGGTATCGTTCTCTTATGAGAATCGCAATGATAATAATTAGCCTTTGAGTCGTCGCGACATTAGTGCAGGCAAGGTGTAACAAAAATTGACGAAAATGCGCTGGGGGCATGTCGATTTACTTACTGGTTGATAATACGTATGCTTCTCATTCTTTTTGACGTCTGCATCGGTAATTTTGCTGGATGCAAAGACCTCATTATTCAAGGGAGTTCAGCATGAAAGCGTTGTTCAAGCCGCGTCATAGCGCGGCGGCTCTGGCGGTGGTTGCCGCCTTTACTTTGTCAGCCTGCCAGGCACCCGCACAGAAAACTCAGGCCCCTGCAGTTGTGGCTGCTCCAGCGAAAGCGGCAGACAGTCAGATAACCAAAGCCACACTGGGCGATGGTCTGTATGAAATGGCGCTCTCTGGCCAGAACAACGCACTGTTTGTTGCCAGCGCGCAGTCATTCAAAGATGTGAACGGTGGGGTGATTTATCGTCTTGATCCCGCTACGCTGAAAATCACCGGTGAAACCCACACCGACCTGAAAAACTTCGGTATGGCGAGCAATCCAGATGGCAGCGAAGTGTTTGCCACCAATTCACTGGATGGCACTGTCTCTAAAATTGATGCGAAGAGCGGTAAAGTCCTGCAACGTCTGGAATTTAGCGAACGCAGCAAAGATGGCGATCACTACGGTGCCCGTGAAATTTTCTGGCATAAAGGCGATCTGTTTATTGGTGGTGTCGGCGACCCAGGCGTGATTTGGGTGGTTGATGCGAAGACCATGAAGCTGAAAGCGCGCATCAAAAATGCCGGAAAATGGGTAACCGGGATTATTTATTCCCCAGTGACCGACCGTATTTATGCTGCGAACGGCGGCGGTGAAGTGCTGGTTATCAACCCACACAGCCACAAGATTGAAAAACGCTGGACACCGGGTGATGGTAAAGAGTACCTGCTGTTGAACCTGGCAGAAGATCCGGCCACGGGTCGTCTGTTTGTAACTGACGATTCTAAGGCGAAAACCACGCTGGTATTCGACGAGCACACTGGAAAAGTGATTAAGCGTATTGAAGGTGATGCCCTGGGTATCAAGTTTAATGCGAAACGCAATGAGATTTATATCAGTCAGCGTGAAAGCCAGAAAGTATTGCAGCTGAATGCCACCACACTGGCAGTAAAAAATAGCTGGTCGTTTGACACGCATCCAAATAGCCTGTTGCTCTCTGCTGATGGTGAAACGCTGTATGTCACGCTGAAACAGGACTTCAATAAAGACAACACCACAAAAGGCCCTGATAGCGTTGTCCGTATTGCGCTGAAATAAGGGTTGTCTGGCGGCAGCTAAGGCTGCCGCTACAGCTTCTGCACATCACTCTCCCTTGCCGCCAGGCTGTTCACACTCGATAAAAATATTCAAGTTAAATATAAAATAATTTGAATGGCATTTAATTATCAATAAACTTCACTGCGTGTAAAAGAGCCAACTTATAATCATAGACCATGCAAAAAAATTAGCGCTGAGAGTGCCGTTTTTTTTACAAAAAAAGCGTCATTTATTTTTCACTTTACTTACATACCGTTTCGCTAGCTATTTGTTACACTGGGAAACTGATTTCATAATATAAAAGGACTGACCTTATGGTTATTCAGCGGCTTATGATTCCCGCGCTGGTTTTGTTGTTAAGTGCTTGCGATAAACCTGCAACGGATTCTGCAACCCCGCCCGCGACGGAAGTCGGTGTGGTTACGCTTAAAGCCCAGCCTGTTGGGCTATCCAGTCAGTTAACCGGACGCGTGACCGATTCAATGGTTTCAGATGTTCGCCCTCAGGTTGATGGCATTATTCTTAAGCGTCTTTTTACCGAAGGTGATGAAGTAAAAGCTGGCCAGGTGCTATACCAGATTGATCCGGCCAGTTATCAAGCGACGTACGATCAGGCGGTGGCACAGTGGAAAAACGCCGTTGCGATTGTCAAAAGCAGCAAACTGAAAGCGGAACGTTATAGTGCATTAGTGAAAGAAAACGGTGTCTCGCGTCAGGATGCCGATGATGCAGATGCTACTTACCAACAAAACCTCGCCTCAGTCGCGCAATACAAAGCAGCGGTTGAAAGTGCGCGTATTAATCTCAACTACACCGCAGTGCGAGCGCCTATTGCTGGCCGCATCGGTATCTCTTCTGTAACGCCTGGCGCACTGGTTTCAGCGGCCCAAACGACGGCACTGGCAACCATTCGTGCCCTCAACCCGATCTATGTGGATTTAACACAATCCAGCGTGCAACTGCTCAAGCTGCGTAAAGCGCAAACGGCCCAGCATCAGTCAAATGAGATCGTCCCCGTAACAGTCACGCTGGAAGATGGTTCCACCTATCAACATCAGGGCAAGCTGGAGTTAGTGGAAGTCTCTGTTGATGAGTCTACCGGTTCTGTGACCTTGCGTGCAGTCTTCCCGAATCCTGAGCATGAACTGCTGCCTGGCATGTATGTGCGTGCTGCCGTAAGTAACGGGACGCGTCAGGATGCGATACTAGCGCCGCAGCAGGGCATTACGCGTGATGCCAAAGGTAATGCCACGGCGCTGGTGGTGGATAAAGACAATAAAGTTGAGAGTCGTACCGTCGTGACCGACCAGGTGATTGGCAGCAACTGGCTAGTGGATAGCGGGTTGCAGAGCGGCGATCGTCTGATTGTCCAGGGCACGGCTAAAGTTCAGGCTGGTATGACGGTGAAACCGGTAGAAACTGACAGCAGCACCACCAACGATAGCGACGCGAGCGGAGGCAAGTAAGATGCTGGCTCAGTTTTTCATACGCCGCCCGGTCTTCGCGTGGGTGATCGCCATTGTGATTATGCTGTTCGGCATAATCAGTATTCAAAGCCTGCCGGTTGCGCAGTACCCTGACGTCGCGCCACCGCAAATCAGCATTCAAGCCACCTATACCGGTGCCTCAGCGGCAACGCTGGAGAGCAGTGTTACCCAGGTTATTGAACAGCAATTAACCGGGTTGGATGGGTTGCTTTACTTCTCTTCCAGCAGTACTGCTTCCACCGGGCAGGTCAAGATCACCGTGACGTTCGCCCAGGGAACTGACCCGGATATCGCTCAGGTTCAGGTACAGAACAAAGTTCAGCAGGCGGAAAGCCGACTGCCAGATGCGGTGACCACACAGGGGGTTACGGTCGAGAAGGCACAAAGTGACTTCTTGTTGATCATGGCGCTGTATGACAAAAGCAACAAAAGTAACTCTGCTGATGTTGCCGACTATCTGGTCAGTAACTTCGAAGATACGCTGGCGCGTGTATCTGGGGTTGGTGGGGTACAGGTGTTTGGTGCAGAGTACGCGATGCGTATCTGGCTGGACCCGGTCAAGCTGGCTGCCTACTCGCTGATGCCTTCGGATGTGGAAACCGCCATTGAAGCGCAAAACACCCAGGTCTCTTCCGGGCAATTAGGGGCACAACCGGCCAGCAAAGAGCAGCAGTTAGTGGCGACGGTGCAGTCTCGCTCGCGTCTGCAAACGCCAGAGCAGTTCCGGAACATTGTGCTGAAAAGTAAAACGGACGGTTCGGTCGTGCATCTGAGCGATGTGGCTCGCGTTGAGATGGGCGCGGAAGACTACAGTGCAGATGTGCTGGCTAATGGTCATCCTGCTTCCGGTATCGCGGTGCAATTGGCTTCAGGCGCGAATGCGTTGACCACTGCGGAGAAAGTGAAAAGTACCGTCGCAGAACTCGAACGCGGTATGCCTTCTAACTATGTGGTTGCGTATCCGCTGGACAGTACCGATTTCGTAAAAGTCTCCATTGAAGAAGTCGTAAAAACGCTGGTTGAAGCGATTATTCTCGTGGTTATCGTGATGTTTGTGTTCCTGCAAAATATCCGTACTACGTTAATTCCCGCGATTGCCGTCCCGGTGGTTCTGCTCGGTACGTTTGGCGTGCTGGCGGCCTTCGGTTATTCCATCAACACCTTAACCATGTTCGGTATGGTGCTAGCGATAGGGCTGTTGGTGGATGATGCCATCGTGGTGGTGGAGAACGTGGAACGCGTGATGCGAGAGCAACATCTGCCACCACGGGAAGCCACGGAAAAGTCCATGCGCGAAATCACCGGTGCGTTAGTCGGGATCGCGATGGTGCTGTCGGCGGTATTCCTGCCAATGACCTTCTTTAGTGGTTCGACCGGCGTTATTTATCGCCAGTTCTCCATTACCATTGTCTCTTCTATGGTGCTTTCAGTGATTGTCGCATTGACGCTGACGCCAGCGCTGTGTGCCACCTTGCTCAAGCCACATGACAAAGACAAGAAAGAGGGACGTTTCTTCGCCTGGTTTAACCGCAATTACGAAAAATTGCAGGGCAAATATCACCATCGTGTCGCACATGTGATCCACAGCCGGGCGCGCTATTTATTACTGTATGCCATTGTGTTGGCGACCTGTGCAGTGATTTATATCAAGCT
Organism: Candidatus Pantoea multigeneris; assembly: GCF_011752615.1. Lineage (NCBI taxonomy): Bacteria > Pseudomonadati > Pseudomonadota > Gammaproteobacteria > Enterobacterales > Erwiniaceae > Pantoea > Candidatus Pantoea multigeneris. Next base: position 131,417 of record NZ_VWXF01000004.1, read on the forward strand.
GCCTACTGGCTTCCTGCCAACGGAAGATCAGGGCTACATTATGGTGCAGTACACCCTGGCACCAGGTGCTACGGAAAACCGGACCAATGCGGTGCGTGACCAGATTCAGCACTATTTCGCGACGGAAGAGAAAGATAACGTCAACGTCAGCATGCTGGTTAACGGCTTTAGTTTTGCCGGTAGTGGGCAGAATGCCGGGGTCGGGTTCATCGCGCTGAAAAACTGGAGCGATCGTAAGGGCAGTGAAAATAGCGCGGATGCCATAGCCGGTCGCGCCATGATGAAGCTCTCTTCCATCCGTGACGCACAGGTGTTTGTCCTGTCACCACCCGCCGTTTCCGGTTTGGGGCAGTCTAATGGCTTTACGTTTGAGCTCCAGGCGAAAGCAGGCACCAGCCGTGATGAACTGCTGAAGATGCGTAATCAGCTGATTGCTGAAGCGAACAAAGACAGCGCGATGGCGAACGTGCGTGCTAACACCTTGCCAGACCTGCCACAGTTGCAGGTGGATATCGATGATGAAAAAGCGCAGTCACTGGGGCTTTCAATCAGCAATATCAACAGCACGCTCAGTGCCGCCATTGGCGGAACTTACGTGAATGATTTCACCGATCGCGGTCGTGTGAAAAAAGTTTACATGCAGGGCGATCAGCAGTTCCGTAGCAAGCCAGAAGATATCAATCAGTGGTTTGTCAGTGGAACAGACAGCAGTGGTAACACGGTGATGGCACCGTTCTCAGCGTTCTCAACTTCACACTGGGCGTATGGCGCGGACGCACTGTCACGCTACAACGGCCTGGCTTCTTATGAGATTGAAGGGGAAGCGGGTGATGGGGGAAGTTCAGGGGATGCGATGACAGCCATGGAGAAGCTGGCCGCGAAATTGCCTGCGGGCACCACATACTCGTGGAACGGTCTCTCTTATCAAGAGCGTCTGTCGGGCAATCAGGCCATGTCTCTGTATGGGCTGTCGTTGATTGTGGTGTTCCTCTGCCTTGCTGCTCTGTATGAAAGCTGGTCAGTGCCGTTCTCTGTAATGATGGTCGTCCCGCTGGGCGTTGTGGGAGCACTGCTGGCCGTTGCGGTACGCGGCCTTGAAAACGACGTGTATTTCCAGGTAGCGCTGCTCACCATCATTGGTCTTTCAGCGAAGAACGCCATCTTGATTGTTGAATTTGCAGAGGAAAATTATCGTAAAGGGGAAGGGCTGATTGAGTCGGCCATTCACGCCGCATCCATGCGTTTGCGCCCCATCATCATGACTTCGCTGGCCTTTACCGCCGGGGTTCTGCCACTGGCTATCTCCAGCGGTGCGGGCGCTAACAGCCGCATCGCCATCGGTACAGGTATCATCGGGGGTACGATTTCTGCGACCGCATTGGCGATTTTCCTGGTGCCGCTGTTCTTTGTGATTGTGCGCCGAGTCTTCCCGTCTGTGCCTTATGGACATGGAAAAGTGACTGATACTGCCGCGCAGGAGGAGAAATAAGATGTCACCACGTTTTCTGATCGCGGTTCTGCCCCTGTTGCTCTCGGGCTGTATTTCTCTCGATCCGCACTATGACCGACCTTCATCACCTGTTCCAGGCCAGACGCCGCAGGGCGCAGCCTATACTGCGCTGACTCCGGTACAAAAAGAGGAGTATCGCAATACGAGCTGGCAGCAGTATGTGCTCGATGCCCGTCTGCGGCAGGTGGTGGGCATGGCGCTCAGTAGCAGTCGTGATCTGCGTGAAGCGATTGCCAGCGTGAAATCGGCGCATGCCCAGTATGGGGAAGAGCGCGCTGCTCTGTTCCCAACGGTCAATGCAGAACTCTCTGGCAGCCGTAGTCGTGCACTGACCGGGACGGGTAATCAGACCGCTATTAGCAGCAGTGCCACCGCTGAGGGTAGTGTCAGCTCCTTCGAGTTGGATCTGTTTGGCAAGAACCAGAGTCTGACGCGAGAGCAGTATGAAACTTACCTCAGCACAGCCGAAGCCGCGCGAAGTACGCGGCTAACCGTGCTGTACAACACGGTGGATTACTGGCTGGCCCTGGCGGCCGATCGCAGTAATCTGGCGATTGCTAAAGACACGGCGGAGAGTGCTCGCCAGTCGCTGGAAGTGACGCGTAAGCAGTTCGAACATGGAACGGCCTCAATGGTGGACGTCTCCTCAGCGGATACCACTTACCAGTCGGCCATGTCGGATATCGCCAGCTACACCACCAGCGTAGCGCAGGATAAAAACGCGTTGGATCTGGTGGTCGGACAAATTGTTCCGGATAACCTGTTGCCAGAGGGCATCGAGTCTTTGCAGCAGGCATTCGCCAATATTCCGGCCGGGATCTCTTCAGATGTGCTGTTGAATCGTCCAGATGTGTTGGAAGCTGAACATACGTTGAAATCAGCCAATGCCAGCATTGGGGCGGCGCGGGCCAGTTTCTTCCCGACCATCTCACTGACGACCAGCGGCGGCGTGGGAAGCAGCCAGCTCTCATCGCTGTTTAAAAATGGTGCGGGTGTGTGGTCATTTGCGCCCAGTGTGTCGCTACCGATTTTTGCCGGTGGGTATAACGTAGCGCAACTGCGTTACACCAAAGCGCAAAAAGAGTATTACGTAGCAGCCTATGAGAAAGCCGTGCAGACGGCATTCCAGGAAGTGGCGGATGCGTTGGCACGTCGTGGCACCATAAACGAGCAACTGATGCGTCAGCAGAACTATGTGGCTTCAGCAGGAAGTTACTACCATCTGGCCGATCTGCGTTATCGTAACGGAATTGATACCTATCTCGATGCGCTGACGGCACAACGCACGTTATATACCGCACGTACCAGCCTGGTCAGTACCCAGCAGGCTTACTACACCAACCTGATTACGCTGTATAAAGTCATGGGGGGCGGTACTGCCCTGGAAACCGAATTGAAATAGCTGTGATGGCGCTCCCGCAACGGGAGCGCCAGTTTCAATATTTTCATTGAATACTGTTACTTCTCCCGAACTCTCTTTAATTACCGCACTATTACGGCTGAAAATATGCCTATTCCAGGCCAGGTCTTGCCGTTATCAGGCTTAAATTTCTCTAGCATTCTGCCGCGTTAACCAACCCAGGGAAAAAGAGATGGCAGATGGAATAGCAGCGAATTCCCCTCGAGGAACTTCAACACCTCATGATGCGGTGTTTAAGCAGTTTTTAATGCATCCTGAAACCGCACAGGATTTTATGCAGTTGCACTTACCTGAATCGCTACAGACGATGTGTGATTATGCTACATTAAAGCTGGAATGCGGTAACTTTGTCGAAGAGACGCTTCGTCCTTATTTCAGTGACGTCCTGTATAGCCTGAAAGTCGCGGATCAGGATGCTTATATCTATGTTTTGATTGAACATCAGTCAAGCCCTGATCAACACATGGCTTTTCGGCTGCTTCGTTATGGTATAGCTGCAATGCAGCGGCATCTTGATGCAGGCCATAAGAAGTTGCCGTTAGTGGTTCCAGTACTGTTTTATGCCGGAAAAAGAAGCCCTTACCCGTACACAACTTCATTGCTGGACGTGTTCTACGATCCTAAACAGGCGGAGTATTTCTACAAAAGCCAGTTTATTTTGGTGGATGTTACCGTTATTCCAGATGATGAAATTGTGCATCATCGGCGAATGGCAGCACTGACGCTAATACAAAAGCATATATTTCAGCGCGACCTCTCACCTTTGTTTAAGCAATTAAACAAAATCTTAACTGTTGAGGCTATCACACGACAGCAACTAGTTTCTCTGATAAACTACCTGCTTAAAACGGGTGAAACCTTTGATGCTAAAACGTTTGTCGTTGAACTGGCACATAAGCTGCCAAAACACGAGGATGATTTAATGACGATTGCAGAACAACTGGAAGAAATTGGCAGAAAGAGAGGGTTTGAAGAGGGCCGATTAGAAGCGATGAGTGAGAGGACGCTTGAACTCGCCGAAAAAATGCTGGCAAACCACATTGATCGTGATGTTGTATTACGCATCACCGGTCTTTCAGAAAGTGAACTGCCTCAAGTCTGCCACTAATATCAGCGTGACTTGCACGCTTTGAGTGCATTTCTGACGTGGTATGAATAAAAAACTGCAGCTTATGGCTGCAGTTTTGTCTTTCAGGAACCAAATGACACAAAGGTTGCGGCGTAGTAATGGGCTATCCAGGCAACGTAAACCCCCCACACCACAATTCCCCCGATAAGTGCTGCTTTTGCGGTCATCTTCTGCTCTCCTGCGCCTAACACGGTAGACACAGCGTGACAGAGCCACGACAACCCAGCCTTGTCCTGGATCAATAAACTGATGAGCTATTGATGTGTGGAGCTTATCTGTTAACGGTGTAATGTTGCCACTGCGGGTTTCCTGGCCCCGCAGAGTTGCGTGATGCCATCACCAGTACCATCACCAAAGCCGTCAATTTGGAGTGAAATCCATTAATCCGCTTGTGACAGCTGTTGCTGGAGTTGCTGAATGCCCCACAGAGCCAGGGCGTGATCGTCTTCCGATGGAAGGCCGCTGACGCTGACAGCACCAAAAACAACGCCATCCTGATTGATCAGTGGGAAGGAGCCACCGTGATCGGTGTACTGCGCTGGATCCATCCAGTTTTGTTGCTCCATGCGTTTGCCGTTTTGTTCATTCACCAGGCCAACGTACATTGAGGCATGTCCCGTAAACAACACTGTGTTTCGTTTTCTTGTTAACCAGAATATATTTTCCGGTGCTGAGCCAGGCAGTGCTGACAGAAACACGGTTTGTCCAAAGGCGTAAACTTCAACGGCAACCGGGTATTTTTTCGCGTTGGCTTGTTGCTGAATCGCCTGTCCAATGGTCCATGCGAGGCTAAAATCAAAGCGGGGTAGCCGGGCTTCTCGTTCCTGTTGAATGATCTGTTCTGCGGAAGGGATCGCGCTCATCTTTTTGTCCTTTTTGAAATTTATTTTCCATTTAAAGATAACAATAAAAATTATCTTTCGCATCGGGTCTGCGCACAGGAAAGCTGCGCCGGATCACATTCCGCAATGTTGATCCGGCACAGCATGTGATCCACTACATCAATTCAATGCCAAAACGGCGCAGGAACAGCGCCCAGAGAGCAAACAGCACAATCGTCATTGCGCAGCAGGCCAGTAATGTCAGCCAAAAACCCAATCGCTGATAGAGAAACGGAAAGGCGACGAACATCGGCAAGGTAGGCACGACATACCAGAAGGTGTACCAGGCATGGTTGGCAACTTTGGCCTGACTCTGTCCTTCCAGTTTCATCCAGATTAAAACCAGCACTGTGACGAGGGGCAGTGCTGCGATCAACCCCCCTAACCGGTCACTGCGCTTTGCCACCTCAGAAATCAGTACCACCATAGCCGCCGTGATAGCGTATTTGCTGATTATCCAGAGCATGTGTTCCCCGTGACGACTTTATTTGAGATAGGAACGGATAACCGCCACGATGTCTTCCATATCCTGAGCACGGTCCTCGGCAGATGCCGACTCATTCATCAGATGTTCCCGAATGTGGCCTTCAAGTAATTCGCTCATCAGGCCATTCACCGCCCCTCGGACGGCAGCCACTTGCTGCAGTACTTTCAAACAGTCTTCGCCTGATTCCAGCGCCGCTTCAAGTGAGGTTGCCTGGCCTTTAATGCGCCGAACGCGGGTTAACAGGCTCTTTTGGTGTTTTAGCGTATGCGCCATAACTTCTCCGTTGATCAATACCTATACTGGGGTATAGTATGCGTGTTTTCATTTTACGGCACTGCAATGCCGTCTTCAACTTATCACGACACGGATCTTTTTATGACAGATTTTACTGCTCTGCTCAGTCAGGGAGTCACCAGTGCCTGGCTGTTTATTCCCAGCGCAGTGTTGCTTGGCGCTCTGCATGGGCTGGAGCCGGGGCATTCAAAAACGATGATGGCCGCTTTCATTGTGGCTATCCGCGGCTCGGTAAAACAGGCCGTGCTGTTGGGTCTTGCCGCAACAGTGTCGCACACCATGGTGGTGTGGCTGATTGCGTTGGGCGGAATGACAATCAGCCATCATTTCACCGCGCAGGCTGCTGAACCCTGGCTCCAGACGATCTCTGGCGTCATTATTCTGGTTACTGCAATCTGGATGGGGTGGAGAACCTGGTCTGAGGCAAGGGAATGGCACCAGGGTCGGGAGCCGCATCAGCATGATGAGAGCCTGCTGATTGATACTGGACATGGAAAAGTGCAACTGGCTATTGATGAGTCCGCCGGACCTGCGTATTGGGTCTTCACGCCAGTTTCCGGACACCAGTGGCAGGCAGAGAGCATTCAGTTAGAAACCCGGAGACCTGATGGCAGCAGTCAGCAGTTTACTTTTCACGTTTTGGCCGATCAGATCAGGTCCAGGGATGTTATTCCCGAGCCGCATGAATTTAACGTCACGCTGATGCTGGGGCATGGGGATCACCAACATCGCTACGATCTGCATTTTCATGAACATCATCATTCAGAGCTGGCAGATCTGGAACAGGGATCGGCAGAGTATCAGGATGCACATGAACGCGCTCATGCTGATGATATTCGCCGTCGTTTCGATGGCCGTGAGGTCACCAACGGGCAGATCTTACTGTTTGGTCTCACGGGCGGTTTAATCCCTTGTCCGGCAGCAATTACCGTACTGCTGCTCTGTATTCAGGTTAAACAGTTCAGCCTCGGGGCAGCTTTAGTGATCTGTTTTAGCGTAGGTCTGGCGTTAACGCTGGTCACGGTGGGTGTGGGCGCCGCACTGAGTGTGCGCCACGTCAGCCGCCGCTGGAGTGGGTTTGAACAACTGGCGCGCAGAGCACCCTATTTATCCAGTGGATTAATCGCCCTGGTGGGTCTCTATATGGGCTGGCACGGCCTTCATGGTTTAATTTAAAAGGAGTCAAAGATGGCGGTAAAATCCCCCTGTACGGATTTATGCCTGTTTGAGGGTAAAACTGGCTGGTGCCGAGGCTGCGGCCGCACGCGCAAAGAAGCGCAAGAGTGGCGCAAAATGTCACCCTATCATCGCCAGACCATTGAGCGCGCACTGGCGGCACGCATCAAAGCAGTGAGTAAAACGGAAGCGTAATGTGATACCCACCAGGCAGCACTGCGTATACCAAAGCTACGCAGTGCTATCTGATTGTTACAACAGGATTTCAGCCTGAAATCGCCAACATTTCCCTTGCCCGCCTTCGATGAACGAACTCGACGTCGGCAGGGAAAATTAATTCAGCTTTTGGATCAATGCCAGCAGGGTGCCATGGGGTTGCCCTGGTGCTTTAATTGCAATACTGCTGCTCATTCCTGCCACCAGAACCGCTGTTGGCGGGACATGATCAATCGCGATATGCACCGGGATGCGCTGAGCCAATCGCACCCAGGTAAAGCTCGGTTCAACGCTGGCAAGGCCCAATGATCCTGATTGCTCGTTTTGATCGGTGATGCCGCGCCCAATGCTCACGACATGGCCGAGCAGAGGCTGTTGATAGCCCATCAGTCGGATTTCAGCGCGATCGCCAATGTGAATGCCATGCAGACGCGTCTCTTCAAAATATCCTGTGATCCAGAAACTGTGGGCATCGACCAAAGCCACATTGGCTTCGCCTGCCACGGCGTAATCTCCTGGCTGCAGACGTAAATGGGTGACGTAGCCATCAACAGTCGCACGTTGCGTGGTGCGCTGCAGATTGAGCCTGGCAGTATCAAGCGTCACCCGCGCCTGTTGTACGGCGGCCTGCGCAAGTGTCAAAGCGGCATCAGCTTGCTGTACTTCCTCGACGGCCATGAGATTTTTCATCTGACGGCGGCGTTGTGCTTCTGCTGCTTTTTGCTGCAACGTGGCGCGTGCGGCCATGAGTTCGCTCTCCGCCTGAGCGACCGCCAGGCTAAAGCGCTCCGCGTCGATTTGATAAAGCACATCACCGCGATGCACATATTGGTTATCTACAACATTGATGCGAGCAACTGGGCCTGAAACATCAGGTGCACTTCGCACGACCTGAACACTCACTCGGCCATCGCGGGTCCAGGGAGCCAGCATATAGACTTGCCACAGCTGTATCACTAGCGCTACCGCAAACGCAGCGCACAGCAGAGTAAAAATGACTTTAATCCACGGTTTAATAAAGGAAAAGCGATCAAACATACAACACCATCAACGCCAAAAGTGAAAGGGAAAGGGAAAACTCAAACAGCCCGGGATGCCAGATGCGCGCCAGCACACCACTGCGTACCAGCAGCCAGCGCAAGAGCAAAAACAGCGGCATTGTGAATAAGACATAAACAAACAGTGGGGGAAGCAATGCACCTGCCACCGCGACTTCACTTAGCATTTTTATCTCCTTGGTCAGTCAGTAATTTCGCCAGCAGATTGAGTTGTGCGATCAACGCGTGGTCATGGGGGTTATCCTGACGACGGATTAACCATGCAGCATGGCGTAGCGGTTGCGCGGCTCGCACTGGCTGGTGATGCCTTTGTCGCATACGCTTTAATGCCCGTTGGAGGGTAATGCTGTGACGATGATCATCCCGGATATGCTGCTGTAATTGCAGGATCAGCTGCTGTTGTTGCAGCAGCGGTAGGCTACCGTCCACGGGATGACTGACATCCGGATGTGCGCGAGTCATTGCAGCCAGTAACGCAAGGCGATGTTGTTGGCGCCAGAGATGACGTGGCGAATGACCTGGCTGCAGAGCGGCTGCCTGTATCGTTCGCAGCAATCGCGCCAGTTGGCGTGGAGCGTTAGGCGGCCACAGCACGCGAAAGCTGAGCAGGGTAAAACAGCTTGCCAGCAGCCAGGCGACGGACTGGTTCAGAAAGTCGTTACCATCAAACTGCATCGGATTGCCCGCCGCGACTAGCGTATTGAATCCCACCAGATAACCGAGTCCGGCCAACATATTGCGGGGTTGGGTGGTCGCTAAAATACCCGGCGTCCAGAACAGCCCAAGCACCAGCAGCAGTAACGGGAGATCATGAATGGCGGGCAGGATAGCGAAAGCACACACCGCAGCAAGAGGGATCGCATATAGCGTCCCTTTCACAAAGCCTTTTGCCCCGATGGCGGGTGCCGGCGAAAGTGCCAACAAAGAACAGTAGGGCGCCAGGATCAACAGCATGGTATCGCCATTGCTCCAGCCGCTGAGTAACCACACCGCACCCCCACAAAATAGGGTCAATGCGGCACGACTCCCGTTAATCATCGCCATTCTGCTATCACGATGAAAACTGATTGCCGGTACGATTCTGTGACGCTGTAACTTTTTATCGTGCGCCAGACAGCGTAAAGCCTGATAGCAAGCGTATGACTGTGCATCCTGATGGTGATCCCGGCCGGGTTTTAACCGATGCAGGGCTGATACCAGTCCATGATTTCCCTGACAAATTAACTGATGGATCTGTGCCCAGTCGTGCGCCTGGCTTGCAGGTGCCGTCAGTGCCGCCGACAGAGAGGAGACCCAGTAGCGTAGGGCCCTTGCCCTGGCTGCGAGAACCGCAGATTCGGCTTTGCCAACGGCGAGGAGGTCATCCATAGCATAGAGATCTGCCAGCAAATGGCGACGGCGGGACGAAAACTCTTCAGTGGAGGAGAGGCTGATCGCCTCAAAACACGCTTGTGTCAGATGGGCTAGCTGTTTGTCCACCTTCGCAGTAATGCTACGGCGGCTGAATAAGGCGGTGACAATGCCGAGAGAAACGACACCGACCACCACGGTTGAACCGCGTGCGATCACTTGCTCAAAGGTTAACTCGGGATGCTGCAACGCACCGTAAGTGGCAAGACCCACGGTATATCCGGCAACCACCATGCCAGAGGCCCGGAAGTGCCGCAGTAGGGTCATTCCAGCGACGGCAAAACCCAGCCACAGGCTGAAGCCAGTTAAAAAGAACCAGGGTTGTTGGGCAAAAAATGCCAACAGCAACACCGACACGACCATTCCTAAAAGTGTGCCGAGAATACGCCAACTGCCTTTACCGATAACCGCGCCCTGAATGGGATTAATCACCAGCAGTACGGTAGAGGCGGCTGACCACGGGGATTCGAGTTGTAGCTGATAGGCTGTCACCAGCGCCAGCCAGGCAGCCAGCAGCGATCGGAATAAGTAGGTGCTGTGTGCCGTGGTGATATCCAGTGCGCTGAGCCGTCGCACCAGACGTAGGGATAAGGGGGTATCACTCATTTTGCTGTCTCTAAAGTGTGTGCAGCGGTACTTTAGGCAGCGTTATCCATGATGGAAAGTGACATGATTGGAATTGATGATTGCGTTAAACGCACGGCTCAATCGATATTGCATAAACTGTGGATGGTGCGTCTGAGCCACTGGTGCGCCGGGTCCTGCTGAAAGCGGGGGTGCCAGGCTTGCGTAAACAGCACCGTTTGCAACGCAATCGGCAGTTGAAATAACCGAATACGTAAACCTGCTGCCTGCGCGTGACGGGCCAGATGTTCAGGCAGCGGCAACAGCAGATCTGAATCCTGCAAAGCAAATAGCGCGGTAAAGGGCGTGGAGACGACGAGAGCGACTTTGCGCTGCAAGCCTGCTTCCGCTAATGCATCGTCAATGGGGCCGGAGAATTTTCCACGTCTGGACACGCCAATGTGTTCCCACTGGGTGAGACTTTCCATGCTAATAGGATTATCGAAGATGGGATGACCTTCACGGGCAATGCCGACAAAGGAAGTGGTAAACAGGGGTTGAACGCGGATTTCCGCGCCCAGGGGGCGTGAAGCGCTGATGTACAAATCAACATTTCCCCGACGGAGTACGTCACCATCGACATTATCTTCTTCGGCGGAAAAATAGAGTGATGCCAGCGGCATCTCCAGCGCCATTTTCTCCAGCAGGCGGCCGGAATAGAGCCCGACAAAAACATCATTCGCCCGCACGTTAAAACGGCGTGCCAGTAAGCTCACATCAATCGCGCTGTCCGGGGTCAGCAAGTGTTTGACCTGACTCACTGCCAGTCTGACTTCTTCGCGTAGCGCTAATGCGCGCGGTGTTGGCACTAGTTTGCGGCCTGCGGGCACCAAAATGGGATCTTTCAGGGTTTCCCTGATCCGGCCCAGGGTGCGACTCATCGCCGCCGGGCTGAGATTCATTTTACGGGCAGCACCCACCACGCTGCCTTCCTCCAGTAAGATATCCAGCGCGATAAGTAAATTCAGGTCAGGCATTTTCATAGGGCAGGTTCTTTGCGTTTAGCACAATGGAGCAGAGTATACCCTGTGTTCAACACAGGGTAGGGTTTGCGGGAAAATTCTTGACGGCGCAGCACCGCTTACACTACAACTAGGGGCGTCAGGGGAGTCTCGCCCAAGAGACTGAGAGGCTGGTAGCGCATCTGCGCGGTTCAGCGACCCTTAGAACCTGACCCAGTTGATACTGGCGGAGGAAGACAGGCATTTTGCGCCGTTTGTACTGCTGCACGCGCCTCCACGCCATGCCACTTCTCTCGCTTATTCCACGATGTATCACGGGTCTCACAGCTGTTTTATCATGAGGCCACGGTGAAAAATTCCCGACATTTTCAGACCTTACAGCCAGAGGTGTTGCCATGAGCCACTGGTCAATCTTGGGCAATGGCGTAAGCGCGCTTTGTGTCGCCACGTTGTTGGCGGAACGCGGAGAAAAGCTGGAAGTGATCACCAGCGATCATCAGCCCGCCTCCTGGTGTGCGGGCGGCATGCTGGCCCCCTGGTGCGAAGCGGAAAGCGCGCCTGAAGAAGTGATTGTGTGGGGGCAACACAGTGCCGCCTGGTGGGCTGACCGGATCCCCGGTGTTCAACATCAGGGGACGCTGGTAGTGGCTCCACCCCGCGATGCGCGCGAGCTGGACCGCTTCGCTGCTATGACGCGTGAGCATCAGTGGGTTGATCCAGAAACGCTGGAGCCTGCTCTGGAAAAACGCTTCAGTCGCGGACTGTTCTTTGCCGGTGAAGCCCATCTTGATCCTCGCATTGCTCTGACTACGCTACGTGAAAAACTGATTGCTTCAGGCGTGAATTTCCACAGCGGACCTGCTACCGGCAGGGTGATTGACTGCCGTGGTATTCATGCCCGTCAGGCCCAGCCAGAATTGCGCGCGGTGCGCGGTGAAATGATTATCCTGCAGTCCAGTGAAGTGTCCTTCTCCCGTCCTGTTCGCCTGTTGCATCCCCGTTTCCCCTGTTATCTGGTCCCGCGAGAAGGGGGGCGATTCATGCTGGGAGCGACCATGGTCGAAAGTGATGACAACAGTGTTATCAGTGCACGCGCGATGATGGAGTTACTGAGTGCGGCGTATACGTTACATCCCGCATTGGCAGAAGCGCGTGTGATTGAAAGCAACACCGGCCTACGACCGGCTTATCGCTGCAATCTGCCACAGGTACGCTATGAAGATGGCGTCTTCCACGTGAATGGCATGTACCGTCACGGTTTTTTGTTAGCGCCAATCATGGCTGAACAATTAATGCAAAAATTATCCCAGGAGAATCTGGCGTGAAAATTGAACTGAATGGGCAACCGGTAGAAACCGGCGCAATGACGCTCGCGGCGTTATTACTGGAGCAAAATATTGATGCCAGCTGTGTTGCCAGCGCAGTGAACGGCGAGTTTGTCCCACGCAGCCGTTACGCAGATTTTGCGCTGGCTGAGGGGCAGCAGTTGGAAGTGCTGTCGCCGATGCAGGGAGGTTGAGCCATGTTCTACGATTATCAACCACAGTCACGTCTGCTGCTTGGTACTGCCGGTTATCCTTCACCCGCGGTGTTACAGCAGGCGGTGGAGGCTTCCGGGTCAGATATCATCACCGTCAGCTTACGGCGTGAAGGTGAAGGTGGGGGAGCATTTCGCCAACTGCTCACGCAGCTCAATAAACGGGTGCTGCCTAACACCGCAGGATGCCACACCGTCAAAGACGCGGTGACGACGGCGCATATGGCGCGAGAGGTATTCAACACGCGTTGGATCAAGTTAGAGGTGATTGGTCACGCCGATACGCTGCAACCCGACCCGTTCGCGCTGGTCGAAGCCGCACGTATTCTGTGTCGCGAAGATTTCCAGGTTTTCCCCTACACCACAGAGGATTTGATTCTGGGGGAAAAACTGCTGGAAGCGGGCTGTGAAGTGTTGATGCCGTGGGGCGCACCCATCGGTTCCGGTCAGGGATTACGTAACATCGAAGGCCTGCGCACCATGCGAAACTGGTTTAAGCATGTGCCGCTGATTATTGATGCGGGCATTGGCGCGCCCAGCCAGGCCGCACAGGCAATGGAAATGGGATTTGATGCGATTCTGCTGAACACCGCAGTCGCAAAAGCACGTGATCCTGTCGCCATGGCGACGGCCTTTGGTCAGGCGGTTCAGGCGGGTTTGACTGCACATGAAGCGGGATTGATGGAACGCCGGGATATGGCTGCGGCTTCAACGCCATTATTCGGTCTGGCGGAGTTTGGGTCATGAGCCACGCACGCTATCAGCGTCAGGTGATGCTGGAAGAAGTCGGCGATGCCGGGCAGCAAAAGCTGGCACAAGCAAGGATATTGATTGTCGGTGCGGGTGGCCTCGGGTCGTCTCTGTTACCTCTGCTCGCGGGTGCCGGGGTGGGCTTTATTCGCCTCTACGATAACGATGTCGTTGAAGAGCATAATTTACACCGGCAAAACTTATTCACCCTGGCAGATATCGGCCAGCCAAAAGCGCTCTGTGCGCAACGCGCGGTGGCAGAGAGGAATCCTGACGTAGTGGTTGAAGCGGTGATCAAACCGCTGCTGCCGGGCAATGTGGCGGAGGCATTGGTCGATATCGATCTCGCACTGGACGCTGCGGATAATTTTGCGGTGACCTATCCGTTATCGGATGCCTGTCAGGCGTTGGGTATCCCCTTGATCAGTGCTTCGGTACTGGGTCGTCAGGGTTACGTGGGGGGATTTTGTGGCAGTGCGCCTGGCTATCGGGCGCTGTTCCCACGTCTGCCTGCCGCCGCCGCTAATTGCAATACCGCCGGTGTCATGGGACCGGCTGTCGCCACGCTGGGTGCGATGCAGGCGCAAATGGCGCTCAGCGTGCTGCTGGAGCTACAGCCTTCTCCGCTGGGCAGTCTGATTAACTGTGACTTTGCTAACTGGCATTTTCGTAAATTCCGCTTTGATCAGGCAGAAGAACCGCTGGAACCCGGCGTGCCATTTATTGACAGTTCGATGTTAATGGAGGGCGATTGTATTGTTGAGTTGCGCAGTGAACAGGAGGCGCCACAAAGTATTCAGGCGCAAGTTTTACGTATTCTGCCGCGAGATTTGGCTGGGTGGCAACCGCCACACGACCGGAGAATTGTCTTCGTGTGCGCCAGCGGGATTCGTGCAGCACAAGCGGCAATGACACTGGAAAGAAGAGGTTTTAGCCAGCTTGCCATTGTGGCGGCAAATCGCCTTGATAGCGCTTGTGGCATTGAGTGACAACGTCACGCCGCAGAGGTGATAGCGGCGCGACGTGACAGATTATCGATCCAGCTGCTGGTGCATTAACTGCTGGCAAGCTGGATTATCGTTTTTGGCCTTCAGTTGTTGCTCAGGGGTGAGTTTCGACCAACTGTTTACGACCTTCTTGCCCAACGATGGGATGAAATGAATCTTTTGCAGTGCATAGTCTGAGTTCCCGCCCTCAATCACCGTGTTCATATCCTTAAGAAATAGCGAGCTATCGTCGTGGTGAATCGCACAAAACACCGAAACGTAATAAGCCTCATCCTCTTTGCTGTAGTGCGGAACCAGCCACCAGGCTACCAGTGCAGCAGCAGCCAACAGAGCAGCAGTGAGCGTCATTTTACGCTTTGTCATGAAAATACCTGATTGAAATAGAAGAAACGCGGCACAGGGTAGCGCAAAAATGCCTGCAAAAGGTCAATAAATCTTTAATGAAGTCCATCGCTGCTACAAATACCGGCGAAAAAACCGTCCAGCGCAGCAGACAATGCTTCAGGCTGTTCTTCCGGGATGTAATGCCCGCACTGGGAAAGCTTGATGCCTTCCACCTGCGTAGCGTACTGACGCAGCGGGGCTGCCATGTCAGGAATAGACCCCTGATCGGCACTAACAGCCAATAGCGGAACGGTCAGTTTGCTTTGCGCAATCCATTCCCGGTTTTGGCTGGCAGAGAGTGAGGCTGCACGGTAATAGGCTAACCCGGCCCGTAATCCGCCTGGGCGGACTAAAGTACGCAGGTACTCATCGATGACCGCCGGGGTGAAGATATCTGCGCGTGCCGTTTTACGTTGCAGAAACCACTCCAGATATTGCCTTTCTCGCCCCTGTAACAGCATTTCAGGTAAGTCTGCCAGAGTATGAAAGGCAAAGTGCCAGGTCTTCCATGCGCGATCGGGTGTGACCGGAAGCTGGTCGGGCAACGTCACACCGGGTATCCCCGCATCCAGCAAAGCCAGCCCCTGGAGTTCTTCACCAAAGCGTAGCGCATAGGGGAAAGCCACCCACGAGCCGACATCATGCGCGGCCAGGAAATAACGTGAGACGGCAAGCTGTGTCAGCAGCCCGTGCAAGGTATCCCCTAAAGCTTCGGTATCGTAACCTTGCAGCGGACAGTCGGAATCCCCTTGTCCCGGCAGGTCAGGGGCGATGATGAAATACCTGGCGGCTAAACGTGCCATCACGTCACGCCATGCAAACCAGCTTTGCGGAAAACCGGCCAGCAAGACTAGTGTTTCTCCTGCGGGGTTGCCACCCGCGACATAGTGGAGACGAACGCCATCAACGACAGCATAGTGGTGATAAAAATCGGCTAATCCTGCAACAACGTGTTGTGTTGTTGGAACTGAATGATGGTGCATAGTAACCTCGTATCTTATATAGGAAGTGATCGCTTCCTAAATGGGGAAAATTTTTTAATCCAGCATCTTCAGGATCAGTGCCAGACTCTGTTCTTCATGTTGCAGATTGTCGTTCTTAGCCACCACGCGCATACCAAATAACACACAGAGCAGCATTTCTGCACCCGCCTGGGCATGTATATCGGGATTGACTGAGCCATCTTGTTGCCCCTGTTCAATCAGTTGCACCAGCCGGGTACGGTTGCTGAGCACGATTTCACGCACGCGTTGCGCCAATGGCTCCTCTAACAGGTTTTGCTCCACGGTACTATTCACCACCATGCAGCCGAGGCGGCCTTGTAAGTCACGTGAGGAGTCGAAGTAAAATTGCAGGAGTTGTTTGATCGCACTGCGTCCGTCAGGCTGATTTTCCAGGGCGTGTCGCAAAGCCTGGTGACGTAGCTGGAGATAACGCTCAAAGACCTGCAAGAATAGCCCGTGCTTATCGCCAAAGGCTTTGTAGATGCTTCCCGCGGTTAACTGCATGGCAGCACCGAGATCGGTGATGGAAGCGCCGTGAAATCCCTGACGACGGAACACCAGCATGGCGTTGTCTAATGCCTGATTGAGATCAAACTCACGTGGCCGTCCACGTTCACGTCGCGGGGTAAGAGACATTTCAAGCGCCATTTAGGAAGTGATTGTTACCTAAATGGTGCCTGAGAATGTCGGCGTTGGAAAGCGTTATATTTTTTCCGGGAGAAGTGTCACGCCCGAAGTGGGCAATAGCGGCACACGTTGCTGTAAAAACGCGTTCAGGCGTTCAATGTTGGCTGAACGCGTGGAGCGCTGCGACCACACCAGATAATAGCTGTCTCCGGTTGCTACCGCCTGCGGCCAGGGAGTGACTAACTGCCCGGACTCAAGCGCCGACTGACTCAACAGCAGATCGCCCACGGTAATACCGTGACCACTGATGGCGGCCATGTTGCCCTGTTCAAGGGTATCAAACACCTTACCTTGGTTAAGGCGTTGCGAACCTGTTATACCGCTGCGTTGTAACCAACGCCGCCAGTCACGCCGATCGGGAGAAGGGTGGATGACATCGTAATCCTGTCCTGCTAGCGGGAAATCAGGCGCGCAGAGGGGAATTAACCACTCATCAAACAGCCGCTGTGCGTGGGTTTCTGCACCAAACTGCCCATTGCCTAACAAAATGGCGCAGTCAAAAGGCTCACGATGAAAATCGATACTGTCTTTATCCATCCAGACACTGGTTAACTGGACGCGGAAACTTGATTCAAACTCATTAAAGGATTGTAGCGCCGGTAATAACCAACGCATGGTTAACGTGGAAGGGGCTTTCAGTCGCAGTTCGCCGTTTTGTTGCCGGAAATGCGCACAGGCACGTTCCAGTTGTTCAAATCCAGCGGCCAGTTCAGCCGCCAGTGCGCGGCCCGCGTCGCTCAAAACCACGCGTGGGCCATGGCGATGGAATAACGTACAGTTGAACCACACTTCCAGGGTGCGGACGTGGCGGCTTATCGCCCCGGGCGTAAGGTGCAGCAGTTGTGCCGCCTGGCTAAACGAACCCAGGCGTGCGGCGGCATCAAAAGCCCGCAGGGCGTACAGCGGAGGCAAAGACATAAACCATCATCCATTGTGAGTATTAATCACATTGAACGTCAGTTTTTTACGTTTTGCAATACGAGCCGAATCGTCAATACTTCGTGGCCATATTCGGGAGAAACATTAAATGAACATCGCTCTGTTATTGGCTTATTTCACCGCTACGTTGCTGTTACTGTTAACGCCAGGGCCGGTGGTGGCGCTGGTCACCGGCACTGCATTAGCACAGGGTCCGCGCCGTGCATTTGCCACCGCCATTGGCACGAATATGGCCTCGCTGGTGTTGATTGCCCTGGCGGCGCTGACGTTAGCTGGCGTGGTGGCACTTGAAGGGCGCTGGCTGGCTGTGTTGGGAACAGTAGGATCGCTGTATATTGGTTCCATGGCCTGGTCGGCATTGCGCAGTGCGCCAGATGACACCGGGTTGCAACCGGGATTGCGGGGCGGTTGGTTACGCGGGTTTCTCACCGCGATTGCAAATCCGAAAGATATTCTGTTTTTTGCCGCCTTTTTCCCGCAGTTCATTGCGATTACGCCAGATCTGACACGCAGTCTGATCTGGCTAACATTGGTCTGGCTGGTGGTGGATCTGGGCATTCTTTCACTGTTGATTTTACTGGTACGACGTTGGCTGCCAGGACGTCGCAGCCCATTACTGGCGCGGATAAGTGCGCTATTCCTGCTGCTGATTGCGGTGGCAGGCGTGATATACAACCTGCGCGAATTGATTTAAAGGTCAATCACCAGTTCCGGCGAATGACTGCGTGAGCAGCACAGTGCGATCATCTGCTGTGATGCGCATTTTTCCGCTTCACTCTGCACTGTGTCGCGATGATCGACCTCGCCCTGCTTCACTGGTGTCAGACAGGCCCCGCAGAGACCCATCTCGCAGGAGAGCGGAACGGCAACGCCCTGGGCTTGTAATACCTGAGCGATGGTGCTGTCCGCAGGCACCGGCCAGCGCTGTCCCGTGGATGTCAGCATTACATGAAACACATTATCCCCTGATGCCGTAGCCACGGAGGGTACTGGCGCAAACGCTTCACTGCAAATTTGTTCTGGCTGCCACCCGTACGCCAGTGCAATCTCCTGCATACGTGCCATAAAACCGGCCGGACCGCACAGATAAATCCGGGCGAGCGGCTGTGGATGCATCAGCGATTCCACACTGTGTTGTCGTGGGCTATAGCCCTCACTACTACACCAGAAAGTGCAGTTGTGCTGGTGTAAAGCCTCGGCAAAAGCAATATCCTGGCGTTCCCGCACGTAATAGTGCAATTCACACGGTTGTCCGTTGGCACGCAGTTGGTCGGCCATCGCATACAGGGGCGTAATCCCAATACCGGCTGCCAGTAAAATCGTTTTGGGTGTTTCTAACAGGGGAAACAGGTTACGTGGCGGTGAAATGCTTAGTTCATCACCGGGGCGCAGTTTTTCATGAATAAAGCGTGAACCTCCGCGAGACGCTGACTCTTTGGCAACACAAATCATATAGTGTTGCGCATCACGCGCGCTGCCGGTTAAAGAGTATTGCCGCACCATACCATTCCCAAGGTGCACATCAATGTGCGCACCGGGAGTCCAGGCAGGCAATGAAACGCCATCAATAGACGCTAATGTGACGGCGAGGTTGTGCCGTCCCTGGCACCACATCCCCTCGACTCTGACGCGTAATGTCTGCATGTTTCACCTCCGTTAAACGAGGAAAAATTCGCCGAAGCCCATTTTTTTCAGACCACGCCGATAAGCAATTGAACTGCGGTCTGCCGGAATATGGGCTTCCAGGGTCAGATCCAGCGGCAGCCGTTCTGGACGCTGTGTTTCGACCATCAAACGATCTTCTTCAAACACTTTGTGATTGAAAGCATGGACGTCTTCCACCGGCACATGCAGATCGAAATTGCGCGCCAGCGGGGCAAACATACGGGTCTTTCTGGCGGATACCGGTGATGCCGCATTCATGATCACCAGACGTGCTGTTCCGGGGAAGTGGATGGTCAGGGTCGCGGTAAACGGTAAGTGCATTTCAAAATGGCGCAGCCATTCGAACCCTTCGGGAGCCTGATGCTCTGAGCTGGCAGGATAGTTGCCCACGCTACTCCAGTAATCCACCACAAAACCGGTGGGTGTCTCGACGGCGTTATAGGGGGGAACTTCCTGATTATCCGGATCGGCGAAGGTTTCAGTATGAATCCACGCAAAGTGTGCGACATCGAGAAAACCCTCAACCTGACGACCGGCAAAACCGTCTACGTCAAACGGCGGGCAGTTAATCTGCTGAAAACCTTCATCGACCCAGTGCGGCATCTGCGGCAACGGGGCGGGCGATTCTGCATCAGGCGCCATACAGACCCACACCAGGCCAAAGCGCTCTTCCACCGCATAGGTGATCAGGTTCAGCTTGGCGGGTATCGGCTGATTTGGGCTGGAAGGGATGCGATTGCAGCGGCCATCGTCACCAAAGCGTAAGCCGTGATAAGGACAGATAACGCCCTCTTCATCGTGGAACCCCAGCGTCAAAGGCACACCACGATGGGGACAGACATCCCGTGCTACGACCACCTTGCCATGGATCCGATAAACCACTAACTGTTCATCCAGCAGCACGGCTTTGGTTGGCTGCGGCCCAACATCACAAGAGCGGGCGACCGGATGCCACTGCTGGGCCAGACGCAGCCAATCGTCCGGTTCGAATGTGCAATGGGCAGGAGGGGCAAGTGTTGTCATGGGAGGCTTCCTTTTTTTGCTCACATAAATCCGGTGTCAGCCACCGGTAAAATGATTGTCAGTGCATTTTGTACGGATTAAGGTGTTTACATCCATCAGCAAGAATTCACTTATGTGTTGCAAAAAACAGTACAGGAGTTGCCGTGAGTCCATTTTCTCGCTTTGCGCTTTATTTTGCCGAAGTCGCCCGCAGCGGTAGCCTGCGGAAAGCGGCTGAGCGGCTTCATGTATCTGCTTCGGCAATCAACCGGCAAATCCTGCAAGCGGAGGCCGAATATGGCCTGCCGCTGTTTGAAAGGTTGCCCGATGGGTTACGGATGACCACCGCAGGAGAACTCCTGCTGGATAATATTCAACGCTGGCAGCGAGAGTTCCGCCTGACCTGCCACTATTTCGATGATATTCAAGGGGTGAAACGGGGCCACGTTAGCGTGGGACTGATTCAGGCGTTGAGTGATGGCTGTATGGCGGATGCCTTTGCCCGCATAGCCAGCGACTGGCCGTGGTTACGCCTCGATCTTTCGGTGGGAGACAGTTTGTCAATCAGCCAGCGCATTCGGCAGGCTGAAATCGACTTTGGTCTGGTGCTCGATCCGGAAGGGCAAAGTGGCCTGGATGTACTGGCATTTGCTGAAATGCCCATGGGTGTGGTGTTGCCGACCGGGCATGAATTGGCTGAACGCGCCAGTCTGTCACCTGGCGAACTCAGTGAGGAACGCCACATTATTCCCGGTGAGCCGCTCGTGGTTTATGACCGGGTGCGTTTGCTCTACCGGCATCATAGCCTGGCACCCGAAAATGCGATTGTGTGTAATGACATCCGGCTGATCAAATCGCTGGTGCGTCAGCGTGCCGGTGTGGCGGTATTAAGCTTGCTGGATGTGCTGGAAGAGGTTAAACAGCAGCAGCTCTGTTTTGTCCCGTTGAAAGGGCAACTGATTCGCCCCCTGACGCTGGCGCTGTGTACTGCACCTTCACGCCAGCTTTCGCGTGCTGCGCAGATGACAATCAAAGCCATCAGTGGGGAGATTGAACGCCTGAATACCCGTTAAAAGGCATAAAAAAAGCCGCCTTGCGGCGGCTAAATCAACAGAGGGATATTATTTGTACAGCTCGGCGGTCATGTGCACACCGTTATTGAAATTCGCTTCGGTGATTTTGTAGTTCGCACCTTCTTGCTGTGCCTGAGCGGCGATTTTTGCTTCTGCGCCATCCAGGGTTGAGCTGGTCGCAGTCACGCTCTGGGCGAAGCTGCCGAAAGAGATCAGTGACAGCGCAGCAACGGTAGCTAATGACAATGTTTTGATAGTTTTCATGGTCGGTATCCTTAATTTTGCGTTTTGCTTATCAGGTTCAGGCTGTGTGCCTGCGATGAAGTAATGATAACCCATGTTACTATTAGCTTGTTATCAATTAGTGCGGTTATCATTTCATCGGGTTTTTATCATTCTTTGCGATTATTTTGTCAGCTCAGCGGTCATGTGCACGCGGTTACCGCTATACGCTTCGGTAATTTTGTACTGGCTGCCTGCCTGATGTGCCTGAGCGGCAATTTTGGCTTCTGCACCATCCAGCGTAGAACTGGTTGCGCTGATAGTTTGGGCAAAACCAGCCGCAGAGAACAGTGAAAGAGCTGAAACTACAACTAAAGTTTTGATGTTTTTCATGGTCATTTCCTCAGAAGATATTGTTTGTTGTAAGGCATTTCGCCTTGATGTAGGAAATGATAGGCCTGAACTGGCAAGGTTAAAAGCTGAACGATTTGCTGAACTAATTCAGTTAATTTGAATGATTTTTAGGCAGGTTCATATCAGAAACTAGCGGGAGAGTGCTGCCTCAATTTCAGCGCGACATTGCATCAATGCGGCTAATAACCGCGAACGCTGTTCGCTAAAACGTTGAGCGGGCACTGCAATGGATAAAGCATAGCGCTCTCCTGGTCCGGTCCTTAGGCTTACGGCAATACCGCAGACACCACGCGCGTGTTCTTCAATGTCAGTAGCGTAGCGCTGAGTGCGGGTAGCAATGAGATCGGCAAGGATCGCTTCGGGTGTATCCAGGCTCAATGACGTGCGTTTCTCTGGCTGTGTGCCAAGAAGTTGCAGAACCTCTTTGTCACTCATATCAGCCAGCAGGGCTTTGCCATGCGCACTACAGTGACAAGGGAATGCCGTACCCACCACGGATACCACACGTAGCTCCTGGTCTGAAGGCACCTGACTCAGTGAAATGGCATGGGTACCGCGAAAAACGGAAAGCTCGACGGTTTCTCGCGTTCGTCGGCCTAGGGTTTCAAGTGCTGGACGGGCAATAGCGATCACATCAGTATGCACAGAGCCAGCCAGTCGGATCAGTGCGGGGCCAAGGCAAATAAGCCGTTCGCTGTGGCTCAGTAGTCCTTCACTCATCAGCGATGTGACCAGGCGATGCACTGTGGTACGTGGCATGGCGGTCGCCCTGGCCAGGGCTGAAATCGATAAACCCTGAGGATAATTCTCCAGAGTACGCAGGATCAGCGCCGTACGGGCGATGACTTGCGAACTCGTTTGTTGGTCTTGTTGCATAAAGCCACTCTCGATGCTGCTGTTTATCCACCAAGTGGACAGTATGGACAGGTTACAGCATTTATGCAGCGTAATTTCGTGCTTTACTCTCCCGTATTATCCATTCAACGGACAATTTTACTTACGGGATCACTATGTCTTATCCAACTAAAACGGGCGTATTTACTCTGCTTGCCGTTGCTTGCCTGACGATCATGGTCGGGTGTGTGATCGTGCCGGGCATCAATGACGTTGCAAAGGGGCTGAGGGTGCCACATGGCGCTAACTGGCTAATCACCTTGCCGTCTCTGGGGGTGGTGCTATTTGCGCCGTTGGCAGGTCGATGCATTGATCGTCTGGGCGCATGGCATACCCTGGCGGCGGGATTATTGCTGTATGGCTTGCTTGGCGCGGGTGCTGTTTTCCTGCAAGGCGTGGTAATGGTCTTTGCCGAACGGTTATTGCTTGGCGGCGCTACCGCGATGGTCATGAGTGCGGGTACAGCGCTGATTGCGACTTTTTGGCACGGCGAAACGCGACTCAAAATGATGGCGTGGCAGGGGATGTCCATTGAGTTGGGGGGCGTGATTTTTCTCGCAATTGGCGGCGTGCTGGCCGAACAAAACTGGCGCTGGCCATTTTCGCTTTATCTGTGTGCCTGGCTGCTTTTGCTGATGCTGTGGCGCTGGGTTCCACGTGTTGCCACCACGAATACAGCAGGTGAGGGGGAAAACATGCCGACGTTGGGAAATCATCCCGCTGGACTTCGCCTTGCTCAGTTAGCGGCCTGTAGCGCCATGATCATTTTCTTTACGGCGATCATTATGATCCCACAGCATTTTCATGCGGCGGGCATTAGTCCGGCAATGACGGGTTATTTTTTGTCGTTTGTTTCCCTGGTCGCGGTTGCCGCCGCTTCGCAGATGCCGCGTCTGCTGCAAAACATACGTGATGCGCAGTTGCTGAGTGTCGCCTTTCTCTGCCTGGCAACTGCACATTTGTTCTTTGCCTTCGCAACTCAGCTACCGCTGTTTATTTTCGGCGGTGTTATGCTCGGCTGTGGCTTTGGGTTTTCTATCCCGCTGGTCAATCATATGACCGTAGATTACAGCTCTGCGCCTCTGCGAGGGAAAAATCTGGCCCGACTGGCGATGGCGATCTTCAGTGGGCAGTTCCTCGCAGCTTTTATGGTTTACATACCGGGTGACAGTAGCCGGGTTTTCAGTGGCGCAGCGCTGCTGAGCCTGCTGGTGCTCATCGGTCTGATGCACTGGCAGCGAGTGAACAAGCGGGCAGCCAGCGACCTCCGTTAACCTGCCAACCTTAAGCATCTTAAGGTTGTCTTAATCTGTACCGGGCAAGATAACGACCATTATTCATGATGGAAAATTGTCTATGTCCCGGATTACTTTGCGTCGGCCTGCGCTTGGCCAGTTGCGCTTCTTAATGCTTTTCTCAGCGTATATCGCGCTGTTTCTTAATATTGCCTTTTATCGCCAGGCCGCTAGCCTGTTGCCGCTGCATCAGGGACAAAGTTTGTTGGTCTTTCTTTCAATGCCGGTCGTGGCCTTTAGCGTGATCAATATTGTGGTGACGCTGGCTTCGTTTATTTGGCTGGACCGCTTGGTCATCGTGCTGTTTATTTTGGTCGCCGCCAGTGCGCAGTACTTTATTCAGAACTATGGCATTGTGCTGGATCGCTCCATGATCAGTAACATTGTGGATACCACTCCTGCTGAAAGCTGGGCACTGGTGACTCCGCAGATGTTACTGACGCTGGCATTTACTGCGGTAGTGAGCAGCCTGCTGGCCTGTTGGTTACAGGTCAAGAAACCGGCTTCCGGCTGGCGTAGCTTGCGCAATCGCAGCCTCAGCGTGGTGCTTTCCTGTTGCGCGATCATTCTGGTGGCTTTGTTGTTCTACAAGGACTACGCCTCACTGTTCCGCAATAACAAAGAGCTGGTAAAATCTCTAAGCCCCTCTAACAGTATTACTGCCGTCTGGTCCTGGTATGTCCACCACCGTATGGATAACCTGCCGCTGGTACAAATTGGCCTTGATGCGCAGCAAAAACCCGCTTTCAGCAG
Organism: Candidatus Pantoea multigeneris; assembly: GCF_011752615.1. Taxonomy (NCBI): domain Bacteria; kingdom Pseudomonadati; phylum Pseudomonadota; class Gammaproteobacteria; order Enterobacterales; family Erwiniaceae; genus Pantoea; species Candidatus Pantoea multigeneris. Next base: position 156,210 of record NZ_VWXF01000004.1, read on the forward strand.
CAATACCAAACCAAATCTGACGATTATGGTGTTGGGTGAAACCTCGCGCGCCAGTGATTTCTCTCTGGGTGGATACAATCGTGAGACTAATCCACGGTTGGCAAAAGATCAGGTGATCTATTTCCCTAATACCGCCTCCTGTGGCACGTCAACAGCGGTATCCGTACCTTGCATGTTCTCTAATATGCCACGCAGCCATTATGACGATGGTCTTGCCAGCCATGAGGAAGGGTTACTGGATATCGAACAGCGTGCCGGTATTCAGGTGTTATGGAATGAGAATGATGGCGGCTGTAAAGGCGTCTGTAACCGGGTGCCACACCAGGATATGAACGCGCTGAATTTGCCGGGCATGTGCATTGAAGGTGAGTGCTATGACGAAGTGTTGTTCCACGGGCTGGAGCAGTATATAGAAAGCCTGAAAGGGAATGGGGTGATCGTGATTCATACCATTGGTAGCCACGGCCCAACCTACAATCATCGCTATCCACCTGAGTTTGCGAAGTTTACCCCAACCTGTGAAACCAGTCAGATTCAGACCTGTTCACAGCAGCAACTGGTGAATACTTACGATAATACCGTGTTGTACGCCGATTATATTGTCGATAAGGCGATCAACCTGCTGAAGGCGCATCAGAGCCAGTTCACCACCAGCCTGGTTTATCTTTCTGACCACGGTGAATCACTCGGTGAAGACGGCGTTTATCTGCACGGATTGCCTTACAGCATCGCCCCTGAAGCTCAGAAGCATGTACCAATGTTGCTGTGGCTGTCGCCGGACTATCAGCAACGCTACGGTGTCAGCCAGACCTGCCTGGAGCAACGTGCAAAATCGGCGAATTTCTCCCAGGATAACCTGTTTTCCACTATGCTGGGCCTGACGGGCATTGCGACAAAGGAATATCGCCCGGCAGATGACATTCTTACGGGCTGTCGGAGTACAGAGCATGAAAATATTAGTGGTTGAAGATGATGCCCTGCTGTTACAGGGCTTAACCCTGGCACTGAAAAGTGAAGGTTATGTTTGTGACGGTGTCACCACTGTGCGTGAGGCGGAAGCCGCCTTTCGCGAAGGCATGTATAGCCTGTTGGTGCTGGATTTAGGTTTGCCGGATGAAGACGGTTTACATTTTCTGCTGCGCTTGCGGCGGCAGAAAAATATGCATCCGGTGTTGATCCTTACTGCCCGTGATACGGTTCAGGAACGCATTGCCGGGTTGGATGCCGGGGCGGATGATTATCTGGTCAAGCCATTCTCATTGGATGAACTGCTGGCGCGCATTCGTGCGCTGATCCGTCGCCACGTAAATCAAGGGGACGAGCTGGTGCAGGTCGGCAACCTGACGCTCAACATGACATTGCGGCAAATTACATTAGCCGGACAGCGCCTGGATCTGACGCCCAAAGAGCACGCCATTCTGGCGCGGTTGATGCTTAAGGCCGGGAATCCTGTACACCGTGAAATCCTCTATAACGATATCTATAACTGGGAAACCGAACCTTCCACCAATACGCTGGAAGTACACATCCACAACCTGCGCGACAAAATCGGTAAATCAGCCATTCGAACAGTGCGTGGTTTTGGTTATGCGTTGGTCAATAGTGAGCAGCAGGACACCGCGTCATGAAACAACCGGCTAAAACGCGCAAAAGTACCACGCTGAGTTTTCGCCTGCTGTTGGCTATCGGCCTTATTTTGCTGTTCTGTCAGGTCATCAGCGTGTTTTGGCTCTGGCATGAAAGTAAAGAGCAGATTCAGTTCCTGGTGGATGCCGCTATCCAACATCGAAATGAGCATCGACACGTTGAGAAGGAGATTCATGAAGCGGTGGCGAGCCTGGCGGTGCCCAGCCTGGTAATGATTACCCTGGCGCTGGTGCTCTGTTTGCAGGCCGTCAAATGGATCACCCGTCCTTTGTCCCACTTACAACAAGAGCTGGAAAATCGCAGCGATGACAATATCGAACCGGTGCGTTATCACAGCGCCATCAGGGAAATTGATGCCGTCACCCATTCCATCAATCAACTGGTTGGTCGCTTAACCAGCAACCTGGAACGTGAACGCCTGTTCACCGCTGATGTTGCGCATGAATTACGTACCCCGATTGCCGGGCTACGCTTGCATCTCGAGCTGATTGAGAAATCGCATAATATCAGTATGAAGCCGCTGATTGATCGGCTCGACCATATGATGAACAGCGTTGCTCAGCTGCTGCACCTGGCACGGGTAGGACAATCCTTCACCGCCGGAGAGTATCAGAGTGTGGCGCTGGTTGAAGGTGTAGTGCTGCCTATGCAGGATGAACTGAAAATGCTACTCGCACCACGCTTACAGCAGCTCCAGTTAGTGACGGAGAGTGAACCGACCGTAAAAGGAGATGAAACCTTAATTCGCATGTTGCTGCGTAATCTGGTGGAAAACGCATCACGCTACAGCCCTAAAGGCTCCATCATTACGGTGACCATTAAGAATGATCACCAGGCAGAGTTAATCGTGGAAGACCAGGGACCGGGTATTGATGAAGCAAAAAGCGGTGAACTGAGTAAAGCCTTTGTCCGGATGGATCGGCGCTATGGGGGGATTGGCTTGGGTCTGAGTATTGTTAGCCGTATTGTCCAACTGCATAAAGGGCGTTTCCATCTGCAAAACCGGCAACCGGGTCCCGGTTGCCGCGCATGGGTGGAGTTCTCGTCGGATTAGGTGGTGAACCACACCGCCAGAAATCCCACGACCGCCACTGCGCTGAGCAGCAGGGTAAACATCTCGCACAATTTATCTTCAGCTGTTGGTTTGAACATTGTTCAACTCTTCTCGGGGAACACCCACTGATTTTCTCAGGGTAAGATTAAGGAGACATTAAGACGCGGCTCAGGAATGCGCAGAGTAAGAAAAAATGTCCGGCTGTAATTTCTTGTGTTATCTCCGTAATGCTATGGCAGCAGGTATTACAAGCCCAAACGCGCGTAGATTCTGGTTGCTGTGCTGAAACAGCAACCAGATCTTACTCTGCCACTGTCCACACGACTGTTTCTTCAGCAACCCAGCAAATGCCGCTTTGTTCAAGGGATACAAATTTCTTATTTTCACAATGCGAAACCGGTCAAATTACCTGTGCCAAAAGCAGTGAAATCCGCTAGCTCGTAGGCACTTATTCAGCATAAAAACATCCGCAGATCCCGGAAAGAACCACCGCATTATCGGTCAGGCTTATGGGTGAGTTTTTCTGTATCTAATGGTGCAATTATTGTGATTTAACTTACCTATGTAGTCACGGCACACTGAATCCACACCTGTTGGAAGAGAGCCGACCATGTCTGATGCCATCAATATTGCTTCACTTAATCTGCAAGCACACTGGATGCCTTTCAGTGCTAACCGTAATTTTCAGCGTGACCCGCGTTTTATCGTGGCAGCAGAAGGCCGTTGGTTAACGGATGATAAAGGCCGCCAGATTTTTGACAGTCTTTCAGGATTGTGGACCTGTGGTGCGGGTCACACCCGCAGTGAAATTCAGGCCGCTGTAGCCAAACAACTCGGTACACTGGATTACTCACCGGGCTTCCAGTACGGACACCCCTTGTCGTTTGCGCTGGCAGACAAAATTGCCCAAAAGATGCCTGGCGATCTGAATCACGTCTTTTTCACCGGGTCGGGTTCGGAATCTGCGGATACCGCAGTAAAAATGGCACGCGCTTACTGGCGAGCGAAGGGACAACCGGCGAAAACCAAATTCATTGGTCGTGCGCGCGGTTATCACGGCGTCAACATCGCAGGCACCAGCCTGGGAGGAATTGGCGGCAACCGTAAAATGTTTGGCCAGTTTATGGATGTTGACCATCTGCCACATACTTTACAGACGGATCTCCCTTTCACCCGCGGCATGGCCGAGACGGGCGGAGTTGCGCTGGCAAATGAGATGCTGAAGCTGATTGAACTGCATGATGCGTCCAACATCGCGGCTGTGATTGTTGAACCTCTCTCTGGCTCTGCGGGTGCGATCATCCCGCCACAGGGATATTTACAGCGCCTGCGCGAAATCTGCGACCAGCACAATATTTTGCTGATTTTTGATGAAGTGATCACGGGCTTTGGCCGCATGGGGCGCTGGAGTGGTGCTGAGTATTTTGGCGTAACGCCAGATATCCTCAACTTCGCCAAGCAGATTACCAATGGAGCAATCCCGATGGGCGGCGTGGTCGCCAGCAGTGAGATTTATCACACCTTTATGTCTCAACCACTGCCAGAATACGCCGTGGAGTTTGGTCACGGTTATACCTATTCAGCCCATCCGGTGGCTTGTGCTGCTGCGTTGGCAACCCTGGAACTGCTGGAGAAAGATGACCTGGTGACACAGTCTGCTGAACTCGCTCCGCATTTTGAAAACAGCCTGCACGCGCTGCGTAGCAGCCCGAATGTGGTGGATATTCGTAACTGCGGTCTGGTGGGTGCTATTCAAATCGCTCCGCGCGAGGGCGATGCCATCATCAGGCCATTCGAAGCTGGTATGGCGTTATGGAAAGCCGGCTTTTATGTGCGCTTCGGCGGCGATACGCTGCAATTCGGTCCAATGTTTAATACCCAACCTGCTGAACTGGACCGCCTGTTTGATGCGGTAGGCGAAGCCCTTCACGCAACCGCTTAAGGAAACGATGATGACAGTAATCACACACTTAATTAACGGCGAAACACCTGTAGCAGCGGGGCGCAGCGTGCCGGTTTATAACCCGGCAACCGGTGAAGCTATTCGCCAGGTAGAGCTGGCAAGCCGTGCCACGGTCCAACAGGCGATTGATGCGGCTAAGGCTGCACTGCCAGCCTGGCGTGAGTTGCCGCCGGCCAAGCGTGCGCAGGTGCTGTTCCGCTTTAAACAGCTGCTGGAAGAGAACGAAGAGCAGATTGTTACGCTGATCAGCGAAGAGCACGGTAAAACCCGCGAAGATGCCGCAGGCGAGCTGAAACGTGGCATTGAGAATGTGGAGTACGCTACGGCTGCACCAGAATTGCTGAAAGGCGAATTCAGCCGTAATGCCGGGCCTGGAATCGACTCCTGGAGTGACTTCCATGCCGTGGGTGTGGTGGCGGGCATCACCCCGTTCAACTTCCCGGCGATGGTACCGCTGTGGATGTATCCGCTGGCGATTGCCTGCGGTAACACCTTTATTCTGAAGCCCTCCGAACGTGATCCAAGCTCAACGTTACTGATTGCCTCGCTGTTCCAGCAGGCGGGCTTGCCGAAAGGCGTGCTGAATGTGGTGAATGGCGACAAAGAAGCGGTTGATGCGCTACTGGAAAGCCCAGATGTAAAAGCAATTAGCTTCGTGGGTTCCACCCCTGTGGCGGAATATATCTACAGTGAAGGGACAAAGCGTGGTAAACGCGTGCAGGCTTTGGGTGGTGCAAAAAATCACGCCGTGGTGATGCCGGATGCCGATCTGGATAATGCAGTGAATGCTCTGATGGGCGCAGCGTATGGCTCATGCGGTGAGCGTTGCATGGCCATTTCCGTGGCCGTGTGTATTGGTGATGCAGTGGCTGATGCATTGGTTGATAAGCTGGTGCCGCGCATTCAGGCGTTAAAAATCGGTGCAGGCACAGAGTGTGGGCTGGATATGGGGCCGCTGGTCACTGCCGCACACCGTGACAAAGTCAGCGGCTATGTTGATGATGGCGTCAATGTCGGCGCAGAGTTAGTGGTTGATGGTCGAGCGCTGAAAATTTCAGGCCATGAGAACGGATTCTTCCTCGGAGGATGCTTGTTTGATCGGGTAACGCCGGAGATGCGGATTTATAAGGAAGAGATTTTTGGCCCGGTGTTGTGTGTGGTCAGAGCCAAATCCCTGGAAGAGGCGATTGCGCTCATTAATGCGCATGAGTACGGAAACGGGACCTGTATCTTTACCCGTGATGGTGAAGCGGCACGTCAGTTTGGAAATGAAATTGAGGCAGGTATGGTGGGGGTTAACGTGCCATTACCGGTCCCGGTTGCCTTCCACAGTTTTGGCGGTTGGAAGCGTTCTCTCTTTGGTGATCTGCATGCTTATGGCCCGGATGGTGTGCGATTCTACACGCGCCGCAAAACCATCACCCAGCGTTGGCCTAAAGCGCAAAGCCAGGAAGCCGCACAGTTTGCGTTTCCCAGCCAGCGTTAAGCGTTGATGACATCAGGCGAGCGACTGCTCGCCTTGATGCTGTCAGGCAATGCGGTTAAGCCCCATATGGCTTCTTTTTGCATTGGCCAACTGTTTTATATTTCCTGCGTCAACCGGATGCTCTTTTGCCCATTGCGATACGGCATCTTCACCACCGGCTTGCACGATACGTGCATCACGGCGTAACTTATCGGCCGCAATCACCTCATCTTTTGTCATCAGACCGTTCTCTTTCAGGCGATCCGTTGGCGGATCAGAAAGGATTTCAAAGTTCTGATTAAACGCACTATCGGCACCGCCGCGGCCTTCTAACAACATATCCTGATAGGCCAGCATGTTGAGGGTTTCTTTACGAATGGCTTCATTTTGTCCTGCGCCAGCAATGGTGGCTACATCCTCAGGGTAAGGGAAGTTGGACAGGTCAGTGCCTAACTGTGGTAATGGACCGGAGTATTTTGCGCTTTGGCGGGTGTAACTCTCTTCGCTGGCTGATTGCAGAATAAACGGGCGTTGGCCTTTTGCCGTGCTAAAGCCATCCTGATCTTTCGCGGTTCCCCAGAATCCGACGTCATAGGACGCGCCGCGATCGAGCGCGACCATCTGCCACTTGCCGGTTGTCGACTTCGCAAAGCCCACGTTCTGTCCCCAGGTATTAACGGTATCCAGCTCGCCGATGACCTGATCATTCATAACGTGAGCCAGCAGTTGACGTTGTAACCTGGCGGGCAAAAGTTCGTTGACGACCTCGGTGCGCAGTTCCCGCATCCTGGCGATTGACTGTTTCAGGACATCATCCTGCGAGGTGTACCATTGTGGATCTTTGGCTTTGAGTTCATCGAACTGCGTTTGCAGTTGGCGCAACTCGGCAATTTTTCCTTGCAGTGCAGTTTTTCCTTGCTTGTTTAACTTGCTGACGGCTAACTGGTCTTCTACAAAGGTGCCGTCGACCAAAATCTCACCCAGCTCACGGAAATTGCTGAGCGCTTTGGTGGCGACAAAGTTTTCTTCTATGCCCTCAGCGGACTTTTTTGTGCCAATAAAAGCTTCAGGGGTGGCATTTTCATGTAAGGCCTGCAGGGCTGTTTGCCGGGTTGCTGCAACCTCTCTTTCTACAAAGAAACGTTGCTCAGCCGCAGTTGGAGCGCCTAAATATTGCATCTCAAGCTTGCCTTCAACTTCCGTCCATTTCATCAGGTGGGCTACGGATGACTTAACAAAGGCATTTTGGCCATCGGGAAGTGTCCAGATACTGCCCGCATTGGCGGTCCTGGTCGTGGTATCCGCCTGATTTACTGCGCCAGTCAAATCCAGTTTATGGTTACGATTCAGCGGCGTTGCCGGGCTGGACATCTGCTGCAACTCAATATCGTTAGCGTCATCAATCTTGAACTCATCACCAATGGTATCATGATCGATATTGGCAAAATCCACCCCCTGTAGTTCTGGCATATCTCTGGAAACCGGGACTTCCGATCCGGCAGAGAACAAACCGTCGATTAAGCCAGACAGAGTCGTGACAAATCCCTGTTTGCGGTCGGAGGCCCTCGCATTGTCAGTCATACCGTGCAGGCCAATTGCCGTTTCAGCGCCCGCATCAATAGCGGCAGGTATCGCAAACAGTTCCGGTCCCAGCATCGCTAAGGGCAACAGGATACTTTCTGCTGCTTTAAGATCGCCAAGGTAGATCGCTTCCTGTACTTGCGCATTTGAGGTGACCAGCATGTCAGCATTCGAAGCCTGAGCGGCCTGAGCCTGTTTGGCGATGTGAGTGAATACATCCTCTTTTAACGGCTTATCTTGAGTCAGCAGATATTTGTACGGTTTGGTTTGGGGCCGCCAGGACGCATCGCCTGTTCCGATACCTTCTAATGCTTTTTTTACCCCGGCATAGGTGTTGCCATCCTGCTGGTTATACAGTGTCCAGTGTTGCAGCAGCGCCTCACGTTTTTTGCCATCTTTAGCCTGGTCGACTAGCCACTGGCAAAGCGCGTTTTTACTGTCGAATTCATGTAACTGGTGGGTGACAGGGCTATAGAGCACTTGTTTACCACGGCCCTGTGCCTGATTTGGATCGCTGAAAATCAGCAAGTTAGACGGATAACCATAAACATCAAGAGGACGCACCGCACCTTTTAGTGGATTCTGAGTTTGTAAGTTTTTGAGCGACAAGGCGTGCCCAGCGTCATCAGATTTGATATTTGACAGCACCAGGTCGGGGGACGCTGCTCTGGTCGCTAAACGGTAACCCGCTTCACTCAGGTGACCACTGTTACGTGCATTATCTGCCGCCGTAATGAATACGGCTTTTGCGATGACACGAGAATCATTGCTGTATTTTTGCCAGAAATCAGTACAGGTTTTTTTATAAGCTCGCGAAAAATCGCTTGCTTCGAGTTTATTCATGAACGCTGATGGTAATAACTGAACTTCATTGTTTGCATTGTAACCTTGGGTGCTGTTTTTTCCCGTGTGGTAAATGCCGCTATACAGGTCCATGCCAGAGATTTCACCAAAATCAACCTCACCCGGAAGAAAGTTTCGCATAACCGCTTCTGTCAGGCTATAACTACTGTCAGGGAGATTATTATGTTGCCAGCCGGTAAAGGAGCGTGAATCACTGACGCTATCAGAAAAACGGTTTAAATAAATGGTGTCTGGATTCAAATTGGGTTTGTTTAACTGCGTTAATATTTTTACAGCGTGGTCATGTGCGGCCTGATAAAGCCCTGTTTTCAGGCGTGCCTGCTCAATCCCGGTGGTGAGTGCATAGAAGGTTTTAGCATCTTTAACCCTTTGTTTTCTAGGGGTTGGTATGCCAATGCTGCCGACTTTTTCCCTCACTTCATTGATGGTATGAGCAACCTGGTTCAGGTTACTCATGAGTGGCATGGCATTGGGTTGGTGGTTAAGTGAGCTATTCAACGGGACAATTGAAAATGCAGTAGATGGAATAGTTGGCATAAATTTCCTGGTTGTTTTTTCGTGATCGCAGTCCTTGCCTCATTTATGGCTTTGAGGCTAATGGTTTGCTGTCGGACGGCTATGCACGTATTTAATTTTAGGTTTTATATATTTCTTTATTAAAGATAAAGGCGCTCAGATTTTATGTTGTTAAATCATATTGCCTGAGTTTAGTTTCGACTGTTTTTTGAAAGTTCGGAGAAAAGAAAAAATATTTGTTTTGAGATGCGTGATGGGAAAAAACACAATGCGGAACATAAAGAGGATTAAATAAAAAAACCTGCACCTAAGTGCAGGTTTTCAGACTTGAAATAAGGAAATTAGCCGCCAGCCGCTTTCTTAATGGCGGCTTCAATCGCCTGTTTGCTGGCAAGGCCAGGGAAAACGGTGGTGTTCTGGGCGTTTGCACCGGAAGTAGGCAATACAATCAGACCTGGTGTGCCGCTCAGCCCAATCTGCTGGGCTAGCTTATTGATTTCCACCAGCACGGGCTGGGTATCAGTGGCTTTGCTGGCATCAAATTTCACCTTTTTAGCTGCCTGAGTAATATCATCCTGAGTCAGCTTGCCTTCATTGTGGCCGGTGGCATAAATACCGTTGTGGTAGGCGAGATAAGCTTCAGCCCCTTTCTGCTGGTAAACCTGCAATCCGGTTTGCGCGGCGACTAATGAGTTTTCCCAACGATCGCCGAAGATTGGCCACTCTTTGAACACGAAACGCGTCGTTGGATTCTCTTTCACCACCTGCTCCATTACTGGCGCAAGGCGACTACAGAAGATGCATTGATAGTCAAAGAATTCAACTACGGCGACTTTTGCATTTGCCGGACCGTAGGTTGGGGTGTTTTTGTCGTTAACCAGCGCAGCCTGATTTTGAATAACCGCTTCGGTCATCGCGCCCATCTGCTGTTGTTCTTGCAACTGCTGCAATTTCTGGCTTGCCTGAAGCAACACTTCTGGGTGGGCCACCAGATAGTCAGAGGCGATTTGACCGATGCGGGCTTCCTGTTCTGGTGTGAAAGCAGGGGTGCTATCCGCAGCAGCAGCCAGCGTTGGCAGTAAAGCGGCACCGAGGGTAATTGCGAGAAGTTGTTGTCTCACCGACATAATTAAATCCTTGTGAATTGCAGTGGGTATAGCGAAAAAATTCAACGTGCATTGTTAACCCATCTTAGGGGGATGTACAGCCTGGCGTTTGGTAACAGGGGGGCTTAAGGCTTAAGAAAGTATGTCCTCAGGTTGTAAGACTTTACAAAGCAAGGCACGAGTGAAAGCGCGTTGAAACATTTTGCATTACCCTGATTCATTTTGTTATGTTATCACATAACTTAATTCCTGCGGTGTACTGCGTTATGGCTGTTGAAACTCATCCTGTTCTTCCTTTGCTCAAAGTCCAGCAGCTCTCTGTTGCGCTAAAGGGCGAAACCGTAATTCATAACCTGAGCTTTCAACTGTATGCGGGAGAGAGGGTGTGTTTACTTGGCGCTTCCGGGTCGGGAAAATCGTTAACCGCGCGCGCGATTGCCGGTTTCTTGCCTGCAACCGCCGTGAGCAAGGGCGAAATTTCCCTGCTGGATGAAGAGATACTCAACCGTAATGCCATGCAGCGCACAGCGCGTAGCCGGGTTGCCTGCATGTCACAAGACAGCACCACGGCGCTCAATCCTCTGGTAAAAATTGGCCAGCAGTTTGCGTTAGTGCTGGCCACACGTGATAAATCCGCACTTCAGCAGGCCATGCAAAAAATGAAGTTGGATGACATTCCTCATTTGCTGAGTCGTTATCCGGGGGAACTTTCCGGCGGGCAGCGGCAACGGGTTTGCCTCGCGTTTGCGCTGTTAAGTCGGGCTACGCTGCTGGTCGCTGATGAGCCCACAACGGCTCTTGATGTCTTGACGCAGCAACGGGTTCTAGAGCAATTACAGCAGTTCACGCCACTGACATTGTTGTTCATCACCCATGATATAGCGATTGCTGCGCAGCTTTGCCAGCGCGGCCTGGTGATGGAGCAGGGACGTATTGTCGAGCAGGGCAGTATGCGGCAGTTACTTCACACGCCTCAGCATCCTTACACTCAGGCTCTGGTGGCCTCCGCCCGCCGCAGTTGCCAGCGGTTACAGGCGCCAGTCGCGCTGGCGGGGTGATGACAATGCATAATGAACTTCCCTTCCTACAGCTGGAAAACCTGCATTACCACCCACCTCGCCAGCATTATGGCTGTGCCTGTCCGGCTCTGTTTCAGGGGCTTTCTCTGGCGCTAGCACAACACCAGCGGGTTGGTCTGGTAGGGAGTTCTGGCTGCGGTAAAACCACCTTATTGCAGATTTTACTGGCGTTACAAGCACCGCAAAGTGGCACGTTACGTTGTGAAGGCCGTGAGATTAAGGTCCGACCTCGTAGGGATCTACAGCGCTACTGGCGGCGCGTGCAATACATTCCACAGGATCCACTTAACGCGCTGGCACCTCGATTGAGCGTAGGACAATTACTGTCAGAACCGCTGTTACGGCTTTCAGGTATTAAAGCAAACCGACAGCAGTTAAGTCAGACGCTTGATCAGGTTGAACTTAGCCTGCGTGTGCTGGAAAAACGTCCCGCTGAGCTCTCTGGCGGGCAGGCCCAGCGGGTGGCGTTGGCCAGGGCGTTGATCGTGGAACCTGATTTTTTACTCGCGGATGAACCGGTGAGCGGGCTGGATTTACCGCTGCGTGAGGCCATGACGGCACTGCTGATACGCATCAGTGACAGCCGTAAGATGGGAATGCTGGTGGTCAGCCATGATATTACGCTGGCTGCCGATCTCTGTGACCGTCTGCTGGTGATGCAACAAGGCGAAATTATTGAAGATCGCCCGTTACAACAGGTACTGATCCAACCGCATCAGGCTTATACCCGCCGACTGCTTCAGGCCATACCTCAACTCAACATTTAATCAAAAAATGGATGTTATTTTCCTCACCGCTGCATGCAGAGGCGGGGCCATTACATCTCTACCAAGGGAAAAAGATGACTAAGACCGGTTATTTCGCCTCATTTGCCGCGCTAATGGGGGCTACATGGCTACTGGCGGGCTGTTTTGATGACAGCGACCCGGCGGCGGCCGCTGTTCAAAATGATCGTATCCGGGTGGCGATGCTACAGCCGCCACGATCGGGGCTGACGCCACTCAGCGATGACGCTTTTAAGCTCTCCCGCTGGAGCACGGCGGAAACGCTGGTCACCTTGAACAGCGTCGGGGAGGCTCAACCCGCGCTGGCGCTCAGTTGGCAGCAGCTCACCCCGACTCGCTGGCAGGTGATCTTGCGCCAGGGCGTAAAGTTTCACGACGGGCAAATGCTCAACGCAGCGGCAGTGGTGAATGCGTTGACGGCGGCGAACAGTGCCGCGCCTAAGCCGCGTATTCTGGATGGGGTAAAGTGGCAAATGGCGACAGAGGGTGAATATACCCTGTCAATTACTACCCAGCAGCCGGACCCGCTGTTACCTCAGCGTCTCTCCAGTCCGCAGCTGGCGATTCTCTCCCCTCTGGCCTACGGCAGTGGTCATGGGGTCGATCCGGTGAATCATGGCAGTGGACCTTATGTATTGACCCATGTGGACGGCACGAGCAGCGCAACCCTGGAACGGTTCGCCGACTACTGGGGCGAAAAAGCCTCTGCCAGCGGGATTGATGTCAGTTTTGTGCCGGATGGCACCGCACGCGCAGCAGCATTGCGCAGCGGCAAAGCAGATATTGTCGAAGCGATTCCCGTTGCACAGGCTCCGCTGCTCGATCCTGAGCGGGTCCATGAAGTACCCATGCCGCGCACCAATACCCTGTATCTCAATACCCGCACCGGTATTACACAGGATCCGGCTATTCGTGCGGCGATCCGTAGTGCCATCAACCGACAGCAAATTGTGGACAACGTCTATGAAAAACGCGCAGATATTGCCCAAGGGTTGCTAGGTCCGGCGTTGCCTTGGGCAGCGCAACTGCGTACACCCCCGACAAATCGGATACAACCCGCGGCTATTTCGGGCCAGCAAATTACGCTGGCAACCTTTAGCGATCGTACCGAACTGCCTGAAGTCGCGGTCTATCTGGCACAGCAGCTGACCGCTGCGGGTTTTAGCGTTAAGCAGGTGGTCCGCGAGTATTCGCAGATTGAGTCAGATGCGCTGGCGGGAAAATTTGATGCCTTTATCCTCTCCCGCGCCACCGTGCTGGACTCAGGTGATCCGCTGGCTTACCTGTACAGTGATTTCGCCTGCGATGGCTCCTTTAACATTGCTCAGTTGTGTCAACCAGCGATAGACGCAGCACTGAAGCAAGCCGCGGTGATCCCGGCGGGTCACGAGCGTCGGGTGGCGATTATGCAGGTGGAAAAGATGATTTTGGCGACGGATGCCGCCATTCCGATGCTGCATGAGCGCGTGATTCAGGGTGAGAGTCAGCGGGTTATTGCAGCTATCCGTGACCCGCGTGAGCGCAGTCTGATAGACAGTAATACACGGATTCAGGCGGAGTAACGGATGTCAGCTATTGCCTGGTTATCACGCGGGGTTGCGGCTGTGGGCATTCTGCTGCTGATTGCTCTGTTGCCCTGGCTGTCGGGTCGCGATCCTGCATTAGCTTTGCTGCGTGCGCGTTCGGGGGAGCAGGAAGCCAGTGCGGAAACCCTGGCAGCCATTCGCACGGCATGGGGGCTGGATCAGGGGCCGTTCGCATTGTTATTGCAATGGGCGCGCGGAATGCTCCGGGGGGATGCGGGCGTGTCCTGGGTATCTGGCAAACCCGTGATGGCAGGGATGCTGCACGCGGGCAGTGTTTCTCTCACCCTGATGTGTTGGTCACTGCTGGTGGCGGTTGCCGTCATACTCATGCTGTCTCTGCCTGCACTGTGGCGCGGTGTTGCGGGTCGACAGCCGGCGTCTGGATCCGCAGTTGCGGTACTCCTGACGACTCTGCCTGAATTTCTCCTCGCTACCGTGTTGTTGCTGCTGTTTGCCGTCTGGCAGCCATGGTTTTCCCCTTATGGCTGGCAATCCCCACGGGACGTAGTGCTGCCTGCACTGGCTTTGGGTTTACCCGCAGGGGGATATCTGGGGCGTTTGTACGCAGAGGCTATCGGCACGGCTTTCAGTGAGCGCTGGGTCATCACCTGGCGTATGGCGGGTATAAGACGTTGGGCAATTATCCGTGCAGTATTGCAACGGGGATTGATTAGCCTGTTACCGGTGCTCGGTCAGGTCATTGTGGCACTGGCGGGTGGGGCGATCGCCGTTGAGAAGGTCTTTGCGATACCCGGTATCGGGCGCGCTACATTAGGCGCAGCTATCGCTCAGGATCTGCCTGCATTGCAGTGTGGCATTCTGTTGTTGCTCTTCTTCGCTATGTCAGTCAGCTGCGCTTGTCGTCTGGTGCAATCGGTGCTGGCAGGCAGGGCGATGCGCAGCTTTAGCCTCTCCACACCCGAACCCACACAAAAGGCAAATTCCAGCTACTTGCTAGCGGGAATATCGCTGTGCCTGTTAGTTGCCTTATTGATGGCGGGTTTGCCGCGAGATCCGTGGCAGACCGCCTTTACGCGACTGGCGGATCCTGACTGGGGGTTGCCATTTGGTGCCGATGCTATGGGCCGGGATCTCTTGGCGCGAGTGGCGCATGGTACGCTGCACACTTGTCTACTGGCGCTCGGCGTGGCGCTGATTTGCCTGGTGACCGGTATGATTGCAGGCATCTATCCCGGCGTATTTAGCGGTCCGATGGAACTGGCTAACGCGCTGCCCACCACGCTGGCGGGCATGATGGTGGTGGCGCTGCTTGGGCCGGGAGAGAGCGGTGCTGTTCTGGCGGTGGTTCTGATAGCCTGGGCACCGTTGGCCGCACATAGCACGGCACTCGCCGCAGAAATTCGTGCTCGACCCTGGCTCAGACTGCTACCGTTAAGCGGGATTGGACCTGTAAGGCGTGATTACTTCTATATTCTGCCAGCACTTGCGGGCCCATTGTTCAGACACGCCATGCTGCGAGTGCCCGGTATTGCACTCACGCTTACGTCACTGGGCTTCCTTGGATTGGGGGCTGCACCGCCGTCGCCGGAGTGGGGCCGAATTCTGGCAGAAGGCATGCCGTATGTTGAGCGGGCCTGGTGGGGGGTGCTGACCCCAGTGATCGCGATGACACTGCTGGCCTTGCTTTCCGTGAGCGGGGCCAGCCTGACTTTCCGGCGATCATCAAAATGAAGCCTGATCCTGCGTAAGATGAAGCCAGAGTCATTAACAGGGCTCTGGCTTCATATCAAAAGTTCAAATATAACACAAATGAACGACAATGCTGATTCACCTGCCCTCATCCCACATAACCCCGCATATTCTCTGTCTATTCATCAATTAATCAAAACTATTGCCTCGGTCACAATTTGAATAAGTGCTGGCTTTCTCCTCTGTAACTGTGATTTTGGTCACTTAATAGTGGGCTAAACATCCGCTATGCTAATGTTCATATGATTAACATGTGAACATTTGTTTGATCTAATCAGGAGTAATTATGGCACTGGCAGAGAAGAAACCCGTAGTAGCAGTCACCATTGGCGACCCAGCAGGGATAGGTCCAGAAATTACACTCGCCACGATGATGGACAAAGGTGTGTACGAGGAGTGCCAGCCATTCTTAATTGGTTCTATACCGATTATCCAGCGGGCGATGAAAATTCTGAAATGTGATTTCCCGATCAACAAAATTTCGGAACCCGCCGAAGCAAAATTCAGCTGGGGAACGTTGGATGTGCTGGAAACGGGCGACTATGACTGTGACAGCATCGAGTGGGGCAAAGTACAGCAGCTGGCGGGGAAAATGTCGCTGGACTATGTAATGAAATCCATTGAGCTGGGGATGGCAGGGAAGATTGACGCGGTGTCTACCGCCCCGATTCACAAAGAGGCAATCAAGCTGGCCGGGTGTAAGTTGCCGGGCCATACCGAAATTTACCAGGTCGAAACGCGTTCTGATTATGGCTTAACCATGTTCCACGTGCAGAAACTGCGCGTGTTCTTTGTCAGCCGTCATATTTCACTCAAAGCGGCCTGTGACTATGCCAACAAAGAGAACGTATTGGCCTGCGTTCAGCAGATCCATCATGAGTTCAATGACTTGAACATCAAAAATCCGCTGATTGCTGTTGCAGCACTGAACCCACACGCCTCAGATAACGGCCTGTTTGGACATGAAGAACAGGACAACCTGATCCCGGCGGTGAAAGCCGCGCAGGAACTGGGCATCAATGCCATTGGCCCGATCCCGGCAGACTCGGTGTTCCACCTGGGCAAACAGGGCCGTTACGATGCCATCCTCTCGCTTTATCACGATCAAGGCCACATCGCCTGTAAAACGCTGGATTTCGAAAAATCGATCACGATTACCTTCGGTCTGCCGTTTATGCGTAGCTCGGTCGATCACGGCACCGCTTTTGACATCGCCGGGACCGGCACTGCGGGCTCGGTCAGTATGCTGGAATCGACGCTGGTGGTTGCGCGTTACTGGAAAATGAAACAGCACTAAGCCCCTCTCTGCCGCAGGTTAAAAGGAGTGTGTATGGATAACTATCTGTTGATCGGCAAAGGGGGTAAAGGTTGGGGCGGGCCACTTCGCATCAACCTCGCCCAGTCCAAAAAAATTGCCTATATCACGGGAGGGCAGCGTCCAGCCGTGGTAGATCGCCTGTGTGAGCTAACCGGATGGCCATCCGTCGATGTTTTCAGGCATGGCGAACCCGCGGCAGAAGAGATTGGCATTATGGTGATTGATTGTGGTGGTACCTTGCGCTGTGGGCTCTATCCCAAGCGCGGGATCCCCACTATCAATCTACACCCTACGGGGAAATCAGGCCCGTTAGCCGCCTTCATCCATGAAGATATCTACGTTTCGGGCGTCACACCGGCCAGTATCGAGCGGGTTTATCCGCAGGGTGAGGGAGGCAAACTGGGGATCGTGGCAGATGATCTGACAGGGGCAACCACTGTCGGTGTCTTACTGGCCCACAATGGGTTAAAAAGTGCCGCCTTCTTTGATAGCGACACTTTTGCGGCCAATGATGCTGTTTATCCAGCGATGGTGGTCAGCAGTGACAGTCGCCCTTTACCCAAAGCGGAGGCACAGCAACGGGTAACGGTAGCGGTACAAAATCTAAAGGCGCGCGGTGCGCACTACTTCACGAAAAGAATTGATACCACGCTCCGTGGCGGGATTGGCTATGAAATTGATGCCATGCTGGCTCAACTGCCGCAGGAGACGCTGGCAATAGTGGTTCCGGCGATGCCGCAGTCGCGACGTATTCTGGTGGGAGGCTATTCCGTTATTGATTCGGTAGCCCTCTCTTGTACTGATGTGGCACGGGATGTGCGTACACCTGTCACTGAGTCCTGGATACCTGGTTTGCTGGCGCGCCAAACGCAATTCTCGGTCGGGCACATTGCGCTGGCACAGGTGTTACAGGGAGAGGCAGGAATCGTCCCGGCGTTACAGGCGCAGCAGCAGGCGGGCAACCGGGTAGTGGTAGTAGATGCGATTACGCTGGACGACATTGATGCCATTGCTCGAGCAGTGATCGGTTTAAACTGGAATGTGCTGGCGGTGGATCCCGGCCCCTTTACCGAGCGTCTGGCGGCAAAGCGTGGTCTGATGGGGAATTTACATTCCCTCTCACAGCAGGAAAACAGTGCACAGGCTGAATCCGGATCTATTTTGATTGTTGCAGGCAGTGCAACTGCGGTGACACGAAAACAATTAAGCCATTTAATTGCCCACGATCGACGTGTTTGTCATATTCCGGTTGATGCTGAATTATTAATTGACCGTCAACATGCCGCCGGGATTGAAATTGAACGTGTAGTAAAGTTTGCCCAGCAAAGTATGTTGCAAAATAAAAACGCCTTGTTTGTATTTGAATCCGCTTTAACCGGGACACTGTTAGATTTACCCCATGAAGAAGAGAAGTTTTCTCTTAACCCAGGCCAGGCCGCAGAAAATATCAATCATGGTTTGGCCAGCATTGTGCAGCAGTTGCTGGCACTCACGGGTGATGAGATTAAAGGGCTGTATTTGACTGGCGGTGACACTATGGTCCATGTAGTCAAAGCGTTAGGTGCCAGTGGCATTGAAATGATTGACTACGTTATCCCGCAAACCGACATGGTGAAGATCATCGGTGGCCGCTATGACGGATTGATCTGTGTTGGCAAAGGAGGGCTTACCGGACCGGAAGATATTGTCAGCACTATTATTAGTCGTATTTATCGCGAAGCAGAGCAATAACAACACTCCAGCACTTCTCTACGCTACTGAAAAGTGGCGTAAGGGGATGCTTATGTCCAGTTTCTTCAGGCGAGCGAATCTATGAATATTAATATTCTCGAGAAAATGAATAAAGTACCAGGTGGCTTAATTATTATTCCTCTGCTGGCAGCCATACTGATTAATACCTTTTTCCCCCAGGCGTTGGCACTTGGCGGCCCAACGACGGCGTTATTTAAAGTGGGATCCAGTGCCATGATGGGCATCTTCCTGTTGATCTGCGGGAGCTCAATTAATATTCGTCAGGCGGGATTGCCCCTATATAAAGGCTCGGTACTGCTGATCCTGAAATGTGTGGCGGGGGCCTTGACGGTCTGGGCTGCGGGCTATTTCTTCGGTGCAGCGGGTTTCTTTGGCATCTCAACCATGGCACTCGTAGCCTGCCTCACCAGTTCAAACAGCTCATTGTATATTGCGCTGTGTAGCAATTACGGTGATGCCAGTGATGCGGGCGCTATTTCAGTCTTTTGCATTAAGGATGGTCCATTTGTCACGATGGTGGTGCTTGGCGTCAGTGGGTTAGCCAATATTCCTTTTGCTGCGCTGCTCTCCATGCTAGTGCCGTTAGTGATTGGTATGCTGTGGGGCAACCTGGATGAGCGTTTCAAAAGCTTGTGTAGCGCTGCGCAGCCGCTGGTGATTATTCTGATGTCGTTTGCGATTGGTGCCAATTCCAGCATTAACACAGTCTTCACCGCCGGGCTTTCAGGCGTGGTTCTGGGGTTAATCTCAGCGGCAACCGGTGTGCTGTTCTATTTTATCTATAACCTGTTCCTGAAAAAGAAAACGGCACTGGGTGCTGCATTAGGGACCACGGCAGCGAATTCCGCTCTGACGCCTGCAATGGTTGCACAGGCTGACCCTTCACTGGCCAGCTACGTTGACGCGGCCACGGCGCAGTTAGCAACAGCCAGCATTATTACCATGCTGCTGGCACCGCTGCTGGTCGGCTGGTTTGATAAGCGCCTGCGGGCTAAAGCGCCGCAACCTGAGATAGTTGTCAGAGAAAACCCTGGTTATCCTGTCTCTTCCCGTACCGTTGCGAATAAAAATAAGTGAAGCCGCCCTTTGAGATTATTGCCGTGGGTCAGTATGTCGCCGAGTTTTTGCGTGAGGGTAAAGTGATACTTTTTTCCCAACCGCTTCCTCAGGAACTGGCTGATTATTGTGTGGTGATCAACAGGTTGCCAGATGGCGAAACATTATATCCGGGCCGGTCGTTACAGATCGGCCAACAATGGAGAGAAATTAGTGCAGTGGGTGAGGTGGCAAATGCAAACTTCACCCGGTTAGGACATGTTACGTTGAGTTTTGATGGTGCTAACAACGCAGAGTTACCCGGCACGGTGCATTTAACTGGCCCAGTGCCGGAATTTCTGCAGGTCGGCGATAAAATTCGCCTGTCCAGTTAACACCCGAGGATTTAAGCGGTGTTAACCACGCCGCAGCTTTGGTAAAGTCAGCATATTCCGCCGGTAAACACCTTACCGCCTTGTGCCGAGAACCTGTTTTGTATGAACCTTCGTGACAAAATTACCAGTCAGTTCAGCCAACTTTCGCCTCAACTTCAACATGCCGCTGAGTTTTCCCTGCAAAATGCCAATCAGTTGGTTGTGGAATCGATGCGTACCTTTGCCGTGAGTGCAGGAGTACAACCGGCTACGCTGATGCGTTTGGCTCAGCGTCTCGGCTTCCCCGGCTGGGGGGATCTGAAAAATGCTTTCATTGATGAACTAGGGTTAAGAAATGATACATATGTATCAAGAGCGGAAAAACTGGTAAACAGTGAAACTAAACAAGACCTGTACCATGAGGTCTTTAACGCTCAGGCCAGTAACCTGGAACACACCAAAGTTGAGAACCATGCCGCGATGCAGCAGGCGGTTGAGTTGCTGGATAATGCGCGTCACGTTTATATCTGCGGGTACCGTGCCAGTTTTCCCATTGCCTGGTCACTGTTCTATGTTTACCGACTGTTTAATCCCCGTGTCACGCTGATTGATGGACTGGCCAGCGGCAGTGAGATTTACAGTCGTGAACTCACGGCAGATGACTGCGTGCTGATTGCCAGTTTTTCCCCCTACTCACGAGAAGTCCTGAAGCTGGTGAATGCGGCAGTTAAAGCAGGCAGTAAAATTATTGCCATAACCGACTCACCGGTTTCACCCGTGGCTCAGAAAGCCGCTTGTTCACTGTACTTCAATACGGATGGGCCCTCATTTTTCCCTTCGATTGTGTCAGGAATGGGGATTGCGGAATGTTTGTTGGCCCTGTTAGTGGCAAAACATGGTCAGCAGGCGGTGGCGCGGATTGAGAATGCAGAACACTATCTCATCGATTCTGGTGCTTATGTTATTTCACGTAAGCAGCGCTCAGAGTAGCTTCTGAGCGCTGAGGCACCGGGCACTGTTGCCCGGTGCAGCTTAATTGAGTGCCAGGTACTGTTGGCACACCTGTTGCGTCTCAAACTGGCTGAAATCAACAGCGGAAACGTCAGGCGGGTTTGTCACCACTTCACGAATCTTCTCTGCCAGCGCTGGTGCATTAGCATCCGCCAGGCCTCGCTCTAAATCACCCTTGAGCAACGCGACGGTCCCTGTTGCACTGCGCGTGCTGATCACGGGGGTGCCGCATAACATGGCTTCCAGTGCGGCGTCACCGAACCCTTCTGTGTCTACACTTTGAACCAGCGCTTTTGCCTTACGCATCCAGGGGTAGGGGTTAGCACAGTAGCCCTGGAAAATTATCCGGTCTTCAATGCCTAACGTCTGCGCCTGGGCTTTAAGCGTGCCCAACTGTGCAGTTTCACTTTCCCCTAATAGCACCAGCGGAAGCGTTACACCTGAAAGCGCATACGCTTCTAACAGACGATCGTGTCGCTTATTCTGATCCAGACCCCCAACATGCAGCAGATACGCCTCTTCCGGAGGTGTGAAGGGTTCATTCATCTGATTTTGAATTTCAGCGATATTATAAGGATTACCAATTATTGCGCTGCGTGCCGGTTCAATCTGATAAGTCTGTTTAATATCGTCCAGGATTGATTGTGACACTGCGATAATATTACGCTGCTGATAAACACGCTGAATACTTTTTTTATTAATGCGTCCTGAATAGCCTGAACGCGATAAATCAGAGGAAACAGACAGCATTTCATGCAGGCAAAACCAGACTTTATTTTGATCCAATGAGCGGCAACGCGCTACGATCTTGTCACTGTTATATAAATGTGAAATGACTAAATCATAATCACCTTCGAATTTCTGCGTTCGGCTAATAATCTCGTCCAGATGCTGTGCGCGACGTTTAGATTCATTAATGTTTAGCCATGACGAACGATGCTTGTCAGTAATTACCTGATAAACAACTCCCTCGGGGAGAGTATAGTGGCATACGCTACGGAGCGAAAAAATGGCGACGTGGTGTCCCAGAGCAACAAGGCCGCTGGCCAGCGTTAACACAGCCTTTTCCGCGCTACCTGTTGGTAAGCCGTCAACCAGCATGAGGATTCTTTTTTTCATACGTTCTCATTAATTATTTATACCGGCAGTGAATTGCTGTCGTGCGTTATTACAATTTGCCAGGTGATCAAAGCGTTAAATCATTGTAAATAAACCCCGAACGTGATCGGTACGAGGGCGTGACTTGTCAATTTAATCTATTATATCTTTTTTTATGACATTAATACATGACGCATTTCTTTAGCTAATATTACAGAATAGGGAGTATTGAATTGAGAGTTGAAAATAAAGGTTATTTTCGTGCTGCTATCCTGATACTAACGGGTTTTGTGGTCAGTGGTGTGCATGCAGAATCGCGCTCTGAGAAAATTCAGCAGCAGCTGCACCAACTTGAAACGCAGTCAGGGGGACGATTAGGCGTGGTGCTGATTGACAGTGCGGATAACACCCAAATTCGCTACCGGGCTAATGAGCGATTCCCGATGTGCAGCACCAGCAAAGTCATGGCCGTGGCAGCATTACTCCAGCAAAGTGAAAAGAACAGTGCGGTGTTGCAGCAGAGATTGGCCATCAACGCCAGCGATTTGGTGAACTACAACCCCATCACCGAAAAACAGGTTGGCAGCAGCATGACGCTGGCCGAGTTGAGCGCAGCAGCTTTGCAATACAGTGATAATGCAGCGATGAATCTGATACTGGACCATCTTGGGGGACCGGCAAAGGTGACTGCGTTTGCAAAGGAAATGGGTGACAGTGATTTTCGTCTCGATCGGAAAGAGCCGGAGCTTAACAGTGCCATTCCAGGTGACCCCAGAGATACCACCACGCCTTTATCTATGGCTCATAGCCTGCAAAAGCTTACCTTGGGCAAGGCACTTGCTGCTCCCCAGCGTGAGCAACTGGTACAGTGGATGAAGGGCAATACGACCGGGCGTCAGAGCATAGCCGCAGGCTTGCCCTCTGGCTGGAAAGTGGGGGATAAAACCGGCTCTTGTGATTACGGTGGGACTAACGATATTGCGGTGATCTGGCGTGAAAAAGGGGCTCCGTTGATCCTGACGACCTTCTTCGTGCAACCTCAGCCTGATGCTAAAAGCCGTCGCGATGTACTGGCCGCCGCAGCGAAGATTGTGACTGCCCAATATTAATCGACAATCGCCGGGTGTGTGCCCGGCTCCTACTGCTACTACAGGTATGACCTTCGTCTTTGTTACCTAATGGTGCCAGATTTTGCACCTGCGCCTTGCAACAAGGGGAATTGTCATGACTATTACAGCAGGGTAGCTAAATGAATATCGATCTTCCCATAACAGAAATAATTAATTTTTTTAGTTTTTTATTTTTCCTTTTTGGCGTATTTTTTGTTTAAAATCAATTTGTTGTGTTTTTGTTGATGGTGGTGACATAATTTTTCATTAGTTTTGGTAATCTAATGTCATGGGTTTGATGTTTATCTGAACAAGGTGATACCGTTTTACGTGATCTCCTCTGGGTCGAAGAACGGTACTCAACGAACAAGATGATAAGACGGAGATGTGGTATCTTCCAGCCGCAGAGGTATTAAGCCTGGCGTTGTCAAAACGCGGTCTGGTAGCAGACATGGGTAAACAGCAAATTGGGCACGCCGCAGCATAACTGCCTGTATGTGAGGCATGCAGGTGATTATTTCTAAGAAAACAGGGAATCTATAATGACAGCCAGTGAGGATGCAGGAATCCAGGTCATCACGATAAAAGTGGCTCAGGGGAAATTTATCAACAACTGCTATCTGGTGATTAATTGTGCTAACCGGGCTGCGGTTATTATCGATCCTGCGTGGCAGTTAGACAAAATCCAACAGATTATGCAGCAGTGTCAGGTTGATTTGCAGGGGATTCTGGTGACTCACGCCCATGACGATCACATTAATCTGGCGCAGCCATTAGCAGATAGATACCACTGCCCAATTTGGCTCTCTCAGCAGGAAGCTGAGCATTCGGGTTATCATGCCGAGCAGCTACAGCTTTTCAGCGAGCAGGTACTTGAAATCGGCGGTATGGCGATTCAAACGCTCATCACCCCTGGTCACACGCCCGGCAGTAGCTGTTTTCAGATAGGCCAAAACGTTTTCACTGGTGATACCCTGTTTGCCGAAGGCGTGGGGCTCTGCCCGGATCGGGAAGCGGCAACAACGTTGTTCAATAGCGTGCAACAACTCAAACAGAGACTCGCTGCTGATGCGCTGATTTACCCCGGTCATACTTTTGTTAAGGCACCCGGTCAGCGCATGGATCATTTGTATAAGATGAATATTTATCTGGCGCTGGATGAATGCGAAACCTTTGTGAATTTCCGCATGCGGCCCAATCAAGATAAATCCCGCTGGATGGCGTTTAGTTGATTACCGATCGTGCGCGGCCTGCGTACGATCAGCCACCATCCCCGCCAGGCTGTGAGAATCAATACCCGTTAACCGAATGATACGGTCTTGCTCCTCACCTTCATCCAGCATTTTTTGGGCAATTACCAGCATCAGGTTCTCACTGCCAATGCGTTCACCTTTGGCAATTAACTGCTCCGCTAATGTCATTAATGTCTCCTTTCGTTGTGGCAGTTTTTCTGCCAACGTTGCTAATACCGCATCCACGTCTTCGATACTGCTGGTGCTCAGCATGTACTGAATCAATCGACGAAAATGCGTAGCGGTGATGTGGTGACGTTGCAAAATAGCGACAAAGTCATCCATTACCTGCATTAAATCCCGCTGTTTAACGTGTTTGTGCAGAAACGTCAGTGCCGCCATTTTGCGCTGTGTTGCGATTTCCGCATCGGGCATTGTCGTTACATCGACCAGCGGAAAATCACGGTTATAGACTTTGGATGCCAGTTCTGGGTCCTCAAAACCGTCTAACCACCGATTCGAATAAGGGTACGGAGTACGTTTACCTGCGTAATAGAGAACAGGCACGACCAACGGTAAACGGGTATTTCCAGCATCCAGATGCCGCTGCATCACGGCTACTGCGTAGCGCATTAATCTGAATGCCATATGCGGATCGGCAGTACTTTGATGTTCGATCAGCACATACACATATCCCATGCCGTATTGGGTGTTGAGGCTGTATAACACATCACTATTGCAAGCACGCAGGTTCTCTTCGATAAATGAACCTGATTCCAGTTTAAGGCTGTCTAACTGGCAAATTTTAAGAAACTCTGATGGCAGGTGTAATTGAATAAAATCCCTGGCAATTGTGTCGCAAGAGAGTAGCTGGCGGAATATGGCATCATGCGGCGTTGAGGTAGTGGCTGGCGTGTACATTTCTCTGCTCCTTGAGTGGACCAGCGAAAAGTAACACAAGAATTTACTGGAATCATTTGGAGTTTACAGGAAAGACAATAACCAAGTCAAGTCTTGATTTTCGGCTTTCCTGTTTCATCATAGTGTTGCGCCAGGTTTGGCGCGAAGACTAAATCTAGCGTGCAAAAACGGAAGTGTTACGTGGACGAATACCCGCATCCGCCAGACAGGCCTTGAGAATACCAAAGGCGTCCTGGCACTGGCGCTCATCGACACAGGCATAACCCATCAGCAGGCCGCGTCGTGACTGTGGCAGCATGTAATATTGCGACAGTGCGCGGACTTTGACTCCCCGCCGCAGTGCTGATGCGGCAATAGCCACATCATCGCAGCCGTCAGGCAGGTTCATCACCAGATGCAGCCCGGCATCATGGTTTACCACTGGCAAAAATTCTGGCCCGAGATAGCGCTCAATCAATCCGTACAAAAAGCGTCTCCGCTGGCTGTAAAGCAGTCGCATACGGCGAATATGCTCACTAAAGTGTCCAGCCTGGATAAATTCGGCCAGCGCTCGTTGTATTAACAGATGACCACCACGATAGAGCTCAGCCGCTGCAATGCGCATCGGTTCGACCAGATTCCTGGGGACCACCATATAACCAATGCGCAGCGCGGGGTAGAGCGTCTTACTGAAGGTTCCCATGTAAATCACGGGGGCATCGGGTTCCAGGCCTTGCAGTGAAGGGTGAGGGTGACCGGAAAAACGGAACTCACTGTCGTAATCATCTTCCACTACCAGGCTGTTATGGCGACGCGCCAGGGCCAGCAACTGCTGCCGCCTTTCGAGGCTCAGGTGGACACCGAGGGGATATTGATGTGACGGTGTCACAAATATCAATTTTGGCGCTTTTGTTCGCGGTGGTAAATCGGCGATTAAGCCTTGCTCATCCACCGGAACGGCACGAATTTTCAACCCGTTGATGCGCAGCAGGTTACGGGTTCCCCAATACCCCGGCTCTTCGATCCAGGCGGTATCGCCCTGATCGCTTAATACCCGAGAGATCAGATCTACCGCCTGATGTATGCCTTCGGTGATGATGATTTGTTCAGCATCAGCGCGTACTGAGCGCGCAACACGCAAATAACCCGCCAGGGCATGGCGCAGGTCAGGACAACCGCCACCGCTGCTGTAAATCAGGCGATGGACATCCGGTTCACGGCTTAATCGCGCCTGGATCTGACTAAACAACTTGTGAGGAAACGCAGCCACATCCGGCGCTCCGGGAACAAACGCGCCCCATTGGTAGGGTGAAGCTGTGGCATGGCCAAGTAACGTTGCACCGCGTCGCGAAATCGTCGCCTGTTTGCTGGGTAACGTTTGCGTATCTTGTGGGGCTAATGGGCTTTGTAAGCACCCCTCTGGCAGCGCTTCGGCGATCCAGGTTCCGCTACCGGTACGTGCAATAACATAGCCTTGCGCCATTAAATTTTCATAAACGTTAATCACGGTATTGCGCGAAACTTTTAATTCACGTGCCAGTTCACGCGAAGCAGGAAGCCTGCTGCTGCGCGGAAAAATCCCTTCGATAATCGCGGCTTGCATGCAGTTGAGCAGGCGCTGTTGCAGCGATCCTTCGGTTAAAAACTGTAAACGTTCTAAAACATGATCGGCGTAGAGAGTACGCAATTGGCTCCATCCTTCTGTACTGAATTGGCTCTGGCAAGTCACCTGGCCCCACGGCTAAATAACCGTGTTTACTGTGATTTGTAAAGACGCATCTGACTGAGGAAAGGGTATGAACGGAAAAAACGCGCAGCTACAACAACGTAAAAATGCAGCATTACCACGCGGTACTGGCAATCTTTGCCAGTGGTATGTGGAACGTGCTGAAAATGCAACGCTGTGGGATATCGAAGGGCGTCAATGGACTGATTTTGCCGGTGGGATTGCCGTATTAAATACCGGGCATCGCCATCCACGCATCGAAAAAGCGGTTGCAGAACAGCTCGCAAAATTTACCCACACGGCGTTCCAGGTCACTCCCTACGAGAGCTATGTTGCATTGGCTGAACGCATCAATGCCCGTGTACCGGTTGTCGGAACGGCCAAAACCGCCTTTTTCTCCACGGGTGCAGAAGCGGTAGAAAATGCCGTGAAAATTGCCCGTGCTGCCACGCGTCGCCACGGCATCATTACCTTCGGCAACGCTTTCCATGGCCGTACGTTCATGACGATGGCGATGACTGGCAAAGTCGCACCTTATAAACGCGATTTTGGTCCGATGCCGGCCTCTGTGTGGCATGCCCGTTATCCGAATGCGCTGCAAGGTATCAGCATTGAAGATGCGCTCAGCAGCTTACAGGACCTCTTCACCCAGGATATCGCCCCGCAAGATGTGGCCGCGATTGTGCTTGAGCCGGTTCAGGGGGAAGGTGGCTTCCATGTTGCACCGGTTGAGTTCTTTAATCGCCTGCGTGCGTTGGCCGATCAGCACGGCATTCTGTTGATTGCTGATGAAGTGCAAAGTGGTTTCGCCCGCACGGGCAAGCTGTTTGCCATGGAACACTACCCGGTAAAAGTTGACCTGATCACCATGGCAAAAAGCCTGGCGGGGGGGATGCCGCTTTCGGCAGTAGCCGGACGCGCTGAAGTGATGGATGCACCCGGCCCTGGCGGTTTGGGTGGCACCTACGCCGGTAACCCGCTGGCGATTGCTGCCGCTCACGCGGTGTTGGACGTGATTGACGAAGAGCAGTTATGCCAGCGTGCGGTGCAATTAGGGGAGCAACTCACTGGTTTTCTGCACCATGCCAGTGAAAAGTACGCAGCCATCACTGATGTACGTGCGCTGGGCTCAATGATTGCAGTGGAGTTTACCGAAGCCGCGCTCGCCACCGCCATTCAGCAAGAGGCGATGGAGCAGGGGCTGCTGCTGCTGACCTGCGGGCCAAAAGGAAATGTCATTCGTTTCCTCTATCCGCTCACCATTCCTCAGGCTCAGTTTGACCAGGCGCTGGAAATTCTGGCTCAGGTCATGGAAACCTGCGTGGCGAATCCACAGGTTGGCACTGTTTCTGCATAACACCCCGGCCCGCATGGTGCGGGCCAATTCCTCCTCTTCTGTGAAGACCAGGTGGCCAGCTGTACCGGCTAAGCATTGATGACAAGGAAAACAGATGACAACACATAAAGAGCGTGATGCGCTGGCCCAGAGCCTGAAACCACGCCATGTACGTATGCTTTCAATCGGCGGTGTTATTGGGGCCGGACTCTTTGTGGGGTCCGGACATGCGATTGCGGAAGCCGGGCCTGCGGTACTCCTCGCCTACATCGCAGCGGGTGCGCTGGTCGTGCTGATTATGCGTATGCTGGCGGAGATGGCCGTGGCTTCGCCGGATTCCGGTTCTTTCTCCACCTACGCGGAGAAGTCTCTGGGGCGTTGGGCAGGTTTTACGATAGGTTGGCTTTACTGGTGGTTCTGGGTATTGGTGATTCCACTTGAGGCGAATGCCGCTGGCACCATTCTCCATGCCTGGATCCCGCAAGTGGCAATCTGGCAGTTCACTTTACTCATTACTCTGTTTTTAACTATCAGTAATTTATTCAGCGTGAAGAACTACGGTGAATTCGAGTTCTGGCTGGCCATCGTCAAAGTCGTCGCCATCGTGGCCTTTATTTGTACTGCTGGGTTGGCCGTATTTGGCTTTATTCCGGGCAGTTCAACCAGCGGCGTTTCGCATTTGTTTGATACCCAAGGCTTTATGCCGAACGGTATTGGCGCTGTGGTGGCTGCTATTCTCACCACTATGTTCTCGTTTATGGGGACCGAAATTGTCACCATCGCAGCAGCAGAGTCAAAAAATCCGGGTGCACAGATTATTAAAGCGACTAACTCGGTGATTTGGCGTATTGCACTGTTCTACCTGCTGTCGATTTTCCTCGTCGTGTCATTAGTCCCGTGGAATTCGCCTTCACTGATCAAAGTCGGTTCATATCAAACCGCGCTGCAACTGATGAACATTCCTTATGCGCGTCAGATTGTTGACCTGGTGGTGTTAACAGCGGTGTGCAGTTGCCTGAACTCGGCCCTGTATACGTCATCGCGTATGCTTTACTCACTGGCGAAGCGTGAAGATGCGCCTGCTGCGGCCGCACGTACCAGCCGGAGTGGCACCCCGTGGGTTGCCGTTCTGCTCTCTACAGCAGCGGCGTTCCTTGCTGTCATTGCTAACTACCTCGCGCCGGACGCAGTCTTCAATTTCTTACTGGCCAGCTCAGGGGCCATTGCACTGCTGGTGTATCTGGTGATTGCAATTTCTCATCTGGTACTGCGTAAGAAACGCGAAGCGGCGGGTGAAAAGATGGCGTTCCGTATGTGGTTGTTCCCTGGCCTGACGTGGGTCACGATTGCCTTTATTATCGGGGTGTTAGGGATCATGCTGTTTAATCCAGTACACCGGATTGAGGTGCTGGCTACCGGACTGTTAACGTTGATTGTGGTGGCGGTGAGTCGGGTGGTTCATCGAAAGAAACAAGGGCAACAGGATCGCGCAGCGGTTCGTAGCCACTGAATGTGATAACGCGCCCCGATGGGGCGCGTTTTTTATCAGAAGTTGTATTGCAAGGTCACACGGTTCTGCCAGAAGCTGCTATCCGACGTCGACACGGTCTGCACGCCAAACTGATCGGTCAGGCTCAACCCTTTCAACACGCCATCAAAGCTGTACGTCCCGTAAACCAGATACTCTGACTGATTGCTGCTGCTTGCGCCTGCGCTGGCAGTCAGATCCATGAACGAGTACTGCGCACCCAGAGAGAGGGTTTCGCTGGTGGTCCAGTTCAGGTTAGTGGAGTACGCGTTGCCGCTGCCCAGATCCTGGGTGCTGGTAAAGAATGGCTGAGCAAAGTACGGACCTGAAGAAATATTGTGCGCATAAGGGGTAACCAACGCGCCATTGCCGTAGGCATTGCTGTTTGCTGCGATATGGTCATAGTTCAGTGACCACTGGACGGCAGGCGACAGGTTCATGCTGAACTGCGCGCCGTAGCTGGTGCTGTTGACTTCACCGGCCAGGGCTTTGCCATCACTCACACCGCGAATGAACTGCACGCCGATTTTTGGTTGCGCAGCGTTATCGGTCCATGACAGGAAGCTGTCAGCATAACCAATGCGGGTATAGTCGGTATAGGTTTCATACCACAGCTGTCCGGTCAGCTTTTTATTATCCAATTGCACCGCACGACCTGCACCCAATGCCCACATGCCATTGGTTCTTTCATCGCCATAGGCGGTTGTGCGCAGGAACTGATCGTCACCCCATGGTTTATAGCGTGTGACTTTGGTGGCGTGCAGGAAGTTCTCTGCGTCACCGTAGTTGGCATCTACACCACGGAACAGGCTCGGGGTGATACGCCAGTCATAATCACCGACGAAAGGCAGGTTAAGATGTTGATCGCCAGCGGTAATGCGGAAATCCTGATAGTGCCAGCTCAGGTAAGCTTCGCCTACACCGGTCTCATTATCAGCCAGTTCGCTAACCAGGTGATCCTGGTTATGGGCGATACCGCGCTGGAAGATGCCGCTCACACCCAGGCTAAATCCTTCATATTCAGCGGTCGCGTATTTGACGCTGCCACCGTAGCTGATGGTGTCCTGGCTCACGCCATGGGAGAAATAGGCATTGTGCGTGGAGTAGTAAAGAGAACGCAGGCTGCCATGTACCGAGCCACAGCTGAACATTTCAGTCAGGGAATCGACTGAATCGGCGTTGCACGCTGCAGAAGAAGAGAAGGTCGCCGCCTGAGCCTGACCCAGTAAACACGCTTGAGAAATCACCCCTGCCAGCAACGTCAATGCGACGTTAAATTTTTTCATTTTCATTCCAGTCTTGCTTGGTGTTAAAAGCCTGTCTTAACAGACAGGAAAAATGCCCGGCGGAGCCAAGTGCAGAAATGCAATCGATTGCTTCGCGCCTGAAGTTGGGCGGGGGGATAATAGTTATTTTCGCCCGCCAGTCAATAATTACGACCGGTACGGTTTTATTGGCGTAATGTCGTCTCTGCGACGTTAAAAAAGCGTTTTCGCCACATAATATTGCTGTATAGTCCGTTTTTTTTCGGAGGAATCATGCTGACTAACTCATCCATACGCCTGAACAAATATATCAGTGAGAGCGGTATCTGCTCACGTCGCGATGCCGATCGCTACATCGAACAAGGCAACGTATTTATTAACGGTAAACGTGCGACGGTCGGCGCGCAGGTATTCGCCGGGGATGAGGTAAAAGTTAACGGTCAGCTGATTGAACCGCGCGATGAAGAAGATCTGGTCCTGATTGCCCTGAATAAGCCGGTGGGCATCATCACCACCATGGAAGAGGGCGAACGCGATAATATCAGTGACTTCGTGAATCACAGCAAACGCGTGTTCCCGATTGGCCGTCTGGATAAAGACTCGCAAGGACTGATTTTCCTCACTAACCATGGCGATCTGGTGAATAAGATCCTGCGGGCCGGTAATAACCATGAAAAAGAGTACGTGGTCACGGTCGATAAGCCGATTACTCAGGAGTTTATTCTGGGGATGGGCGCAGGCGTTCCTATGCTCGGGACAGTGACGAAAAAATGTAAGGTCAAGATGGAGTCGACCTTTGTTTTCCGCATCACCCTGGTACAGGGGCTGAACCGTCAGATCCGTCGTATGACCAAGCATTTCGGCTATGAAGTGACCAAGCTGGAACGTACGCGCATTATGAATGTCAGCCTGAAAGGGATCCCGCTGGGCGAGTGGCGTGATTTGACTGACGATGAGCTTATCGATCTGTTCAAACTGCTGGAAAGCTCCACCTCTGAAGATAAGCCGAAAAAGAAGACCCCAGCCAAAAGTGCGCCAGCGAAAAAACCGGCGGTAAAAAGCACGGCTCAGGCAGATAAACCGGCTGCAAACGCAGGCAACCGCAAGCGTTTCACCCAACCTGGCCGTAAGAAGAAGGGACGTTAAACCGGTGGCGGATTACTCCGCCAGCACCAGTTCCCATTTGCCTTTGCTTAAGGCGGTCTGCGCTGCGCTGCTCAGACCGCCGTCCGTCACGATGGTGTCAAAGCTGTTTAGCGGTAGCGCCAGATAGGTCGCAATCTTGTTGTATTTCGAACTGTCGCTCAGTAAGACCCGCTTGCTGCTGACCTCACAGATGGTCTGTTTGACCGTCACTTTATCTTCATCAGGCGTGAACAGCCCGCGCGGCCCCCAGCAGGAGGCGGAGATAAAGGCGATATCGATGGCCAGGTTACGTAAGCTGCGCGCGGTGCTCTCTCCTACGCAAGAACGGTTTTCACGGCACACCGTACCGCCAGTGTGGATCACTCGGCAGCGACTCTGCTCCATGAGCAGATTGACCACCATAAAGTCATTGGTCACCACCAATAAATCCTCACGCTCCAGCAACTCGCGAGCCAGCGCCAGCGTGGTAGTCCCGGCATCAATGTAGATGCAACTGTTAAGCGGGATATATTGCGCCGCGTAACGACCAATCGCATCTTTCTCCGCGTTATACAGCGACGTCTTTGCCAGATGTGAAGGCTCGCTGGCTAGCCGGTCGGCAGAACGTACGCCTCCCGATACCGAAAGCAATGAACCTTGCTCCTCCAGTTTTTGTACATCGCGTCTGATGGTCATATGCGAGACGCCAAGGCGATCGGTGAGTTCAGCAAAGCTCACTACACCACGCTCTGCCACCATGGCTAATATCTGTTGATGTCGTTCGACTGGAATCACGTATGCCTCTGCGCGCGTTATCAATTTTTCACATTGTAAAACAATCTTGCGCATACGCGTACAGAAAAAGGGCCTTATCAGAGATGAAATCGTCCGAAATCCCCTGTGAAACAGGCGGTGACGTGAAATGTGAATTTTTGTTATGTGTGTTCTTTTGTGTGAAAACTGTGATGTCTGGCACATTTCGGCTGCGGATAAGCTGGCAGGATTAACAGTATCGAACAAATAATCACTTAATTTAACAGCGGAGGCCGACAGTGCCACTCTCAAATGTCTGTGTTATCGGTTTAGGTTCTATGGGAATGGGGGCTGCAACCTCTTGTATTCGCGCAGGTTTAAACACCTGGGGTGTAGACCTGAACCCGGTAGCGCTGGAAGCACTGCGTCAGGCTGGCGCGCGTGATGCGCAAACCTCAGCAGACAGCTTTGTTGATCAGTTGGATGCGGTGTTGCTGCTGGTGGTTAACGCAGCTCAGGTAAAAGGCATCCTGTTTGGTGACAACGGTTTAGCTGCGAAATTAAAGCCAGGCACGGTCGTGATGGTTTCTTCCACCATTTCCGCTCAGGATGCGCAGCAGATTGAACAGCAGCTGGCACAGCATCAGCTTCTGATGCTGGATGCACCGGTTTCAGGTGGTGCGGCAAAAGCAGCAACCGGCGATATGACGGTGATGGCTTCCGGAAGTGATGCGGCCTTTGAACGCTTACAGCCGGTGTTGGATGCGGTGGCGGCAAAAGTTTATCGCGTGGGAAGCGAAATTGGTCTTGGCTCCACGGTAAAAATTATTCACCAACTGCTGGCCGGTGTGCATATTGCCGTGGGTGCTGAAGCGATGGCCCTCGCCGCGCGTGCTGGCATTCCACTGGACACCATGTATGACGTGGTCACAAACGCTGCCGGTAACTCATGGATGTTTGAGAACCGCATGCGTCATGTGGTGGATGGCGATTACAGCCCGAAATCAGCGGTTGATATCTTTGTGAAAGACCTGAACCTGGTCGCGGAAACGGCGAAATCACTGCATTTCCCGCTGCCACTGGCGTCTACCGCACTCAACATGTTTACCGAGGCCAGCAATGCCGGCCATGGCCGTGAAGATGACAGCGCGGTGATTAAGATTTTCAGCGGGATTACTTTGCCACAAGGCAAGGAGTCAGCATGACACGTTTAGGAGTCATTGCCGACGACTTTACCGGGGCGACCGACATCGCCAGCTTCCTGGTGCAAAACGGGCTATCCACCATCCAGTTCAACGGTGTGCCGCAGCAGCATGACACCCTGACGGCAGAAGCTATCGTCATCAGCCTGAAGTCGCGTTCTAATCCGGTCAATGAAGCGGTGGAGCAGTCGCTGGCAGCCTTACGTTGGTTGCAGGCGCAAGGCTGTGACCGTTTTTACTTCAAGTACTGCTCTACTTTCGACAGCACTGAAAAAGGCAACATTGGCCCGGTGACCGATGCCTTATTAGCGGAACTGGGCGAGACGCAAACGGTGATCTGTCCGGCGTTACCGGTTAATGGCCGTACTGTTTATCTCGGTCATCTGTTTGTCGGTGAACAACTGCTGTCTGATTCGGGTATGCGTCATCACCCCGTGACACCAATGACCGACAGCAACTTGTTGCGATTGATGGAGCGTCAGTCTCAGGGTAAAGCCGGATTGATCGCGGCTCCGGTCCTGGATCAAGGCGCGGAAGCTGTCCGCACCAGGCTTGCCGAGTTGAAAGCGCAGGGGATTAACTATGTCGCGCTGGATACGCTGAACGAACAGCACCTGTTGGTTCAGGGGGAAGCCCTGCGTGATATGCGCCTGGTGACGGGAGGATCGGGTCTGGCTATTGGTCTGGCGCGTCAATGGGCGCAACCGGGCAGCAATAGCCGGGCTGCTGAGAATGCAGGCCGTCCACAGGGTGCCCGCGCAGTGGTCATCTCTGGGTCTTGCTCCCAGATGACCAACAAACAGGTTAATGCCTATCGTCAACAGGCACCTTCTCATGAAGTGGATGTGGTGCGCTGCCTGGAGAATGCCTCCGCGTATGCTCAGGAACTGTGTGACTGGGTGGTTGCCAACAGCGACCAATCGCTGGCCCCGTTGTTGTTTGCTACCGCAGATGCCCAGCAATTGCAGCTGATCCAGCAGCAATACGGAGCCGAGCGCAGTAGTCATGCGGTTGAACAGTTATTTGCTGCAGTGACCCGTGAGTTGCAGGCAAGAGGCTGGCAGCGCTTTATCGTCGCCGGAGGAGAAACTTCTGGCGTGGTGGCGCAGAGCCTGGGCGTCACTGCTTTCCACATCGGCCCGACCATCTCTCCTGGGGTTCCCTGGGTGCGTGATATTCACCAGCCGCTGTCGCTGGCATTGAAATCGGGCAACTTTGGCGATGAGCAATTCTTCCGCCGCGCACAAACGGAGTTTTCACAGTGACCGAACAACAAGCTCGTCTGGAAATGGTGAAGCTCGGTGCCTCATTTTTTGATCGCGGCTATGCCACCGGCTCGGCAGGGAATCTGTCGCTGTTGCTGGAAGATGGCAATCTGTTAGCGACGCCAACCGGGTCTTGTCTCGGTGAGCTGGAAGCCGATCGCCTGTCGAAAGTGACACTACAGGGCGAATGGATCTCCGGCGATAAACCCTCGAAAGAGATCGCCTTTCACCGTGCGCTGTATCTGAACAATCCAGAATGCAAAGCGGTGGTGCATCTGCACAGCCACTATTTGACGGCGCTCTCCTGCCTGGAAGGGCTGGACACTGAAAACTGTATTCGTCCGTTTACCCCTTACGTGGTGATGCGCGTAGGTGATGTGCCTGTGGTGCCTTACTACAAGCCAGGTGATGACCGACTGGCACAGGATCTGGCGCAGTTGGCCAGCCGCTACAGCGCCTTCTTGTTAGCGAATCATGGTCCGGTGGTCGTGGGTAAATCTCTGCGTGAAGCGGCCAACAATACGGAAGAGCTGGAGGAGACGGCGCGACTGATGTTCACCCTGGGTAACCGCGCGATTCGTTATCTCACCCCTGAAGAAGTTGCGGAATTAAGGAATTACTGATGCCAAAGTTTGCAGCCAACTTATCCATGATGTTCACGGAAGTGCCGTTTCTTGAACGTTTTGCCGCCGCAGCCGCAGCGGGTTTCACCGCGGTCGAATTTCTGTTTCCGTATGACTATCCCGCTACGCAGTTAAAACAGCTGCTGGATGACAATCAGCTTGAGCTGGTGCTGTTTAACACGGCACCGGGCAATGTTGCCGCCGGAGAGTGGGGGCTGGCGGCGACGCCAGGACGTGAAGCTGATGCCAGAGCGGATATCGATCGCGCTCTGGAATATGCGCGGGTATTAGGCGTACCGCAAGTTCATGTGATGGCTTCTGTGGTCCCCGAGGAGGCTTCGCGTGAGGCCTACGTCGAGACCTTTATCAGCAACATGCACTATGCGGCAGAACGCTTTGCACCGCACGGTATTGCACTGCTGCTTGAAGCGCTGAATCCGAAAACCAAACCGGGTTATCTCTACGCCAGCCAGTATCAGACGCTGGATATCGCCGCGCGTATCGACCGACCGAATGTGTTTACGCAGCTGGATCTGTTCCACGCCCAACTGGTGGATGGCAACCTCAGCCGTTTGATCCGCGATAACGCAGGGCGTTATCGCCACATCCAGATTGCCTCCGCGCCGGACCGTCACGAGCCTGATGAGGGCGAAATCAATTATCCATGGCTGTTTAAGCTGTTGGATGAAGTGGGCTACAGCGGCTGGATCGGCTGTGAATATATCCCACGCACCACCACGCTTGAGGGGCTCGGCTGGTTCCAGCCGTGGGCAAAAAAAGCCTGACCGAAAAGTGTGTTGAGACCGGTGTTAACGCACCGGTCTGTTTGTAACCTCTGCCTACACCAGGGCGCTCTGTACCCGATTGATTATAAAACGATAATGATACCCGAGGTTTACCATGTCCACAGCGTTGCTATTAACCATCGCGACCGCCAGCATATTTATCCTGCTGTTGTTGGTCATTAAAGCAAAAGTCCATCCGTTTGTTTCATTGTTAATTGTGAGTTTGTTAGTGGCCCTCGCCACTGGCATTCCGACAGATAAGATCATGGAAGTGATCATGAGTGGCATGGGTAATTTACTCGGCCATATCGCGATTATTATCGTGCTGGGGGCGATGCTGGGCGCAGTGATCGAAGCCTCCGGCGGTGCGGAATCGTTGGCACAGCGTTTCAGCAAGTCGCTCGGTATTAAGCGCACCATTGCGGCGCTGACGATGGCGGCATTTATTCTTGGCATTCCGGTGTTCTTTGAAGTGGGCTTTATCATCGTGATCCCACTGATTTACGGCTTCGCCAAAGTGGCACGCGTCTCGCCGATCAAGTTTGGTTTGCCGATGGCGGGCGTGATGCTGACGGTCCACGTGGCATTGCCGACGCACCCAGGGGCTGCGGCGGCGGCGGGGATTTTACATACCGACATGGGCTGGCTGATGCTGTTGGGCATTGCGGTATCGATTCCCGTGGGTGCAGTGGGTTACTACGTCGCTAAAGGGATGAACCGTCGTAACTATCAGCTCTCGGTGGAAGTGCTGGAGAACCTGCAACTGGCGAAACCGGAAGGTGTGGTAGAGAAAGATCAGCCTAAACCACCGGGTGCGCTGACGATTGCTGGCCTGATCGTTATCCCGATTCTGTTGATTGTGCTGGGAACGGTTTCTCACTCGGTGTTAGCCGAAGATTCTGTACTGCGTAAAGTGATGACCGTTATTGGCACACCACCGATTGCTCTGCTGATTGCGCTGGCACTGGCAGCATGGCTGTTGGGTGTGCGTCGTGGCTGGAGCAAAGACAAACTGGAAGATTTGACGGGGCGTGCGATTCCGGGTTCCGCCAGTGTGATTCTGGTTGCGGGTGCAGGCGGTGCCTTCGGTAAGGTGCTGGTGGAGTCTGGCGTGGGTAAAGCGCTGGCCGTCACGCTGGAAACGCTGCACCTGCCTCTGGTACCCGCTGCATTTATCCTCTCTCTGGCGCTGCGTGCTTCACAGGGTTCTGCAACGGTAGCCATTCTCACCACCAGCGGGCTATTAACCTCAGCGGTGAGCGGTGTCAACGATATGGAGCGCGTGCTGGTGACGCTGGCGGCCTGTTTTGGTGGCCTCGGTCTGTCACATGTGAACGATGCAGGTTTCTGGGTCGTGACCCGTTACCTCGGCCTGTCTGTGGCCGATGGCCTGAAAACCTGGACCGTACTGACCACGATCATGGGCATTACCGGTTTCGCCCTGACCTGGCTGTTGTGGGCTTTCCTCTAAGTGTTTTCCACGTCCCTGCCTGATGGCAGGGACGACGTTAAAATCCGACGGCCTGCCCGTCACGTCGGCTGTCACTGGCCGCAACATAGCCATGCTCAGGGTCCTGTGACAATCGCCAGATAAACTGCCCTGAACCAAAGTCCATGTAACTGTCATAGACTGACTTTAATTCATGTCCCTGTTGACGCAAGACGTCTCCCACCGCAGGGTCAAACCCCTGTTCCAGATCGAGCGTGAAATCCCGATTAACCTTCCAGCGAGGGGCATCGCAGGCGGCCTGTGGTTGCTGTTGATAATCCAGCATTCGCACCAGGGTTTGCACATGACTCTGTGGTTGCATGTCTCCGCCCATCACCCCGAAGCTCATTTGTGGCTGGCCGTCCTTAAACAAAAAACCGGGGATGATGGTGTGGAAGGGGCGCTTCCCGGCGGCTAAAGCATTTGCGGATTTAGGATCGTTTGAGAAGCCCGCACCGCGATTCTGTAAGCTGATACCGTATTCCGGCACCACGACACCGGAGCCGAATCCCATGAAATTTGACTGGATAAAAGAGACCATCATGCCGCTTTCATCTGCGGTGGTGAGGTAGACGGTTCCGCCGCTGGCAGGCATACCCGGTTGGGGCCGTGCAGCCTGGTGTAAATTAATTTGCCTTGCTCGTCGGGCCAGATAGTCAGATTCCAGCATTTGCTCGGGTGTGATGTCCATACTGCGTGGATCGGCGACGTAGCGATATAAGTCGGCAAAAGCGAGTTTCATCGCTTCGATTTGCAGATGCTGTGAGGCCGCACCATCCAGCGGCAGACTCCTGAGATCAAAGTGCTCCAGAATTCCTAGCGCCATCAGGGCTGCAATCCCCTGGCCGTTTGGCGGTAGCTCAAACAGGTCATAACCGCGATAGCGCTGACCGATCGGATTCACCCACTCCGGCTGATAACCCGCCAGATCTTCCAGCGTTATCTGTCCCCCGGTTTTTCTTGCCCAACTGACTATCGCTTCCGCTGCTTCCCCTTGATAAAAATCGCGGTAGCCACGATCGGCCAGAAGCCGCAGTGTTCTGGCAGCACCCGGCATCACAAACTTCTCGCCGGTGCGCGGTGCGCGCCCATCAGGTAAAAACGTTTCCGCATAACCGGGTTGATCCGCCAGCAGTGGGGCGGCGGCCTGCCACTTTTGCGCCACCCGTGGGGCGATGGTGACTCCGCGCTCAGCGATTTCACAGGCAGTTTCCATTAGCCGGGAAAACGGCAACCGGCCAAAGCGATGATGCAGCGCACCCCAGGCTGCCACCGCACCGGGAATGGTGACGGTGTCCCAACCGCGCTGTGGCAATTTTGCCAGGTCCTGGTCATCTCTGCCGTAACGTTGTGCAAACCTTTCCAGCGACCAACTGGCTGGGGCGGGACCAGAACTGTTAAGACCATGGAGCTGCTTGCCATCCCAGACCATGGCAAAAGCATCGCTCCCCAGCCCGTTTGAGACGGGTTCAACCACCGTAAGCGTTGCGGCTGCGGCGATCGCAGCATCGACGGCGTTGCCGCCACTGAGCAGAGCACGAGTCCCCGCTTGTGCCGCCAGAGGGTGAGAAGTCGCAACCACATTACGGGCGAATAACGGGGTACGTACGGAGGGATAGGGATTTTCCCAGTTGAATGCCATGCATGAATCTCCACATCAGTTGCCCGCACCGTTGTTCTGCGCAGGATTGCAGGCAGTAAAACGGCTTTACGCCTGAGCGGAAAACAAATAAATCTGCTGAGTTAATGCAAGATCAAGCTTAGGCCGCCAGCAGCCGGGCGCCAATAATCGCCAGCGAGTACAGCGCAATCGCCACCAGGCTAATGCAGGTACCGCAAGTGATCATACTGGCAGAGCGACCGGTGCCGAGGTAGTGAGTTTCCAGCACGATGATATTGGCGGCAGGCGGCAGCAGACAGAATAGATAGAGCACGGCAGCGTTATCGGTTATCAGTGCGAAATGACCGATGCGGGCGCAAACATAAAGCAGTGAAACAAGAACAAACACGGCAGCGGCACGTTGCAGAAAGGCTTTCAGTTCCACGCCGATATTGCCTCGGTTCAAGGGCGTTTTTGCCAGCCAGATACCCAGCACCGCCATACCCAGGAAACTCATCAGAAATTTGGCGAGCTGATAAATACCGCCAACGTGTTGGGTTATCCATGGGCCAACAGGAATCAGAAGAATACCAATAGCCAGTGCAATGACAGGCGGCGTCTGTACGATTTTTTTCAGGCTAAAAGCATCACTGGCAAGCATGCTGGCACCCAGCGAATTACCGACTAAAGAGCTGCCAACATAGGCGGCAATAATAATCGCTGCGGCATCATTGCCAAACAGGGCGCTGGCAATTGGCAGGCCCAACCAGCCAATATTGAGATAGGCAAAGCACAACGCTTTCACTGCATCGCCCCAAAGCCAGCGGGCCAGCATCAGCATCAATACCATCGCCAGCGCGGTCACGACAATAATGCCTGCCATGCTGCTGAAGTGGGTGGAGAGATTGTAGATGATGACCAACGGAATAATAAAACGCGTTAATAGCCAGGAGGCGGGGGTTTTTACATTCCAGTGGGTTTTACCGCAGAGCCAACCCAGCAGCAAATAGACCAGTGGTAGTAGCATTGTCATGATGTTTACCTGAATCCGTGGAGAGTGTCTTTATCCTGTGCTCATCACTTCATCATATTTTTGCGGTGAAATCTGCCTTATTTTTGGCGGTGATGGTGTAACCATCCATCCAGCCGAATTAACGCAATCACATAGTGAGGTAAAGCCTGCAACAGCGAGGGCAGATGGAGAGTTTCATCTGCCGCATGGGGGAAACCGTGGCCCGGCGGGAGAAAGTCAGGGGTGTTTTCGGCGGTTGGTTGATAACCGGGACCGAAAGTTATCGCGCGGGGGAAAACTTTCGAGTAGGTCAAACCGCCCATGGCATAGCTGGGGTCATCACGTCTGCTGAGCGCATTCCAGCTCTCTTGCAACAGTGAAATAACCGGATGGTTCGCTGGCAGATAAAACGGCGCGCTATCCTCCCATTGATCTTCCAGAACCAGTTCAGAGCCTGCAATTTGCGCTTTTATCCGCGCGATAATCTCTTCGCCTCGACAGGAGACGGGATAACGAATGTCGCAGGTGATGCGTAACGTCCCTGGACCATCACCTTGCCATAATCCGGCGTTAAGCGTCAGTTTGCCTGAAGCCTCGTCTTCCAGACTGAGATTAAAACCGGCACCGTAGGGTGAGGCAAACAGGCTGACGAGTTGGTGTGCCAACTGCTGTTCCCGCACGGGTAAATAGTCCAGTAATAGTGGGGCGCTCAGCAGTCGTAATGCGGCGTTGGTGGAACCCTCAGGCCATGCGGCATGTCCGCCACTGCCTTGGGTACACATAACATTGTGTGACAATGTCACGTCATGATGTCTGTTTTGTTGTTGAGCGGCGAGTTGCTTTATCCTTTCCTCGTCGACGATCAACTCGGCGTTGGCGGGAATGGAATTACTGGCGTTGCCTGCGCGAATGGCAGCCAGTTCGCCGGCATTTTCCAGCCGCAGGGTAAAGGTCAGCTGTCCTTTTTGCGCATGATTCACCGGAAAAAAGCCATCGGTGACCAGTGAATACTCGGGTATCGCCGCGTGCTGCTGATACCAGATAAGGTCAGCCATCGTGGTCTCTTCAGCCACGCCATAAATCAACCGCAGGTTATGATGCAGCGGGATGTTAAGGTCACGCAGTAACCGCAGCAGATAGAGGTTCATCAGGGCCGGGCCTTTATTATCGCCAACGCCGCGTCCCGTCAGGAAATCTCCGTGTTGCGTGAGCTGGAACGGAGGAAATGTCCAGTTATCGCCTGCGGGCACCACATCCAGATGGGCGATCAATCCAATCTCGTACCGCTGTTGGCCGTAAACCACGGTTCCGGCATAGCCCTGGTGGTTCTCAGTGCGAAAGCCAGCCGTTTGTGCCTGAGCTAAGACTTCTTGCAACAGTGCGGCACATGCCGGGCCGAACGGGGCACCAGGTAGAGCCAAATCGGCGCGGCTGACGCTGGCATGAGCAATCCAACCGGCGAGATCGGCAATAAACTGTGGACGATGCTGGTTGATCCACTGATCAATCAGCGGCAGTAACGCCTTTTCGGATGGACTAAGCGCAGCAGGCATCGGTCATCTCCCCGACAAATACGGATACCTGAAGCATAGTTGCTGACCTCGCTAGCTAGGTGAAAGATAGATGACGATCTCAGGACTTAACGCACCGGCACTAAAATATCCGGGCTGAGTTCACTCACGTTATTCAGCCCGTTGAGTGCCAGTGTGGTTTCCAGTTCACGGCGAAGTATGGAGAGCGCCTGCGTCACGCCAGCAGTACCAGCAGCCGACAAGCCGTACAGCGTTGCTCGCCCAGACAGGACAGCATCGGCACCCAGCGCGAGGGCGATCGCTATGTCGCTGCCGCGTCGAATGCCGCTATCAATAAAGATCGTCAGATCTTGCTGCACCGCCTGGCGGATCGCCGGTAGAACCTCCAAAGGCGACACCACCTGATCGAGCTGTCTTCCGCCATGATTAGTGACCACAATGCCATCCACGCCTTTATCACGCGCGATAAGTGCATCTTCCGGGCGCAAAATGCCTTTCACCACCAGTTTTCCCGGCCAGAGGGTGCGGATGTACTCAATATCTTTCCAGCTTAAGCCTGGGTTTTTATGCTGATTGATCCAATGCGCCACATCCTGAAGGGTTTGTTTACCCGGTTCGAGGAACTCCAGCAG
The DNA here is from genome assembly GCF_011752615.1 of Candidatus Pantoea multigeneris. Taxonomy (NCBI): domain Bacteria; kingdom Pseudomonadati; phylum Pseudomonadota; class Gammaproteobacteria; order Enterobacterales; family Erwiniaceae; genus Pantoea; species Candidatus Pantoea multigeneris. The sequence goes on from NZ_VWXF01000004.1 coordinate 199,268, forward strand.
GTTTACAAAATTGGGGCGCTTGCGATTACGCAGCATGCGCAGTCCCCAGGTGGGGTGCAGCAGCATATCCAGTTTGCTTCTGAGGGAGAGATTTTTTGGCGAGCTGTAATTTTTGCGATCCCAGCTGCGGTTGCCGGTAACTGGTAAATCCGTCGTCACCACCAGCGTTTCACTGCCACACTCTTGCGCTCGTGCAATCAGCCTGGAGTAAATATCTGGCGTGCCGTAGCAATAGAGCTGGAACCAGTGGCGCAATCCCGGTACTGCGGCGACATCGGCAATGGATGACATCGACACCGTGCTTTGTGTCATAGGCACGCCCGCCAGCGCAGCGCCTTCAGCGAGACGCATATCGCCATCGGGCCAGAACAGCCCGGCCAGGCCTGTAGGGGCGATTGCCAGCGGCAGTTCCGCCTGCTTGCCGAACAGCGTTATCCGTGTATCGGGATGGGAGACATCACGTAGCGTATAGGGAGAGAAGCGCTGCTTGCTGAATACGTCGAGGTTGTGACGCAAAGTGATCTCGTCATCTGCGCCCCCGGCAATATATTCATAAACGAAATTGGGCAGCTGTTTCTGCGCCAGATGCTGTAAATCACTCAGGGTCGTGGCCTGGCGGATATCTGTGCCGCTAAAGCGTTTGCGACGACGGTTAATTTCAAGGTATCGGTTATGCATGCTAAATGTGATGTCGGGAATCAAGGCAGATACTTTAGCGGTGACCGTCCTGTCTTATTAAGATGAATAAACGCAAAGAATATTCATTGAGCGGCGTTGGGTTTTACCGCACGGTTTTTGCAGTAACTGCGCTACACTGTGGTGGTGATCCCCCTGGAGTGAAAACGTAATGAACGACAAGAAAATGATTTCCATCGATCAGTTCACCCCCGATGAACGCCTGGTCGTTGAAGAGACGCTCAACGGGCTGGTGGAGAAATTCCGTCAACGCAGTGGCAAGGAGCCAGACGACAAAAAACGTAAAGAGCTGAGTGCCGAAGCAAGGCAACAGGTCATGACAGTGAAGCTGGCAAAAGAGAAAGCGGCCGCAGAGAAAAAGAACAAGCCGGTGCGTAAGAAAAAACCTGCCTCACTGGCGGCAAGTGAAGTCTCTGACTTTAGCTGGTCCGCTTCCATTAATAAGGGGCGCCGCCAGTAATCCTCTACATCGGGCTGGCCGGTCAACTGAGCAAACCGGCCGCCACATTGACGGACAGCCCAAGGATCGCAAGATTGAAGACAAAAGAGACCACCGATTGCAGCAGGGTGATTCTGCGTATGTCACGCGAGCCTGTTGCCACATCAGCGGTTTGTGAAGCCACCGCAATGGTAAAAGCGTAATAGAGAAAGTCCCAGTAATTGGGATCTTCTGGATTCTCCGGGAAGCGCAGTGGCACCACATTTTTACTGCGGTGCAGGTAATGATGGTGCGCGTAATGAATGGCAAAAGAGCTTGGTAGCAGCGTCCACGAAACAATTAACGTGGTGGCCGTCAGGACAATATGGAGCACGCGCGGCGTACCTGTTAATGATTTTAGCGATGAAAGCTCAAGTAATATCGCCAGCACGCTGACCAGGCAGGCCAGGATAATCACACTTAACACCAACGACGCGCTTTCATCCTGTATTCTGGCGATATGTTCAATATGCTCCGTTTTGGCATGGAGCATGCGAAACCACTGAGAAGCCAGATACAACCACGCCAGAACGTTCCAGCCAATCAGCAACCTTTGTAGATAGCCCAGTTTGTCTGGCAGCAGCAGGAAACAGAACACCCCAGCCAGAATCGCCAGGATAAGCCAGAGGCGGGCGTGCAGATGTGTCCTTAAAGAGGTGCGCATAAATTGATGCCATTGGAGATATCATCAATTAACTGTAGCGCCTCGTTTGGCAAACGGAAAACCTCCTGTGTCCAGTCTGTTTTTTGTTCTGGCGCGTTAGCGCACACATTCAACTTATTTTTACTACCCGAGTCGTAAGAAGTATCCACCCGCTTTTGCACTGATGATTGATCTACTACGTTACCGGGTATAACGGGGCTGCCTTTAACCAGTTCACCCAACAACTTCATTGGCGAAGCGTGGCACGGTGCTAGGGTAATCATCCTTTCTAAACGTTGTTCCTGGTTTAATTGCTCCCGTCTGAAAGCCATTTACCTAAGCGGCTGAAGGGAGCGAAACCAATGCCCAGCTCTTCCAGTAACGGCAGAATCTCCTATTCAGATTCATGTGATCGCATGGAGTATTCGCTTTGCAGCGCAGTGACTGGTTGTTCTGCGATGCTGCAAACTCCATTTACATCAGCTATCGTGATTAGCTGATACAGGAAACAAAACGTAAGATCCTTACCCACAACATTTAAGGTGCTGCGTTGTGTCATTGGGAGCGCGAAAGCCAGCGACTTTTCCGCTTTTTTAGACCTTTGAATTTGCGTGGTAAAATCTTATTGAACCTCAGTAATCTGTTTGTTCACTGGGGTTTAACGCACATTTACTTTGATCTTTTTTGAGTAATGGCGTATGTTTTGCGTGTAACAAAAAAATTTATTACTCAATTTATATGAAGACCTACGAAGCATACTCGTAGCCTCTAAATCCCCAAGTAGGGGGCGCCGAAATGCTGAAACATGCACTCGGCTAAGGTGGACACATGCGTGACTCTCTGAATTTAAAAGATTTTAAGCGCTCAATTCAGACTATTCGTGATTGCACGAGTGTCATTTCTACCCATTTGTTAAACGCAAAGACGGTACAAGTGCGCACGCTGGACAATGAGGCTTTAGAGCCACAGAACCTGCAATTCATCGTGACCTTCAAGGACGATGTTGAGAACGCTATTGCTCAAGTAAAACCACTTGCCGAAGCAATTGTTCTTAAGGGTCGTGTCCGTTTTACGGTGAAGCCATCTAAACAATACCCTGAGCTAGAATCTTATATGTCTATGTTCTCAGAGGTAATCGAATCTTCCATTCGCGAATTCCTAAATAAGCGTGATACTATCGGCGGCACCAATAATGCTAATGATAACGCTAAATGGCTCCTACACTAGTTCTAGGTTCTTCATTCGATAAAGACATAAGCAAGTTTGCCCACGAAGGGGAGACTTGCTTTGTTCGTTCTGGATATCTCTTCACCAACATTGCACTTTATAAGTTAACCCAACTTAGGCTTGTTGACCCCGAAGATGAGATTCATACCTATGTCACAATTGAGCGAGTGGGCGCAGCCGACGATGACTATGAAGCGATAACGGATGTCATTCTTGATATGAAAGATGACGCATCAGATGCGGAGATTGTAGAACATTTGTTGGGTTCAGGACTGCTTGATGAAGCTAAAAGTCAACCTGCAGGAAGAATAGCGCTACGCGATTATCATTTCACTGATGACGACGGCAAAGCAGTTGTTGCACCTCAAGTTGCTGGGGTGAAAGTTGAGCGATCGTTCCAACAACAGGGTTTGAGTAGTAGAGCTTACATTTTCTTGCTTAATTGGTTTGAGCACTTAGTCTGCGATGATGATCAAACAGTTCAAGGTGCTAAAATCTGGGCTGTCCGCCTTTATGATATTTGTGATGTGCGCATCTACAATGCAAAGGGGCAGGTATTTGAAGATCGTTTGAGTGATTTGGGTGTCGGCGCTAAAGGTTTCCTGCCTTGGAACAAAGGTATGTTGGTCGATTTAAGTGGCTGGACGCCGAATGAAATTCAGAAGAATGTACAAAAATTCATCGTTCTCATTATATCCCGCGATACCAGCCCTCAAGTCGGCTACTGTCTCCAGGAATTAAATTAACCCCGCTTCGGCGGGTTTTTTATTCCTAAAATTCAGATCATTGCCTACAAATTCGTCTTTACACCGTGTATTCACCACACTAGCCTAATAGGTACATAAGAAAACAACTTGTTTTCACCGAGTGATTGATGGCACTTCAGCGGTATCGAAGAATGTGACCCCACGCTCAACCGCTGCGCGAATGAGTTCGATAGCCTGACGGGTCTCGGTCGCTGGGCCATAGCCGTGACTTAAGCCCATGCAGCCGAGTCCAAGAGCGGATACTTCGAGTCCGGATTGTCCCAGATAACGTTTTTGCATTGAATAAAACCCCTTGCTATCGCGAGTTAAACATCAAGTTTGCGGCCAGTCAGCCATTCCACCATTGCCGGGTCGCGGTGAGAGAAAAAGGCGCTGGTTGCGGTGTCGAGGGCGGCAATTTGCAGCATATCTTCCGCACTGAGTGCAAAATCGAGAATGTTGATATTCTCTTCCATACGTTCTTTCCGCACCGTTTTGGCGAGTGAAATGATGCCCCGCTGGAAGATCCAGCGCAGTACCACCTGGCCCACGCTTTTGCCGTACTTTTGACCTATCGCAGTTAACACAGGATGCTGAAACAGACCATTTCTGCCTTCAGCAAACGGTGCCCAGGCTTCCGGCTGAATACCACGGCTTTGCATCCATGGTGCGGCGTGCAACTGCTGGTTGAAGGGGTTAACTTCAATCTGGTTTACCGCAGGAATCACCTTGTTGAAGGCCATAAGGTCGGCCAGTCGGTCTGGATGGAAGTTACTGACGCCGATAGCACGAATTTTGCCTGCCTGCTGTAGTTCTTCCATGGCGCGCCAGGCCCCATGCACATCGCCGTAAGGCTGGTGAATCAGATACAGGTCAACGTAGTCAAGTTGCAGCCGATTCAGGGAGCGTTCGAACTGGGCTTTAGCGCCCGCGTAATTTGTATCTTGCAGCCAAAGTTTGGTGGTGACAAAAAGCTCACTGCGTGCAATATCCGCCTGTTGCAGTGCCTTGCCGACCTGGGTTTCGTTCTGATAAGACGCGGCGGTATCGATCAGGCGGTATCCGGTATCGATGGCATCTATCACGGCGCGCTCGCATTCCGCGGCATCAGACATCTGAAACACACCAAAGCCCAGCAGGGGCATCTCAACACCATTGTTCAGTTTTACGGTTTGCATCGCGTTATCCTTTAGCTGTTGTGGAGAAAAAGCATAACGCGAAGTAATTTATTTGATTAGACAGGGTAATTAGCTAGGGTTTATTAGTTAATTTCATCAATTGTTCTGAAATTTGGTCACCAGCATTCTGCTGTGACGTCACCCGTATTCCGCCAGGATTATTACCGCTTTAAAGACTTCCCTTCAGCTTATTTTTGGTGCAACGGCTGCACCATTCTCTGACGATAATGCGTTCAATCCCGACTGCATAAATATAAAAACAATACAATTCAGTTGGTTAAAAAACTGGCAAGCCAATTGCAATACAAATCCCATCTTGTATACCAGTTGGAATTCATTATGGCCTCTACCTTTGGTTTGACCCTGAAAGACTGGCAACTGCTGTATCAACATCAACCTGAAGCGATCGGTAATGTGCTGGCCGCCCACCTTGACGCCATAGACACGCAAGACAATGCCTGGCTCTATCTCGCTACACCGGCGCAGTTACAGGCACAGATTGAGCCTCTGCTGGCGAGTTACCTGCGTAACCCGTCAGCGCTGCCGCTGTTTGGGGTGCCGTTTGCGGTGAAAGACAATATTGACGTTGCGGGCTGGCCCACCAGCGCAGCTTGTCCGGCTTTCACCTACACCGCTGAAGTCGATGCTTTTGTGGTAGCGCAGTTAAAAGCGGTGGGTGCGGTGGTGATAGGGAAAACCAACCTCGACCAGTATGCAACGGGGTTGGTGGGCACGCGTTCTCCATTTGGCGCAGTGAGCAACACCTTTAATCCTGACTATGTCAGCGGCGGTTCCAGCTCGGGTTCCGCCTCGGTGCTGGCGCGCGGTCTGGTTGGCTTCTCTCTCGGCACCGATACCGCCGGTTCGGGACGCGTACCGGCAGGCTTTAACAACATCGTTGGATTAAAGCCAACCAAAGGGTGGTTCTCTGCCAGCGGTGTGGTGCCTGCTTGTCGCCTGAATGACACCATCTCGGTGTTTGCTTTAACGGTTGAAGATGCCTTTGCCGTGGCGACTGCCGCAGGCGGCTACGACGCGGGTGATGCTTACTCCCGCAGCAACCCGCACACTGCGCCAGCCAGCTTTAAAGCGCAGCCCGATTTCGCTATCCCGGCCTCGCCAGAATTCTTTGGGGACCAGCAGGCCGAAGCGGCCTGGCTGGCAGCGCTAGAGCAACTGCAAGTGGGTGGTGCCACGCTGCACCCGATTGATTTCACCCCGTTCCATCGGCTTGCCGAACAACTCTATTACGGCCCCTGGGTGGCAGAACGCACCGTGGCGGTCGGCGAAATGATCAACCGCCCGGAAGAGATGGACCCGGTGGTGTATGGCATCGTCAGCAGCGGCCTGAAATACACCGCCGTCGAGGCTTATCAGGCTGAATACCTGCGTGCTGAGTTAACACGCCAGATCCAACACACGCTGGCGCAGTTTGATGCGGTTGTGGTGCCGACTTCTCCAACTATCCACACGCTGGAAGAGATGAAGCTGGAACCGGTGCACTACAACTCACACTTCGGCACCTACACCAACTTCACCAATCTCGCCGATCTCAGCGCACTGGCGCTGCCTGGCCCGTTCCGCAACGACGGCCTGCCTGCCGGGATCACCGTGATCGCACCAGCCTGGCAGGATCGCGCGTTGGCCGGTTTTGGCCTGCGCTGGCAGCAACAGATGGCGCTGACGTTAGGGGCCACCGGAAAAACTCTGCCGATCCAACCCGGCGCATTACCGGTTTCTACCGATCATGTACGCGTGGCGGTGGTTGGGGCGCACCTCACCGGCATGCCACTCAACTTCCAGCTCACCACCCGCAACGCCGTACTGGTGGAAGAGACGCAAACGGCCAACCACTATCGCCTGTTTGCTCTGCTTGATGGGCCGATCAAAAAACCGGGCCTGCTGCGAGGCGACAGCGGGGCCGCCATCACCGTGGAACTGTGGGATATCCCGCTGGCGCGCTTTGGTGAGTTCGTGGCGGAAATCCCGGCACCGCTCGGCATTGGCTCACTGACGCTGGCCGATGGCCGGGTAGTGAAAGGCTTTATCTGCGAACCGGCGGTGCTGTCACAGGCGCTGGAAATTACCGAATTCGGTGGCTGGCGCAACTGGCTGGCCTCTCAGGGGAGTAAATAACCATGTTCAGCACCGTTCTGATTGCTAACCGTGGCGAAATTGCCTGCCGCGCGATCCGTACCCTGAAACGCCTCGGTGTGAGAAGCGTCGCGGTCTATTCCGATGCAGACCGTAATGCACGCCATGTGAAAGAAGCCGATGTGGCGATTGCGCTGGGTGGCGATAAAGCCAGCGACAGCTATTTGCGCATCGATAAAATTTTGGCCGCCGCCAAAGAGACCGGCGCAGAAGCCATCTGGCCGGGCTACGGTTTCCTGTCTGAGAGCCTGCCATTTGCCGCCGCCTGCGAAGAGGCAGGGATTGCATTTGTTGGCCCGAACGCACAGCAGATTGGTGAGTTTGGCCTGAAACACCGCGCGCGAGAACTGGCCGCCAGCGCAGGCGTGCCGATGACGCCGGGTACGCCGTTACTGAACTCACTGGAAGACGCGCTTAGCGCCGCCGAAAACATCGGTTATCCCGTGATGCTGAAAAGCACGGCGGGCGGCGGCGGTATTGGCTTAACTCGCTGTGACGACGCTGATGCGCTCCGTAAAGCGTGGGAAAGTGTGCGTCGTCTCGGCGAACAATTCTTCAGTGACGCAGGCGTGTTCCTGGAGCGGTTTATCGACCGTGCGCGCCACGTTGAAGTGCAAATTTTTGGTGACGGCAGCGGCAAAGTGATCGCCCTGGGTGAGCGAGACTGTTCACTCCAGCGCCGCAATCAGAAAGTAGTGGAAGAGACGCCAGCGCCCAATCTTCCTCAGGCCACGCGTGAAGCACTACTGGCTTCGGCGGTGCGTCTGGGCGAGCTGGTGAGCTATCGCAGTGCCGGTACCGTGGAATACATCTACGACGCCGAACAGGACGCGTTCTACTTCCTCGAAGTGAACACCCGTTTACAGGTGGAGCATCCAGTGACGGAGTGTGTCACCGGCCTCGATCTGGTGGAGTGCATGCTGAAGGTTGCCGCAGGTGATGCCATTGACTGGGCGCGTCTGCAACAGGCACCCGCAGGCGCATCGATTGAAGTCCGTATCTACGCAGAAGATCCGCTGAAAAACTTCCAGCCGAGTCCAGGCGTGCTGACAGGCGTCAGTTTCCCGGAAGACGTGCGCGTGGATGGCTGGATCGATACCGGCACGGAGGTCTCGGCGTTTTACGATCCGATGATCGCCAAACTGATCGTTCACGCCGACACTCGTCAAGCGGCGCTGGCGAAAATGCAGCAGGCGCTGGATGCCACGCAACTGCACGGTATTGCCACCAACCTCGACTATCTGCGCCAGATTGTCGCCACGGAAGCGTTCCGCAGCGGCAAAGTGTGGACGCGTTTCCTCGACAGCTTTATGCCATCTGCCAGTGTGATTGAAGTGCTGCAACCGGGCACCTTCAGCAGCATTCAGGATTTCCCTGGCCGCCTTGGCTACTGGGATATCGGCGTCCCTCCTTCTGGCCCGATGGATGATTATGCTTTCCGCCTTGCTAACCGCATTGTCGGCAACCACGACAGCGCCGCTGGGCTGGAATTTACCCTTCAAGGGCCAACGCTGCGTTTTCACAGCGATGCGGTGATTGCCCTGGCCGGGGCTGATTGCCCGGCAGAACTGGATGGCGAGAGCCTGGATTACTGGCAGCCGGTCGGCGTTAAAGCAGGGCAAACCTTGGCCCTTGGCCGTGCTCAAAGTGGTTGCCGCACCTATCTGGCGGTGCGTAACGGTTTCGATGTGCCGGAATATCTTGGCAGCCGTTCTACCTTCTCTCTGGGGCAGTTTGGCGGCCATGCCGGTCGCACCCTGCGCGTCGCTGATATGCTGCCGATCTCTCAGCCACGGCTGGCCGCCTGTACCACGCCAGCGCCGGTGAGCGAACCACAAGCGCTGGATCGTGCTTTGGTGCCACATTACGGCACCGAATGGCGCATTGGTGTGCTGTATGGACCCCATGGCGCGCCAGATTTCTTTACCCAAGCCGCGATTGATGAGTTCTTTGCCAGTGACTGGCAGGTTCACTACAACTCTAACCGCCTTGGCGTGCGCTTAGTGGGGCCAAAACCGACCTGGACGCGTGCCAACGGCGGGGAAGCCGGGCTGCATCCTTCCAACGTTCATGACTGCGAATATGCGATTGGGGCCGTGAACTTTACCGGCGATTTCCCGGTGATTCTCACCCATGACGGCCCAAGTCTCGGCGGTTTCGTCTGTCCGGTGACCATTGCTAAAGCCGAACTGTGGAAAGTCGGCCAGGTAAAACCCGGCGACCGCATTCGTTTCCATCCGGTCAGTGCGGAAGAAGCGGTGGCACTTGAAAAAGCGCAGGCTGAGTCGGTCGCCACGCTGCGCAGCCATCACGCCAGGTCGTTTGCTGTGCCGTCATTAGCGGCCACGGCGTTCGGCTCCGCAACCTTGCTGGCCGCACTGCCCGCCGCAGACACCACGCCTGCTGCCGTCTATCGGCAGGCCGGGGATAAATACGTGCTGATTGAGTATGGCGATAACGTACTGGATCTGGCGCTGCGCCTGCGGGTACACCTGTTAATGAAAGCGTTGAGTGAGCGCGCGGTGCCGGGTGTTGAAGAGCTATCGCCCGGTGTACGTTCATTGCAAGTGCGCTATGACAGCCTGATTCTCAGCCAAAAACAGCTAATGAATCTGCTGCTGGAACTGGAAGCGGGACTCGGCGATGTCAGCCAGTTGAAAGTCCCGTCGCGCGTGGTCTGGATGCCGATGGCATTTGAAGACAGCGCTACGCTGGGTGCCGTTGAGCGCTACCAGGAAACCGTGCGGACTACCGCGCCCTGGTTGCCCAACAACGTCGACTTTATTCAGCGCATCAACGGTCTGGAGAGTCGTGAAGCGGTACGCGACACGATTTTCGATGCCAGCTATCTGATCCTCGGACTGGGCGATGTCTATCTCGGTGCGCCTTGCGCGGTACCGATCGACCCACGCCATCGCCTGCTCAGTTCCAAATACAGCCCGGCACGTACCTTTACCGCCGAAGGCACGGTCGGTATTGGCGGGATGTACATGTGCATCTACGGCATGGACTCTCCCGGCGGTTATCAACTGGTGGGCCGCACGCTGCCGATCTGGAACAAATTCCTTAAAAACGATCAGTTCGCGGCGGATGAGCCCTGGCTGCTGCATTTCTTCGATCAGGTGCGCTTCTATCCGGTGACGGAAGATGAGCTCACCCAACTGCGCGATGACTTCCGCGAGGGGCGCGCCACGGTGCGCATCGAAGAGACGCTGTTTGATTTTGCTGCTCACCAGCAGTTCCTGACGGAAAACGCCGACTCGATTGCCGACTTCCGTCAGCGTCAGTCTGCCGCTTTCGAACAGGAAGTGATGCTGTGGGCGCAGGAAGAGCAGAACGCGCCGCTAACCCGTGAAGAGACGCTGGTTGCACCACAAGCCGATGACGATGCGTTGGCAGTGTGCGCGGATATGAACGGCAATATCTGGAAAGTGCTGGTGCAGCCGGGTGATGCGGTGGAAGCCGGTCAGACGCTGATCATCGTTGAAGCCATGAAGATGGAACTGGCCATTGTCGCGCCGCAGGCTGGCACGGTGAAACGCATTGCCTGCCAGTCCGGGCGTCCGGTGAGTCCGGGCGACACCCTGTTGTGGCTGGAATAAGGAGATCCCATGAATCAAAGCCCACGCAGTAAAGGCCGCCCGGAAGCGCTGGCGGAGAAGGTGTATCAGGCACTGAAACAGGACATTTTTGAGTTTCGCCTCATGCCCGGTGACCGCTTCAGCGAAAACGAAATCGCTGAGCGGCTGGAGGTGAGCCGTACCCCGGTGCGTCAGGCGCTGTTCTGGCTGGAACGCGAGGGCTATGTCGAAGTGTGGTTCCGCAGTGGCTGGCAGGTGAAGCCGTTCGACTTCGAATACTTCGAGGAGTTGTACGACTTCCGTACCGTGCTGGAACGCGAAGCGGTGCGCCGCCTGTGTGCGCTGCCGCCGCTGTCCTGTGCCGAGACCCTCAGCGCGTTGAAAAGCTTCTGGATGGATGCGGCCCAGCTAGAAGACGGCAAAGCGGTGTCGCTGCAAGACGAAGCGTTTCATATGGCGCTGGTCGCCGCCGCCGGCAATCAGGAGATGGCGCGCATCCACGCCGAGTTGACCGAAAAAATCCGCATTATCCGCCGTCTCGACTTCACGCGAGATGACCGGGTCGATGCGACATACCGTGAACACGCCCAGATTTTACGGGCAATTTTCCAGCAACACACCGAGGAGGCGCAACGCATTTTAACTGACCATATCGCGGTCAGTAAGGCAGAGGTCAGAAAGATCACATTGCATATGTTACAGCAGGCCAGGCTTCAACCCATTGAATAACAACATCAACATATTTAGGGGTTTAACAATGAAAAGACGTTCGTTGCTAAAAGCTTTTGCGCTCACCGCCACTGTGGCAAGTCTGGGGTTTACCTTTGGTGCCCAGGCCGCTGACACCATCAAGGTTGGCATCCTCTCTTCACTGTCCGGCACCATGGCGATTTCAGAGACACCGTTAAAAGATATGGCGTTGATGACCATTGATGAGATTAACGCGCAAGGCGGTGTGTTGGGCAAAAAGCTGGAACCGGTGGTGGTTGACCCGGCGTCAAACTGGCCGCTGTTTGCCGAGAAAGCACGCCAACTGCTGACGCAAGACAAAGTCGCTGCGGTGTTTGGTTGCTGGACTTCTGTTTCACGCAAGTCGGTGTTACCGGTGTTTGAAGAACTGAACGGTCTGTTGTTCTACCCGGTGCAGTATGAAGGGGAAGAGATGTCACCGAACATCTTCTATACCGGCGCTGCGCCTAATCAGCAGGCCATTCCGGCGGTGCAATACCTGATGAGTGAAGACGGCGGGGCGGCCAAACGCTTCTTCCTGCTGGGTACTGATTACGTCTATCCACGCACTACCAATAAAATTCTGCGTGCGTTCCTGCATAGCAAAGGGGTGCAGGATAAAGATATCGAAGAAGTTTATACCCCGTTTGGCTACAGCGATTATCAAACCATTGTTTCTAATATCAAGAAATTCTCTGCTGGCGGTAAAACGGCAGTGATCTCCACCATCAACGGCGATTCCAATGTGCCGTTCTACAAAGAGCTGGCTAACCAGGGCATCAAAGCCACGGATATTCCGGTGATTGCCTTCTCGGTCGGTGAAGAGGAGCTGCGTGGCATTGATACCAAACCGCTGGTCGGGCAGTTAGCGGCGTGGAACTACTTTGAGTCCGTGGATAACCCCACCAACGCCAAATTTGTTGCGGATTATCGTGCCTATGCCAAAGCGCATAACCTGCCGAATGCAGACACCGTGGTGACCAATGACCCGATGGAAGCGACCTATGTCGGCATTCACATGTGGGCCCAGGCCGTCGAGAAGGCGGGGACCACGGATGTGGATAAGGTGCGGGCAGCGATGGCTGGCCAGACGTTCAAAGCACCAGACGGTTTCACCCTGACCATGGATAAAACCAACCACCATCTGCATAAGCCGGTGATGATTGGCGAAGTCGAGGATAACGGCCAGTTCAACGTGGTGTGGCAGACCGATAAACCGGTCCGCGCGCAGCCGTGGAGTCCGTATATCGCAGGCAATGATAAGAAGCCGGATTATCCGGTGAAATCGACCCAGTAGCGTGCTGATGCCCTCACCCACAGGGTGAGGGCGTCAAGCCGCACCAACGACAAACAGGATCATCACCATGACAATCCGCCGTTATCTTTGCTGTCTGCTGCTGCTCCTGCCATGGCTCGCCCAGGCGGGCGATGGCGCTGACTTTGCCGCCGCCAGCCGTAATCAACAGGCGACGCTGCTGCAACAATGGGCCGCATCGCCACAGGCCAGCCGCGTGCCACTGTTACAGGCGCTGCGCAACGAAAGCGTAGTCATCGACCAAAACAAACAGCCGTTCGATAAACAGGCTGACAAACTGCTCCCGTTGGATAGCGCTCAGCAACCCACGGGCGAAACGAAAAAACTGTTTATGAATAACCGGCTGCGCCAACTGATTGCCAGCGCGCTCGCGGCGCATCAGTTGGTAAGCCAAGATCCGGCAGTTCGCCTTCGCGCCGCCCAACAGCTGCAAAACGATGGCGCTGCCGATCAACTCCCGCTTATTCAACAGCGCCTGGCGACAGAAAAAGATCCCGAGGTTCATCGGGTGCTTGCGATGGCAGCGGCCAATCTGCAACTGGCCAGTCCGGATGCTGCCGTACGCCTTGACGCCGTCACCCTGTTGGGGGCGTCGAGCGACCCTAATATGCAGGCCAGTCTCAATCGTTTAACCCAGGTCAGCAATGAGCCTGACGCCCAGGTTCGCGCAGCGGCTAGCCACAGTCTTCAACAGATCAAGCATCGCCTGATGTGGGGCGACTGGTTAGGACAGGCGTTTACCGGCCTCTCCCTTGGCTCCATTTTGCTGCTTGCCGCACTTGGCCTTGCGATCACCTATGGTCTGCTCGGCGTGATCAATATGGCTCATGGCGAGATGCTGATGCTGGGGGCCTATGCAACGTGGATGGTGCAAAGCCTGTTTCAGCAATTCGCGCCCCAGTGGCTGGCCTGGTATCCGCTTCTGGCACTGCCGGTGGCATTCCTGATCACCGCTATGATGGGGATGCTGCTGGAACGCCTGATTATCCGCCATCTGTATGGTCGCCCGTTAGAGACGCTGCTGGCGACCTGGGGCATCAGCCTGATGCTGATTCAATTAGTCCGCGTAATGTTTGGTGCGCAGAACCTCGAAGTGTCTAATCCTGGCTGGCTCTCTGGCGGCTGGCAGGTGTTGCCAAACCTTGTTCTGCCTTATAACCGCATCGCGGTGATTGGCTTTGTGTTTGTGGTTCTGGCACTGACCTGGCTGCTGCTGAACAAAACCCGGCTCGGCCTTAGCGTACGTGCTGTTACCCAGAACCGCACCATGGCGGGCTGTTGTGGGGTGCCGACCGGGCGCATCGATATGCTGGCATTTGGCCTGGGCTCCGGGATTGCTGGCCTGGGCGGTGTTGCACTGTCGCAACTCGGCAACGTCGGGCCGGAATTGGGGCAGGGTTATATCATCGACTCCTTCCTGGTGGTGGTATTGGGGGGAGTGGGGCAACTGGCGGGTACGGTAGTTGCCGCCTTTGGTCTGGGCATTCTGAATAAAGTGCTGGAGCCACAGATTGGCGCGGTGCTGGGCAAAATCCTGATCCTGGTATTGATCGTCCTGTTTATTCAAAAACGTCCGCAGGGATTATTTGCCTTCAAGGGGAGGGTAATCGACTGATGAGCCAGCCACTGACATTAACACTCGCCCGTAAAGCGCCACGACTGAGCTGGTGCTGCGGGATCATCATCACCCTGATGTTACTGGTGATGCCATTTCTGGCACTTTTACCGGCCAGCCATCCGTTGGCGGTCTCTACCTATACGTTGACGCTGGTCGGCAAGATCCTCTGCTATGCCATTGTGGCGGTGGCTTTGGATCTGGTGTGGGGCTATGCCGGTCTGCTTTCGCTGGGCCACGCCCTGTTTTTTGCCTTGGGTGGCTATGCCATGGGCATGTACCTGATGCGCCAGGCGGCAGGGGACCAGCTTCCGGCGTTCATGTCCTTTTTATCGTGGGACAAATTGCCCTGGTTCTGGGCGGGAACCGAGCATTTCGCGTGGGCGTTGTGCCTGATTGTGCTGGTGCCCGGCGGATTAGCGCTGCTGTTCGGCTTCTTTGCGTTTCGATCGAAGATTAAAGGGGTCTATTTTTCTATCATGACCCAGGCACTGACTTATGCTGGCATGTTGCTGTTCTTCCGTAATGAAACGGGGTTTGGTGGCAACAACGGCTTTACGGGTTTTACCACCCTTCTGGGATTTGAAATCACCGCCACCACCACCCGTATTGGCCTGTTCGTCTGTACCGTGTTGCTTTTGTTGGCAAGCCTCGGCGTTGGGTTTGCCCTGGCGCGCAGCAAGTTTGGTCGCGTGTTGACGGCGGTGCGGGATGCAGAAAACCGCTTAATGTTTATTGGCTACGATCCCAAAGGGTTCAAGCTGTTTGTCTGGACGCTATCCGCCATGCTGTGTGGTCTGGCGGGGGCGCTGTATGTGCCGCAGGTAGGCATTATTAATCCGGGAGAAATGTCGCCGACTAACTCCATTGAAGCTGCGATTTGGGTGGCGCTGGGCGGTCGAGGTACTTTGATTGGCCCGTTGCTGGGGGCTGCGATTGTGAATGGGGCCAAGAGTTGGTTTACCGTGGCTTTCCCGGAGTATTGGCTGTTCTTTCTCGGACTGATGTTTATCCTCGTCACGCTGTTCTTGCCGCGTGGTGTAATTGGCCTGCTGCGCCGGAGGCGTAATGACTGAACCGCTATTTACTCAGCCCCATCCAGCCGACCGCTACCGCGATCAGCGTGATCCGGTACTGCAACTGGAGAAAGTGAATGTGTCGTTTGATGGTTTTCGCGCGCTGACCGATTTGTCACTCAAGATCGGTGTTGGCGAGTTGCGTTGCGTTATCGGTCCCAACGGGGCGGGCAAAACCACACTGATGGATGTGATCACCGGGAAGACCCGACCTGACAACGGCCAGGTGATCTATGACCAGGACACGGATCTCACTCGCCTGTCATCGGTGGAGATCGCGCGGTCAGGCATTGGCCGTAAGTTTCAGAAACCCACGGTATTTGAAGCGCTAACGGTATTCGAGAACCTGGAAATTGCCTTAAAGACCGATAAGTCGGTATGGGCCAGCTTGCGCGCCAGGCTCAACGGCGAACAGCATGATCGCATTGATGAGGTGTTGAAACTGCTGCGACTGGGTGGCGAACGGCAGCGTATGGCCGGTTTGCTCTCCCACGGGCAAAAGCAATTTCTGGAAATTGGCATGTTACTGGTGCAGGACCCGCATCTGCTGCTGCTCGATGAACCGGCGGCAGGCATGACCGATGCAGAAACCGAGTACACCGCAGAGCTGTTTCGCAGCCTGGCGGGCCAGCATTCACTGATGGTGGTGGAACACGATATGGGCTTTGTCGAAACCATCGCCGATCACGTGACGGTACTGCATCAGGGACAGGTGTTGGCGGAGGGATCGTTACGCGAAGTACAGGCTAACGATCGGGTTATCGACGTTTATTTGGGGCGCTGACATGTTACAGGTTTCTGAACTGAATCAATATTATGGCGGTAGCCACATTTTGCGCGGCCTCTCATTTGAAACCCGACCGGGAGAAATTACCTGCTTGCTGGGGCGTAATGGGGTAGGAAAAACCACCTTGCTGAAATGTCTGATGGGATTAATTCCGGCTAAATCCGGTGAGATCCGCTGGCAGGAGAAGCTGATAAACCAGCGCAAATCCCATCAGCGGGTGCAAGCGGGCATGGCTTATGTGCCACAGGGAAGAGAGATCTTCCCCCGGCTGACGGTGGAAGAGAACCTGTTACTCGGGCGAGCGCGCTTTACCGGCCGTGCAGCGAAACACGTCCCCGAGGAGATCTACCAACTGTTTCCGGTGCTACAGGAGATGAAGCTGCGGCGCGGTGGCGATCTCTCCGGCGGACAACAGCAGCAACTGGCGATTGGTCGCGCACTGGCCTGTCAGCCGCAATTGCTGATTCTTGATGAACCCACAGAGGGCATTCAGCCTTCGGTGATCAAAGAGATTGGGGCGGTGATTCGTCACCTCGCCCAGCGGGGAGACATGGCGATTCTGCTGGTGGAGCAGTTTTATGATTTTGCTGCTGAACTGGCCGATCACTATCTGGTGATGTCTCGTGGTGAAATTATTCAGCGTGGCAGCGGTAAAAACATGGAGGCCGACGGCGTCAGGCAGTTGGTGGCGATCTGACGCCATAAAAAAACCCGGCTGAGCCGGGTTTTTGTCAGGTATCAAGCCGGTACGCTGTGCGGCGTAGCGTGAAACTCACGTTTGAAGTAGATCAGTCCCTGGCCTTCACTGGCCAGCGTAATCTGTTTCACTTCCAGCAGATAGACGCGGTGAGTGCCGATGGTCTGAATCTGCTGGATTTCCCCTTCCAGGCTCGCCAGTGCCTGTTGCAGAATTGGCTGTTGCAGCGCGCCTTCACGCCAGCCATCCAGGGTAAAACGCTGCTCCATCGTCAGTTCGGTCATGCCCGCAAAGTGGCGGGCCATCTCTTCCTGTTGGTGATTCAGCACGTTAACGCACATTCTGCCATTCTCCTCAAAGACCGGCACCATGGCGCTACGGTTATTAATACACACCAGTAGCGTTGGAGGGGTATCGGTCACCGAGCAGACGGCGGTCGCGGTAATCCCACAGCGTCCTGCGCTGCCCTGGGTCGTGACGATGTTCACCGAAGCTGGCAGGCTTGCCATTGCGTCACGGAAATTCAGACGATGCTGTTCTTGCGTAGACATATCTACCTCTCTTACTTCAGTAAACGATCAAGCTGATTGATATCGCTGTTGTTATGCAGATGTGGCACCGTCCAGCCGTCACGGTCGTAGTCCGCCAGGCAGCGATCCACCATCTCCATCATATTCTTCATGTTGCCGGAACCCTGAGCATGGCGCAGACACTGCAGGCGCACCTCATCCTGACTTCCGGCGTAGTTGATTTCGTACAACTCATGGCGGCCACCAAACTCGCTGCCCATTGCATCCCACATCAGTTTGAGGATCTTGATACGCTGCTCATGATCCATGCCGTTGGAGCCGCGTACATACTGTGCCAGGTACTGATCAATTTCAGGGTTTTGCAGATCGCGCACGCTGGAAGGCAAGTAGATCAGGCTGCTTGTCACGTTGCTTTCGATGATATTTTTAATCTTCGCGTAGGCCATTGGCGCCATCACGCGGTAGGTCTGCATCGCCTGCATATCCGGCAGCCACGCGCCGTTTTTCCACGGCTG
The DNA here is from genome assembly GCF_011752615.1 of Candidatus Pantoea multigeneris. NCBI lineage: Bacteria > Pseudomonadati > Pseudomonadota > Gammaproteobacteria > Enterobacterales > Erwiniaceae > Pantoea > Candidatus Pantoea multigeneris. Next base: position 217,235 of record NZ_VWXF01000004.1, read on the forward strand.
CGCCTCGGCGGCCATGGCATCGCTCAGTGACCAGAAGAGATTACGCCAGGCGACCACTTCACCCAGCGAAGCCTGCACGCCACGGAACTCCATCACGCCGGAACATTCGAGGCTTTTTTGCAGCAGCGCGGTGACAAAATCGAGTTTCACCGCCAGGCGAACACAGGCCTGCATCGGGTAGAGACGGGCGAAACCGGCTTCGACGCTCCAGCGGCGACAGCGATCAAAGTCACGGTAGATCAGCACGTTCTCCCACGGGATCAAGACCTTGTCCATCACCAGGATCGCGTCATTTTCATCAAAACGGCTGGAGAGCGGGTAGTCAAACGGGCTACCGGTGGCACCGGCTACCAGCTCATAAGAGGCGCGGGAGATCAGCTTCACGCCATCGGCATCCATGGGCGCAACAAACATCAGGGCGAAATCGGGGTTATCACCCATGACCTGCGCGGAGCCAAAGCCGATAAAGTTGTAGTGGGTCAGCGCTGAGTTGGTGGCAACCACTTTTGCGCCGCTGACGATAATGCCCGCATCGGTCTCTTTCTCGACCTTGATGTACACATCTTTCACTTCATCAGCAGGTTTGTGGCGATCGATCGGTGGGTTAACAATCGCGTGGTTAAAATACAGGCCCGCTTCCTGAATGCGTTTATACCAGTGGCGCGCGTTGTCAGCGTATTCACCGTAGAACTCCGGGTTTGCCCCGAGCGAGCAACCAAAAGCCGCTTTGTAGTCTGGTGTACGCCCCATCCAGCCGTAAGTCAGGCGGGACCAGTCGGCGATTGCGTCACGTTGCTGGCGAATCTCATCCGCTGAACGGGCGAAGCGGAAGGTGCGGTGGGTATAGCCGCCGTTGCCGGTATCGGTTTGCCAGCACAGTTTGTCGTGGCTTGCAGGAGCGTGCAACGCATCATACAGCGTGGAGATCGAACCGGCCGCATTGCGAAACGCCGGATGCGTGGTGACATCTTTGACCCGTTCACCATAAATATAAATTTCACGGCCATCTTGCAGGCTGTTAAGAAACTCTTTGCCGGTGAAGGGGCGGTTAGTCGCAGCGCGATGATCTTCAGGTTTCATGATATTACCTCACAAAAGGGTGACGCTTCGGGTACAAACGCCGGGTTGTTATATGAATGTATTGTTCCTGTTAATTGATTTAAGCGCTGGATCGACGCTGTCGGAAGAGACGTTTCAGGGGAAAGCCGGTACTTTTCACCAGCGCGGGAGAAAGTGAGATCGACGTCAAACGAAAAAAGCGACGAGGGGGAAACCTCATCGCTTTATGGCGGGAAAGAAACTACTGCTGGCGAAACTGCGTCGGGGAACAGCCCGCCATTCGATGGAAAAAACGCGCGAAATAGGCCGGATCTTTATACCCCAGCGCGTAGGAGATCTGGTTGACGCTTTCGCTGCTGTAACGCAGCTGGCGCTTGGCTTCACGCAGCACGCGTTCAAAGATCAACTTTTTGGGCGATTGATTAGCGAACCGGCGGCACATTTCAGTGAGCCGGGATTCGCTCAGCCCCAGCTCGCGCGCGTAGTCCGGTACCGTGAGATGCTGGCGGAAGCAATCATCTATCATACGGTTAAAGCGCTGGAACTGGCGCATCTCTCCGCGAATACCGCTGACGGCAATCTCCTCGGGGGGCGTTTCACGCAGTACCAGGGTAAACACCGCCTGGGCCAGTGCGTTCAGCAGCAGCTCCCGCCCCGGCGAATTTTGCTGAAACTCCGCCGCAATCAGCGGCCAGTAGTGGTGCAGCGCCTCCAGTGTCGCTGGGGCCGACTCCAGCGACAGGCAAATGCCAGAGCGATTGATCGCATCGGCTTTGCCTGGCCACAGCTTCTCCACCAGCGGCCAAATCAGCTCCTGGCGTACGGTCAGCACGTGACCATCACTGTCTGATTCGGTGATAAAGGCATGGGGCACGGAGGGCGGCGTGAGCACAAACAGCGGCGCCTTCAAATCATAAAAATGTTCATCCAGTTGCAGAGTGATCTTCCCGGTGACCAGAACGTGCAGCTGAAAAGAGCGATCGTGCCAATGGGGATGCATATCACGGCCAAAGAAGCTGGCGAGGCGGGCAAATGTTTCGTAATGCACCTCCTCGCTGGCGTGGTCGGGCTGATACACCTTGCCAATATCAATATTCTCAAAGCTACTCATTGTGTCTCCTGAGGAAGGGGGCCTGACTGCTGCGCAGAGGAGACGGAGGAAGGTTTACGCACGTTCATCGGTATTTTGGTCAACACCAGCGCCCCTAGCACCAGCAGCCCTGCGACAAACCACAATCCCGCACTGAAACTGCCTGTTGTGTCGCGCAGGATGCCAATCAGCAGGGGGCTAACAGCAGAACCGACATTGCCCATGGCATTGATCACCGCCAGTGCTAACGCCCGAGCGGTAAAGCTGATCGCCTGGTCCGGGGTGGTCCAGAAGATCGCCATGGCGGTAAAGGCGGCAGAGGAGGCAATCACAATGCCCAGCAGTTGCAGCAGCGGATGGGCACTTGCCGAGGCCAGCAGCCAGCCGACTGCCGCCATCAGGTAGGGCAAAATGGTATGGCGCTTGCGCTCCTGCAAACGGTCTGAGCGGCGGCTCCACCAAATCATGCAGAGGATGGTGCAGAGCTGAGGGATTGCGGCTAGCACGCCGATCACGATATTACTGCTGCCTTCATTGAAGCTTTTCAGGATCTGCGGCGTCCAGATATTGATCGCACTCAGGGTGTTGGTCAGGCAAAAGTAAGCCAGCGTGTAGAGCAGCACCGTAGAAGTCAAAACTTCACGCCACAGCGGTTTACGCGTGGAAAAATTGGGCTTAGGAATTTCCCGCTCACGATCCAACATGGCGATCAGCGCCCGTTTCTCATCACCGTCTAACCAACGCGCCTGTGCGGGTTTATCATCCAGAAAAAACCAGGTCACAATCCCCAGCAGGACTGAGGGTAAGCCTTCCAGCAGGAACAACCACTGCCAGCCTTTGAGATCCCACAGGCCATCCAGCGCGAGAATATAACCAGAGAGCAACGAGCCAATCATCATGGTGACCGGCATCGCAATCATAAACAGGGCATTAGCCCTGGCGCGATAATACGCCGGGAACCACCAGGTGAGATAAACCAAAATGCCCGGCAGAAAGCCCGCCTCGGCAATCCCTACCAGCATGCGCAACAGATAGAGCGTATGGGCATTGGTGGCAAATAGCGTGCAGGTAGAAGCGATGCCCCACAGCACCATGATGCTGGCAATCCATCGGCGTGCGCCAACAATGCCCAGCATGATGTTACTGGGGATACCGCAGATCACGTAGGTGACATAGAACAACGTGGCCGCCAGACCGAACATGGTGGATGTCAGACCGAGGTCTTTACCCATGGTCAGCCCGGCAAAGCCGATATTGATGCGGTCAAGAAAGGAGAAAACAAACAGGACGAATAAAAACACAATCAGACGCCGAAAGAGCTTTTTCACAACACGTTGTTCAGTGGCAGAAACGTTAGCATCAAAGGATTGTTGCGTTGAAGTCGTCATGGTTTTCTCCCGGTAGCTTAGTAGACTGACTGCTGACCGTCGGTTGACTGTGAAAGGGAAGAGGTAAAACGGGCTGCCAATGCTTCAGCACTGCGTGCTAATAGCGTGGTATCGACGCCGACCGCAACAAACAGCGCCCCCCGTTGTAGATAGCGCTGAGCCTGCGCTTCATTCGCCATCAGGATGCCTGGCGCTTTGTTGGCCGCGAGAATCTTCTCAATACACCGGTCAATGGTGGCCTGAACTTCAGGATGTGCCGGATTACCCATATAGCCCATGTCGGCACTGAGGTCCGCCGGGCCAATGAACACCCCATCAACACCCTCTACGGCGAGGATTTCATCAAGGTTGGCGACGCCTTCACGGGTTTCGATCTGCACCAGCACACACATCTCATCATCGGCCTGTTGCAGATAGTTCGGCACCCGGTTCCAGCGTGAGGCGCGGGCGAGGGCGCTGCCCACGCCACGGATACCGCGCGGTGGATAATGACAGGCCTTTACCGCGTTACGCGCGTCTTCCGCGTTCTGTATCATTGGGATCAGCAGCGTTTGTGCGCCGGTATCCAGCAGCTGTTTGATGATCACCGCATCGTTCCACGGCGGTCGCACGACCGGCTGGCTGGCGTAAGGCGCTATCGCCTGGAGTTGACCGAGCACGGAACGCACGTCGTTGGGCGCATGTTCGCCATCAATCAACAACCAGTGAAATCCGGCACCGGCCACTACTTCAGCACTGTAGCTACTGGCCAGGCCAAGCCATAGGCCAATTTGCGGTTGCTTCGCCGCCAACGCTTGCTTAAACGTATTGATTATCATCGCTTTTCCTCAAACGAAGCGGCAGCTGATAGCACCCATCACGCCGTAATCTACGTGGAAGGTGTCACCTCTGCGCGCGGCAACCGGACGGGTAAATGAACCCCCTAAGATGATTTGTCCCGCTTCCAGCTCCACGTCATGCGGGGCCAGTTTATTGGCCAGCCAGGCCACACCGTTGGCCGGATGGTTCAGCACGGCAGCGGCTACGCCTGACTCTTCAATGACGCCATTGCGATACATCAGCGCTGAAATCCAGCGCAGGTCTAGCACATCAGGTTTGATCGGACGGCCACCCATCACTACCCCGGCATTGGCGGCGTTGTCTGAGATGGTGTCGAACACTTTACGTGGGCGTTGGCTTTCCGGATCGATACCGTGGCAGCGTGCATCAATGATCTCCAGCGCCGGGATGATGTAATCCGTGGCGTTGTAGACATCAAACATCGTGCAGTTGGGGCCGCGCAGCGGTTTAGCTAAGACGAAAGCCAGTTCGACCTCAACGCGCGGAACAATGAAACGATCAATGGGAATATCGCTGCCGTCGTCAAAGAACATGTCATCGAGCAAGGCACCGTAATCCGGTTCGCTGATTTGTGAACTGGCTTGCATGGCCTTGGACGTCAAACCGATCTTATGGCCTTTCAATACCCGGCCTTCGGCAATTTTGGTGGCAACCCACTGACGCTGAATGGCATAGGCATCGTCAATGGTCATGTCGGTGTGACGCAGAGAAAGCTGGCGCGTCTGCTCACGTTTCTGCTCCGCCTGGTGCAGTTCGTGGGCCAGCGCTTTGATGGTGGCGTTATCTAACACGGGAGATTCCTTACAGGTTAGCGAAACAGCGCATGGACGTTGTTATGCTTGAAGTTCAGCACCGGATGCAGCTCTTCCAGCACCAGCGACAGTGCCAGATAGCGTTCTGCGCTGAGCGCCGCAAAGTGTTGTTTTATCTTTTCAAACAGCGCGGCAATCACTGGCTGGAGCTCATCCAACTGACGGCCATGGCCGATCTTGAGTGTCATATGCACAAAGGCGTAATCGTGTTTGCCATCCGCCATCTGCCAGGTATCGATCCAGTGGGCGCGACTGCGGATGCCACCCAGCGGGAAAATACCGCTGTCGGCAAGGTGGCGGTTAACCTCAGCAAACAGGCCAGGAAGATCGGCCTGCTGGCGAATGTTTTCAGTGCACTCGGCGATAAAGTGGGGCATAGCGAACTCCTGAAAGAAGGAGGCTGCGGTGGACAGGACCGCAGCCTGAGGATTAGAGCGTGTTACCGAGCTTATAACCGGCTTCTTCATCCCCTTTGCGGGTATAGGAGAAGCCATCGGCGCCGATGGTCACGGCCATTTCGCTGGTGTGTTCACGTTCACGCACCGGTTGTGGTTTGCCATCGAGGTCCAGCACCAGTGATCCGTCGGTGTACCAGCTTGGGACCACAGGCGTTCCCCACCAGTCACGACGCTGATTGTCATGCACATCCCAGCTCACTACCGGGTTGTCTGGATCGCCGGTGTAGTAATCCTGGGTATAGATCTCAATGCGGTGCCCGTCTGGATCGCGAATATAGAGATAGAAGGCATTAGAGACGCCGTGACGGCCAGGGCCACGCTCAATCATGTCTGATTTACGCAGCGCCCCGAGCTTGTCGCAGATCGCCAGAATGTTGTGTTTCTCATGGGTAGCGAAAGCAATATGGTGCATACGTGGGCCTGCACCGCCGGTCATCGCGGTATCATGTACCGTTGATTTACGGCGCACCCAGGCGGCATACACGGTGCCTTTATCATCGCGGATATCTTCGGTGACGCGGAAACCCAGTCCCTCGATGTATTCCAGTGCACGCGGCACATCTGGCGTGATCTGGTTAAAGTGGTCAAGACGCACCAGTGCGCCTGGGGTATAGAGTTCATAACGCCACGCCAGGCGTTCTACGTGCTGCACGTCATAGAAGAATTCGTAAGGGAAGCCGAGCGGGTCTTCAACGCGCACGGAGTCACCAATGCCTTTCACGAAACCGTTCACGCGGCGTTCGGTTTTGCATCCCAGCGCCTTGTAGTAAGCCTCAGCGCGATCCACATCTTCCGGGCTACGGACACGGAAAGCGAAAGCGGCAACGGCAGCCACCGGGCCTTCACGCAGCACGATATTGTGATGGATAAACTCTTCCAGCGAACGCAGATACAGCGTCTTGTCATCTTCTGCGGTCACATGCAGACCGAGAATATCCACGTAAAATTCGCGCGACGCTTTCAGGTTCGTGACCTGAATTTCCATATAGGCGCAGCGCAGTACATCAGGCGCGGGTAGGCCGGTAGTTAATTTTGTTGTCATCGTAAAACTCTCAGTAGGGTAACAATGTGCCTCTCCAGCGCGTGGAGAGACTGAACCGGGATTAGATGCCCCATTTCGGGATTGGGTGGTCGCCAAAGGAGATGCAGACGTTCTTCATCTCAGCAAACACTTCGAAGCTGTATTCGCCGCCTTCACGTCCGGTTCCTGAGGCTTTGACGCCGCCAAACGGCTGGCGCAAGTCACGGACGTTCTGGGTGTTGACGAAGACCATGCCGGCCTCAATGCTGCGCGAGATACGCAGGACTTTGCTGACATCCTGAGTCCAGAGATAAGAGGCGAGGCCATATTCAACGTCATTGGCCAGACGCAGACCTTCTGCTTCATCTTTGAAAGGCAGCAGACAGGCAACCGGGCCAAAGATTTCTTCCTGCGCGATGCGCATGCGGTTGTCCACATCGGCAAACACCGTAGGGCGCAGATAGTTACCCTGGCTCAGGCCTTCTGGCTTGTCCGGGCCGCCCGCTAACAGGGTGGCACCTTCTTCGATACCAAGACGGATATAACCGGAGACTTTTTCCCAGTGCTGCGGGCTGATCAACGCGCCGACCTGGGTTTCAGGATTGGTTGGGTCGCCGACGCGCAGGCGATTGGCACGCTCAGCAAAACGGCGTACGAATTCCGGGTAGATACTCTGCTGAATAAAGATGCGTGAGCCTGCGGTGCAACGTTCACCGTTGATGGAGAAGATGGTAAACAGCGCCGCATCCAGGGCGCGATCAATGTCTGCATCTTCAAAAATCAGCACCGGGGACTTACCACCCAGCTCCATCGAGTATTTTTTCAGACCTGCGGTCTGCATGATTTTCCGGCCGGTTGCGGTGCCACCGGTAAAGGAGATAGCGCGCACGTCATGGTGGCGCACCAACGCATCACCCGCGGTGTTGCCATAACCCTGCACCACGTTGAGTACGCCCGCCGGAATACCGGCCTCAAGCGCCAGTTCACCCAGACGGTCGGCAGTCAGCGGTGAAAGCTCCGACATTTTTAAGACGGCGGTGTTACCCAGCGCCAGGCAGGGCGCGGTTTTCCACGTGGCGGTCATAAACGGCACGTTCCACGGTGACACCAGCGCGCAGACGCCCACCGGCTGGATCAGCGTGTAGTTCATCATCTTGTCGTCAACCGGATAGGTGCGACCGTTCATCTGCTGGCAGATTTCTGCGAAGAACTCAAAGTTGTGCGAGGCGCGTGGGATCAGCACGTTTTTGGTCTGATGGATCGGCAGGCCGGTATCGGCGGTTTCCATCGCGGCGATTTCTGGCACGTTTTTGTCGATCAACTCACCGAGGCGGTTCATCAGACGTGCGCGCTCTTTCATAGGGGTGTTGGCCCATTTCGGGAACGCATTTTTAGCGGCTTCAACGGCCTGATGAATCTCTTTTTCCCCGCCAGACGCCACTTCGGCTAACACTTCGCCATTGGCAGGATTGACGGTAGTGAAGTAGTCGTTGCTGGCGACGCTTTTGCCGTCAATCCAGTGGTTAATCTTTTTCATTTCAGGCTCTCCTCAAACGCTTTTTCACTGACAATCCGGTTGGTTAAACGGCCTACGCCTTCAACTTCCACCACCACTTCGTCGCCGGGTTTCACATCCGCCAGCCCTTTTGGCGTGCCGGTGGCGATCATGTCGCCTGGCTGTAACGTCATGAAGCTGCTCAGATACTCAATCAGGTAGGCAACGTCGAAGACCATGTCATGCGTGGTGCCGGATTGGGTCAGTTGGCCGTTAACAAAGGTTTTGAGTTGCAGGTTCTGCACGTCCGGGATGGCATCACGCGGCGTAATTTTGGGTAACAGTGGCGTCAGCGTGTCGCGGCTTTTTACGCGCAGGTTAGGGCGGTAGTAGTTTTCCAGGTAGTCACGTACCGCGTAGTCGTTGCAGACGGTGTAGCCCTGCACATATTGCAATGCTTCGGCGCGGCTGACGTTGCGCGCGGTTTTGCCGATCACCACCACCAGTTCGGCTTCGTAGTGCATATATTCGAGATTGTCTGGACGTACGCTAACGCTGTGATCGCCCGTTATGGTGTTGGCTGCCTTGATGAATACCAGCGGCTCTTCCGGTGCTTTGAAGTCCAGTTCACTGGCGTGATCGGCGTAGTTCAGGCCCAGAGCAAACAGCGTTGGCTGACCGTCCGGCTGGCTGGCAATCACGGCATCAGCGGTAAAGCGGGTGTGCAGCGAAGGGAGCCCGGCTGCGCTAATCACCACGTCATCGCCCGGTGCTAGCTCAACGCGTACCTGCGGGGTACCCAGCAAAATTACGTCCCCGGCCTGCAAGGTGGCGAAATCGCTCAGCGCGGCAATTAATTCGGCCGCATTACGGTGCAACTCGGCGGTGGACCAGCGCTGGCGCTCGACGCCATTGACGGTGGTGAGGATTTGCACATTGCTGACGTCCTCCAGCATTGCCACTTCGCCAATCGGGCAGAAGCCATCACGGCATTTCGCCTGAATGGCGGGGCGATAGAAGCTCTCCTCCGCCAGGCTGACATCATTGGCCAGTGCATACCCGGCGATAAACTTCGCGGCATCGCCCACGGCAACTTTACGTGCCGTTTTGCTAATCACCACCGCAAGGGTACCGCCGCTGTAGGTGGTTAACTGCGGCGGCAGTTGTACCGCATCACCGTTAGCTCGCAGGGTATTGCGCGGTTTAATGAACCAGACCGGGGTTTTCGGCGGCGTTTTGTAGGGAGCTTCATGAAAGCGTTCATCCCAGGCTGCTGTTTGCGAGCCATGATTGAGCGCAACAGCAAATACGGACCTTTTCATTGCGATTCCTTGTAGCTGTGAGGGCATCTACGCCACATCGTTAACATGTTAATGAATTATTATTAGATCGGAGTTGTGGAGGTGGTCAAGACGGTGAAAAAGGGGGTGAAATTGAATTTTTCGGACAAAAAACAGGATTATATTACTAATAATCATGTGGTTATGATTTGTATGAACCTGGGTGTGTTATTTTTTTGTTAATTTATTTGTGATGGCGATCACTTTATTAAGTTGTTAACATTATGCTTTTGTGAAGCTGTGTCATTATTTGCAGATAGGCATGTGAGTTGCATCACCCTATACTGCGTAACTCATCCTTAAACCAATCCTGAACGGTGCTGAATATGTATGATTCCCTGACCATTGCCTTGCTCCAGGCGCGTGAAACGGCGATGGGCTACTTCCGTCCGATTTTGAATCGCTACAACCTGACGGAGCAGCAATGGCGCATCATTCGTATTCTGGCGGAACACCGGTCACTGGATTTTCACGACCTGGCGCAGCAGGCTTGTATTTTGCGCCCCAGCCTGACCGGCATTCTGACCCGGCTGGAACGTGATGGGCTGGTGTTTCGTCTCAAACCGCTGAACGACCAACGTAAACTGTTTGCTTCACTGACGCCGAGCGGCGTCGAGTTGTATCAGCAAGCGTGTAGCGAAATAGATGCGGGTTACCAGCAGATTGAGCAGCAATTTGGGCCGCAACAGATGCAGCAGCTTAAAGCGTTATTACACACGTTTAATACCTTGCGTCCTGAAGAGTGTGAAGAGGGCAACCCGCAGGCGATCAATGGCTAAATAGCACGCCATATTTAAGCACAATGCTGTTTATTATCCATTCTATGCAGGTATTGTGATTTTACTCTGTCAACGCTCTCATCAATAATCATTCGTCATTTTTCTATTCATATTAGACATTTTTAATCTGGCTAATGACCCTCCGGGATTATTTCGCAACCTGTCGATGAGAGTATTATGAAATATTCACTAAGTGCTGTCGCACTGTTGGTTATATCTGGCTTACACCCCCTTTACGCCGCCGATAATGCTGCTGAAAAACCGCAGCAGGGGGGAGATTTCGTCTGGGGGATTGAAACCAATCCCACTACACTGAATCCACAGTTTAACGGTCAGACGAAAGTGGAGCTGGTGCAGCGTGCAGCGTTTGAGTCCCTGCTGGCGCGCAAAGCCGATGGTAGCTATATTCCCTGGCTCGCTACCGGCTATGAAATCAGCAAAGATAATAAGACATACACATTCCACTTACGTCAGGATGTGACGTTCTCTAATGGCGAAAAGTTTAATGCGGCTGCGGTTGCTGAGAATTTCCATAATCTGCAAAACCTGACTTATTGTGCAGGCTCCACCATGTGCGTGATTGGCTCACGCATTGCGAGTATCACTACCCCTGATGAATATACGGTGAGCGTGACGTTAAAAGAAGTCTATAGTCCGTTTCTTTCGTATATTAGCTGGCTGAAATTACTCTCGCCATCGTCATGGAAACAGCCAGACCTGAAACAAGGCGGACCGGATATTTATGGCACCGGGCCATTTATCCTGAAACGCTGGGATAAGAATCAGCAAATTGTTTTTGTACGTAATCCAAATTATCACTGGTCTTCCGGGAATGCGCATCACCAGGGACCGGCGTATCTCAACAGTATTACCTATCGTATTTTACCGGAGTCTTCGGTGCGAACCGGCGCGCTGTTATCCGGTCAGGTTGATGCTATTGAGGGCATCTCAGGTAATGATGCGGGTGAATTTATCGATAATCCCGATTTTAGCTACCAGAGCGCACCCAACACGGGGACGCCTTACACCCTGTTCCTGAATATCAAAGACGGGCCAACCAAAGAGTTAAATGTGCGACAAGCATTGCTCCAGGGGCTGGATATCGACAGCATTATCAAGTCGATTTACCGTGGTCACCGCGTACATAGCTGGGGGATCACCTCACCGATTGATCCGCTGTATGACAAGAGCATTGAGGGCAAATACGGTAATAATCCTCAGCTTGGCAATAAATTGCTGGATGAAGCCGGCTGGAACCTCAAGGGCAGCGATGGCATCCGCGTGAAGAATGGCGAGCGGCTGAGCATTCTGGTGGTGCAATCACAGGTTACGGTGCGCGATCAGCGAGATGTGTTGCTGGAAGCGGTGCAGGCGCAGGCTCGCCAGCGTTTAGGCATTGAGTTGAAAATCCGCTATGTCGATCCCGGTACCTATTATCAGTACATTAAGAATGGCAATTACGGCTCCATTCCAAATTCTCACGACGATACGGACGGCCTCGATCTGGAAAATCACTACCTGCCGATCGATGCCGGTGGCGCGATCAATTACAGCCGCACCGATGCACCGCAAGTCTCTGCCTGGCTGAACGATGCTGCACACACGCTGGACGAAGCCAAACGCAAAGCCATCTATAGCGAACTGCAAAATTACGCCATTCTTCAACAGGCGCTCGCGATCCCGCTGTACGCTCCGGATGATGAAATTGCCGCCGCGTCACATGTCCACGGCATTGGTTTCCGTACCTTCCGTCAGATCCCGGAAAATGCCTACGATGTGTGGGTAAGCAAAGATTAAGAAGGCTAAGGGCAGGGACGCCCTTTGGCCCTCAGTGGATTAAAAACCAACGGCTAACTTTGTATGATTGATGGTTGAAAACGTTTTGCCAGCTTCTTTTGCAGAATAATCACGACCATCGGGAAGCTTGATGCGCTTATTGCGCTTATCGTTAGTAAGGTGTTTGTATCCCTCTGTGTCATGCCGTGTTCAGGGAATAGTAGAGCGGACAGGAAAAAAGCTATGGTGGTCATTAAATACATTATTGATGTCTGCAATGAAGAGAATCCAGCTCGCTGTCCGCTATCCGGAAACTGCATCGTTAGCGTGGAAGAAGCCACCAGGCGACTATAAGATGCACCAAGGAAAAGAGTGATAAATAATACCGACTGCTGATAGCCCAGGAGAGGAATCAGCAAACTCAATATAAAGATGCTGGTTGAACCTGTTGCCAGAATGAAAGCGGAAAAACGAGAGGTCAACATACCGGTTACTTTTGTCGCCAGATAACCTGTAACACCGCCACCAAAGAACAACCAGGGTAGCTGGTCTGGCGCAGCCCCCAACTGTTGTAACATTAAGGGAACCAACACCGGCATGACCAGCATCGGGCTAAACTGTACCAGCGCATTACTGGAGGCAAACAGTAAGGTTTCCGTATCGAGACGCGGTATGTAGATCCTATCCGAAGAGACAGGGTCTTGAGGTATGGTAGAGACAATCAGTGGTAATGCTAACCAACAAAGTGCAGTTATCGACCACAGCGCGAGATGCCAACCAGCGTGGGTACACAGAAATAAAATAGCGGGTATTCCAACAATACTGACCAGCGCAAATGATGCAATCACCGTAGCCATCATTTTTCCGCGCACATCGGCCGGGGCGTTATTGATGACAATGCTGATTCCCACACCCATTGTGGTCCCGCCAACTACGCCTGCGCAGAATCGCAGCGCAAGCAGAAGATGAAAACTGGTCGTGAATGTCGTCAAAAGTGTCAGCAGGCCCAACAGTGCCATATTAACGATTAAAAAACGTTTCTTATTGCAACGTCCAATCCAGTAAAAGGCAATAATTCCCGAAAGGACCGCGCCGAACGTGTACATGCCGGACACGTAGCCGGAAAAAGAGATCGGGACGGCGAAATCTGCCGCCATAAAGGCAAAAACAGGATTGAACACCATATATTCCAGCGCATTAGTGAACTGGATAAACGCGATGACAATGGCTATTCGCATCAGCGAACGATGATTAAACGTCTGTGTGATAAGTGGCATAACAAGTCACTCAAGGATGAAAGAGATTCGAGTTTAGTTGCTATCAAATACGTTAACTACATGGTAAAAATGGCACTTACTCTTATCATAAATGGGATAGTTGATGCGCCCGGCCCTGGATTTTAATAGCCTTAAAGTGTTTGTTGCTGTCGTTGAAAAAGAGAGTTTTGTTGGGGCTTCGAAAGCCCTTGAAATGCCGACATCCAACGTCAGTCGTTGTATTTCTCAGTTAGAAGAAAAGCTGCACCTCCAGCTTATCGAGCGCAGCACGCGACATATGAAACTTACCGCTGCGGGGCAGTTGCTCTATCGCCGGGCGAAGCCACTACTGGAGGCACTGGAGCAAACCGAAACTGAGCTCACCTTGCGGCAAATGCAACTCAAGGGCCCCTTACGTCTCTGTATCCCCAATGAAATAGGACCGGCATTACTGGGTTCTGTCATCGCTGACTTCGCCTGTCAGTATCCTGATCTGGAGATCAGCTGTGTTACAAATTTGTCCGGCTTTGAATCGCTAAGAGATGACCTGGATCTAGCGATTATAGTTACCCGAGGTCAGATGGATGACAGTGATTATATCGCCCGCCATCTGGTGACTATCCCTTGCACGGTTGTGGCCGCACCCTCCGTTATTCAGCGCTATGGCACTCCCACGCATATCCGTCAATTGGAAGCATTACCCTGTATCACCACCGTAAGTGCACTGAAAGGGGCACCGTGGCAGTTCGTCAATGCCAGGGGAGGATTCGACACCGTCAAGGTGAATGGACATTATCGGGTAAACAGCGGGGAGATGGCGGGAAGGGCTGCGATTGCGGGTGTCGGTTTTGCCATTCTTTCGCAGCAAGCCTGCCAGCCTTTCATTAGCGATGGGCGTTTAATTGAGGTTGCGTTTGAACAGGCGGTCGCCCCACTGCAATTATTCGCTATTTATTCAGGTCGTCGCTTCTTACCTGCCAAAACAAGAGCGCTGATTGATTTTATCCATGGGCGATTGAACGCGGACTAACGCAACTGGCTGTCCTTGCTGCCGCGCCGGTTATATCCGCTGTGGCTGGCTTCGCGCTTATCGATTTTCTCCTGACAGTTGACGCAGTATTGCACACCCGGCAAAGCGCGACGTCGCGCTTCGGGTATCGGTTCGCCACAGTCTTCGCAGAATTCCGCACTCTCGCCGTGACGGAGATTGCTGCGGGCGCGTGCTATTGCATCATCGACCGTTGCATCGATCTGTTTCTGTACTGCACCATCTTCAGACCAGCCGCCTGCCATAACTGCCTCCTGCGTAAAGTGAATACCATTAACTATAGGCTACGGGATGTGCTGAAGAGAACAGGCATTATTCAATCCACACCTGACTAAAGTCTGGCCACCCCAGGGTGTTGGAATCCCGCCAGGTAAAAGCTGAATCAGATTCGTAATCCAGCCAGTGGTGGAACAGGGGAATGATCCACTTTCCACGGGTAATACTTCCGAAACAGGTTTCCAACGCCTGATGGAAGGTGTTGAACGGTTGTTGTGCTGATGCGGCGATACACACATCGAGATTGTGACGTAACGCATAGGGCAGTCTTTGCAGTGTTGGATCAACAACCAGCCAGTTTTTGTATGCACCGACGTCCTCAAAATCAACCATAAAGTTGGTGAGCCACAGATCAACGCCGGGGGCAGAGGATGTCATGTACGCCAGATATGAAAACTCCTCGACCCGGCATTCGATGCCTTTCTCATGCAATAGCGTGGCAATGCCCGCCGCAAGTTGACTGAGTTCGGGTTGCCTGAAGGTCGCCAGGACAACAGGGCGGTTAAGACCAAAAGCGGGATTGGTCATATTGTAGTCAATTTCGCGGTGGTTCCACCCCGGCAACATACCGGCAGAAAATGACAGTGCGCGGGCATAATCTTGCTTTAGCGCACTGCGCCGCAAGATATCCACGGGCTGGAGGAGGTCGTTGAGGAATTTACGCCACGCCGTGTCGGCACACTGGCCGTCAGCGTCGATCAGTAGGAAACTGGCACCCTGTTCGAGTTTTCGCTCTCTGGGTTTGTTGATCGCTTCCGGTTGGGTGGTGCGCAGCAGAGGAATGAAGCTCATGTTGATATCCTGGGTATCAAACCGATACACATTGACTTCATCTATCATTGGCGCAGCAAGATGGTAATGTCGGTTTTTACGGATGCAAAGCAGCTTGTCTGAATGCTCGGCAATCGAAAAAGGGCCGGTGCTAATGAGCTTGCCATTTGCGTTTTGAAAATTTTGGCGGGGATGGTTGCCAGTAATTCGGGTAGATGATTCAGTGGATGTCTGAGCTGGAATATAACCTTAAGATCGCCTTCAGTGGTTATTTCACGAATATCAGTGAACATCCCACGGAATACCAGCGACATGCGCGCATTATCAATACAACGTTTGATGTGCACCGCCGTGATCGCGCTGCCATCAGAGAAATGCAGCCCTTTGCGTAAAAAGAAGTGCCATTCCGTGTCGCCATTATGGCTGAGCCAGTAGTGGGCCAGGTCGGGAACCGCCTGAGCCTGGAAGGCATCGTAGCGTGACAGACCACAGAAGCATTGCCGAATAAGATGCCTTTCGGTGCGTCTTTGGGGCGACAGCGGCGTAAGCGTATCCACGGCACGGTAGTAGGGAATACGAATGCTGACTCCCTGACTGGTCACAAAGGTGCCAAAATTCTCCCGCACCAGTTCCTTGAGCCGTTTTTGACTGGACTCAAGCCGCTTCGCTGGAAACACATCGCGATCATCATCGATATATTCTTCGAGCCGGTTTTGCTCGATTTTCTGCGGCGTGACCAGAAAGCGTAATGTCGA
The DNA here is from genome assembly GCF_011752615.1 of Candidatus Pantoea multigeneris. NCBI lineage: Bacteria > Pseudomonadati > Pseudomonadota > Gammaproteobacteria > Enterobacterales > Erwiniaceae > Pantoea > Candidatus Pantoea multigeneris. The sequence continues at coordinate 233,399 of NZ_VWXF01000004.1, forward strand.
CTTTTTCCCCCGCCCGCGTGCCGGAACCCACTCCAGCCAGCCTCTGTCACTCATCTTGCTCAGAACATTTCGGGCATTGCACTTGCTGCTGCTGATAGCGGTCGCAATGTCATCGATTCTTAACGATTGCGCTTCATTGCCAGCAAACAGCAGATAGATGCGCTGGAAGTGATGATCGACACTGGGCATAAGTTTCCGCTTTTCATTTTTTCCGCTTTTAGTGCCTCTGAATGTAACCAAAATGTGATCTTTTTCAACTTTGCTTCCTATTTTATGCAATGGCGGAAGCTATTTTCCCGTTCTGAGGCGGCTTTTTATCGCCCCGTAGGCGAGCCAGTATAAATCCTGAAAACATAATCTCCTTCAATAACAGGAATCTGTATGCCGCATGCAAAAGTTCGTTTTGATATGAAAACCCTTCCTGCTGAACGACTGATGGCAGAACTCTCGTTGTGGTCAGCGGATTTGACCCGCTTAGCCGATGAGATTACCCGTGTTGATGAGTACGCCGACATCTACCACATCGACGTTTCCGATGGTCACTTTTCCCCTGCGTTTCTGTTTTTCCCTGATGTTGTCGCGCAGATCCGTCAGCTCACTCACAAGCCGCTACATGTGCATCTGATGGTTGACGATCGCATTCTGCTGGAGCAAATAGACCAGTTCGCCGAAGCCGGTGCCGACATCATTTCAGTCCATGCAGAAAACCAGCGGCTTGATCAGGCTTTAACACGCATTGAAGAGTACGGATGTGTACCGGGTCTGGTCCTTCAGCTTCCGACGCCGGTTTCAGCGGCTGAAACGTGGTTGCCCCGCGTAGGCATTCTCACCCTGCTTGGCACCTTGATGGGGGTGAAAGGTCAGGACCTCAGCGAGCAAGCCTGTGGCCGTTTGCATGAAGCGCGCCAGCTGATTGGCCGTTGCGGTGCGGAACATAGAATCCTGCTGGCTGCCGACGGAGCGATTCGAAGCCACACCGTGCCCGCACTGCGCGAAAGCGGGGCTGACACCGTAGTGATGGGATCGCTGGCATTCAACGCCTCTGACTACCGCGAAACGATGCTCTGGTCTCGCGCGCTGCGTTAATCGCCTTTCGATGCGTTAAACCCTACAAAAACGAGGCAACAGAATGATAAATACATTGCTGAGTAAAGAACTGATTCACCTGAACCTGAAAGCGCAAAACAAGGCCGATCTCCTGCGCGAGATGGCACTTATCCTGCGCAATGCGGGCAAGGTTGCAGATGAAAACCAGTTTTTAAAAGACGTGCTCTCCCGTGAAGAACAAGGCTGTACAGGCTTTGAGGAGGGGATTGCCATTCCTCATGCGAAAAGCCGTGCCGTGACTGCGCCTGCAGTTGCGATTGGCGTCAGCCGCAGCGGTATCGATTACGGCGCAGAAGACGGTGAACTGAGCCACTACTTTTTCATGATTGCCTCGCCAGACAACGCAGATGACACGCACATTCAGATACTCGCTCAGCTTGCTTCACGCTTTGTTGAAGAGCGTTTTATTAAGCAGCTCTCTTCAGCCGCTTCTCCTGAAGAGGTGTTGGCGCTTTTCCAGGGGCAGGAAGAAGAGGCTGTTGCTCCGCAGCAAAGCCGGGGATTCCTGATTGGTGTGACCGGTTGTCCCACTGGCATCGCGCATACCTATCTGGCTGCTGAAGCGCTGGAGAAAGGGGCCAGAGAACTGGGTTATGACATCCTGGTGGAGACAAATGGCTCTATCGGGGTGCGTAACTCACCGACAGATCAGCAAATCGCACAGGCAGAAGCGATCATTGTCAGCAGTGACAAACCGATTGATACCGATCGTTTTGCCGGCAAAAAAGTGATTTACACCAGCGTCAAAGCACCTATTCGCGGCGCACGGGAAGTGATTAATCAGGCTCTGGCCGCCCCGGTCTGGCAACCAGAGAGTAAGCCGGGTAAGCGTACAAATTCGCTGATGGACTCGGCCGGTGCGGGAAAAAATATTTATCGCTCCATGATGAATGGCGTGTCTCACATGATCCCCTTTGTCGTTACGGGCGGGCTGATGATTGCGCTTTCGCTGACGATTGGTGGTGTGCCCGGCCCCCACGGGCTGGTGATTCCGGAAGGGAGTATCTGGAACACCGTACTCAGCGTCGGGGCGGTTGCGTTTCAGCTCATGATTCCGGTGCTGTCCGCTTACATCGCTTATGCCATCGCTGAGCGGCCCGGTCTGGCGCCCGGTTTTATTGGCGGATGGATTGCGAACACCGGCAGCTTTTATGGCGCGGCGGCGGGGACCGGGTTTATTGGTGCCATTCTTGCCGGATTTATTGTGGGCTACGCGGTGCGTTGGCTGGCGCGACGAGAATGGCACAAGGTGATTCAGCCATTAGTGCCGATTCTTATCGCGCCTTTGCTCGGCACTATCCTGATTTCCGGTTTATTTATATTCGTGATTGGCGCTCCTATTGCTGATTTGATGCAGTCACTCAACAAGATGCTGGTTTCATTGAGCGGCGGAAGCCTGGTGCTGCTGGGGATCGTGATTGGCGGGATGGCGGGCTTTGATATGGGAGGCCCCTTTAACAAGGTCGCGTTTCTATTCTGTCTCGGCATGATGACTTCCGGCCATCCTGAATATTTGGGTGCCATCGCCTGCGCCATACCCGTTGCGCCGTTGGGTATGGGGATTGCCAGCCTGGTTGCGCGAAAAAGCGGGTTGTTTACGCCAGAAGAGCATGAGGCCGGGAAAGCCGCTATCGCCATGGGGATGATGGGGATCTCAGAAGGGGCAATTCCCTTTGCCGCCCGCGATCCGCTCACGGTGATCCCGGCGAATGTGGTGGGCAGTATGTTGGCATCCGTGTTGGCCTTCCAGATTGGGATCACCAATAACGTGGCGCACGGTGGCCCGGTAGTGGCGCTTTTGGGTGCCATGAATAAACCCATTTTTGCTTTCTCAATCATGCTGCTGGGCGCGGTATTTACCGCTGTTGTCGCTATCTCGTTGAAATATATTCGCAGCCGCAAACAAAACGGGGCCACAACCCAACCTTCCGCCATCAGTCAAAAAGCCATTACGCGCTGAATCAGCCTATTTCTAAGGAGTTTTACCATGCCTGAAGTACAGAAAAAATTACGAGTGGGTGTTTTAGGCTGCGGGCCAATCTCGCAGGCAGGGCACTTTGAAGCGTGCACGAAGGCCTGTAATGCGGAGCTTTACGCAATTTGTGACAGCGCCGACGATCTCCGCGAGCGTATGTCGGCAATGTGGGCTCCGCAAAAAGCGTATGCGGACTATCAGCAGATGCTGGACGATGAACACGTTGACGCCGTCATCATTGCCACAGCGGATGCGTTTCACGTTCAGTTAGCCATCATGGCGTTACGGGCCGGTAAACATGTGCTCTGCGAGAAACCGCTGGGTGTGACGGTAGAAGAGTGCGAGGAACTGCTGCAGATTTCCCGTTCAACCCGTCGCGTCTTTCAGATTGGCCATATGAAGCGTTTTGATGGCGGCATTCAGTCGGCGCGGGAATTCATTCAGCAGGAGATGGGAGAGTTGGTAGCCTATAAAGGCTGGTATTGTGACAACAGCCATCGCTATACGGTGACGGATGCCGTACAACCGCAGATCGTTAAAAGCTTATCTCGCCGTAAACCGGCCATCGACCCTAAAGCCGACCTGCAACAATATTATCTGCTGGCGCATGGCAGCCATCTTATCGACACCGCCATGTTCCTTGCCGGGGAGATCACCGAAATTGAAGCGCGTTTTCTCCATCGCGGTGGCGTGCATTGCTGGTATATGGACGTTGCATTTGCGAATGGGACGCTCGGCCATCTCGACCTCAGTGTGGGTGTCAGAATGGACTGGCATGAAGGGTTTCAGATCTATGGGGAAAACGGCAGTATCCTGGGCAAAACGTTTAATCCCTGGCTGTACAAATCAAGCGAAGTGGATATTTTCCATGAGAAAACCGCATCATGGAGCCGCGCCCTGGCGGCGGATGGCCAATTCTATCGTCGCCAACTGGAGTCATTTGCTAATGCCGTACTGAGTGAAAGCGAAGTGGCAGGAACGGGCATTGAAGAGGGATTACTCATCGTCAAAGCAATGGCGGCCATACAGGCTTCGGTGCGCACCGGTAAATCTGTTCAGGTGGCGGCGGCAAAAGGGGCGATCTGATGAATAAAGGTATTTTCTCTAAAACCTTTCCCACGCAATCTGTGGATGAGAATTTCCAGTTGATCCACGCCTTAGGCTATCAGGGGACACAATTCAATTTTTCCAGTGCAGGGCTGAACGCGTTACCACACTTCATTCCTGATAGCGTGCTGGAAGATGTTAAACAGGCCAGCCAGAGACACCGGGTGTGCCTGGAGGCTATCTCCGCCACTTTTAACATGACTCATCCTGATTCTCGCGTGATTAAGCAGGGGTTGATATCGCTGGAAACGGTTTGCCAGGCAGCCAGGAGGCTGCATTGCCCGGTTGTCACTTTGTGTACCGGCTCGCGGGATCCTGCCGATCAGTGGCGTTTCCATCCAGATAATCTGCTGCCAGAAAGCTGGAAAATCCTGCAAAAAACAATGGAAGATGCACTAAAAATCGCCGAAAAACATGATGTTGTTTTGGGTATTGAACCCGAGCTGGCAAACGTTGTTAATTCATCGATGAAAGCACGACAGCTGATTGATGAGATGCAGAGCCGTTTTCTCAAGGTGATTCTGGACCCCGCCAATCTTTTTGAGATTGCGACACTCCACGAGCAACACCGTGTGGTAGCAGAGGCGTTTGACTTGCTGGCCGATGAGATTGCTATCGCTCATGCGAAGGACAGAAACCCTGATGGAACCTTTACCACCGCAGGGCGAGGCGTGCTGGATTATCACTACTACCTTCAGCAACTTCGTCACGCAGGCTTCACGGGCTGTGTGGTGACGCACGGGCTGGAAGCTGAAGATGCTGCGGAGGTTTCATTGATGCTCGATAAGCATTTGAAGCTGCTCGAAGGGAGTGTGGCATGATCAGGACGTTTAACCATCAAGGCGTCAGCTTGCGCTACTACGACAACCAGGCAGAGGGGCCGGTGCTGGTTTTCCAGCACGGCTTAACCGGTAATGCCGAGCAGACCCGGGGGACGTTTACCAACCGAAGCTGGCGTCTGATCACGCTGGAGTGCCGTGGTCACGGGGGATCAGACATGGGTCCGCCTGAAGAGCTCGGCATTTTGACTTATGCGCAAGATCTCCTCGCCTTACTCGATCACCTTGAAATTGATAAAGCCCCGTTGGCTGGAATATCCATGGGAGCGGCTGTTTGTGCCTGTATAGCGTCGCAGGTGCCTGATCGCGTGCTTTCGTTATCTCTGGTGCGTCCCGCGTGGGGGCTGAGAAGCTCGCCGGAAAATTTACAGATTTTCTCCGTCGCCGCGGGCTACCTTAACCTCTACGGTGCCATAGAGGGGAAAGCCAGATTTGTGGAGAGCGAAGTCTTCAACGCGTTGCAACAGAGCTCTCAGGACAATGCGAACTCTATGCTGAATCTTTTCGCTTTAGATCCGGCGCAGACGGTAGCCCTGTTAAACAGAATGCTATGCAGCCAGACCGGACTCCGCCCGGAGGTTATCCGGCGTCAGGCGATCCCGGTTCAGATTATCAGTAACGCTCAGGATGTTATCCATCCCGAGAGCCGCGCCTCAGAGCTGATGGCGTTACTGGGTGCGAATAACGTGGTAACTGTCTTCCCGAAAAATCAGGATAAGGCCCGACACGTTGAGGAAGTTACCGCGAGTTTAGTTACATTCCACAGAGCTTAAGCCACTGACGGGGCGAACAGGCCATTCTTTGTCCCGGAACCGGCTAACATCGGTGCCAGATGCGGCGTCATCTGGCACCTTCAAAACTGTCCTCTCCAAAAGATTTCTGGCTCTCCTGCATTGTCGGTAGACATTATGTACTATTTGTCTATATTAGACTGTATGTATCATTGGAGAGAAAGCTATGACCATCATTTCAGACATCTGTCGCCGTAGCCGGGAAGCACATTCGGCATTACGCCCGCAGGTAAAACACACCCCTTTTGACCGCAGTTACTCGCTTTCTGCCCAGTATGGATGCGAGTTGTTCCTCAAGTCAGAACACCTGCAACACACCGGCTCGTTCAAGTTTCGTGGCGCAAGTAATAAAATCCGCCTGCTATCCGAAGAGCAAAAAAATAAAGGTGTTATTACGGCTTCTTCCGGTAATCACGGGCAGGGAATGGCGCTTGCCGGAGCGATCGCAGGTGTTCCTGTGGTTGTTTATGCCGCCTCAACCGCTTCACCTCTGAAACTTGAAGCCATCAGAACGTATGGCGCTAAAGTAGTCACCCTGGATAAAGACCCTTTACAGGTCGAACTCGATGCGGGACAGGCTGCCAATGCGAAAGGCGTTGCATATGTTTCGCCTTATAACGATCTCGATATCATTGCAGGGCAAGGTACAGTGGCCTTTGAGATGCTCGAAGAGCAAGCTGAGCTTGATGCCGTGTTTGTTGCCGTCGGCGGTGGTGGACTGATCTCCGGAATCGGCGCTGTATTAAAGACGCATTCTCCAGATACCCGTGTTATCGGCTGCTGGCCGGCAGCATCCGTGGCGATGTATGCATCTCTCAAGGCCGGAGAAATAGTCGAATCCGAAGAGCATGAAACGCTTTCCGACGGGACTGCCGGAGGCCTTGAACCAGGAACAATCACCTTTCCCGTTTGCCAGCAAGTCATTGATGAATCTGTATTAGTCAGTGAAGAAGAGATTAAAAATGCAATCCAGGTTATTGCCAGATACGAACGCCAAATGGTTGAAGGGGCAGCAGGCGTCGCTATGGCCGCATTTATTCAGCAAGCCGATAAATGGAAGGGCAAACGCGTGGCGATTGTCATTTGCGGGCGAAACATTACCCTCGAAAAATTCGCGCAGGTTATTTCATGAAAATCATTGAGCTGGATGAAATACAGACGCGTTATAAAGAGACTCTTGCGCTTGCAAAATTACGCGAAGGTTTCATTGCTTTCTCATCAAACCGTGTCCAGATGCCCCCCGTCCAGCAGTTCTCATTTAAAAACGTGCAGGGAGACTCTTGTATTAAATCCGCCTGGGTGGAAGGTACAGAGACGTTTTGTGTAAAGATCTCAAACGGTTTCTATCAGAATGAAAAGAGGGGATTACCCAGTAATGATGGGCTCAATATCCTGTTCTCCGCATTGACGGGCCAGCCAGAAGTTCTGCTTAACGATCATGGATGGCTGACGGGAATGAGAACCGCCCTGGCCGGACGAATTGCCGCAGAACTCATGGCCCCAGAAAAAGTTGAAAGGATCGCTATTTTTGGAACCGGTCTCCAGGCTGAATTACAACTGCGCCAACTGGCAGACTTAACCACATGCAACAATGTGATTCTATGGGGACGCAGCGAGGATTCGCTTAAGCATTTCAGGCAACGTCTTTCAGACTTAAGCCTGGATATTCGGGTAACGCTGAATCAGGAAGAGGCCGCACGTCAGTCATCAATTATCGTTACCGCGACGGCCTCTACCGTTCCGCTTATCCGGAAAGACTGGATCAGCAAGGGAACACATATCACGGCAGTGGGTGCAGATGCTCCGGGTAAAAATGAGTTGGAATCTTCTCTGGTTGCCAGTGCAGATTTGATACTCGTTGATTCAATTAAGCAGTGCAGTCGTTATGGTGAACTCAGCCAGTTGTCTGACGGGATGAGAAACGGGAAAAAGATAATTGAAATGGGATCATTACTGGCAGAGCCTGCACTGTATTCACGCGATCCAATGGACATTACTATCGCTGATTTAACGGGGCTTGGCGTACAGGATGCACAAATATCAGCCAGTATATTAGGGCGCTGATAGCTTTCCATGGCTTTGTGTATTACAGGGCCATATTCTTCGTCGAATTTTCCAGTTCCGGCTTCATGAGATACAGAAACCAGCGACAGGAACATGCATATTCGTTAGATTTAACGAATAGAGTGAGCAGGAGTATGTATGGAAATTCAGCAAGCAGGTTCGCCGCTTAAATTAAGTACAATCACGTCGTTAGCGGATGGGATCGCTGCACTTTTTTTCCCCTCCGTTGAAGTCGCTGTGCATGATGCCCAAACCGGTAAAATCGCTTATCTAGCAAACAATTTATCTAAGCGACAAATTGGTGATGATGCCGGTCTTGAAGAGCTGGAAGGACTTGAGACACTGACGGGTCCTTATGAAAAGCTCAACTGGGATGGAAGAAAAATGCGCTCTGTCAGTATCCGGGTACCGCAAGAGGAGGGGGCTGGATATGTTTTTTGCATAAATTTTAGTATGGCGCTTCTTGAAGATGCAAAGAATGCTCTTGAGCTCTTTTTGTCAGTAAACCGGTTACAACCGCAGCCAGTGCAGCTTTTTAAAAATGACTGGCAGGAAAAAATCAACACATGCATTCACAAATGGGTGTCTGAAAATAACACCTCACTTTCCGTGCTTAACAGAAATCAGAAAAAAGCGCTGGTGGAAAATCTGTATGAGCAAGGTGTGTTCAATGTCAGGAACTCCGCTGACTATGTTTCGAAGGTGTTAGGTATGGGCAGAGCGACCCTGTATAAACACATTAAAGAAACCCGATAATTTGATCGTTATTTGGCGAAATGTTCAGAAGTAAAGGTGAGGGAGCGGAAGCACTTCTGTTACCTGGAAGCTGCCCGGTTTCTCACTGGCATTGACCCGCGCATGGAGCTTCCACCTATGACCTGTCTCAATGTTCTGTCCCAACTGCCGTCCCTGAGCAGGTTGATGGTCAGGGGTATTCGTGACAATGCCGTCCACATAGGTGATGCGCTGCTGTCTTTTTTAAAAAAAGTTGACTGTGTAGAACGGCAGTTCTACCTTTATCGCATGAACAAGAAAACAAATGACACACGCGAAAAAATCCTGACAACCGCCGAGCAGCTTATCTACCAGAATGGGATCCACGCCATGGGCATGGACCTGCTGGTCAAGACTTCTGGTGTTGCAAGAAAGAGTATTTATCGCCATTTCGCGAACAAGGAAGACGTGGCCTCAGCCGCGTTGTGTGAGCGTGACGAACGATGGATGGAATGGTTCAGAACAGAGTCTGACAAAGGTAAGACACCTCAGGAACGTATTTTGAATATGTTCAGCGTTCTGAAGAGCTGGTTTGAGTCTGACGGCTTCCGGGGTTGCGCGTTTATTAACACGGCCGGAGAGGTTGGAGATCCTGATGATCCCGTTCGCCAGATAGCAAAGATGCACAAGCAAAAGCTACTGGATTACGCCCTGGAACTTTCCGGCCAGTTGAATAATGAGCGTCCGGAGATTCTCGCCAGGCAGTTACTCATTCTGCTGGAAGGTGCCATCACAATGGCCTACGTAATGGGTGACAGCAGTGCCGCTGACAACGCACAGGAAATGGCTAAACTCATGCTGGAACAAACCTCACCTGGGAACTGATGGTCACGAGTGTTTGTTGAGGCAAATTAATTTACAGCCATTCACCCGACATTTTACGTTGGGTGAACGGCTTTCCGTTTGACTGGTTTTCCGAAATTTCTCTTTTCTGGCTTCATGGTTCACCCGACGTTCGCTGGCAAGTTCTTCAACCATCAGTAACAGATATCTCATTTAAAACCCCTCCACCGTGCCACTTTGTTGCGGCCATTTTTTCGATCTTCAACCGACTGTTCTGCTCCCTGCAGGATGGCAAATAGCTCTGTCGTCAGTGTGGCTTGTTCGCCGTTTGCGTTCACGGTGAATTTCCGTTTCGCGCCTACACCTGTCCTTTTTGTATCTGAAACTCGCGAATTTTAATAAATATTAATCCATTTAAAACAATATCTTAAATGAATTCAGGGACGATCTATTTCTGATCCTGAAATTCTTTTTAGAAAAAATCGTTGACGATGTAGAACGATCGTTCTACCTTTAAGCCACAGACAAGGCACCCGGCGATAGCGGGGAAGAGTGACAGAATCTGGCGAACGACTTACTGATCAGAACAGCATTTATGCCACCGGCGTGATCATTCTGGTGAGGGGATCGAAATAGCGAAATATGTTGCGCAAGTTCTGCTGGAACAGGGCCTCAACTCATCTCTGTGTGACGAGAATAATTTTTAACCTAAACCGAAATTTACAGGAGTTTTACCATGACTGATTCACAAGTACGCCCACCGCTTCCTCCCTTCACTCTGGAAACGGCCATTGAGAAAGTGCGGCTGGCTGAGGATGGCTGGAACACCCGCGATGCTGAAAAGGTAGCTCAGGCTTACTCGCTGGATACCAAATGGCGTAACCGTGCTGAGTTCGCAAACAATCGTGAAGAAGCGCAGAGCTTCCTGGACCGTAAATGGAAAAAAGAGCATGAATATCGCCTGATTAAAGAACTGTGGGCGTTTGGCGGTAACCGCATCGCCGTCCGCTATGCCTATGAATGGCACGATGACTCCGGCAACTGGTTCCGTTCTTATGGAAATGAAAACTGGGAATTTGGTGCTGATGGTCTGATGGAGCGCCGCTTTGCTTGTATCAACGACATGCCAATTAAAGAAAGCGAGCGGAAATATTTCTGGCCACTGGGCCGTCGTCCGGACGATCATCCAGGCCTGTCAGACCTGGGGCTGTAAGGCAGAATTTGTTATCCCGCTGGAAATTCAAGGCAGTTTTTTTATCCGGGGGTTTACTCAACCAGCCAACATCAAAGAAACGAGCTGGTGAGGTGGGGTAAGTGACTGTCAGGGTACTCCCACCGAAGGAGGTGGGAGGGGGATTTGAGTTGACGCAGTAGCGTCAAGTATTCGTCAGCTTCGCGGGTCTTGAATGTCCTTCTTCACGACGTCAGGCGGTGCTCCACCGCATGAGCAGACAACGCCGCTGCGCGGCCAAAGCACGGGCTTACTGTACGCCATCCGTAAATCCAGAAACGCATGCTGTAGCCGCCGCTTTCAGACTGTTAATCCGTTTTGATAGCGACACTGTTGACGGGTGTTCGAACAGCACGTGAACATGAGCCGCATCGACGTCACACGCTTTCAGTTTCGCCCCGAAGTCACCGCACATTTCAGCTGCACGCTGGTTAATGCGCGTACGGTGTTACTCACCAAAGATACATTGACGGCATTTCGTCATAAAACGCAGTGAGCATGCAGCAAAAATGCGCTATGTCTGTTTTTTTTAAAATCGCCAGCACTTCTTAACTTAAGATAAAACACATGGTTATTTATCCAGCATTCATTTACGGGACACTGAATGCTCATGCTTATCGTAAAGGCGTATAAATACAGACTGAAACCCACGGACGCACAGGCGCAACGACTGCGCCAGATGTGCGGCTGCGCACGTTTCATCTGGAATTATGGCCTGGCAGAAACGCAGCGCATGCTGGATGCCGGGCAACATGATGAAGTAGTTCTGGGATGCCTATACCACTGTAGGGAATTTTTGTGTGCAGCTAACTGGCCCAGTCTTCCAGCATCAGACCCGGTACTCGCTCAAACTCTCTGGTGTTGTTGGTTACAAGCACGGAGCCTGCTGCAATTGCGTGGCCAGCGATAGCTGTGTCATTTGGGCCAATTGGCGTACCCGCAGCGGCGAGGGCAGTCTTAATTGACGTTGTCGCATCCACGGCGGCTCTGTCCCAGGGGAGAACGGCATCAAGTCGCGCGCAAAATGCCTCAACCAGTTGGCCGTGTCGCGGAGAGGCCTTTTTACCTATTGCCCCAAAGCGCATCTCCGCGTAGGTGATAGCCGAGACTACAATACGATGATTGCGTAGTACCGCCTGTTCCAGGCGTTTGATCACCGTCTCTGGCTGCTCGCGCATGATGAACGAGCAAATGTTAGTGTCGAGCATGTACGTCTTATTCACAGATCAAATCGTCCTTCGTCGCTGACAACATCCCCACGATTTACCAGAAAATCTGCGTCAGCTTTATCCAGTTGAGCAAATGACCCCCAGGTAGGCCTGACGGGGCGCAGGACGATGCTATCACCCTCACGGACGATCTCAAGTTCGCTCACACCTTCAAAATCCATATCGCGGGGAAGGCGGATGGCGCGGTTATTACCATTTTTAAAAATAGAAACGGTTCGCATAGTGTTTCCTCATAGTCTGAATGAGAGGGTCTATTCCCACATAGGGTGAGTATAGGCCAGAAGAGGAAAATTTGCATATGTTAATCATATGCTGAAGGGCAAGATCTGCCAGAGGAGGTGCACAGGTGTTTACAGACAAGACCTGTGTCCGAATGTGCCCATGCCATATTTAACATAATCAACGTTGTGCGCATTAATGTTGTTACTCCAAAACGCTAATGTCGTACGGAGCAATTCACAGATGTCGTCCCTGAACTAACCTTAGATCTCCACAGGCTTAGCTCAGGATGCAGACTTTATGTTGGTGACTATGACAGATAAAGATCTATACCGGCTCGGCATCATTCAGCGCGTTCACGACCACACTCTGCTGCAGCGTGAGGCTGCGCGCCTTCTCGAACTCACCGTCCGACAAGTTCAACGTATCCTGCGCCGTTATCGTGAACACGGCGCGGCATCGATTGTATCAGAACGTCGCGGGCGCCCCGGCAACAACCGCATTCCCGATGAGCTGCGCTGTGCCGCTCTGCATTTGATCCGGCAATATTACGTGGATTTTGGCCCAACTCTGGCCACGGAGAAGCTTTTAAAACGCCATGGCATCCCGCTTTCGGTTGAGACTGTCCGCAACTGGATGATTTCTGACGGACTCTGGCGACCTCACTCACGTCGTCAGGTTCATATTTATCAGCCTCGACACCGGCGCGACTGTCTTGGTGAACTGATACAGCTGGATGGTTCTCATCATGCATGGTTTGAGGATCGCGCACCGAGGTGCTGCCTGCTTGTCTATGTTGACGATGCTACCGGCCGCCTGATGCACCTGCGTTTTTGTGATTCAGAGTCAGCGTTCGACTATATGACGGCAACACGAGAGTACATTGATTTTCATGGAAAACCCGTTGCGTTCTACAGCGACAAGCACGCCGTTTTCCGCGTTAACGGAACGGATGCACGCCGCAGCGGAACCACGCAGTTTGGCCGGGCGCTACGCGATCTGAGCATTGAGCTTATCTGTGCTAACAGCAGTCAGGCTAAGGGACGCGTTGAGCGCGCTAACAAGACGTTGCAGGATCGACTGGTCAAGGAGATGCGGTTGCATAATATCAGCTCCATCAGTGAGGCGAACTATTGGGTTACCGGCTTTATCGATGACTTTAACCGCCGCTTTGCGCGACCGCCCAAGTATCCGAAGGATCTGCATCGCCCGTCCGGTTTATCTCCGGATGAACTGGACGATATTTTTGCGTGGCAGGGCCAGCGGAAATTATCAAAATCACTGACTTTTCAGTACGATAAAATGCTCTATCTCATCGAACCCTCTGATGCGAACACCCGTATTGCCGGTGAAAAAGTCAACGTGTATGAATACCCTGACGGCAGGATCAGCTTCCGTTATGCTCACCGGGAGCTGAGTTATCAGGTTTTTGACAAGCTAGCTTGTGTGGATCAGGGCGAGATCGTCGACAACAAACGCCTCGGTGCCGTGCTGCGGCTCGCGCAGGAAAAACAGGATGAGCAGGAAGCGGCCGGGAAACGCTCACGCAGTAAAAAGATGCCGCGCCGGGTGGCTCAGGAGCGTGCACTTGAAGCGCTGAGGGCAATCAATCCGGTGCTGGTGAACCCTGCGGACTTTGTCTCAGACATCAAACGCTGACGCCCTCACCCTGCCCGCTTCCACGAGCACGGCGCCTAAGGGAGGAAAAATGACTCAGGAAAAAAAGTAATGAGCCTGCAGGAGCAACTCCGGGCCGACCTCATTGAAATGTATCTGGCGGGCGACATCACAGCGGCAGAAGCTGCGCAGTCCATGGAAGTCTCTACCCGACAATGCCGGCGCCTGGTGAGCCGCTACCGAGAATCCGGCCGGACAGGCGTGATAAATCTTCGCCGGGGAAAACCCAGCAACTATCAGCTGGACGAAGAGCTGAAATTTCAGGTGGTGAAGCTTATTCGTACCCGCTGCCGGGGCATGAGCCCGACCGGAGCATGGCGCTTACTCAACGCAGGCTTCGGGCTGAGCATCTCAAAGGAAACCGTCAGGAAGCTGATGATTGCCGAGAAGACCTGGGTAGCCCATCCGAAAGATAGACTCTGACCAGCCAGACTCTGTCCATGTCACAGATGACACTTTAACTTAGCCAGGAAGGCGACATCTTAATAATGGATAGACATTGGGTGAGAGTCCAATTTGATAATGTCACTTTTTAGCTAGTTCATAATGTCACCCAGATGCGGCGCGTTTGCCACCTTTTCTGGGAGATTTCTGCTGATGCTGGTGACCATGTCGAACAAAGAACTGCACCGTCCTCCCGTCATTCAGGCTGTGATTGAAAAACGCCTGCGTCGTCGTGATGCGGCCTCTCAGCTTGATATCACTGAGCGTGAGGTTCAGCGGCTGGTGAAACGCTATCGCGAATCGGGTTGCTAACGCACGGTGTAGCAAGTCTGAGGACGTTCTCAGACACTGTCAGCATTGCATCATGGATTCGCGCCAGAATTTTCACAACCCTCGTCGGAGCGCTTTAGGTTACTCATCACCCTTTTCAGACAGGATTTTTTCATGTTGTAACCGGCGAGCCCGACAGATACGGGCATGATTATCGTCTGCCCATTGCACCAGCTGTTGCATCGGTACCAGAAAAGATCGACCCAGGTCCGTCAGCGCATACTCGACGCGAGGGGGAACTTCCGCATAGATTTTACGGCTAATATAGCCATCTGCTTCCAGTCGTCGGAGCGTACGCGACAGCATCTGGCGGGAAATATCTTCGATCTCCCGGCTAAGCTGGTTAAAACGTACGGTTCTTTCGGTCAGCGCTTCAAGAATGAGTAAGCTCCACTGATCGCCAATTTTATCCAGCACATCACGTATTGGGCAGGCCTGTCCGAACTCTGCAATATCATTTTCACTGCCTTCCCACTTTTCAACTGACATTTGTGCTCTCCAATAGTCACACCGATGTGACCAGGTGAATAAATCCTGACTTCTTGTTGAAGGTTCTGGCTGAATGTAACATCCGGATCTCAAACAGTCTATTTTTGTGACCTGGCATTAAAAGAGAGGGAATATCAGTGAAAAAAATCATTCAGCGCGTTCTGTTGGCAGGTATTCTGCTTGCAACAGTGAATACCGTGGCCGCCGCCGCCGAAACCCCAACAGTGAATACCGAGCAAAACCGCCAACTGGTGCTGCATTTCTATGACAGCTTCTTTAATCATCATGATGTTGATAAAGCCGCAGGCGTAATCGCGGAGAATTACCGCCAGCACAATCCGGATGTGCCGGATGGCAAAGCGCCGTTTGTTAACTATTTCAAAGACTTCTTCCGGGCAAACCCCAACTCCCGGGCTCAGGTGATACGCAGCTCAGTAGATAACGATCTGGTCTGGTTGCAGGTTCACTCGACCAACGGTGCTCACGATCGGGGCCAGGCCGTGCTGGATATTTTCCGCGTTAAGGATGGAAAGATCGTCGAGCACTGGGATGTTATCCAGGACGTGCCAGAAAAATCGGCGAATAACAACACGATGTTCTGATACAGAGAGGTGTGGCGCGTTAAAGCGGGCCACACCTTAATGATGCCCCATTGTTTACCAGCGAGATTATTTTTCAGGTCTTCACGCGGGGAACATTACAGCTCAACCAAAACCAATCCACGCGCCTTGCCGGAACAGGTCTCTTCCAGCGCCAGCGGTGCGGTTTCCAGTCCTGCAAACCGGGTAACAGGAAATTCGATGTCCGCCCATGAAGGCTGTGATACACAGGCTAGCCATTCAGCAAAGACTTCGGGATTTTCATCCGCGCTGTAGCCACGCAGGGTCACGCCTTTAACGATCAAGGCAAAAGCATCGATTTCCACCGGGGCATATTTAGTCGACTTTGCATTCGCCAGTTCAGCAGATAACGCCCCAAGCAGTACCAGTCTCGCACCTTCACGGGTATGCGAAACCGCAGCTTCTAGTTGTTCACCCCCGACAATATCGATAAACACGTCAATGCCATCAGGCGCATAGCGTTGCAGTTGCTCGCTGATGCTCCCCTCACCTCGCAGGATGACTTCGTCGTAGCCCAACGTCTGTTTCATCCACAGCGCTTTATCAGGCGTGCCGGTACTCCCGATAACGCGACTGGCACCCAGCTTACGGGCAATTTGTCCGGCCATAGAGCCTATGGCTCCGGCACCACTGGAAACAAAGACCACGTCACCCGGTTTAACCTGGGTTGCACGCGTCAGGGCCGCATACGCCGTCCATCCGTGTCCGAGACAGGCCACGGGATTCGGCTGTCGGGTGCCTAACCGGGTACAATCGCCGACGTTAACAACGGCATATTCCCGCCATCCCAATGGATGAAGCACAAATTCACCCGGCTGCAAACCGCTGTCCGCAGGTGCTGAAACAACCTGACCGATGGCCGCGTCGGCCAGCGTATCGCCAACGTTAATCGGCGGAAACGGGATGCCTTTCACGCTCACAGCCTCTTCACTCATCATCAGGCGGGTTGAGATGGAGACGCGAAACCAGCGATTGCGCACTAATACCTGATTTGCACCCCACGCCAGTTCATCCTGCTCAACGATGGCGAAGTTATCGGGGCCAGGCATACCTGAAGAGCGTTTAAGTAGGTTAATTTTTCGATTTCGCTGAGATGGAGACACCATTTTATTTCCTTTTTGATATGTGAGTTAATACTCGCATTATCAATCGGAGAGCCATTACGTGAATACTCGTGTTCCAGAGACGCCGCAAACCATGCGCAAAATGCCGCAGCAAAGCCGCTCGCGATTTCTGGTCGGCATCATCCTGGATGTTGCTACTCGCATTCTGGCTGAAAAAGGGTGGGCGAAATTTAATACTAATGACGTGGCTCGCACCGCTGGCGTCAGCATTGGTTCGCTGTACCAGTATTTTCCCAATAAACTGGCGCTGGCAGAGGCGATCCGGCAGCAGCACCTCGCGGCGATACTCGCTGTTTTTGACACGATCAAAGTTAACAAACCGGCTGAGACTGACACCTTCAGTGCCGACGTTGAACGTATGATTGATGGCATTATTGCCGCCCACCTCATTAATCCACGTTTGCACCGCATCTTGCTTGATGAAGTACCGCTCTCCGGGCGCGATGCACACCAGGAGTTTGAGTGCCGCTATGCCGAATTTTACCTGACGTTTGCCGCCCGACAGGTGGGCACAGCTCGCGCTAAAATCGCCAGTCAGGTGCTGGCTTCAGCCATTGAGGGCGTGGTACATGATGCCTTACGGCGTGAACAGTTGCTGTCATCAGAACTAAAAAGTGAATTAATTTTGCTGGTGAAAAGTTATTTAACAGCATGACCTGTTTGAGGATCTCGCGCTGAAGCACTGTCTGTTTGTCCATGTTGACGATGCTACCGGCCGCCTGATGCACCCTCCACTTCTCTGACTCAGAGTCTTCGGACAACTCTATAACGGCCACGCCGAAATTGTATGAAACGCATCACATTTCTCAGAAAGAGTTAAGCCACCTTAAAAGTAATCGATTACTTTTAACTTCTTTGTAATCGATTACTTTTCATTTAAGGAAATATTATGCTTGCCAGATTACTGTTCAGTACCTGTCTGCTTGCTTCTGCTGCGCTGAGTTCAATGGCCGTGTCGGCGGCACAGATTGATGATGAAATAGCGCTACAGATGTATACCCTGAGAAACGTCGGTACGGCGGAAAAACAGTTCGCTATGGCGCATGACGCCGGTTTCAAACATGTTGAAATCGTGGGAACCCATGATCTCAGTGCGCAACAGATGAAGTCTTTACTGGAAAAAAATGCGCTGACGGTGACCTCTGCCCACGTCCAGCTCTCGGCACTGGAAAATGACTACGCACCTACCGTGGCATTCAATAAATCCGTCGGTAACAGGGTCATCATCGTTCCGTGGATTGAACCAAAAGATCGCCCGGACAGTACCCGCGGCTGGATTGACTACGCCAGGCGTTTAGATGCGATGGGTGCGAAACTGCGTCATGACGGCATACAACTGGCCTATCACAACCACAACTTTGAGATGAAAAAGTACAACGGCGTGACCGCGCTGGAGATTCTGATGAATCACACCTCACGAGACAACCTGAAGCTGGAGATGGATGCCGCCTGGGTGTCGCGTGGCGGTCAGGATCCGGTTCGCTTTCTGCAGGAATATCCCGGTAGAATCTATGCCATCCATGCCAAGGATAACGCCTCCATCGGCATTCGGGACGATGAAATGAACTTTGCGCCGCTGGGTGAGGGTCTGCTGGATTGGTCAGCCATTCTGCCAGCGGCGAAAGCAAATGGTGTGAGATGGTTCATCATAGAACATGACAAGCCGAAGGATGCCTGGAGCATCATCACTACTTCGCTGAAAAACCTACGCGCGGCACTGCAAAAGTTGCCGCACTAAGCCCGCTTATGCACTGGCACGCTCAATCAGGTGCCCTTGCAGGATCACCCTTTCAGGAGAGGATTCCGGTTGATCAATTTTTTGCAGTACCAACCTGCAAGCCTGACGACCAATATCACGCGATGGCTGCGCCAGCGTTGTCAGCGGTGGCGTCACCATCTCCGCCAACTCGGTACCATCGAAGCCAGCCACGGCAATATCCTCCGGGACGCGTAATCCCGCCGCCTGAATCGCGGCCATCGCACCAGCGGCTAACGTATCTGACACCGCAAATACTGCATCTGGCCGCTCTTTTCTCTCCAGTAATGCAATCATGGCCTCTTTACCGGCGCTGAAGCTCAGTTCGCTGGCATAGCTTATCGCCTGCCACGCGAGCCGATCGCGCTTAAGTTGCGCCAGATATCCCTCCTGACGCAGCCGTGCATATTTATAGCTGAGATCATGATTGATGATAGCAATGCGCTTACGGCCTTTATCCGCCAGATATCGCACCACCTCCTGTGAGGCATCGCTGTCATTGATACCTACGCAGGAAATTTCTCCCGCATCCGCGTACTCGGCACACTGCACCCAGGGGGTGTTGGCGATCAAGTGGCTTAACTCCGGCAGTTTACTGAAGGCGTCCATGGTGATGATGCCGTCGACGATTTTGCCGGACAGCAGTTGCAGGCTGGAACGGGAACGCTCGATATCAGAGCCGGAGTTACACAGCAGAATACGATAGCCGTTCTTCTCCGCTTCCTCTTCAATGCCCTTCACCACTTCGGCACAGAAAGGGTTAGAAATGTCGGAGACCATCACCAGAATCATTGAGCTACGCGCGGTGCGCAGTTGGCGGGCCAGCAAATTGGGCTGATAGTTGCTCTCTTTGATCGCCTGCAGTACTTTCTCACGATTTTTATCTTTAACCGTGTCGCTGTTATTCAACACGCGTGACACTGTCGCGACGGAAACCCCCGCCAGACGAGCGATTTTTTGAATGGACATGGCAGCAACTCATACTGAATCAGATGTTACGCAGGCTACCATAATTCCGCGTGAACAATAAGTTAGCCCAATCGGCTGGTAACCGATCGGGCCGGATATTACGGGTTTACGCGCACCCAGCGCTGCTGCTGATGGCTCTGCATAATGGCATCAAAAATCGCCATCACCTGCGCACCATCCTGGAACGTGGCAAAGTTGGCGTTTGGCGAGGGTTCACCCTGCGCGACAGCCTGATAAAACTGTTGCATCATGGCACGGAACGCATCTGGCCAACCCTCAATATGCCCACCCGGGAAACGTGCTCTACCAGCCACATCCGGGTTCATCAGCGTAGGGTCATCAGAAAGCAACTGGTTCGCCTTATGCCGGTGACCCAGCCACAGCTGCTGTGGTGTTTCCTGATCCCAGGCCAGTGAGCCGAGGCTGCCGTTCACCTCAAGGCTCAGCCGGTTCTTACGCCCTGCTGAAACCTGCGACACGCTGAAGCTTCCCTTGCTGCCATCATCAAAACGGAACAGCACAAAGCCCATATCTTCCGTGGTCACTTCGCGGGACTCATACTGTGTTTCGTTGACCTGTGCGCCAAAAGTACCGGTATCAGCAAGACTTGCCTTACGTGTAGGCCAGACGATGGAGAGATCGGCCATCACTTCCACGATTTTTCGTCCAGTCACGAACTGGATGGTATCGCACCAGTGAGAGCCAATATCCGCAACCGCACGCGAGGCTCCCCCCTTTGTGGCATCAACACGCCAGTTGTAATCGGTTTCTTCAAGCATCCAGTCTTGCAGATAGCTGCCCTGTGCTGAAAAAAGCCGTCCCAGTTGCTGGTAACACACCATGCTCGCGGCCTGTTGTACCATGGCAAACTGGCGATAGACAAAGCTCACGCCATGCACCACCCCCGCCTGCTCTGCCAGTGCCACCAGTTCCCTGGCTTCGTCCATCGTCATACACAACGGTTTTTCCGAAAACACATGTTTGCCCGCCGCTATGATTTGCCGGTTTATCGCCGCGTGCAGATGGTTAGGCGTGCAGTTATGCACCGCATCCAATCCTTGATGTTGTAAAAATGCGGTGACGTCGCTGTAGGCATGCGGCACATTCATCTTGGCCGCGCGGGATTCAGCACTGCTCTGGTTTGAATCACAGAGGGCAACAACGTTAACGTTGCCCAGGCGATGTAATGCTTCAATATGTGCCGGCCCGATAAATCCCGTGCCAATAATTCCTACATTGATCACTTCAGGCTCCTTGTTTCAGGCCAAGCTGCGCGCGAACGCTGGATGCAGCATCGTGCTGCGCGGCAAAATCATCAAACGCGCGGTTGGCGACAGGAATAATGTGATGCTGAATAAATTCGGCACCTTCACGCGCCCCGACATCACTGTCTTTCAGACAGCATTCCCACTCCAGCACCGCCCAACCGTCAAAATCGTACTGAGCCAGCTTGCTGAAGATCCCTTTGAAGTCGACCTGACCGTCACCGGGTGAGCGAAAACGTCCGGCACGCTCAATCCAGCGCTGATAACCTCCGTATACGCCACTGCGGCCATTAAGCTGGTATTCGGCATCTTTGAC
Source organism: Candidatus Pantoea multigeneris (assembly GCF_011752615.1). Taxonomy (NCBI): domain Bacteria; kingdom Pseudomonadati; phylum Pseudomonadota; class Gammaproteobacteria; order Enterobacterales; family Erwiniaceae; genus Pantoea; species Candidatus Pantoea multigeneris. The sequence goes on from NZ_VWXF01000004.1 coordinate 254,508, forward strand.
ATGGAAGGCTTTGATACGCTGATGATAGATATCGATAAATTGCAGATAATCGATGTGTTGCAGCAGCAGATGGCTGGGGTCAAACAGAATATTGCAGCGTGGATGATGGTTTACGGCCGCTAAGAAACGCTCAAATGTCACGCCATCATGCAGGTCTTCTCCCGGATGCAGCTCATAGCACACATCCACGCCGTAACGATCAAACTCCTCAAGCACCGGCAGCCAGCGGCGCGCCAGTTCTGCGAAGGCTTCTTCAAGCAGCGCCGGATTGTGTGGCGGCCAGGGATAGACATACGGCCAGGCGAGCGAACCGGAAAAAGTGGCATGTGCACGCAGCCCCAGCTTTGCCGATGCCGCCGCCGCTTTTTTTACGCTTTCAATGGCCCATGCTGTTCGCCTCGCATTATCACCACGTACCTCAGACGGTGCGAAGCCATCAAACGCCACATCATGCGCCGGATGGACAGCAATCAGCTGCCCCTCAAGGTGCGTCGATAACTCGCTTACCACCAGCCCGTATGTGCCGAGTAATCCCGTGATGTCATCGCAGTAGGCCTGGCTGGTGGACGCCAGGTCCAAATCAAAGATCGACCGGTGATGACAGGGGATCTGCAATGCTTTATAGCCCAGAGCCGATGCCCATTGCGCCAGTCCTTCCAGGGTATTAAACGGGGCCTGCTCCCCGATGAACTGCGACAGAAAAATACCAGGTCCTTTTAACGTTTTCACGTACACCTCCAGTTAATCAAACCTTTTCATCCCGATATTTAAAGGTGAAGAGGAAAATAATGGCGATCGCTGCCGCCGCAATGGCGGGGATCCACCAGAAAGTTGCCCAGTTTTCAGCCGTGCCTTGCCCGGCAACCAGCTGGTTGTAGAGTGCGCCGGAGATTTGCGAACCCAATAACATGCCGATGCCGTAGGTGAACATGACCACCATGCTTTGCGCCTGCCCTTTTACTTTTTCACCTGCAATACGGTCTGTGTAGATGAAGCCCACCACGAAGAAGAAGTCATAACAGACACCGTGTAGCAGGATGCCCAGATAGATCAGCGCACGCCCTTCATCGCCCATCCCGATGGCAAACAGCGCATAGCGTACAAACCAGGCCAACATGCCGACCAGCAGCATGTACTTCACGCCCAAACGCCGGAACAGCAAGGGGATCACCAGCATGAAGAAAATCTCAGACATCTGGCCGAAGGACATTACGGTACTGATGTTTGTCACGCCTGCATCCGCCAGCCAGGAGGCGGTATAGGCGTAATAGGTGCCCAGAGGGATGGAGATCAGCGTGGCGCACAATGCGAAGACGAAAAAGTGAGGCACCTTGAGCAAAGCAAAGGCATCGGCACAGAATAGATCGCGTACTTTTAACGGCATCCCCCTCGCAGGCGCGGGCGTATGCGGCAGCGTCAGGCTGTAAACCGCCAATACCACCGAGCAGATGGCCGCGAGGGTGAAGATAGAAGCACTGGAAGCAATACCGGTGAAGCCGATAAAGATCCCCGCCACTATCCAGCCAATGGTGCCAAACACGCGCACCACCGGGAAACTTTTGTCACTTTTCGCCAGACTGTGGAAGGCAATGTTATTTGCCAACGCCAGCGTCGGCATAAAGCACAGCGTATACCCAAACAGTAAGGCGATGAGCTGTGCACCGTTTTCTGAAGCCAGCGCCGAAGGCACAAACCAGAGGATAACCGCTCCTGCCAGGTTCATGACGGCCATGACTTTCTGCGACGGGAAGAACCTGTCTACCAGCATACCCAACACAAAGGGAGACAGGATCGAGGCGATAGGCCCGGCTGAAAACGCATCGCCGATCAATAAGGACATGTTGTGTTGCGTCATCACCAGACCGAGCGTGACCGACCAACTACCCCAGATGAAAAACTGCATGAACATCATTAAAGAGAGTCTTGGGATCAACATCTGGTGCTGTTTCTCCATGCTCTCGGTACGCGTTACTGTTGTCACCATAGTGGCCTCTCACCAACAAAGTAATCGATTACATTTCTTCTGACCCGTAAAGTAATCGATTACAAAAAAGGATTCCTCAGTCTGGATCACAGTTTGAATATTATTGGCCCTGGCCCCGATAGTGCTCGAGGGATGACAGCATTAGTGATGGCGCGTGGCGTCTTCAAAGCTCATGGAACGGACGTGCATCAGTAAACCACAGCGATTTTAAATCTATTGTGGAATTTATGGTTACTCAGACCCTAAGGAGAAAGACGCTCCGCAGCCGCAGTAAAGCTACCTAACTGAGCAGTAGTTACAAAATCGGTTATACCGCCAAGATGATCGGTTGTACGCATGAACACTTCAACCCAATAAAAAATGAAGCCACCCTAACTGGCAGATAATGTACCTGCGAATGCGGGGCGTGATTGTAGAATCAATGGCAACTCTGTTAATCATGACCTGGTATGGCGACTTTGTATTCATGATGCTGACAAAATGCGCGATTGATGATGATCGCGCTACGTGAATTCTGAGACTTTATCAGAGGGATTACCCAGCAGAATTCGCCAGGAGCTGCCGGTATTTTGAACATTTACTTCGTCCAGAACCGGTTTTTTGATATCTGTCTCTTCAGACTAATCGATATCAGAGAAATGCTCGCGCCGTTACGGCCCAACACTCTGGTTTACAAATCAATATAAACACAATACTCAAGTGGCAACGTACAATAAGTGAAGACGATTTTCTGGAAGCGCCGACAAATTTAAAAATGTACAACAAAGATATTTTACTCATGGATTTATAAGTCTCGACATTGATGGCCTTTATTACATACATATCTAGTTAAATTAAAAATCCGTGTAGTATATAGCCACTCTATAATGATAGAGACGAGTCTCATATACATAGCATGTGTTTTATTTTATATTGTGTTTATATGGCCAGCTTTATAAGTTATCAACTTGAAGTCAACTTCGTGTTTTCAGTTGCATGTGCTATGACAAACAAGAAGTGCCAGTCTTTTTATTTAATAAAAAATAAAGCAGAGGGTTATAATGTGAAATATGAGTCCATTTACTTACATAACCATTTGATTTATTTGCTTTAATATAAAAATAAATTTAGATATAGATTTCACTCACAATCAATGATTTTAAGTATTAGGGTAAATGCAATGAAGCAAAAAATTATTTATATATCCTCATTATTGTTTTTTATATCGCTAATACCTGAAGATGCAATGGCCGCTTGCACCCGAAATGCGGGGCCTGGGACCCGAAATATTAGTTTTGGGTCAATAACTCTACAGCGTGATTCTCCAGTGGGCAGCGTTATAGCAAGGACTACAGCAAACAGTCAAGGACTTGCCACGTGGACTTGTACTACAACCTGGAGTTATCGAGGACGTATAAATAATTTTCCTACCATTAGCTCATATGGAAATAATGTATATAATACAAATATTAATGGTGTTGGAATAAGAATTAAACATGGTGACCAGGTTAATGGTCCATATCCATTTGCAAAATCTCTCGCGTGGGGGAAATGGACTAGCACTGGAATAATTACCGCTGAACTCATTAAAACTAAAACTGGCGCAGTGGGTAGCGGAGCGTTAACTAATGGCCGTTTAGTGACTACTTTAGCCGATAACGTTGAATTATTTTACATAAACTTAACAGGAACTAATAGAATTATTCCTCTCGCATGTTCCGTTACAAACTCCAGTATCATTGTGCCTATGAAACGCGTGTTAAGTAGTGAATTTACTGGGATTGGAAGCACAGCAGCAAGCACGACATTCAGTATTCCACTCGACTGTGATGTTAACACTCGTGTTAATATTACCTTAGATGGTATTGCTGATAGCTCAGCGCGACCCGGAGTCATTGCTCTAACCACCTCATCAACAGATACTGTCGCCAGTGGTGTAGGTTTACAGGTATTACACAAGAGTCGTCCAGTATCGCTGGGTACGGTACTACCAATTGGCACCATATCTACTTCAGGAAAATACACTATTCCCCTGGAAGCTCGTTATTATCAAACAGCAACTAGAGTAAGGGGTGGATTGGCTAACGCCACGGCTAATTTTACTATGACGTACAACTGACATTCGATTCAAGCCATTGTAATACCAGGAATGCTACCCACCGCCTGATGCCCGGTGTTCAACTATATGACGGCACCGGAGAGACCTGTTGTATTCATGATGCTGACAAAATGCGCGATTGATGATGATCGCGCTACGTGAATTCTGAGACTTTATCAGGGGGATTACCCAGCAGAATTCGCCAGACGCTGCCGGTATTTTGAACATTTACTTCGCCCATAACCGGCTATTTTGGATGCCCTCTCTCCAGACTGTTCGATCTCCGTGAGATCCTCACGCCGTTACGGCCCAACACTCTGTATTTATAAACTAATATAAACACAATTATATAAGTTTAGAGAGTTTTGTTCGTGACTTGATCCTGACATTGATCCTGAAAATTGATGGGAAAAAGGCGCTATCTGCCGCTAAAAATCACGAAAAAACACCTTAATAAGGCAATAAAATTTTGCGGACGCTTTCAGCCTGAAGTGGCAATTATTTGTCGCTTTGGAGGTGAAAATGGTGGGGCTATGGAAAGGGCTGCAGGTGATCAAACACCTGCAGCAGTGTCATACAACGATCAGAAATGCACACCCAGCTCCATATAATAGGTGCGGCCTGGTTCGTTATAGGTATATGCGCCCGCACCATACAGATAGGCACCAGTGGTGGCATTACCGGTTGTCTGTGCGTTACCGGCACGGTAGTGACGTTCATCCAGCAGGTTATCGATACCGGCGGTCAGGTCGACATTTTTGTTGATGGTGTAAGTTGCACTGGCACCAAACAGTACGTAAGGCGTAACCTGGCGGGTCTCACTGCCAGACGTTGGCTCACCTTTGTAATTGTATTTTTTCGGTTTTTGCTTACCGTACCAGGTCATCGTCCCTTGAACTGCGAGATCGTTGGTCGCCTGCCAGTCCAGCGTTGAGTTGATGGTAAACTTCGGAATGATCGACAGATAATCCCCGGTAGTTTTGTTCTTATTCTCAATGTTGTAGGTGAAGTTGTTGTTCATGGTCACGGTATCACTGATTGGGAAGTTCAGCGTACCTTCGATCCCCTGCACCAACGCTTTTGGCACGTTTTCCCATTTATAGATGTCTGTAGTACCGGTATGGTCAACCGCCGAGTAACCGCCCTCGATCTTATTGCGGTAATCGTTGCGATACCAGGTCAGGCCAGCCTGCACATCATCATGTTTATACTCAATGCCGATCTCTTTATTGATGCTGGTTTCAGCCTTCAGATCACGGTTCCCTTGCAGATAGCAGGCACCAGAACTGGCGTAACAGCCCTGCCCCTTGCTGTACAGCAGGTAGTTAGGGTTAGTCTGATACAGGTTCGGCGCTTTCCAGGCACGTGCAATTCCGAGCTTCAGCGTGAAGTCGTTACCCAACTCTTGCGAAAGGTTAAGTGCCGGGCTGAAGTCACCACCGCTCATACTCTGGTGGTTGTAGCGCAATCCTGGCGTCAGGCGAGTGCTGTCAGTCAGGTCGATATTATCCTCAGCATAAACGCCGTAGATATCTGCCGAGCTGTACTTGCTACGTCCCGTATCAGAAATCCCTGCAACAGATCCGCCAGACGTGGCTTCGGTATTTGATGTTGGGTCTTTCATGGTTTGATGATTAAACTCCGCACCGAAGGTCACATTTTGACTGACCCAGAGATCGAACGGAATATTCACTTCAGAATGCAGATTGGTGTCATTCAGATTGATGGTGGAGAAGCCTTCATTGGTACTACTGAAGATACCGGCAATGCCGCCAGATAACCCTTCATTCATTCGGGTATTTCGCGTCTTCTCAAACTGAATGTAGTTATTGGTGGTGACACCGTTATCCCATGCGCCGGTATATTTCAGACTTAACGTTTGACGATATAAAATGTTGGTTTCTTTGCCATAATTGGCCTTCACCAGCGCATTACTGTTGGTGTTTTGCGTATCACCCGCATACAAGTTACCCTGGCGGCTATAGCCTAATCCTAGCTCCAGCGCCTGGCGGGGGATAAATTCCCAATGTAATACCGCATTGATATCTTTATTGATAAAACCTTCACGGCCAGAAGGTAATGTTCCCGCGTAAGTACCGGTGCGCCCCGCGGTATGGCCTGCATTGATATTCTCACCATCGGCCTGGGTTTTATTCCAGTTGCCGTATAAGCGCAGTGTCAGATTATCCGTTAACGCACCGCTTACGCTGGCATTATAACGTTTGGTTGCACCTTCTTGTTTGTGCTCCGGCGCATTGAAGTAAGTATTAAAACTCCCGTGCCATGCCTTTTCCGCCGGTTTCGTGATGATGTTGATGACACCACCCATCGCACCACTGCCATACATGGCCGCAGCAGGACCACGAATAACTTCAATACGATCAATCATTTCTGGTGGCACCCAGTTGGTATCACCGCGCGTGTCACGTTCGTCACTCCAGCCATAACGGACTGAGTTACGGCTACTGACCGGCATACCATCAATCATGATCAGGGTGTTTTCTGGTCCCATACCGCGAATATCGATCTGACGGTTATTACCCCGTTGGCCACTGTTGGAGTTACCCGTCAGGTTGACACCGGGCATGGTACGAATAATTTCAGAGAGATCACGCTGAATAGGGTGCTTTTTGATTGCCTGACTGTCGATAATCGAAACGCCGGGAGCCTGGAGTGTTTGCTCTCTCGCAGTGACTACCATTTCGTTTTCGCCACTGCTTTTTTTATCACTTACCGTCAGGGGTTGGGTCTGCTGTTTTTCGTCGTTATTAACTTTAGTGGTTTTTGATTCAGGGCTGGTATCGGCGGCCAATGCCAAAGACATCCCGAGATTACAGGCGATAAGCGAAGCCAGTAAGCTGTATTTAGTTGCAATTTTCATAAGGGTATTAATCACCTGCCTGTGATTGTAAGAAAAATGAAAAAACGCACTATAACGAGAATGATTATTGATTACAACGTCAGGATTTAATAATTATTTAATTCTGCGGGTGTAACATCTTTAAATTCGCGCCGCGAAAATACGATGCCATTATTATTTCTAAGGGTAAAGAACTCCCATTCATATTTGTTAATACTTTAATAACTGATCGAGCTATTTAATGCCGTTATCATTAAATAGCTTATAATTCCGCTAAATTAATCATCTGTTGCAGAGGATTTTAATTGCCGTATTAAAACCTGCCTTGCATGGGCGATACGCGGTTGGCGCAGCGCACTGGGCAGCCACAACAGATGGTAGCGGATTTCAGTATCACCCACGGGAGCAGGCAGCGTCACCAAATCGCCCTGTGCGATTTGTTCGCGACAAAGAAATTCGGGCATTACCGTCCAACCAAATCCACGACACAACAGACTACGCTGCCCACGCAGATCTTGCCCTACCACAGTTGGCAGCAATGTTTGATAGGGAATACGGTTTTTGTCTAGCCAGTGGTCGATCAATGAGAGTTTGAGATCATAAGCCAGCAGTGGCTCATTGATTAATCCGTTGGCAAAATCGGTAGCTTGCTGTAAGCGATGTGCAACCTGGGGTGAGGCGACAGCAATCACCCGATCGCGAAAGATCACCTCACCTTTTAAGCGTTCATCAGTTATCGCGTGGGCAGTGATGCCCAAATCACAATGGCCTTCCAGCACCATTTGAGCCACTAATGAGCCATCTCCGGTGTGCATATGAACGCGGATGCCGCTCTCTAACAGGGGCAACAACTCGCCCGACAGCTTTTCCGCCATGAAATCGGCGTGGCCAATGATTTGCAGCGTGCCGCTAACATCCATCGATCGTGCCCGGGCCGACGAGAGTGCAGACTCTGCAATATCCAGTGAGCTACCAATATCGGCCGCCAGGTCATCAGCCGCCGCAGTCGGCACGACACCATGCACCTGTCGCTCAAACAGCGGGCGTCCCACCGCCACTTCTAGCCCGTTAATATGCTGCGAAACGGCAGGCTGAGTCAGGTTCAGGGCTCTTGCCGCGGCAGAGATAGAGCGCTGGCGATAAACTTCGATAAATGTATGTAAGCGAACCAGAGACATATCTACCCATAAATTTATTTATACCCCTACTAAAATAGCCTTGTTAGCGCCAGAAGACCAGTGCGCGTAAGCTTCCTGTATCGCAATCAGACAGGTAAAAATCATGTCGCATCAGCAAGAGTTACAACAGGTTTTACAGGCAATGAAGCAGGCACATTTGCAGGCTGGCCCCGCTTCAGTAGCACTTCGTCGCGATCGTTTACAGCGTAGTATTGCGCTGATTCGTGATAACCATGAGGCAATTAACGCAGCTATCAATGCCGACTTTGGTCATCGCAGTGCCTATCAAACCCTGGCCGCTGACTTACTGACTACCATGAATATGTTGCAGCACTCGGCAGAGAATCTTGAAGCGTGGATGCAACCGGAAGCCGCAGAAGTGCCTGTTGAAGGTATGCAGGCGTGGATCGAATCGCAGCCGCTGGGCGTAGTGGGTATTATCAGCCCGTGGAACTTCCCGATTAACCTCGCATTCGGCCCGCTGGCGGGGGTGTTTGCTGCCGGTAACAGTGCGATGCTCAAACCCTCTGAGCTTACACCGCACACGTCTCAATTACTGGCTGAGCTGGTCCCGCGCTACTTTGATGCCAGCGAACTTACCGTGGTGTTAGGTGATGCTGCAGTTGGTCAGGCTTTCAGCGCCCTGCCATTTGATCACCTCGTTTTCACCGGCAGTACCGCCGTGGGTAAACATGTTATGCGTGCAGCGGCAGAAAACCTGGTGCCAGTCACGTTGGAACTGGGCGGCAAGTCACCTGTTGTGTTGGATTCAGATGCGGATGTTGCCCTTGCAGCAGCCAGGACGATGACCATCAAAACGTTTAATGCCGGACAAATTTGTATCTCTCCGGATTACCTGATGCTACCAGCCGCAGCTCAGGCTGAATTTGTGCAGCACGCACAGGCGTTTATGCAGCAGGCTTTCCCAACCCTGCAAGAGAACAGTGATTACACCGCGATCGTGAGTGACCGTCACTACCAAAGATTGGTTCAGCTGATAGAGGACGCGCGGGCTAAAGGTGCACGGGTAGTGAGTCTGGCCCCGGCTGGAGAACCTGATTTTGATGCGCTGAGCCGTAAAATTGCCCCGCATCTGATTCTGGATGCTAATGATGGCATGGGCGTAATGCAGGAAGAGATCTTTGGGCCATTGCTGCCGATTAAAACCTATTCTGGTGATGTAAAAGAAGCAATCAATTACATCAATGCGCACCCGCGCCCACTGGCAGCCTACTATTTTGGCTATGATGAGACTCGTCAGAAACAGATGGCAAACCAGACCACATCGGGGGCGCTGGTGATCAACGATGTCATGACCCATGCCTCACTGGATAGCCTGCCTTTTGGTGGTGTAGGCGCTTCTGGTATCGGCGCTTACCACGGTATTCATGGCTTCCGCCGTTTTAGCCATGCAAAGCCAGTGGTGATTCAGGATGCGGCCGGCACAACAAATCTGCGTTTACGTGCGCCCTATCAGGATAAGCTGATTGCGGCCAGTGCGTTGTTACAAGACTAATCGCAGATCAAGCCCCACCATGGTGGGGTTAAGGTATTGTTCTTGCCAGTCTACTCCAGCATAAGCTGGAGTAGACTTAATATAACTTTGATGAAAGTCTAAGTGGCTATTTTACCCGCGGAGCCTGCTTTACATATTGTTGTGGTATATCACAGGCTGGCATTTTGAAATTCACGACAGCTATACTTTCATACTTATAAAGATGGTAAATGCATCCAGAGACCAGCTTTTCACTGGGCACGAAATCTCTCATTGCCTGAGTGGTCGGATATAAATGTGCATAAAGCATAATTCTTTTGGCTGGGCCGTAATACCTGAATTCATTATTCTCAATCAGAGCAGGCGTGAAATATTTAGTCAGGTAGGGATAACGGCGTAAGGCAGGTAAAATGTCCGGAGAGTAAGGTAAAGCCCCAATAAAACTCACACCTGTAACTGAGCCTTCTGGGTAAAGAGAAAGTGCGTTTCGTATGCTGACTAATACGTCTTCGTCAAATCGGCTCTGATTAACCGCCGCACGAAATAACGTGCACATAAATACTGATGAGAAGACAATATATAGCACAATACAAGAAACAAAAATCTTCCTGAGCCAACTAAACGTGTAATAGCTGGCACAAAAAAAGAAAATGATAGCCGTGGAGCATGCGCCCAGCACCCTTGGATCAAAGTTGGCATTATCCAAAAGCAGAAGAAATCCAGGAATGAAAATGAGTATCACGCATGGGCTGATCAGCATGATTAAGCTATGAATGTACTTCCTCTCTTTGATTAACTGCCTTGAGATAAGCACACAGGAAATGGTTCCTGATAAAAGTAAAATAAAGACGGGGATCTTAATCAACCCTGAAAAGGCCAGGTTTACACTTTTAAATGCGGAAAGAAGGTTATCATATAAGTGATATAGCCCAGCAAAGCTGAAAGGTATCGATTCCGCTCGATGTAAATTGTATGCATCCATGCCTGATAATGGAATGATCAAAAATTTATAAAAAAACAGCCCTAACAAAAGCACGCCAAAACGCATTACCAATAGTTTCAGTGCGTCATCTTCTTTACAGTTAACGACGAAAAAGATAAGTATCAGCATAATAGTGTAATTAACCGATGGCTGATACAGACTCAACGTGCAGATTATCATCAGAAAACCAAACAGACATGACCTGATATCTAACCTGTTCATTACATAAATTGCATAGATAGCTAATCCTGCTGATGTCAGTATCGCCATAGAATCAAAAGCATACAACATCCCCTGAGCCAGAAAAGGGCTGATTATTACAGATAAGCTGAGTAATATACTCATACTATCTGGCATGTTCGGTAATTTTCTAAAGCTCAGAATCAGAAGTGTGGAACAGGAAATCAACCCAATCAGCAAAGGCAAAGGTGCTGAATTCGTTGTTATAGTGGAAAAATCCAGTATCCATGTCAGAAAAACAGCCAGAGGACGGCCATTTGAAAACCAGTAATCCACCCTTCCATTTAATAATCTATAATAATCATCAACATAGTAAGCATTTCCCGTGATAATCGGAGAGGCGATCAGCAAGACAAACATCATCACAATCAGCAAATTGACTCTTATGACTCTCCAGTCATCTTTAGATACCAGGATGTTCGGTTCTTTCATCATTGCTTTTCATCACTTTTTAGTTTTTTATTTGACCCCTGTATTTCTTCAAGGATATATTTAGGCCTGTGCTTAGACTCCATAAAAATACGCCCTATATATTCGCCCATCACGCCAATTCCTATCAGTTGCACCCCGCCGAGGAAAAGAATGGCAACCATTAAAGAAGAATAGCCTGGAACGTTATTTCCCCAGGTTAAGTTTGAGATAATGATCCACACGCCATAGAGTAAAGACAGCATGGAGATAGCCAGCCCTATATATGTCCATATTCTTAACGGAAGCGTTGAAAACGAAGTGATGCCATCAAGCGCGAAGTTCCAGAGCCGCCAACCGTTGAATTTTGAATGCCCACTTTTTCTTTTTGGCCTGCTGTATTCAACAACCGCAGTCTTCCCCCCCACCCACGACATGAGCCCTTTCATGAACAGCGAACTCTCGGGCAAGCTGATAATTCTGTCTACTGTTTTCCTGGACAGTAGTCGATAGTCACCCGCATTACTCTCTATTTTATTTCTTGTCAGTAGGTTGTAAATAAAATAGTAACTATTGGCGCAGAGTTTTTTTATCACTCCGTCAGTGCTGCGGTCAGTCCGCTTTGCGAGGACCACATCCGCGCCCTGCTGCCAGAGCTTTATCATTTCAGGGATAATGCAAACAGGGTCCTGCAAATCAACATCCATAGGGATAACAGCATCGCCAGAAGAGAACTCTAGCCCAGCAAACAAAGCAGCTTCTTTGCCAAAATTCCGGCTAAAATTAATCAGGGTAATAGTATCATTATGGGGTTTTATTTCACGGATGACTTCAGCGGTTTTGTCAGTGCTGCCATCATTGATGAAAATTATCTCAACGGAAAATTGATCATAGATTTCAGACAGGCTTCGCACCTCATTAATAAATAGAGGGATACTGGACTCTTCATTAAAAACAGGAACAATAATAGATAAAATCATGCTCCATTCTCCGAATAAATAACTGACTTACTGGCAATCCAGCTAAGCACCGTGTGTTATAACAATCATTGTTTTTTTGGGTAATCAGTTTAGACGCTGGTCGATGATTCAGGCACTCAAAGCCAGGGTTTTCAAGGCAAAAGGATGTATTGAGATGGGATTAGTGTAGACCATGTAAAGGTTTCTACCACAGACGGGGAGCCTGCGGTCTAAAAAATATGTTCTTATTTAGCGGAACATCACGTTTTTGGCTTTAAAAACCGTGTTTGCCACGCTAACCGCCGCCTGATGGGTCATTTGCGCAGGCGGCGGTTAGCGTAGCTCAACGAATTGAGATCAAACGGGTTTTAGTGCTGCTATCAGAAGTTATACGTCATTCCAACCGTATAGCGTCGCCCGTCTAATACGGTGCTGTAACTTGTGTAGTCAATCCGTTTGTCTAGCAGGTTATATACGCCCGCTGAGAGCATCAGCGCCTTGGTGGCGTTATATCGAACACCCGCATCCAGCATACTGTATGAAGGCACGCCCTCTGCCATTGACGTGCGGCTCAGATACTCCGAAGTGCGGCTGCGGAAATTGAGCCGCGTCCACACGCCCAGATCTTGCGTGGCCTGCCAGTCAAGCGTGGTATTGAACATGTGCTTAGGCATCTCATTCAATGGCTTACCGGCGAAGGGGCCGCTTTTTTGCTCGGACTGGGTAAAGGTATGGTTAGCGGTCCAGTTGAGGTCAGGCGTAATTTTCCAGCCAAAGGTAGACTCAACGCCACGCGTGTTGGCTTTATCGACGTTCATTCGATCGCTGATAAAGTCGTAACGCTGCCCGCCAATCTGGCAGAGTGGATCGGCACTGCTGTTGCAACGGCGCACTTCGGTGATCTTATTTTTATACTCCGTGTTGAACAGTGTAATACCGGCATTCAGATCCTGATTGTTATCCCATATCAGGGCAATTTCCTGGCTCAGGCTTTTTTCTGGTTTCAGATCGGGATTACCCACAATAATGCCGTTCTGACGCCCACCGCCGGTGACCTGTCCCCAACTGGCGCTGGATTGACGCAAATCCGGGGCGCGATAGCCAGCAGACACGCCGCCTTTTAACGTCCAGTGTTCAGCCAAATGCCAAACGCCATAGCCACGCGGTGTCCAGTTGCTGCCGTAATTCTGGTCACGATCCATGCGTAGCCCGGTGGTGAAGGCAAAATCTGGGGTGAGCTGCCAGAGATCTTCCGCAAACAGTGCCCAGCTCCAGCGCGTGAGTTTATTCAGGTCTTTCGCGGCTTCCAGCTGGTTGCCATTGTCCACCAGCTTTTCATACAGATATTGACCACCGAGGGTCAAAGTATGATCGCCAAGGAACAGCTGGTTTTGCGTGTTCAGCGTGGTGTTTTCGGCACGCATGTCGCGTACCGGGTTATTGGTCATTTCATGTTCTATATAGCTGGTGGTATTTAACGCTTCGTAATAGCCGTTATGCGTCAAAGAGTAAGTATTGTGTTCATATCGAGTATCCGTCAGCGTATTGGGCGAACAAGTGCCGTTGCGGCAAACTTCACTCTCTGAGGATTTACCCGGAGTGCTCTTTCTGTCCTGTAATTCGCGGGAGAACTCCAGATCAAAATCATTTTTATCATCGGGCGTCAGGTTGAAAGCCACCGCACCGTTACGCATACGCTGCTCGTTGTACCCGGAGATGATTTTGTCTTCTGCACGACGTGAAAATAGCCCAGTGACCTTCATTCCCAGAAGGTTATCAATCAATGGTCCAGAGGCATAAGCATTGGTCTGGTACAGGTCACCGGAGTCACGGTGCTCCTGAATCGTGGCATCCGCATGTAGCGACCCTACCCACTGCCTGGTATTCGAGATTTTTTTGGTGATGATGTTAATCACGCCACCCATGGCATCAGATCCATACAGCGACGACATCGGGCCACGGATCACCTCGATCCGTTCGATGGACTCCAGTGGCGGCATCCATCCTTGTTCTATTCCGGCGTTATCGCTGTTGGGTCGCGTACTGCGGGTGTTCACCCGTTTGCCGTTAATCAGGAATAAGGTGTATTTCGACGCCATACCACGAATGCTGATATCGCTACTGCTGGCACCGCCTGTTACCACTACGCCCGGCACATCTTTGAGTGCGTCCGTCACGTCACGATAGGCTTTGTCTGCAATCTGCTGTTGAGTAATCACTGAAATCGATGCCGGAGCATCCTGAATTTTTTGTGCGAATCCCGTGGCGGTGACCACCAGTGGCTGCTGGTCTTCCGCTTGCAGATAAGGTGACAGTGTCACTAGTAGCGAGGCGGTCAGAAGATTGATGCGAAACATACGTTATTCCATTAAGCAAAGGATTATCTGTCGACGGATGCGGTGCAACACAGCACTCGCCGCAATGTGTAAGGATTTCGAAATGCAATCTTACACATCTATGACCAAATGTAAAAAAGAATGAGATTAATAATCCTTCTCATTCTGGTGAGGTGCGAAAAACAGGCGACATTTTCACTTTTGAGGGGGTTAGGCAGAGAAAGCACGTCATATACGCATAAAAACCTGACACTCATGCCTTAGTGTCAGGGGGGGGATAAATGTAACAGCATCTCTGGACAGTTCTTTAGATTTAATCGATGCCCGTTCTCATCACAGATACTGCCAGACCCTGTGTCCACGCATACCGCGATCCTTTCCGCTAGCTGTGTAAAATTTTGTAATATCCAGACAAAACCTGTGTAAAAAAGAGACTCTTAATTAGCAACTGCTATATTGTATAGCAAGTGCTATAACCTGGAGTCCACCATGTTCCCTACCCGCGTAATATTCAGCCTTTTGTTGAGTTTTTTGCTGTCTACTTCCTTGCCCGCTAGTGCTACAACTGAAAAATTCAAGGTTGTCACCACCTTCACCGTGATCGCAGATATGGCGAAAAACGTTGCCGGAGATGCCGCCGAGGTGACGTCAATCACCAAACCTGGCGCGGAGATCCATGAATACCAACCCACGCCAGGGGATATTCGACGGGCACAGGGGGCAGATCTGATTCTGGTGAACGGTTTTAATCTCGAACTGTGGTTTAGCCGTTTTTATCAACGCCTTAAAGGTGTCCCGGAAGTGGTGGTGACGCGTGGCATTGAACCCATGGGCATTAATGCCGGCCCCTACAACGGCAAGCCGAATCCACACGCCTGGATGTCCCCTGAAAATGCGCTGATCTACATCGATAACATTCGTGATGCGCTACAAAAGTATGATGCGCGAAACGCCGCCATCTATCAGGCAAACGCGGAGCGTTATAAAGCACAGATTCAACAAGCCCTGGCGCCGATTCGCGCCGCAATGGATAAGTTACCCCCGCAGCAACGCTGGCTGGTCACCAGTGAAGGGGCTTTTTCCTATCTGGCCCGGGATTTCTCCCTGCACGAATTATACCTTTGGCCAATTAATGCCGATCAGCAAGGCACACCACAACAGGTGCGCAAAGTGATTGATGCGGTGAAAGCCAACCATATCCCGACCATCTTCAGTGAGAGCACCATCTCAGCCAAACCTGCTCAGCAGGTGGCCCGTGAAGCGGGAATTCATTATGGTGGCGTCTTGTATGTCGACTCCTTGAGCGCGCCAGATGGCCCGGTTCCGACCTATCTTGATTTGCTGCGCGTCACCACGGAAACCGTGATTCGGGGCATTGAAGCGGGGGTTAAGCCATGAGTACGTTTCCTTTAAGCGTGAACGACCTCAGCGTGACCTATCGCAACGGCCATACGGCGTTGCGACAGGCAACATTTTCCCTGCCAGCAGGCAGCATTACAGCACTGATTGGGGTCAATGGCTCCGGTAAGTCCACCTTGTTTAAGGCGATCATGGGATTCGTGCCGCTGACGACCGGCGAAGTACATCTCAGCGGTGAGCCGATACGCCAGGCTCTTAAACAGAACAAAGTTTCTTACGTGCCGCAAGCGGAAGAGGTGGACTGGAGCTTTCCGGTTCTGGTCGAAGATGTGGTGATGATGGGCCGTTATGGCTACATGGGGATGCTACGAATACCGCGAGCCGAAGATAAAAAACGGGTTGATGAGGCATTAGCCCGCGTGGGGATGAGTGAATTCCGCCACCGCCAAATTGGTGAACTCTCCGGTGGGCAAAAAAAACGGGTTTTTCTTGCCCGGGCGATAGCACAGAGTGGCGAGGTGATTTTGCTGGATGAGCCCTTTACCGGCGTTGACATCCAGACGGAGACCGCCATCCGCCAGCTTTTACAGGAAATGCGCGAGGAAGGACGCACAATGTTGGTTTCCACCCATGACCTGAATGCTATCCCGGATTATTGCGACCGCTGCGTACTGGTTAGAAATACGGTGTTAGCCAGCGGCACACTCGAAGAAGCCTATACGGCGGCAAATCTGGCCAGGGCCTTTGAAGGTACTCGCAACGCAGCCCACCCAACCTCTCAGCATAGGGTTAAGCGCAGTGAGGCCCATCATGTCCTGGATTCTTGAGCCATTCAGTTATCAATACATGCTCAATGCCATGTGGATCGCGGCCATGGTAGGCACCCTCTGCGCCTTTCTTTCCTGCTTCCTGATGCTGAAAGGCTGGTCGTTGATGGGGGATGCTTTATCCCACTCCATTGTTCCGGGCGTAGCGGGTGCCGCGATGCTGGGGTTGCCCTTCTCACTCGGTGCTTTCCTCTCGGGTGGGCTGGCGGCGGCCAGCATGTTGTTTCTCAACCAACGTACGCGCCTGAAAGAGGATGCGATAATAGGTCTGATTTTCTCTTCATTCTTTGGTATTGGCCTGTTTCTGGTCTCACTCAACCCTACGGCGATCAATGTTCAAACCATTGTCCTGGGTAATATTCTTGCGGTGGCACCCGCAGATATCTGGCAGCTTGGCATTATTGGTGCGGTGACGTTGACTCTTCTGCTGTTGAAGTGGCGCGATCTGATGGTGACTTTTTTCGATGAAAGCCACGCCAGAACCCTTGGCCTGAACACGACGCGACTTAAAATTCTGTTTTTTTCCCTTCTCGCGGCAGCGGCCGTGGCGGCGTTACAGACCGTGGGGGCTTTTATGGTGATCTGTCTACTCGTCACGCCGGGAGCCACGGCTTATCTCCTCACTGACCGGTTTCCGCGTTTGTTACTGATAGCGGTGGCAATTGGCAGTATTACCAGCTTTTTAGGCGCATGGGGCAGCTATTATCTTGACGGTGCAACGGGCGGCATCATTGTGGTGGCCCAGACATTGGTCTTTTTATCTGCGTTCTTATTTGCCCCAAAACACGGTGTTCTGGCTGCGCGTCGTCGCGCACAGAAAGTGCAGGAGGTACGCCATGAATGAGTTACTCGCGCCTTTCCAGTTCGAATTTATGAATTTGGCGTTTATGGTGACGCTGGCGTTATCCCTGCCTTGCGCCATGCTTTCCGCTTTTTTAGTGCTAAAAGGGTGGTCACTGCTGGGCGACGCAATGAGTCACGCGGTATTTCCTGGGATCGTGTTGTCCTGGTTGTTGGGGCTGCCCTACGCGATCGGGGCGTTTGTTGCCGGGATGTTCTGCGCAGTTGCCACGGGCTATGTCAGTGACAATAGCCGGATTAAGCCCGATACGGTGATGGGGATTGTCTTTTCAGGCATGTTTGGCGCGGGTTTAGTGCTGTACCTGAAATTACAGCCGGAAGTCCATCTCGACCATATCCTGTTTGGCGACATGCTGGGAATTGCCCTGGCTGATATTGTGCAGACCCTGTTGATTGCGCTGCTGGTTTGCATGGTGATTGGGGTGAAATGGCGCGATTTACTGTTGTATGCCTTTGATCCGCAACACGCTATCGCTTGTGGCATCAATGGCAAACTGATGCATTACGGATTGTTGTGCCTGATTGCGCTGACCATTGTCGCCGCCTTGAAAGCAGTAGGTGTGATTTTGTCAGTTTCAATGCTCATTGCACCTGGGGCCATCGCCCTGCTGTTGGCGCGGCGTTTTTGGCAGGTGATGCTAGTCGCCATGTTGATTGCAAGTGTTACCGGTTTTGCCGGTGTTTATCTCTCATTTTTCATCGATAGCGCGCCCGGCCCCACCATTGTGGTGCTGTATGCCGTGCTGTTCACACTGGTTTTTTGTTATGCCACGCTGAAAGAGAAGAAGGTCCAAAGGGTGATGAATTGACAGACGAACAGCCCAGTGACCTGGGCTGCTCATTTATAAGGGGCTGGCGATACGATTAACCCGCACCACAGTGGTGATCATCGAGGCCAGCGACAGGCAAATAATCAACGCCCCAATAGCACACATTGCCATAAAGCCGAAACGGTTAAACAACATCAACCCCGCCACACCGCCTAGCAGGAACGAGAGAATGGTGATGATGTGGGTCAGGAACTGTTTTCTCTGGGCTACCACTTCCTTAGAGTGATCGCGTCTGATCATTGCCGCGAACAGCGAGGCTAACGCAATCCCGGCATCAGTGAGGGTGCCGGTAATGTGGGTTGAGCGTACGCGGCCACTCGAAAGCTGGGTAGAGGTTGAGTTATGTAATCCCATTAAAAAGCCCAACAGAACAATAATCTCCCTGTTATTGCCAGGGGAATAATAAAACAGCTCAAATAAGGAGAGTGCCACCAGAGCAAATCCCTCAATCAGTAAGACCTGGCAAAAAATGATACGGTTTCCATTAGCCAGACCGCTAATGACCGCGATCCGCGCCGTGATCGCCCCGCCGACAAAGGCCAGCAGCGTGGTGCCGAGAAAGAGCATGTTGCGAAGGTCAACGTTAGAGAGCTCGTTGGAAAGTTGTGACGTATTACCGGTCATGTGTGAAGGGAAGAATCCAAACGCCCCCAGTGCAATAGCATTTAGCATCCCCGCCGCAGTAGCCAGCCAGATAGCAAGATTCCTGTCCTCGCTATGGGTGCGGGTACGCTTCAGTTTAATCAGCATGAGACACCTCAATCAAAAATAGATAAACAGATTTAAAGTTACATCAGCTATAAGAAGATTTCGTTAAGAAAAAAGGACATTTTTTATTAATCATTTTAATCGTGACGATAAATGCAATAAAAGCTAAAGTTTTATATACATACGTAAATAATCCCACAGAATTTGATAAGAAAAACCTATATCTATCTGTGAACTATGCATTATCCCTATTTTTAATAAGCCATAAACAGGCAGGTAATACCACACGTTACTATTGCAGAAAGAGACTACTCGCCTGCTAATTCTCCAGGGGAGCGCAGAAAAAACATTTAAGGATCACTTAAGTAATTCACTTTAAATCACAACCATTACTTAACATTTAAACAACAATCCGCCGCCTTTGGACACACAATCCACTTTTGTCGTTACGGCTCTCATAAAGAAGAGCATGGAATGCCTTGCCCGATGATCGCCCACCAGCAGACAAACCGGGTTGCTGGTTAATCCGCTACATCATCACACTAAAATGAAATTTATATTCCAAAAATAAGATGCATGTAATCTGAATTCTCAGAGTTGTATTAGGATGATATAAATTATTCTTTATAATCAGAATATTACATGATCATTCATTTTGCAGGTTCGAAAAAATACGCAACTTACGTCACACTTTTGAATCATAAAATCCAAATATTTAATTTTAGAAAGTATATTCCATTTAAGCGTTCAACTGCGAATACCCCTAACCGCTGTCCCTACACCACTCCTCTTACTGGACAGGTAATGTCTGTGTATTAGAGGTAAGGATATTCTATGGAAAACAGGCAAAACCGGTATAACCTGAAGTATGTAATGTTATGCTGTACCGTCGCAGCATTTGGCGGATTATTAATGGGTTACGACTCATCGATCATCTCTGGCGCCATTGAGCCACTCAGTGAGTATTTTCTTTTATCCCCCGCTGAAACAGGATGGGCTGTCGCCAATATTTTGCTCGGCAGTCTGGTCGGGTGTTTTATTGCACCTCGCCTTAGCGATAAATTCGGCCGTAAACGCTCCCTCGCCATTACGGCACTGCTATTTACCATCTCCGTGCTTGGCACCGCGTTGGCGCACAACTTCACCACCTTTGTTATCTTCCGCATCATTGGCGGGCTGGCGATTGGGTTGGCATCGGTGATTTCACCGATCTATCTGGCTGAGCTTTCCCCGTCCAAGTACCGTGGGAGAACAACTGCGCTCTACTCTGTATGCTGTGTGGGCGGGCAGTCAGTGGTTTTACTGACCAACTATTTTATTACCAAATCTTTGCTCCCGGAAGCAATGGTCGCCATGGGCTGGCGTTACATCCTTGCCACCGCGCTGATCCCTTGCGCACTGTTCATGCTACTGATTGCGTTTATTCCCGAATCGCCAAGATGGGATGTCTTAAAAGGTCGCTATAAAGAGGCGATGAAAACCCTGGCGAAGATTTCTAATAGCACCCACGCCGAGGTGGTATTTAACGAAATCAAAGGATCTTTCCAAACCAGTAATTCAGGACCAAAGAAAAGCTTCAGCCTGAATAAAACCACAATTCCTTTGTTGGTACTTGGAATTGGGCTGGCAGTAGGTAACCAAATCAGCGGTATTAACGTGATTCAGTATTTTGGTCCTTCACTGCTGAAAAATGTTACTGGCAGCGTAGATTCAGCCCTGATTCAGACATTCTGGTTGTCGGTTTGTCAGTTCGCTGGCGTGCTGATCGGCATGTCGATTGTGGATAAAATTGGCCGCCGTAAGCTGCTGCTGATTGGCGCATTAACCTCTAGTCTGTTTTTAACCTACTCGTTCTTTGCGTTCTACTATCACCTGCCTGGCGTTTTAGCGGTAATCGGTCTGTTCGCCTACATGGTGTTCTTCGGTATCAGCTGGGGACAACTGGTCTGGACCGTATTGGGTGAACTGTTCCCAACCGAAATTCGCTCAATATGTGTCGGTATTTCAATCTGCGCCATGTCGATGGCGAACTTTATCATCAGCACCACCTTCCCGCTGCTCAACAGCAATGCCTTCCTGCTGGAAGTGTTCCACGGTGGTTTCCCGCTGCTGTTGTTCGCCATCTTCTCACTGGGCATGTACTTCTTCACCTTCCGCTATTTGCCGGAGACCGCAGGTGTTTCACTAGAGAAGATTCATGGTCTGGTGCTGGAAAAGTTCAATGTTGAAGCTGAGTTACCTGAGACCACGGTGACACAGAACGCCTCGTCCTACGATATTCCGCGCCACTGATTGAATTTAACGCCGCTATCAGCCCGGGCAGCACTGTCCGGGCTGATTTTTAGCCAAAAACGCCATCACGACTGACTTTTTCTTCTTTGTTACCCGGAGAGTCACATTTGGTAACAATTAGCACACATCAACCGAAGGGATTACCAATTTGTTGATTTAAATCAAAAAATATCCCTCCCCTGCTTAATTCTTCCTCATGATATCTTTGCCAACGTTGGCAAAAGTGATTGCCAACGTTGGCATCACTAAACATAATCGCAACATCTGGTATCAGCACAGTTGCTGTGGGAATGATTTGTGACCACACCGACGGTTTCAGATTTGGGGATATGCAGTGACTGCTTTATGCTGTGGGGTTCGATGTCTCCCTACACAGCGTAATGTGCTCATGACGAATAACGACGAAAAAAAACCACAAAAAGCCACAGCTGATGATGTTGCACGTATTGCTGAAGTCTCCAAATGGACCGTGCTGCGTGCATTTAAACCAGGCGCCTCTATTTCGCCTGAAGCACGAGAAAAAGTGATGGCCGCCGCAAATGAACTGGGCTTCAGACCCAACCTGCTGGCACGAGGCCTGAAACAGAGCAAAACCAACATCGTGGGGATCGTGGCCGATGAATTCAGTAATCCGCATACCCTGAGAATGTTAAAAGAGGCTACACAGCAGCTAAACCAGCGTGGGTACATGTCAATGTTGCTGAACATTGAATCCGCTGAGAATTATGATTCGGTATTACAGATGGCCAGTCAGTTGCAGGTGGATGGGCTGATTTATTTTGCCACCATTGTAAGTGAAGAGTTTTTGACCATTACGAAATCGCTTCATCACATCAGGGCAGTCCATGTGTTCCGAAATACCAACGCCGCAGATGTTGAAGTCGTGAATATAGATGGATTTGCCGCAGGCAAGCGTTTAAGCCAGCTGTTGATGGAGCAAAAATATCAGCGCTATGGCTACATGAAAGGACCGGATACCTCATCCAGCCATCTGATGCGCATGGAAGGCTACGCGACGGGATTAGAAGAAGGTGGTCAGCAGCTTGATACCGTTTTAGTCGCCGGAAGCTACGACCGCGATCGTGGATATGAAGAGATGTTGCAGTATCTGCGCACGACTCCGGCGTCTCAACGCATCGATGCGCTGTTTTGTGAAAACGATGTACTGGCGTTTGGTGCCATGCAAGCAATACGTGATTTTGACCCACAGTTACATATTGGTGTTGTTGGCTTTGATGATATTGATGAAGCACGTACCTCAACCTGGAATCTGACCAGTTGGAATCAACGCGCTGACTTACAAATTAGCGAAGCGCTCAGCCGGTTGCTCGATAATAAACCGGGCGCTGACCAGCGATGGAAAAACGGTGAGTTACACGCCAGGAAGTCGCATATTAAAATTTGACGTCCTGCTCGCCATTGTTTCCAATGGCGAGCCTTAATATAAGGAGAATATTTCACACCCCAGTAATAGCAGCTCACTCCAGATTAAAAAACTCATAATTAACACTGTCTAGTGGATTACTTCGCCTGAATTTTATTTAAGCGAGGCTGTTTCCATGTAGTCGGTGACTCTTATTCAATGGAGCATCGTATGGAACGTCGTAGTTTCATTAAAGCAGGTTTGGTTCTGGCAACAACAGGGACAGCCGCATCGGTATTTAAACCGGCAGGGGCGGCAGAGAAAATTTATAACGGTGGCAAGCTATGGCGAGCAAAAGAAACACTGCCGCCTACCCCGGCCGATCCTACAAAAAAAATGTACCTCAACCAGCGTGAATATGAACTAGTCACGGCTATTTTTGATCGCCTGATCCCAGCAGATGAATTGAGTATTAGCGCCTCTCAGGCGGGTTGTGTGGTCTTCATTGATAACCAACTGGCTGGTAGCTATGGCAAAGCCAGTTGGCGCTACAATACCGGGCCATTTGAAAAAGGAACGGATTCTCAAGGTAACCAGTCTCCTTTAACACCGGCTGAAATTTATCGCCACGGGTTGAGCGAACTGGATACGCATTGTAAGAGCCTGACCGGTAAATCTTTCACCGACCTCGATGATGCAGCGAAAGATCATTACCTCGAACAAATGGAAGCAAATAACTTCAGTTATCCTTCAATTTCAGGAAAAGAACTATTTAGTCAGTTCTTAACGAATGTTCAGGAAGGCTTCCTCGCCGATCCTGTTTACGGTGGCAATCGTAATATGGTGGGTTGGCGCATGATTGGTTTCCCTGGCGCGCGGTATGATTATCGCGATTACGCCCCGCTCAAGGGACAGAAACTTAATATTGAACCTATCAGCATTATTCAACTCCTGAAAGCTTAATAAGAAGAATATTATGAATTACACCAGACCAAAAGCGGATGCCGTTATTATCGGCCTCGGCTGGGCCGGTTCACTCATGGCTGAAGAACTGACCCGAGCAGGATTAAACGTGGTTGCCATTGAACGCGGCCCGTGGGAACAAACCCAAACTAACTTTTCCCCGGCGATTGCTGCCGATGAATTACGCTACGGTGTACGCCGCGAAATCCTCAAGCCCACCCGCGTGGAAACGTTGACCTTCCGTAACGACAGCAGCCAAAAGGCGTTGCCGGCACGAGACTGGAACGCCTTCCAGATGGGCTACAGCGTCGGTGGCGCGGGCAAGCACTGGGCTGCAAACGCCTGGCGCTTTAACCCTTCAGATTTCGAAATGGAAACCCGCCTGCGCGAACGCTATCACAACATGAAACTGGCAGACGGTCTGATTGTTCAGGACTGGGGCGTCACGTATCAGGATCTTGAACCGTTCTATGATCGCATCGAAAAAATTGCCGGTATTTCAGGTAAAGCAGGCGTGCTCAACGGTGAGAAACAAGATGGCGGAAACCCCTTTGAAGGAAGCCGCACCAGCGAATACCCCACACCGCCGTTAATTCGCTCCCACTGGAACGACAAATTCCACCAGATCACCGAAAAAATGGGTTACCACCCCTTCCCGATCCCGGCTGGCACCATTGGCGCAGCCTACACCAACCCACTGGGAATTAATTTAGCCCCCTGCACCTACTGTGGCTATTGCGGTTTTTACGGCTGTGGTAACTGGTCCAAATCATCACCTAACATCTGCGTAGTTCCGGCACTGATGGATCGCACCAATTTTACCCTGCTGACTGAATGCACCGCATTGCATATCGATAAAGCTGAAGACGGTAAAACCGTCACGGGTGTGACCTTCCTGGATTCCGATGGCAATACCGGTTTCCAACCGGCAGATATTGTCTGTCTCACCGCTTACCAGTTGGACAACGTCCGTCTGCTGCTGCTCTCCAAAATTGGTAAAGCGTATGATCACGCAACCGGTAAAGGGACGCTGGGACGCGCCTATAACTACCAGACCATGTCCATGGGCTACCTCTACTATGAAAATGAACAGATGAACCCGTTCATTTCTACCGGCGCGCTCTCCACCCAGATTGATGATTTCAACGGCGATAACTTTGATCACACCGGCCTTGGCTTCCTGGGCGGTGCTGGCATTCAGGCGCTGTCCGATCAGGGAACGCCATTGGGCATGACCGATCGCCTGCCACCTGGCAGCAAAATGTGGGGTTCAGAATGGAAAAAAACCTTCCAGAAGAGCTACCAGAACTACGCCAAGATCCAGGGCCAGGGAACATCTTACTCCCACCGTGACTCCTATCTGTCCCTTGACCCTAACTACAGCGACGAGAATGGCCAGCCATTATTGCGCCTGACCTTTGACTACAACGAGAACGATCGCCTGATGGCGCGCTATATCCGCGATCGCATCGAAGATATTGCGAAGGTATCTGGCGCGACCTCGTGGGAGACTGAGTCTTTCCCGGATAAACATAACTCTCCGTTCCGCGCCTACGACAGCTCGCACACCATTGGTGGTGCCGTAATGGGTAAAGATCCTGCCACGTCCGTGTTGAACCGCTATCAGCAACACTGGGATGCCCACAACCTGTTTGTCATGGGTGCCTCATCGTTCCCAAATAATGGCGGTTATAACCCGACGATTACCTTGAGCGCGCTGACGTTGTGGACGGCTCACGCCATCGTGAATACCTACCTGAAAAATCCAGGTCCAATGGTGAGCTGAGGAGAAAAAAATGGCGATTAAATTACGTAGCGCTGCTCTGGCGGTTGGCGCGGTAGTGGTGGCCGGTGCCCTCGGTTACACCGCGCTGGTCGAGTACGGATTACACAAAAGCTATCCGCAGTCCATTAAGGTGGCTGACACGGCTTCAGCCGATCAAATTAAACGGGGCGAATATGTTGCCCGTCTGTCGGACTGTACGGCCTGCCACACGCAGGAAGGCGGCAAACCGTTTGCCGGCGGCTATACCTTACATACGCCGTTTGGTGACATTTTGTCCTCCAACATTACGTCGGACAAAGAGACCGGGATTGGCGGTTGGGATCAGGAGCAGTTTGATCGCGCGGTGCGCCATGGGGTTGGCTCGCACGGTTATCTGTATGCGGCCATGCCTTACAATGCCTATGCCAAACTGACCGATCAGGATCTGGCCGATCTTTGGGCCTATATCCGCACCATTGCCCCGGTGAAGAATAAGGTGGTTGAAAACCAGCTGCCGTTCCCGTTCAACCAGCGCTGGACGCTGGCAGGCTGGAACCTGATGTTCTTCCACGATCAAGTGTTCCAGCCGCAGGAATTATCCACGGCGGAGATCAATCGTGGGGCTTATCTGGTTGATGGTCCAGGTCACTGCGCCTCATGCCACACGCCGAAGAACCTGCTGGGTGGTGACTCTTCCGCTTACTTGCAGGGTGGTGCGTTGCAGGGCTGGAATGCGCCAGATCTCACCTCAAATCCACACACGGGTCTGGGTAAGTGGAGTAATGAAGATGTCGTCAGCTATCTGCGTTCTGGCACCAACCGTGAAACGGCCTCCTCTGGCCCGATGACCGAGGCGATTGAGAACTCGACGCAATACATGACAGATGCCGATCTGCACGCTATCGCCAGCTATCTCAAATCACTGCCTGCGTCGACTACGCCGGTTCCAGCCGCCGTCGCCAGCACCAGCGAGCCGATGATGGTGGGTAAAAAGGTCTTTGAATCACAGTGTAGCGCCTGCCATGTTTCAGACGGTTCAGGCATCCGCCAGATGATCCCGACCCTCGCCGGAAACAGTCAGGTCAATGCGCCAGACCCAGCCAGCCTGTTAAATGTCGTGCTTAACGGCAGCGAAGGGCCGTTAACCCATGCTAACCCGACTGCTGCGGGGATGCCGGCCTTTGACTGGAAGCTGTCTGACAGCAATGTTGCTGATGTAATGACCTATATTCGCAATAGCTGGGGTAATGCTGCCACAGCGGTTTCGGAGCAGGACGTTGCGAAAGCCCGAGCAGCCACGCATGCGAAGCCCTGGGCAGGTCATGCTGAAGAGTCACAGCCGTGACTAAAGAAAACCCCCACAGCAGTGGGGGTTTTTATCATCCAGGCACGCGCTGTTAATTTTTCGCCGCAAACTGCGTGTAGTTTTCTGGCGTAATGGTCTGATAAGGCACCCAGTTATAGGTTTCCACTTTTTTCTTCTCCAGTAAGTCCTTAACCACCTGCACGGCCCCGGTCGCCTGCCCTTTGGCATCCTGGAAAATGGTTAGCGTCATTTTGCCGTTTTTCACAAACTGCTGACCATCTGGCGTGCCGTCGATACCTGCCACAAGAACCTTCTCATTCTTCGCCTGGTTTAATGCCATGATGGCCCCGATCGCCATTTCATCATTATTGGCCGCAATCGCATCAATCGGGCGCTGATTCAACAGCCAGCTAGAGACCACGTCCACCGCCTCGTTGCGCTGCCATTTGGCGCTCTGTTTTTCGATCACTTTCATGTCTTTATACTTAGCGATAACCGCCTCTACCGCTTTGGTACGTTCACGGGCTTCCTCATTTGACAGCGCTCCCATTAAAATCGCGACATTACCTTTGTAATTCATTTTCTTCGCCAGGGCTTCCATCTGCATTTGACCACCCAGCGCAGAATCAGAGCCGACATACGCCATATTTTCTGGCAGTTTCACCTCAGGTTTACGGTTCACGAACACCAGCGGGATACCGGCATTTTTTGCCGCAGCAATCATCGGCTGAACACCCTGGGTATCCACCGGGTTGAGGATAATTGCATCCACACCCTGATTAATAAAATCGTCTATTTGCTGAACCTGAACGGCAACGTCCCCCTTGGCATCAACAAACTGGCTGTTGAGCTGGTTGTCTTTTAACTCCTTCTCCATCTGGGTACGGAGAATAGAGACAAAGTTAAGATCAAAGTTCGCCAGTGCGACACCCACGGTGAAGGTCTTGGCACTCACACTCAAGCTAAGCAGCAGCGAACAGAGCAAAATCATCAGATTTCTGGTTTTCATAAGGTATTCCTGTAGGGGTGAGATATTATTTTTTTCAATACCATGCAGTCCGCCTGGCAACAGGCAAATACCCGGCGGCCACAGATTTACAGCGTAAAATGATCGCGGAACTGCTCCAGTGCAGCCGTGCTGTCCCCGCTGGCCCAGCCTTCCATCGCGACCGTGCCCTGGTAACCCATGTCATTCAGGGTTCGGGCGATGGCACGGTAGTTAATTTCTCCTGTCCCTGGCTGCTGGCGACCTGGGACATCCGCCACCTGAATTTCTCCGATGGCCGACCCCGCGCGGCGAAGTAATTCAATCAGGTTCCCTTCACCAATCTGTGCGTGATAAAGATCCAGATTCATTTTGAGTGCCGGGCTATTGACGGCTTCCACCAGCGCCAGGGTATCCGCCGCCAGCGCAAAAGGTGTGCCCGGATGGTCGACCGGCAAGTTGAGGTTTTCCAGGGTGAATACGCGCCCCGCCGCTTCACCCAGTTTGGCAACCTGACGCAGTGTCTCAGCCGCTTTCAGCCACATGGCACCCGTGACGGCCTCTACGGGTTTCACCGGCAAGCCTTTGTCATTCAGCCCGGTGCCATGCAGGTTAAGGCCAGGACAATTTAAACGTTCAGCCACAGCCAGTGACGCTTCTGCGCTATGCAATAGCTGTGCAATCTCCTCGTCGTCAGTCAAATTGCCGCTGAGATAGCCCGTCATTGAGGTAAAGCGCGCCCCGGTTGCTGCCAGTGCATCAATGTCTTTATTTGCCCATCCCCAGATTTCGACGCCAAATCCGAGCTGGTGAATACGTTTTACCCGCTCGACGAACGGAAGATCGAGAAACACCATTTCGGCACAAACCGAAAGAGAATAGCTGGCCATTAGCGCTCTCCCAGCTTGATCGGTTGCTGCTGGAGGGCTGATTCAATGCAGGCCAGGGCAATTTCCAGCGCATTGCGGGCATCTTCGCCGGTTGCTCGTGGCACCTCGCCACTGCGAATACAGCGTGCGAACTCCGTGAGCTCCGCGACATAAGCCGCATGCAGCAGGTCGGAATCGAGGCGTGAGGTTTCGATAGCAATACCGTCCTGGTGATAGCGCACACAGTGATTGGCATTGATATGTCCCGCCTGCAACATCCCTTTGCTACCAAACACTTCACCGCGTACGTCATAACCGTAGACCGCCTGGAAACTGGCTTCCGCGATAGCGATCGCGCCGTTGTCAAAGCGCAGGGTGACAACCGCAGTATCAAGCAGCCCTTTATCTTTGAAGTCTGGACGAATTAAGGCATCGGCCAGTACATAGACCTCCGTTGGACGGGCTCCGGGGTTGAAGTGCAGCAAAGTATCGAAGTCATGAATGAGGGTTTCGAGGAAAATGGTCCACTGCGGGATCGGAGCCGGATCGCGCAGGCCAGGATCGCGCGTCAATGAACGGCTCAGCTGCGTCGTCCCATTTTCACCGGTCTTGATGGCGGTGATAGCCGCAGCAAAACCACTGTCGAAGCGACGGTTAAAACCGACTTGCAACACCACCCCCGCCTGTTTGGCCGCCGCAATTGCCCGGTCCGCCTCCTCTAACGTCACCGCCATTGGCTTTTCACAAAACACATGTTTGCCCGCCTGTGCAGCGGCAATGACCCATTCCGCGTGGATACGCGCCGGGGCCGCAATCACCACCGCATCAATATCGGCATCCTGCAACAACGCATGGAGATCGCTGTAAAACTTCGCTACGCCAAGCCGCTGAGCCAGTTTCTCCGCCGCACCGGCAACGGGATCGGCTACAGCCGCTAACACTGCACCGGGAATACGCCAGGCCAGATTCTCTGCGTGGAAGCTGCCCATTCGGCCCGCGCCAATCAGGCCAACACGAACAGGTTGAGTAGATAATGTCATCGTTACTCCTTGTTATTTAAGCGTTATGCAGCGGTAGGGTTGGTGTTGTCCACATTCAGGTTGGCTTAAACACCTGTCTGGAGATGAAATTGCAAACCCGATGCCAGGTTTATATCGGGGTTTTCTGTGACGAGAGGCGCAGGAACAGAGGTGGGATTGGCAGTAAACTTTACATGTCAACTTAACATGTAAAGATAATGAACATATCTCGCCCAGTGGGATCCGTTATGCAGACGCAAATTCGACTTCCGGTCAAAGATGAAAGCGATCCGATTTTCAGCCTGCCTGATTCCGCTGAGGCTGCGGAGTGGCACAGCCTGCTGTGGCAGGGGTGGCAAAGCTTCCAACGGGGTGAGCACCCAGGCTGGATGCGACAAAGTATTCTCCACTCCTGGCAACGTTCACAGCAGAGACAAATCGATCCGGCGCATTTTAGCTACATCTCCCCGCCCGCCGAGGAGCTTGCAGCTATCCTGGAATACAACGCCGAGCTGGTGCTGGTGGCACGCAGCATCATGGAAAATTTGCTGGCCTATAACCCGGATGGCCATATTAATCTGACGGATGCGCAAGGCGTGACGCTGCACTACTGCGGCGCTGATCTCACCCCGGTTGGCAGCATTTTGCGCGAAGATGTGCTCGGAACGAACTGCACCGCGCGTTGCCTGATCGAACAGCGGCTGGTCTATGTATTGAGCGGGGAAAACTGGAAACTCGATCTGCGTAAACGTCACTTCCAGTGTGCGGCCGCGCCCGTGCGTGCGGCCAACGGGAAACTGATTGGCGTGCTAACCCTGACGGCTACGCCAGATAACTTTAATGCGCATACTCTGGGTACCGTGCAGGCGGCAGCTGAAGCTGTTGGGCAGCAGCTCATCTTGCGCCGTTTGCTGGCCGAGCAGCAGTCGATTCTGGAAACCCTGAATGAAGGCGTGATTGTCTGTGATAGCCTCGGCAGGATCAAAACCCTGAACCGCTATGCCCGTCAGCTCTTTGGTGGCCTCGACCCACAAGCGGGGCCAATCGATGTTCTGCTCAAGCCACAAAATGCTTCTCTCCTTACGCTGCCGTTTTGCAACGATCGCGAACTGCTGTTCCATCCGGAAGGCATGGCTCCGGTTGCCTGCCTGATTTCGTTGATCCCGGCACCGGACGGTGGGCGGGTTCTTTCTCTGCGCGAAGTGCAGCGCATTCGGGCAATTAGCCGCAAAGTGATGGGCTCAAGTGCCAGCTATACCTTTGAGATGATTCAGGGCATCGCCCCCCGGCTGTTACAGGCGATTCAGAAAGCGCGAGCCAGCAGCCGGAGTGACAGTACCGTGTTACTGAACGGAGAGAGCGGCACGGGCAAAGAGCTGTTCGCCCAGGCGATTCACAACGCCAGCGCACGTCACGCCGAACCCTTTATCGCGCTCAACTGCGGCGCGTTGCCACGTGATTTGGTGCAGAGTGAGCTGTTTGGCTACGTTGATGGCGCTTTCACCGGCTCACGGCGCGGCGGTGCCGCAGGGAAATTTGAGCTGGCCGATGGTGGCACGCTGTTTCTTGATGAAATCGGTGAAATGCCGCTGGAAGCACAAACCAGCCTGTTGCGTGTGCTACAGGAGAGCGAAGTATTACGCATCGGTGCTGCGACACCCATTGCGGTTAACGTACGCATTATTGCCGCAACCCACTGCAACCTGCTGGATGCCGTGGAAAAAGGCGCTTTTCGTCGCGATCTCTACTATCGCCTCAACGTGATTTCGCTGGAAATTCCGCCGCTGCGCGCGCGCCAGGAGGACATTGCGCCACTGGTGAATACCTTTATTCATGCCCTTTGTACCCGCCTGAAGCGCATGCCGCCACAGATGTCCCCCGAAGCGATGCAGTGTCTGCAAGCGTGGCACTGGCCGGGTAACGTACGTGAACTGGAGAACCTGATTGAACGCATGGTCAATCTTTGCCAGGAGACGGAAATCACGCTACAGGACTTGCCGGAAGAGATGACCGAGCACCGGCATGTTAGCTCGTCAGAACACACCCTCACCTCATTACAAGACAGTGAGCGTCAGCATATCCTCGCGGTGATCGCCCAGATGCAGGGCAATTTACGGCAATCCGCGCAGGTATTGGGCATTTCACGCACCGCGTTGTATAACAAGCTGAATTTATGGGGCATCGATATGGCGGCACTGCGCAAGTCATAAACACCAAGGCGAGAATATATGGGTCAAAATGCATGCACCGATAACCGATGCGGATCATTCTTCCGCATCGGTTACAGGCTAGCCCTGCAACACGGTTTTTACCGGTACATAATAATTTAACGCGACGTTCCCCTGCTCATCACCGAAACGCGCCCTGCCCTGTAAAATAAACTCTTCGATATCCATGCCATCGACGCGATTTAATTGCATATCATGTAATCTGACATTGTAAATATGCTTAATAAAGCTTTCCACTCGCGAGTAATGGCCATGAAAGGTGAATTTCGCATAACAGGTCTCCACGATCAGCGGAATTTCGGAGGTGGCTGAACCGGTGTAGCTCGCCATCGCCTCCGGAGAGACACAGGTAATATAGCCATATTTTACGCCACACAGTTCAAAGCCTGACAATTCTGGTCCAGTGAGGCAATAGACTTTGTCAGGCTTTACCGAAAACTGCGCCAGAAAATTGTCCCATTTGCTTTTTCGTTGTGCCACTGGGTGCTTGTCCAACTCATCAGGACTGAGCGTATAGCTATGATACAACCCCTGTAAGTTGGCGACAGGCACTGACGTCAGCGTGACGGGATGATTAAATTCTGGCTCATACTTTTGCAACGTGGGATACAGTATTTCCCAGTTCATCGTACTGTTCTGTCTGATTTGCCCCGGCGTTAATCGAAAGTGTTTCATGAACTCTTTGTTTAACGTTTGCTGTGAGTCATAGTCAAACCATGAGGCAATTTCAGCCAGCGGCATAGAAGAGTATTTAACCACCTGCGCGGCCAGTGCGAGCCTGCGACGGCGGCAATAGGTGGCAATATTAATCCCAGTTACTTCTGTAAATACGCGCTGCAAATACCACTTTGAATAACCGGAACGTGAAGCGATGTCATCTATTCTGAGTGGCAGATGTTTATGTTCTTCAATCCACTCCACCAGATTATCAATACTGCTTTTTATCATTTCCCTTCCCCAGACGGCATCAATTCATTCTGATGATGATTTTTATTTTTAATATTGACTGCTAAATAGCCTACCCAAATTGGCGGCAACTGACGACTGCACAAAAGTCCAATCTTTAGCCCCTGTGCAAAGCGATAATAATGATTCTCATTTGCTTGTAAAGCGTTTACTCAAGGATACCTCATGCGTGTTTGCTTCACCCCCAGACCGGTAAAAACCAGTCTGGCCGTCGCGGTTGGCGTTGTTTTGTATGGATCATCTTTTGGCACCCCTGCCGCCGAAACACTGAGTCTGGTGGATTCTGCGCCAGCAAAAACCACGACCAACACCAACAAAAACAATAAAAAAGCGCTTATCGAAGAGGATGCAGGGACGCTGCTGGTTACCGCAAAGCCTGAAGAAGCCCTCAAGCAGCAAGCGGGCGCATCGCTAATTACCCAGCAGGATATTGAAAAACAGCCTCCGGTGAATGATCTGTCCGAGATCATCCGCAAGATGCCCGGCATTAACTACACCGGTAACGGCGGGACCGGTGCTCGCGGCAACGATCGGCAGATCGATATTCGCGGCATGGGTCCGGAAAATACCCTGATTCTGATTGATGGCGTACCGGTCACGTCGCGTGCGTCAGTTCGCTATGCCTGGACCGGTGAGCGTGATTCCCGTGGTGATACCAACTGGGTACCCCCGGAGATGGTGGATCATATCGACATTCTGCGCGGCCCTTCGGCGGCGCATTACGGCTCAGGCGCGATGGGCGGCGTAATCAACATCGTCACCAAACGCCCAACCAATGACTGGCATGGCTCACTGTCACTGTTTACCAGCCAGCCCGAGGATGACAAAGAAGGTGCCACTAAGCGCTCGACCTTTAGCTTAAGCGGTCCGCTGGTCAAAGATGTATTAACGATGCGTATGTACGGCAACATCAACAAAACCGATGGCGATGCCTACGACATCAACAAAGCGCAGAACGGAACCAGCGCCGCTGGCCGTGAAGGCGTACGTAACCGCGATATTAATACCGGGCTGACCTGGAAAATAGATCCCAGGCAGTACGTTGATTTTGACTACGGCTTTAGCCGCCAGGGCAATATTTATGCCGGTGACACGCAATACAGCAACGGGCGCACTACGTTGCCTCAGTCGCTGGTGGGCCAGGAAACCAACCGGATGTATCGTCAGAACTACAGCCTGACGCACAACGGTATTTGGGACTGGGGGCAGTCAAAAACCATTCTGAGCTACGAGCGCACGAAAAACTCACGCATGAACGAAGGGCTGACCGGCGGTATTGATGGCACCATCACCAATACCCAGTTCAGCGACAGTAACTACAAAACCTGGCGCGCCAGCCAGGAATTTACTGTCCCGTTTACTCTGTGGGTAGACAATACCCTGACGGCTGGCTTCGAGTGGGATCGTGAAGCATTAAATGATCCTGCCGCGACCTCCACCAACGTTGATGTCACCACTGTTGGGGGTGTCTCAGGAAACTCGGCCCTACGCAGCAGCAAAAATAGCCAGCAGCTCAGCGCTATTTATCTGGAAGACACCATTGATGTGCTGCCAGGCACCACGCTGATTCCAGGCATTCGCTTCGACTACAGCGATAAATTTGGCAGTAACTGGAGCCCCAGCCTCAACCTTTCGCAGGATTTAGGCGACCACTTCAGCCTGAAAGCCGGTATTGCGCGCGTCTTTAAAGCCCCTAACCTGTATCAATCGAGTGAAGGCTATCTGTTAGCCAGCAGCGGCAACGGCTGTGCAATCAACAGCACCAGCGGTTGTTATCTGATGGGTAATGGCAATCTGCATCCTGAAGTCAGCGTTAATAAAGATATCGGCATTCAGTGGAATGACAGCGGCTTTGCTGCCGGTCTGACCTATTTCCGTAACGACTATCAGAACAAAATCGTTTCCGGTACCGATACGGTGCAGTCAGTCTACGTCAACAGTACCTACTACTCTGAATGGTATGACGTTTATCGCTGGGAGAATGGTGGCAAAGCCGTCACTCAAGGCCTGGAGGGGAACCTGACCTTGCCTCTGGTAGCGGATAAACTGACGTGGCGTACTAACGCGACCTATATGTTTACCTCGAAGCAAAAATCGACCGGCAATCCACTCTCGCTGGTACCGAAATATACGCTGAACCACATGCTGGACTGGAACGTTACCGATGATCTCTCAACCAACATTTCCTGGACAATGTACGGGCGTATTCATCCGCGTACCCACGCAGAGCACCGCCGGGATAGCACCACCGATACAGAGTTGCCGGCCTACTCTATTTTCGGCTGGAACCTCAAATATGATCTGAACCACAACGTTCGCTTTAACGCCGGGATTGGTAACCTGTTTGATAAACAGATCTATCGTTCCAACGAAGGGGCTTACACCTTCAACGAACCGGGCCGTTATTACTACGTTGGCATCACCACCTCTTTCTAATCAGTAACCTATGACAAACCGCCCCTGCTGGGCGGTTTTTTCCTGCCGCCTTCCCCACAGCAATTTACGGCTTTGATCATAAATTGTGCGCCCGATCTCCAATTGCAGACACTCAATGAGATATATCTATTAACGCGATATATCTAAATTCACACATCCCCGGTTACCGAAGTCAGTTTTGATAGCGCGGGACACACAGATAACACTGAAGTTAGTTCTGTCTGAGAGAGAACATATCCATGCCACAGATTGATGAGTTGGTTTTGGTTCCCCCGTTTAACGTGACACGCGCCAGTCACGTCGTACTGAATGTCCGTGACCTTGCGGCCAGCAAACGCTTTTACACTGAACTGGTGGGGCTGGTGATCAGCGATGAAGATGACGCAACGGTGTGGTTGCGTGGACTGGAAGAGCGCGCGCACCACAGCCTGGTATTGCATAAGTCCCACGACCTTAGCTGTCAGCGTATTGGCATGCGCGTCGCCAGTGAAACGGATATTTATCAGGCGCAGGAGGTTTTTGCTCGCCAGGGCCGAAAAACCGAGATGCTTGAGTCTCCTTTCCAGGGCCTGACGCTGGTCGTCAATGATGATGCTGGCGTCCCGCTCGAATTGTGTGCCGATATGACGGCGTGTGAACGCATGCTGAAACACTATGATCGCTACCGGGGCGCTTGCGCGCAGCGTCTGGACCACTATCAACTTCAGACCCCGGATGTGCGTCAGGCCTGGGCGTTTTATCAGGCACTGGGATTCAGAGTCAGTGAGTATACCTACTCCCAGGAGCAGGCCGATCTGCCGCATCTGTGGGGCGTCTGGCTACAACGCAAAGGCAATCCTCATGACATCGTTTTCACACAAGGCCCAGGCCCGCGTCTGCATCACTTCGCCTACACCTTGCCCGACAGCAACGATTTAATTCGTGCCTGCGATGTCGCGGGTGCACTGGGCTATGCCTCTTGCCTTGAACGCGGCCCCGGCCGACATGGTATCAGTGGGGCGCTGTTTATCTATTTCCGCGACCCCGATGGCCATCGTATCGAGTTGTTTAACACCCACTATCAGCATATAGATGCTGAACCCGCACAGGGATGGGATTTGGCCGATCCACAACGCGCTGACCAATGGGGGCTTCCCGCACAAAGCAAATGGTTTGCCGAGGCTACGCCCTTTACCCATGTGCCGCTCTCATCGCCCGACCTCCATATCGATCCTCCGACACTGGAACGTTTTCTGGCTATGGCGAATGACGCTTAGTGAAGGCATCTCAACCCCACTTCTCATCGGGAGAACAACGTGAGTAAAGTCATTCAACACCCTTTAGTAAGAATCTTTTTAGCGTATGCCTTGGGCGTCATGGCGGCGATGACGGTCAGCGAGGCGGTTACCGAATTAGGTGCCATTGCTAACGCGTTCCACGTTTATGACCACGGCAAAATTGGCATGATTATGTCGTTGCCCTCGTTGATGGTCGCACTGGGCGCATTAGGCGCAGGCTATATCGTTGACCGCGCCGGGGATCGTGTGGTGTTGCTGATGGGGGCAGGCGTGATTGTTGCGGGTGATGTACTGGTCGTCGCAGCCCCGGTGTTTCACTGGTTATTGTTAGGGCGTGTGGTCACGGGTATTGGTTACGTGCTGACTGCGGTGGCTGCCGTCACGCTGTTAATTCGTATCACTACGGGTAAACAGCGCAATATGGCGATGGCTCTCTGGTCGACTTTCGTCCCTGCCAGTTTCCTGCTGCCGTTCCTCTCAGCGGGCATTGCCGAACATTTTGGTAGCTGGCGAGCGGCATTCCTCGCGCACTCAGTGCTGACGTTAGCGTTAGCTACGCTGGCGCTGGTGAGCCTGCCAAGGCGCACATCCGCCGAAAAAGCACAGTTCTCACGCACGCGTGGCCTGAGCAGCGTCTTACGCAGCCCGTGGGTCTATCTGTTGGGTATCTCTTTTGGCGCAGACGCGTTCCTGCAAACGGGCATCATCTCTACGCTGGCCCCCTGGTTGTCTCAGCGCTACAACGTCCCGGTGGTTGAAGTCGCACACTGGAACGTCATGGCGATGATATGCAATGGCATCGGCTGCCTGCTGGTGGGTTATTTGCTGAACCGGGGCGTAAGAGCGGTTTTGATTGGCTGCTGCGGCTTGCTCATTACGGGAGTGCCTGCATTAGCGATTTACCTGCTGCCACTCGGCTTTGCAGTCTCGATTGCCGCCTCCTGGCTGTTTATGTTTGGCAGTGGATTGCTGGTGGGGATGTGGGCGTTAGCCCCCGTAGTGGCACCTTCACGCGAAAGTATTGGCGCAACCAGCGGACTGATCACGCAGCTGACGTTGGTTGGCGTATTCCTCGGACCGCCACTGTTCATCGTCGCACAGAATAGCGCCAGCACCTCACCAATCACGCTGCTCGTGGTGTGTGGATTGGTGGTCTGTTTGACCGGGATCCCCATCTGGTTACGCGATGTGACCTCTCACCCTGGGCGGGAAGGTAACGGTTCACCCCAGGACTCATTGAAAATTCACAGTTAATCGTCTCTGTTTCGCTATAAGCAACACTACAAGAGGAAGTTATCATGTTGGATATCGTCATCATTGGTGCCGGTCCGGCTGGACTGGCGGCTGCTCTGCGCCTGCATCAGCAAGGTTTTCGCCCGCGCCTGTTTGAAGCAGTGGCAGAAATTAAACCCCTCGGCGTTGGGGTTGATATCAAACCCTATGCGGTAAAAGAGCTCACCGAGCTGGGGTTGTATGAGGCGTTTGTTGATATCTCGGTCGATGCTAAAGAATCTGTATTTTATACCGGTCACGGCCAGCAAATTTTCGCCGAAGCATGCGGGACTTACATGGGCTACGAGCATGACCAACGCTTCGTTCATCGTGGTCAACTACAGATGATGCTGTATAAAGCGGTACAGGAGCGACTCGGCGCAGAGGCGATTACGCTTGGCACGCGCTGCACCCGTTTTGAGCAAGATGACCAGGGCGTCACACTCCATTTCGATACTCAGCACAATCCGGATGCCCCTGCCACCGTGCGTGCTGATGTGGTCATCGGCGTTGATGGCATCCGTTCTGCGATCCGCGCTCAACTCTTACCGGACTCGTCACGCAGTCACTTCTCAGGGCTGACGCTCTATCGTGGGGTCACCGTTATGCCGCCGTTCAAAACCGGGGGCAGCATTCTGCACATCGGCGATCCTGTACGCCAGGGGACGCTGATTGTCTATCCGATTCAGGAAAACGTCGATGGCCAAGGCAACCAGTTGGTGAACTGGGTGATTGAGCAGAACGAAAAGCCGCAAAGTGAAGAAGACTGGAACCAGACCACGGGCGTTAAAGAGATAGAAAACGTTTTTGCCGATTGCCAACTCGATTTTCTCGACGTGAGCGCGATGATTCGTAACGCACGCGAATGCTACCTGTTCCCGCTGATCGATCACGATCCCCTGCCGCAGTGGTCATTTGGCCGGGTCACGCTCCTCGGCGATGCCGCCCACGCGATGTACCCACGTGGAGGCAACAGTGTCTGCCAGGCATTTGTCGATGCCCGCGTCATCGCCGATAAGCTAGCCACTGTCACCGACCCGGTAGTGGCGCTAAAAGCCTATGAACAAGAACGTCGTGAAAAAGTGAACTGGCTGGTGCTGGCCTCTCGTGGTGAAGGTCCGGAAGTGGTCAGACGCATTGTGGAAGAACGCAGTGGCGGCCAACCTTTTGCGGATATCGAAGCGATTTTCCCACACGAAGAAGCCCTGTCTATTTTTAGTGAGTATCACGCAAAAGCCGGAATGCGTATTCCGGGAGAAAAAGAAAAACAAAGTAAATATAAATCTGTTTTTGCAACACAAAAATAACCCCCTCTTTTTTGGCTAAATACATGACAAGGAATTAATGATGAGAAAGATTATTGATGCAAATATGCACTGGCTACCTGGTGAGCTTTTTTCAGATAAAAAGTTGCTTAATTCATTTCTTGATTGCGTGCCTAAACAGTATGGCGTACATACCCGAGTGGAAAAAATAGAGGGAAAAGAACTCAGCCAACTGATTATTGAACAGCCTAAAGGTTACATCAACCTCAACTATGCTGAGGGGCAATATACGCTGGAGAGTCAACTGGCTGACATGGAAAAAGCCGGTGTCGACCATGCTATTTTCCGTTTGCCGGTGTGGCAAGAGTGGCTCGACCTGGAGACCTGCAAAGAGGTCAACACACGTATGGCTGACTATGTTAAGCGCAGTCAGGGCCGTATGTCCGCCCTTGCCGTTGTGCCACCCTGGGGCACGGATGCGTGTCTGCGTGAAGTCGATCGTTGCCTGAATCAACTTGGATTCCGGGGTGCACAGATTGTCGCGCACTATGGGCAAATCTATCTGGATGACGCCGCGTTTCGCCCCTACCTGAAATACCTCAACGACCTCAATGTGCCGGTGGTGGTCCACCATACACCGTTGCCGGTGGATTTTAACTCGGTGCTGCCTTACACCAACCAACGTCGCCAGTTTGGCCGCTGTGTCGACCAGGCGACGGCGGTCGGGCGTGAGCTGTTCAGCGGGATGTTTGATGAGTTGCCAAATCTGAAATTTATTCACTCCATGCTGGGCGGCGCGTTTTATGCCTTTGCCGATATGCTGGTTCCCCCGCAGCACCAGTTCAATGATGCGGTGGATCGTTTCCAGACCGGCACCGGCAACCTTCGTGCTCAGTTAAGTAATAATATCTTCTTCGATACCTCAGGCGCGCCACAATGGGGCAAAGCGCAACTTGAAGCCGCCGTGAAGGTTATCGGTGGCAAGAATATTCTTTACGGTAGCTCTTACCCTATTCGTAAAGACTGGTTCTTCACCGGCATAGAAACGATTGATAGCCTGGATATTAGCGACGAAGACAAAGCCAATATTTTAGGGGGCAATGCAGCAAGGATGTTTAAACTGGATTGATCCACTACGGTTAATCATATTGACTACCACTTTATTATTTAAGTCTATGCGGCGGGCCTCTGCTCGCCGCTTATTTGTTCAACGTTATACCGGGATTGTGTTTCTCACTAGCATTACGCTTATTTCTGTCGAAGAAAAAATAAAATCTCAGGTAATTTCCCAGTGAATTTGCAATATTTCCCGCACAGCCTCTTTTTCCAGATGGCGTTGCAAAATATGTTGCATCTCAATCAATTTTTCCGGACTTAATGCGGTCAGCGTGACGCGGAAAATGCCTTCCAGCGCTTCCATCCGAACTTCTCCCATGCTCATTCGGAAATGCCCGCTGTTTTCATCCGTCACCACGGGCGTACGGTGTTGAAAGTGACTGCACAGGCGGCGCAGGAAGCGTTCGCCATTCGGCGTAACAATCTCTGCAACACATTTCGCGGCCCCTTCACTCAGCATCGGTGCGTTGAGCAGTGCTTCAATTTGGTTTGCCGCAACATGAATGATCCCACCGATGCGCTCAATCAGTTCTTCCGCCACAGGTTCTCGCTTCGCCCGCAGGCTCAGCGCACGCTTCAGGTGGTCCATGGCTTCGACTATCGCCTGGGGCGACTGGCCTTGTGGTTTCACGGCCGCCCGTGCAAGGAGCATGTCAATCGAGGCCTTATTAGCACTGAGAAATGCTTGCCCCTCAGAGGTGATGCTATAGCGCTTACGTCCCCCTTTTTCCAGGTCGATTTCGGTATAGCTACGGTCGTAAAGCCAGGTGAGCGCAGGGTAAAGCACCCCCGGACTCGGCTTATACGTCCCACCCAGCCGCTCGTTCACGGCGTGGATCAGTTCATAACCGTGGCTGGGCTGTTTGGCGATAATCGCCAGTAGCAGCAGGCGAAGCTCTCCATAATCGAAAGTGCGTGAACGGCGCTCCTGCTTTTCACGTCCCGCGGGCGCAGCTTCTGCACTGGGTTCGATTATCCGATCTTCCTTGTTTTCACCTGAACGGCGTTTTTGCACCATCGTTGACCCCGACTCAAAGACCACACTGTGTAACTGGATTTAAATATATCGAAATTTTCGTAATACACCAAATCTCACCACATAGAGTGTGGATTTGGACGCAAATTCGTTGATAGTTGTCGCATAATCACAGGATTTAGCCGCTGCATAAGCACACAGGCAATATAGAGAAAGGCACGGTCAGGTACAACGTTGACTGTGCCTTGAGAGGAAGTTTAGTTCGACAGCACCGCGACAAAATCACACTGGATCAGGATATTGCCGCTGGATGTGCTCTCCAGCGTATGGCGCGCTGGGCGCGAATTAGCATCCGGAAACAGCGCTTCCCAGTAGGAATTGACCACCGTGCGCTGAGTCTTATCCTTCATCCATAGTGTCACTTTAATCACGTCATCCAGCGTGCCGCCTGCGGCGCTAACAATGCTCTGCAGGTGTCCGAACATCAGCTCACACTGTCTTTCGAGGCTGTCTGGAACCTGCTGTGTCGCCCCTTCGCGCCCGTATATCACGCCAGAATAGAGCATCTGGCCGATACGGCTGGCCGCAGGAACCGGATTCGCATGGGGAAAGGCTTCAATATAAATGCTTTGTCGCTTCGTCATGATGTCTCCTGATTAATATTCGTCATCCGCCATTTTTTCGCCAAAGCGATAAACCAGACGCAGACGTTCAGCGTGATAATTACCGGTGACGGCATTCGGGGAATGGACATAGTCAAATTCAAATTCAAGATGCAGGCGCGGCGTCAGGTTGTAGCCAAGGATCATAAAAGCCGCGTTGATGTTCTCTGCCGGTAACGGATAGTAAATCCCGGTAGAATCTTTCAGCTCGAGTCTGGTTACGCCAAACACGCCGAGATAACGTTCATCGTGATAGGCATAGCGCAGCGCAAAGGCGTTTCCGGGTTGATTGGTTGTCACCATGGAGACCAGCGGCTGACCGCTCTCTAGCGGAGTGTGGTCATAAATGCCGTAGCTATAAGGGGCGAAGAAGCCGCCACTGAGGAATGCCCCTTCTTTGGTGGGCACATGCGTAGCCGCAAAATAGATATCGTGATTGCGTGAACGTACGCCAATCCGGCCGGAATAGAGGTCAGTATCAATGTTGTGATAGGGATAAGCCTGATCGGTGGCGTCCCACTCGTGGAGATATTGCGCGCCCCAGTAAGGCGTCCAACTGCCAAAGCGTAGGCTATCTACCGGGATCTGCACGCCGCCGTAGCCCAGCTGTGCTCGCTTATCGAAGTTGTAATACCAGGCCTCTGCGCTGGTATTCCACTGCTGACCATAACGCAGGCCCAGCGTGGTAAAACCGTTGCTGTCCACGGATGGCATGGTGGTGTCTTCGATTTCTGGCGTGCCCGCATCACCTTTACCAAAGGTGTCTGAACTCAATGCTTTAAAACTGTAAATGCGCCAGGCGTTGAGTTTCAAATCCCCCTTCTCGTTAAGTGCATATGTGCCGCCGAAACCCTGATACAGGGCGGGAATCATGGTCCAACCCTCACCTTCATTCGCAAACGGCGTATCCAGTCCGATCCTCCCGGCTTTTAGATCTAATCCATAGCCCTGGTAGCGCAAAAAAGCTTTACCCAGCACAGTGGTGTTACTGGACGGCAGGTAAATCTCTGTCCGCTCAGCGTCAGAGGGATTGAGGCCAAGG
Source organism: Candidatus Pantoea multigeneris (assembly GCF_011752615.1). Lineage (NCBI taxonomy): Bacteria > Pseudomonadati > Pseudomonadota > Gammaproteobacteria > Enterobacterales > Erwiniaceae > Pantoea > Candidatus Pantoea multigeneris. The sequence goes on from NZ_VWXF01000004.1 coordinate 297,414, forward strand.
TTGTAGGCACCATAAGCCCCCAGACCAAAGCTAAAACCGCCGATTTCAGGGCTACGGTACTGCACATCCCCACCCACTGAGCTGGTCCGCTTGTTGGGCAAGGTGCCGCTAAACTCCTTGAAATAGGTCATGGTTTTTAGTTCACCAGAGATATTTCCCTGCGCCAGCCAGCTATTCAAACTGTCAGTATCGGTTGCCGGATCGGCAGCAAAACAGGTGCTGCAAGCCAGAGCCAGAGGGATAAGGGAAAATGTATTGCTGCGATTATTATTGATAAAACGCATGGCCAGATAACCTCGTATCACCAGGTAAAATTGATTTTTAGGTACAGCGCGGCCTGCCGAATCGTTGCCGATACGGTCAGACTGCGCGATGGGTTACCCGGGCAATACGACGACACCCGGTACGACGAAAGGACGTAACTACGGTGTTAACTGCTTTAGCAACGCCTTGCCATAGTCGTTGCCGTTGGGAAGACGCGTGATGGTGTGAATATGGAAACGCTCAGGATGCTGATTCGTCAGCCACATACCGCTGTGATGATCGAACTCCAGTAACACCACAGGGCTTTGGATACGGAAATAAAACACATCTTCATCGTCAGAGCCGCCGATCCAGCTCCACCAGGTTTGATCAAGATGACGCTCAATTAATGCAAGACGCGCCGCACGAGGCCCATCCGGCAGAAACTCAAGGAAAATCGCAATCAACGTCATCAGTGCTCGTTGCTGGGTTGCACTAAACTCTGCTGCGCAGATCCCCTCTAGCGGAATCACTCTGTTATCCTGAAATGCCCCCGCCAGATGGCGCTGATCGGCGAAGTTAAAGCGTTCAGGCGGCATCTGGGGATCCTCCATGTCGTGAAAGATCGTTGCCGTTTCCTGTTGTGATGGACGCAGGGATTGCATCAACGCCAAACCCGCCTGCTCTTCGGCGGTGAACAGCGTGCAGTCGTTGGCGTTGCCACGTGCAATCACGTTCGGCTCAACTCCCATAAACGTCGGGGCGATCACTAACTGCCGACCGACAATCAGGCAGCAAAACGCCACATGGTGACCATAGATACTCCATCCCCAGGGCCTGGTCATGGATGGCTCACCAAACAGCAGAAAATGAAAACTCCAGCGGTTCATGATGTGCGTGATGTCATACAGCTCACCAAGGAAATGGTTTGCATCCATTAGCTGTTGTACTTTCTGCGCACCACGCTCGCTGGTACAGCTACGCAGTAGCGCTAAAAATGCCGACTGACTCCCTGCTGAACTCTGCTCCAACCGCAGGCCCAGTTCATTAAAGGGAATTTCCGGGTTGTACCAGGCGCGCCAGGCAGAGGAGTCCAACGGATAACGGATTTTCTCTTGCTGGGCTTCGGTTAAACCTGAAACCAGCTGCTGTGCCGCCGCTACTGCCTGTTCGACCTCAAACCCCTCATCGTCCAGGGGATAGAGATAGGGAATCACTTCGCCGTTGCTGGTGATACCGGTGAAGGTTTCTTCCAGCATGCGTTGCCACTGCGCCTTGAGGTTTTGTGCTTTATCGGTTGCCAGCATATGGGCAGCATAATCAGCCAGCGTGTTATTGCGCGCCAGTTGCAGGCGCGGATTGTCCTGCGGCAGCAGAAACTGTTGGAATGATGGCGTTGTCATAGCGTTGCCTCACGCGGTGTTTCCGCCACCACCCGGTTCTCGATAAACCCGAGTTTTTCAATTTCCAGTCGCATAACGTCACCGGGTTGCAGGAAACGTCCTGTTGGCGCACCAATGCCAGAGGGCGTGCCCGTGGCAAGAATATCCCCTGGCTCCAGCGTCATCACCGTTGAGAGGTATTCAATTTGCGCGTAGATGTCATAGATCATGTCGCCCGTCAGCGAGTGCTGCCGTAACTCTTTATTGATGTAGAGTTTCATTTCCAACTGCAACGGGTCGTCAATTTCATCCGCTGTGGTGATCCACGGACCAATAGGGCCATGGGTATCAAACGACTTACCCAGGGTAAATGTGGGTGACTTATGCAGCCAGTCACGCGCCGAGACATCATTAACAATCAAATAGCCCGCGATAACAGCAGCCGCCTCACTGGCTTTAACATGACGACAGCGTTTACCTATCACCACTCCCAGTTCAATTTCGTAATCCATTTTCTCGCTGACATCCGGTTTTACCACTGGTGCATAGGGGCCATGAATGCAGGAGACTTGTTTGTTAAACCACAGCTGGCTCTCCGGAATCGGGATCCCGGCGAGCCTGGCTTCATCAGCATGCTTGCGGTAATTCATGCCAATCGCGAGAAACTTTTGCGGGTCGTGTAGCGGGGCTTCTAACTCAACCTCATTCAGGTGGAAGCAGGGCTGACTGGCTGCAACAATCACACCGCTGAGCCGGGGAAGATCCGCCAGCAATTGCCGCATAGACTCCCCTACGCCGGGAATGGTTGAGAGATCGACCACCTGCTCATTGATAACCTTACCTATCCGCGTGCGGCCATCCTGCGTAAAGCGAACCAGTTTCATGACGTTGTCCTTTGTTCAATGGGGGTGAGTTGGGATAACAGCAGGCGCCAGCCGTTGGCGGTGCGTCGCCAGACCAACGTGGAGAAACCGACCCGTTGCGCAGTCTCTCCGCTTTCCAACAGTCGTACGACATTGCAGGTTTTGCCGGTGAGTAGCGCGGTGTCGCCGCTGAGCTGGATCTGCGGTGTCGGTCGGGTAATCGCGACAAATCCCCCCATCCGCTCAATATGCCGGAGAAACTGCGCCTTGTTGTGCACCATGCCGGTGCTATGGATATGGATCAGTGCTTCGTCCAGCAGCCCGGCCAGCAGGGGTATATCTGCCGTAATTAATGCCTGCTGGCGCTGCTGCTCAAGGCTGAGCAGGATTTCATCTTCACGCATCATCCGCTCCTTACAGCAGCCCGTGGCTGGAACCACCATCCAGTTGCAGGTTTTGCCCGGAGATAAACCCCGCCTGCCCGCTACACAAGAAAGCGCAGGCAGCGGCAAACTCCTCCGGCGTGCCGTAGCGCCGTGCAGCAATGGTCTGCACGTTACGTTGTCGCGCTTGCTCACGACTCAGCCCCTCTTTAGCCATGAGGCGCTGCAACATAAACTCCTGACGCGGCGTGTCTATGCGCTCCGGTAGCAGGTTATTGATCGTGACGTTATCTTTTGCCACATCGGTACTGATTGCCTTACAGATGGCAGTGAGTGCCGTGCGGGCAGAGGTTGACAGCCCCATCATGTAGTGCGGGGATTTAACCATGGCGGAGGTGATATTCACGATGCGACCAAAGGATCGTGCCTGCATGCCGGGCAGCCAGGCACGAATCAGCCCAACGGCAGGGAGAAAATTCGCGTCCATCGCCTGGCGGAGCGCAGCTTCGTCCCAGTCCACCAGCGCACCCGGCTGAGGACCCGCGTTATTGGTGACCAAAATGTCGATTTCAGGCAGTTCCGCCACGATGCGTTGCCGCTGCACATCGCTGGTTAAATCCGCCGCAATAGAACCAACCTGCACAGCAGGAAATTGCTGCTGCAGTTGGGTAACAACATCGTGCAATTTAGCGGCATCCCGTCCGTTAAGGGTGATGTTCACACCTTCTGCTGCCAGCGCCGCTGCACATGCCAGCCCTAGCCCCTGTGATGACGCGCAAATAAAGGCGCGTTTGCCTTGAATCCCCAAATCCATAATCGCTCCTGCCGAATAGCAACGGCGTAAGAAATCGCAAGTCTGGCGGCAACGGCAGCACACGGGCTGACGACAACATGTCGCAATGCAAAACTAGATATATCTGTTATTACGATATGTCTGAATATTGCCCGGTGTGCACAATTAAAACTCAGAAGCCGATCACGGATCGCAGATCGTGGTTTCAGGCAGGGATCGTATGAAATGACCTGAAGGTATCAGCGTCAGCACGCGCGGAATGGCCGTTTTTTCCATTATCAGATTCAATCCCGCGAATGATTCATCGTTGATCAACACGGATTTTTTACAAAATCCGATCGGAAAATCCTTTTTTGCAAACGCCTCTCATTATCAATAACTGATACAATCGGCAAAGCTTACCTCTTGATTTACCTGGCTTACCCATGAATGACGCAACGCTACTGTTGGTGGAAGACGATCCTGATATCAGCACCCCAATGGCAAACTACTTGATGAACAACGGCTATCGTGTCGTTGTCTGCGAATCCGCCGAATCCGCACAACAGTGGCTGAAAAGTCATAAGGCTGACCTGATTCTGCTGGATATCATGCTGCCGGGAGAGAGTGGCCTGGATTTTTGTCGTCGTTTGCGTGGAGGTTACTGCCCACCGATTATTATGGTGACCGCCCTTGACGATCCGATTGATAACGTTGTCGGACTGGAGTTGGGTGCTGATGACTATGTCGCTAAGCCTTTTGATCTCAGCGTGTTGCTGGCACGTATTCGGGCCGTATTACGTCGTGTGAACGGAGCAGAGCAAGCAGCAGTGAAAACAGGCGGCGAGCACGTTATCCATTTTGCTAACTGCACGTTTTATCCGCTGCGCCGTTATCTACACGGCCCAACAGGCATACGTAAATCATTAACTGCAGGGGAAACGGATCTGCTGCTGGTGCTCTGTCAAAACGGGAAAAAAGTGCTGTCGCGTGAAGATCTTATCGATTTGATGCGGGGTGAAAATGGCAGCGCCGCTTCTATGCGTTCAGTGGACCTGTTAATTAGCCGATTGCGGCGCAAGCTGGTGTTTGACGATATGAAAGAGGAGTTGATCCAGACTTTCCGCAACAACGGTTATCTCTTCAGGCCGGAAGTCAGAGGGCTATGATGCGCCGCTTTTTCTCTACCATGCTCGGTCAGATTCTGCTCATTATTGGCTGTTCTACCCTCATTACCTTCACCGCACTGAGCACGCTGTTGTTTATTCCGAAAGGCCCACCAGGCCCGCCGTGGCCCTGGCAGCCCACCTACCGTATTGCCAGCCTGGTAAAAATCCTCAATCACACCCCTGAAGCCTATCGTCCAGCCATTCTGGCTGCGGCACAGAGTGATGCCGGGTTGCATTACGCACTGGCAACCCAGCCGCCCATCTGCACCAGCGAAACCTTTAATACCTGGGATTTAGCCAAGACGCTGCGCTGGGAACTGGGTGGCAAGCAGCAGGTCAGCGTAGCGTCCTGTAATGCGCAGAATCCGCGTAAGGACATTCAGGTACGGGTTTCTCTTGGTGATAGCGAATTGATCGCGATGATAGACAACATGGGCCGGGAACCGACGCGTTTAACCTTTCCTACACTATGCGCGATGGTGTTCTTGTTCACCGGGATTGTGGTGATGTCAGTCTGGGCGATTGCGCGCGTCATCAGCCCGCTACGAGAAATCTCGCGCCATGCTGATGCCTTTGGACGTGAACTGACATTAATGCCAGTGAAAGAAGAAGGCCCGACAGAGATCCGTAAAGTTGCCCATACGCTGAATCTGATGCAAGAACGCATCGCCGAACAGATGCAGAGCCGGAGTCGTATGCTGGCCGCGATCAGCCACGACTTGCGTACCCCGCTCACTCGGATGCGCTTATGTCTTGAGGATACGGAGCCCACTCGCGTACGAGAGAAATTAGTCCGCGATATCGACCTGATGAATAAGCTGATTGGCAGTGCGCTGTCGTTTATTAAAACCGGCTCCGATGGCGAATCGGCCGAATGGTGCGATCTGGATTCAATGATTACCACCCTCTGCGATGATTATGAAGATGCGGGCATTCAGGTGAGTTATCAATCTGCGGAACCCCTTACTCTGTGGTGTAAACCCGATGCCGTACAGCGCGCATTGACCAATTTGATCGATAACGCTGCCGTAGTCGCCACCAGAATTACTGTAGAGAGCTGGCAGACTGAACAACTGACGTTGATTGAGGTTAGTGATAATGGTCCAGGCATTCCTGCAGGCTTGCTGAAAAAAGTGACAGAACCGTTTTATCGCATCGATGCCGCCCGGCAACAAAACCGGGGCGGCGCAGGTTTAGGATTATCGATTGTCAGTGATATCGCCCGTTTGCACGGCGGAACACTTGAGCTGTTCAATCGCTTTCCGCAGGGGTTGACTGCACGAATCACCCTGGCACGCCAGGGCGAAACAAGTCCTCAGAAATTATAAGTCAGGCTGACATTGTAGCGGCGGCCATCGACGTTACCGCCATAGGTGTCACTGTCAATATACTTGTCGAACAGGTTGGAGACGCTGGTATTGAGGTTTACTTTCGGCGTCAGCTTAACGTTAACCCCTAAATCGACCAGCGTGTAAGCCGGATATCCTTCGGTCATCATTGAACGCGAGTTACCGGCATAGTGCTCAGACGTTTTGCCACGATAGTAAACGCGCATCCACGGGCTAATATCCTGCGAGAAATCATAATCCAGTCGCGCGCTAATCAAATGCTTCGGTTGCTGGTTCAGGGGTTGCCCGGCATATTCGCCTGACTGCTGTTTGGTTTCGGTATAGGTGTAAGACGTATTCAGGTGCAGGTTACTCAGAATGTCCCATGCAAAGGTGCTTTCAATACCACGCATCATCGCCTTGCTGACGTTATAGTACGAGGAGACAAAATCATATTTTTCGCCGTTATAGTCGCAGGCATAAGATCCGGCATCGCCGGTACACAAGGTCTCTAACTCGATTTTATTCCTGAATTTGCTGTAGAACCCGGTCACACCTGCTTTGATATCACCCGCATCCCAGTTGAGTGACAGCTCATAGTTGGTGCTGGTTTCCGGTTTAAGATCGGGATTACCAATACTCACACCATCACGATGACCGGACCCGGCAGAGTCAGCCCAGTTGGAGGCCGACTGGCGGAGCGTTGGGTTTTTATAGCCGCCCGAAATCCCTCCTTTGGCTGTCCATTGCGGATTAATGGTCCAGACGCCATACAGCTTCGGCGTGACGTGCGAGCCAAACTTTTCATTTTCATCCAGGCGAATCGCTGGGACTAAATCAAACGGCTCAATAATGTTCCAGCGGTCCTCAGCCGTTAACGCCCAGCTATTACGATCCAGCTTTGACGCCGGATCGCCACTGTCCACCTTAATCACATTGTTGGCGTCTTTAATGGTCTCATTCAGGAACATGGCCCCCACAGAAAGGGTGTGGCTGTCGCCCAGGTAGAGTTTATCAATGGTATTAAGCGTGGTATTGCGCCCGGTAATGTTGCTGCTGGAGTTAGTTGAATCTTCGATCTGTGCGTAAGAGCTGGTTTCCAGAATGCCGTAATACCCTTTGTGGCTCAGCGTGTAGTTGGTTCGCGTATAGGTATGATTAGTAATACCACCTGAAGTTTTAGTGGTTGCGAGCTGCTCCTGCAACGCGCGGGTCACATCAAAGTCGATGATATTATCGACGTCCGGTGTCCAGGTAAAACCGATCCCACCGTTGAGTAATTTTCGCTTTGCTGCTCCCCCGTCATAGTTATCTTCATTTCTTTGCTGGAAAGTCCCATCCAGTTTCATACTGAGCTGATCTTTAATTAAGGGGCCGTCAAGATGCATACTGGTTTGATTAACATCGCCAGAACGACTGTGCTCCTGAATCATTGACCCCGCAGTCACCGAGCCATGCCACGTTTGGCGATTCGATTTTTTAGTGATGATATTGATCACCCCGCCAATCGCATCAGAACCATATAGCGATGACGCAGGGCCGCGAATCACTTCAATATGATCAATGGCTTCAATACCCGGCAAAAACTGATATCCCGTGGTGGTGGTTTCAGATTCACTCTCACGCATATCCACCTTCTTTCCATCGACTAACAGCAGCGTGTAGTCACTTGCCATGCCGCGCATGGTAATCTCTTCAGACCCCACGCCGCCCGTCACATAGACGCCAGGCACATCGCGTAATACATCCAGCACCGTGTAGTAAGCGCGTGAATGCAGGGTTTTATTGCTGATCACCGTGACCGAAGCCGCCGCTTTGGTGACATCCTCATGGAAACCTGACGCCGTCACCGTCATGGTATCCTGATCTTTATCGTTACTAAGGTCTGTCATCTGGTCATCGGCGTGGGCAGGAAGCGCGGTTAATCCCATGATAATAGCGAAAGACAGAGGTGAAAGACGCGGGGATCCCTGTGCAGATTTTCTCAACATATATATTCTCGAGGTGTAATTAAATTTTAGGTTACGGGTGCACCACCCAATAACGCAGTTGATTGCGAGTGGGTAATAAAGTTTAAGCCTGCTCAGGCAGGCTTAATTATTTTTATTTATTTAAACAGCAGCGGCAGGAAGTTACGCAGCGAGATACGGATATTGCTGGCATCATGAATTTCACCGGGTTCAACTATCGCGTGATATTTCACACCACGCTTATCCAGGAAGGTTTTCATGAGATCAAAGGTTTGAATTAATGGCTCATCGCTACCCACGCTCATAAATACCAGCTTCATTTTTGCATCGGCATTCAGCTGCGGGATATACGCGCCAAGCTTTTCCATATCGGGTACGCGATTCAGATCGGGACCGGTGTAGTGGCTGTAGTGCAATTTGCTTTCAATCTGTTTGCCCACGCCAGGCCAGGTTGGGAAACCGCCGCTGAAGGTGCCAATGGTGGCAAATGTTTGTGGATTACGTGCGCCAGCCAGGAAGCCTTGCGCACCCGGCGAAGAAAAACCGCCAATGGCGCGATGTTCGCGATCGGCCTCGGTCCGGAAGGATTTATCGATGAACGGCACGATATTATCAACAATGGTTTGTGCTGCTGTAACGTAACTCGGGTCGGTTTCATTGCCACCACCGTGGAACTTCGAGTTACCCAATGAGCTGCCATCTGGCGCATCCGGGTCAAGAATAACCACAATCATCGGCTTGATACGGTGTGACGCAATCATGTTGTCCAACAGAGTAAACACAAAGCTGTCTTCATTATCGCGTGACCCATCATGCGCCCCCCCCATCGTCAAATACAGCACCGGATAGCGTTCATCACTGCTGTAATAACCTGGTGGGGTATACACCGTAAAGCGTTTCTGGCTATCCATAAATGGAACCGAGGTGTAAGTAATACTCCCCCGCGCCGCGCCGTGTGGGATGAAGTCATCAGCTTTATCACCAGGTATCGCGAATTCATCTTTTGGCAGACCCGTAGCCGGGGATTTACGGCCAAACTCTGCCTGCGCTTTCACGCCATCCACGATGAACTGATAGTTCCAGATGTTTGATGCCAGCGGCCCCACGGTGACGCTCCAAAGCCCTTGCTTATCTTTATTCAGCGCTACGTGGCTATCGCCCTGCGTTCCGCCCGGCCAGCCACCTTGTACTTCAACCTGACTGGCCTGCGGTGCGCGCAAAGTAAACACCACGCGATTATCCGGCAATACTTTTACCGGCTGCGGTGGCGGTGCCCACTTATGCTGCCCGTCTTTGCCCTGACCTTGCATCTGCGGATGCGGCTGATTAGCGGGCTGAGGCATATCAGCCAGAGCCTGTTGTGCAATCAGAGCGGAAACCATGACGGCCACTGCGCGCAATGCGCTACCACGAACTTTACTGTTCATTTTTTACTTAAGCTCACTTTTACTGTTGTTTTAAATACAGGGATCTCAGAACCTGAGTTGCCAATAAATAGCAACAGGATTCGAGATGTTATTATTAACTGGTGATTAAGGGCCGTAGGTTAGCACAAATATTTTCGCAGGCAATCGATGATGAAAATCATTATCATTTAATATGATTAATTTTAACCATCTGATTTTTAATCGAAAAAAAACAAAACATCACGAGAATAATATACAGGAAGATATAAAATCACCTCCTGATGCAATCTGACATCAATTAGCGCATTCGTGTCAGAAATGACACAAAGCTGACATCACCTATTCAACGCCATTATTTAAATAAAAAATTTATCCAATCTTTCTGGCAGTATTTCCTCACTAAAGGATGGCGGCGAAAACTCATTAAACATTCCTCAAAAGCACGCTTCGCCGCATACTGCGGGTTGTCAGAAACACCTTCTGCCGACGTCATCATCTACAACCGGTTAACTAACCAGACACAGCAAGGAGCGTTACATGTCCCAACCGAGTCCCGCCCGTTATTCCGCGGAGGAATTACAGCACTGGATTAGCCAGCTCTATCAGGCCGCAGGTGCCAGAGAGTGTGATGCACTAAACACCGCACGAGTACTGGTACGCACCAGCCTGCGCGGTATTGATACCCACGGCGTGACCCGTGTGCTGATCTATCTGGAGAAAATGCAGCAGGGGGAAGTCAATCCCCAACCTGATTTCCAATGCGAAGTGCGCGACAACGTGATTTGGTTCGATGGTGATGGCGGTCTTGGTCAGTCTGTTGCGACGGAGGCCTTTACGGCGGCCGTAGAACTGGCGCAGAGCCGACCTGTGGTGACCCTGTTACTGCGTAAAAGTGGCCACCTCGCCGCCCTCGGGCAGTTTGCCCTTGAAGCCGCCGAACAAGGCATGATCGCGGTAATTTGTCAGGAAACGCCGCCGCTGATGGCGCTGGAAGGCAGTAAAAAACCGGCGATTGGCAATAACCCGGTGGCCTTTGCCGCCCCGGTTGCCGGCCAGGCACCGCTGGTGTTCGATATGGCGACGAGCGTTGTCGCGCGGGGCAACGTGTTGCAGGCGATCAAAGAGGGCCGCGAATCGATCCCCGATGACTGGGCGATTGGCCCGGATGGTAAAAAGACCCAGAACCCGCAGGAGGCATTCAACGGCGCCATGCTACCTATTGCCGGACATAAAGGGATTGGGCTGGCCATGCTGGTGCAGGTACTGGCGGGCAGCCTGACAGGATCGGCCACGGCAGCAAGCGCCGCTCAGCACTCTTCTACCAGCAGTGCGGGCAATGTCAGCGCATTTGTGCTGGTGATTAATCCGGCGTTATTGCTCGGCCGTGAAGCTTTTGACCAACATATGTTGAGCTGGCTGGAAACCTACCTGACAGCGTCAGGGGACAATGCGCGCTATCCGGGGCAACGTGCTGCGCAGTGCGAAGCCGAGCGCAAAGCGAACGGAATTCCCGTTTCTGCAAGCGTGCTGGGTGAATTAAAAAAAGCGGGAGACCTGGTGGGCTTACCGTTCGATCTACAGCCGTTAAGCTGACGGTTAGGCGCATCCAGATCGGGATGCGCCTAACCAGATATCCCCATTGGCCAGCCCGCGAGTTTATCCGCTATGCAATTAAGGAGTTGCTACAGCGGGACAATAGGCGGATTAGAGATCGAGGGCGTGGAGAAAGTGTTCGAGGATCGCATTAGGACGACGCCCCTTGCGGGTGACAATGGCAATTTTGCTGCTGAAATGCATACGCTCGGGAGCAATGGCGCGCATTAGCTTTTTCTCAACCCACTGTGCGGCGTAGTGATCGGGCAGGAAGCCAATAAAGCGCCCGGTCAGAATCAGAAAAGCGATGCCTTCACGGTCAGTGGCGGTGGCGGTGCAGTTCAACATCTGATGCATGCCAATGGTTTCCGCTGTCATGCGGAAGCTTGGAACAATGGCGTCATACTGAATTAATGCCTCATCATCAGGTTCAACGTCCATATTGAAAAGCGGATGCGTATTGCTGCAATAAAGCATCGATTTTTCATCATAGAGCTGCGAATAGTTTAATCCGGACATCGGCGAGGTCAGCGGGAGCGCACCCACATGCAGACGCCCATCCATCAACCCCCTTTCGATATCTGCGGCGGTGCTCATGCTCAGATTGAGACGAATTTCCGGCCCGTTTTTGCGCAGCGAATCCAGTGCACCTGTGATGCGCATCCGGGGCTGTGTCACCAGATTATTGATGATGCCAATATTAAATTCACCGCGCATATGCTTATGCATCTGATTGACTTGCTGGCGGAAATTTTCAATCGCCGCCATCATACTATCGCTGTGATGCAGAATATCGCGTCCTTCATCGGTTAAGGCAAATCCCGCCCGCCCACGTTGACAGAGCCGCATACCCAACCGCTTTTCCAGATCGCTCATGTGTAAGCTAATCGCAGAACGTGTGATCCCAAGCAGGCTCTCAGCGGCGGAAAAACTGCCACATTCGCTAACCGTCTTGAAAATCCGCAATAGCTTCAGGTCAAAATCCGTAACCTGCGCCAGTGATTTGCTTTTCATTCAGATGAATATTCCAGTAACTAAAGGCGAATTAATAATGATTTAACTCAACCAAAAGGGGAATGCAAACGCTTCTGTCGCACGGGTCGTTCTCTTACTGGGGGAAAAACTTCATTCTTCCGGCTAACCCGCCGCCGCCCTCACTGACGTGCTTCGCGCCTTCAACCACCTCCACATCGTGGAAATCAAACGGAGAGATACCCACCAGGCAAGCCACGTTAACCGCATACTGGCTGGGATCGGAACGTCGCTGATGGAAGGTGTAAATGCCGCACACCGAGCAAAAGAAATGTGCTGCCTGGCGCGTATTGAAACGATATTCACTGAGCTTATCCTTTCCACTTAATACCGTTATCCCGGAAAGTGGTGCGAAAGCCATCACCGCGCCGCGCATCCGGCAATAAGAGCAGTTACATCTGCGAAGCCCGTTAAAACCATTGAGCAGTTCAACGCTAAACGTGACTGCGCCACAATGGCACTGTGCCGCTAACTTTTCTGACATGCTTTTTCTCGCCTTGGCCAATCATCGATCAGCTATAACATACAACGTTGATGACCGCTGGATGACAACCTTTTCGACATTGCCTTACAGTTGGATTGACAGGAATTGTAGATTATCGAATGATGCTTTTTCTTTTCGCTGCCAGTCAGCTCCGTGAACACCGAATTAAGGGGTGATATGAAACCGTTATTTGTCTATGGCACGTTATGTCCAGGCCGTTCCAATGCACATATTCTGGAAAATATTGGCGGGCATTTCCTGGCGGGATCAGTGACCGGCAAGCTGTATGACAGCGGCTGGGGTGCAGCCGAAGGTTTTCCGGGCATCGTACTGGCTGAAAATGGCGTACAAGTTCATGGTTCACTGTTTTACTCCGAAAATCTGGAGGCTCACTGGCCGATGCTGGATGAGTTTGAAGATGGCTATGACCGGGTTGAAGCCCAGGTGACCACTGAAGAAGGTCAGGTGACTGCGTGGGTGTATCAGCTTCAGCCTGAAACCATCACTGATGCCTCAGCCTGATCAACCTCAAATCGTCTTACTCTCGGTGGATGAATGCCTTCCCCTGCGTCAGCAGGTGCTGTGGCCCGATCGCGATATCAGTTTTAGCCGGGTTGAGGGGGATGAACAGGCACAGCATTTTGGCATCAGAGAGCGGGAGCAGCTCATTTGCTGCCTGTCGGTTTTCGCCTGTAGTGATAACCGTTTTCAGATCCGCAAGTTCGCTACTGCCATCGGCTATCAGGGACGAGGCTTAGGCACGCATCTGCTCCGGGCCGTGCTCAATACCCTGAAAGATACTCAGGTGGTGTTGGATGCGCGGCTCAGTGCCAGCGCCTTCTATCAGCGATTTGGATTCATCCCGGTCGCTGAAACCTTTTATAAAAGTGATATTGCTTTTATCCGCATGCAACTCACGCCCTAATTAATCGCCAGCATCGTGCTGGCGCTATTTCCCCTTTCCACCAGGTAAGAAATTCGATCTTACACGTATCTAAAACGCGCAAAGTGTAAGCAGTTGAAAATATCCCGCTGAATTCTTAATTAAGTTATGGGACTGATTTCGTGACGTCCGAAATAGCCCTAATAGCTAAATATCACGTGATGAAAAGGTATTTATTGAAGGTGCTGGAGGTCATTATTTGCCGTGCGCAATATGACACTAACAACAAAACAGGTATTACATCGCCACCTTTGCTCTCAGCGCACAGCCTGGGCAGCAGACTTCGAGGAGTCACATCATGAAAGAACTTGTCCATGACATCATGTCTATTTTTTCACCACAGACTATCAACCCAGTGTTAATTCGCGCGGATCTTACTCAGCAGGAAATCGCCTCATTGCAGGCGAGCGGTGTGACCAAAGTGAGTTGGGCAACCTCAATGGAAGAGTTGAATGATGCTTTCGTACAGAAAGCACTGGCCGCAGGGGCGGCGGGTTATCACATCACGGATGTAGAGAAACATAAACCAGGGCACGACGAACAGCATATTATCTCTGGTACTGCATCGCTCTATTTCGTCAGTTTGAAAGAAGCACATGGTTAAGCATTCAAAAATGAAATACCCCCATGCCAGCTGATACAGCCGCGCATGGGGGGAAGCCATTAAGTCGTCAATCAGGCCGCTTTGATATCACGTACCGTTTCATTCTCGTCTTGTTCAGACAGTTCTGCATCCGCTTCTACCGCTTCTGGCAGTTTGCTGGTACGCAGGATATGCTGCACCACCTCTTTCTGCTCCGCCAGTAACAGGCCCAACGTCTCAGCCTGTGATTCTTCCAGTTCTGGTTGCTGCTGCAGGAACCAGTCGGTAAATGCTTCAGCCATATCCAGCATTTTGTCGTAGGCATCCGCCTCTTTCTTACTGGCAAACGTCATTTTCTCTTCACCCTTTCTGACCACAACAAATTTGGTTTCAACAGCCATTTTATCTCTCCATCACTGTGTTTATATACAGTGTACAGCATGTGTTGACACTGTCCAGGAAAAATTGACAGTAATTGTCAGAAATAGCTGATTTCACTCATGAAATCAGTTCAGTGAGGAAATCAGCCAACGCTTTGCGCGGATTGTCCTCTTCCGAAACAATCATTTCAATCCCCCACTGGCCAAGCACTTCTTTAGCGACCGGATTATGCCGGTTAGTAAACAGATAGGAGCGTGGGCGCGCTGTGGCCAGTCCGGTGCGATTCCACATCTTAGTCAGGCGATAAAACAGCAGACGGATATTGAAGTCACTGATGCTGTAGCCCACAAACAGTACCGAACTGCCGATCACATCGTGTGTGAGTTTGATATCCAACGGGGAGTCAAAGTAGAGCCGTTCAAAGTAGCTGCTTTCATCCAGTACAATTGACGTATCGTCATCGAAGTCGCCGTGTAATTTAATGATGTGACGCTTGTCTTCGGTCAGCGCCACCAGGTCTGCGGCATTAGCCACTTTGCTGTAGGGAACCCCATGCGCATCATGGGCCGCTTCCAGCCAGCGGTCATAGTTGGTGGTATAGATGCGGGAGAAATTGGCCTGAGTGATCATGGTATGAATTTCAGAGGTGCGGACATCAATATCGGGTCGATGCCATTCCCGATCCATCCAGCTACGCAACGGGCCTAATGACCCTTTTTTCTGTTTGTAATACTCCGCCAGCGATAAGTGCGTGCCGTAAGTATTGAAGATTTTGGGATCATAGCCCAACTCATTGGCGAGGTGGGCGATCAATTCATGCCACTCTGGCAGGCCGAGATTACGTGAAATCCCTGCCCCGGCAAAAAGAATCAGCTTTCCGGCATCGTAAGCACGTTTAAGTTCGGGTTTCATATCACACCCCGGGTGTTTTTCAGAAAGTGAGCGAAGCGATCCAGTGCTTTACGGCGCATCGAGATCTGGTTTTTACGCTCCCCCATCTCAGCGAACGTTTGCGTTTCCCCTTCAGGAATAAATACGCAGTCCCATTGAAATTCCCGCGATCCCGCAGGTTCCGTGGCGATAGTACCGCGTACCTCACCGGAGAAGAGGTACATTTTTCGTCCGTCGCAGTAACCGATAACTGTTTTCGCCGTAGCCTGTTGGCTATCCAGTCCTTTGACCAGTGCGGCAAAGCGTTCTGGATTCAGTCGGCTCCAGAAGATGCGCGTCAACCCAGCGGGTAGACCGTTCAATCCGTCCAGATAGATACCACTGTGTTCAACAAACACGGGGCGGCCAATAATAGCAAAGGCTTTTGTCAGCTTATCCCGCACCAAATCCAGCTCATTCTCCGTCTGGATCTCTTCGATACGCCGCGCAACCGGCACCACGTCAACCCCCACAGGGCCAAGAATGGTGCGAACTTCATCGAGCTTCTGTTCGTTGGCGGAAAGGAAACGTATTTTCATCTTCATCCTGGAAATGTACGTTATGTTGAGTGAGTCACCCTTACACCCTGGCAGAACTGGCGCGAAAGATACATTTTTTTTGCCAGGGCGTTGGCGTGCGATGAATATGAAGGTTTGGGTGTCTATTCGTTGTGTTCGTTGGCCTGCACCATCGGCCGAATGTATTGAAGATCCGGCTGATGTTCGGAAAAATTACGGACAAGTGGGTGTCTGAAAAATTTTATTCCAGGGACCAAGCTCCATTTGCAGTTCCACTTTTTTTTCCCAGCCAGGTCTAGGTTTAATCACTGACAGCACTTCGCTCATGCCTTCTTTTTTCCAGCAATCGGCTTCAACATCGCAGTACGACTGTAAGCACCATCCCTGACTTGTCAGATAATCTTCAATCGGCTTTGCGTCATCAGTATCGTAGATACCTGACACCCCAAATTAAAACTGCAGGGCCAGAGATATTATTAAAATAAAAATCATACTCTTTTGAGATACGCGGCATGTTTTTATACAGATCAGGCGTCATTATATAATACTCGCGAAAATCGCTTTCTTTATAATATAGACTTCCGTCAAAAGTCACTCTTAGCGTTGGCCATGCAAATGCCAGCCAGATAGAAAAAAGCAAAATAGCAGTGATAAACAATGTATTAATCGTTGTTCGGGCTGGTCTGATTCTCATCATATTTATCACTGCAACATTCTTTTGTCATTTAGGATTTTTTGCGTAATACACATCCAGGTTTGGACTATCTGCAATTTGTACCCGCACATAGTTTTCCCTGGTATTGGTGACTACAGACAAAACCTCTCTATCACCATTCTTCTGCCAGCATTTAGCCTCAAGATGACAGGTTTTTTGTTCTACCCAGCCTCTGGAACGAAGATACTTTTTAATATCACTGGTGACCGTGGTATTTTCAAATGTCACTGTTGAAATAAAAGTCACCTGACCTGACACATTTGCAAAAGCGAAAAAGTAATCATCAGATATGCGTGGCATTTCTTTGAGCAGATCGGGTGTAAGAAGATAGTATTCGCGAAAGTCACTTTGACGATAAACCATACTCCCCTCTAACTCTACCTTCAGCGTCGGCCATACGAAGGCTAGCCAACCTGCGAACATAATAAGTATGCTCAATAGCGCAAAAGTGAATATCTTCTTCGTAAGACGCATTCAATTAACCTTTCTCATTAGTGAGATCCATTTCATCAAGGCTATCTTGATCACTGGATTTTGAAGATGGCTGGAAGCGTTTCAAGTAGTGGCCATCATCTACACTAACAAGCACATTGCCTGATTTGAAATCCCTGTATGGCTGAATTGTTTTCATAAACTCAGGTAATACACCTTTTCGGGGTTGTGCGTTGCGAAATTTTTCTGGATCAGGGAATAGTAACGGCAAAAAGTCTCGGTTCTTAAAAGAACCAATTGGACCATAATAGTCCCATCGCTTCAATGCTTCCTGCTTGCTTACCGGGCGTAGAAACGGAAAAGGGTTTCGAAGTCGCATGACTCTATAAAAGCCCAACAGATCTGAGACTAAATCTTCTCCACTAAATCCGCTGTCAGTAACCATATAGAATGGAAATTGTTGTTGGTAGGCTTCAAAGCGGCGAGCTAGAGTCATCATCATCGCTAAGGCAATACTCTGCCTTTCCTGATAAGTCCGCCCTTTTCTGATACGCCAGGTGATAAATTTACCCGCTTCAAGAGTAATACGTTTACTTGCCATTCCTTGGGAATAGGTAATCTCGTAGTTTGGACCAGCAGCTTCTTCGCCAGCGTTGATTCTCTGCATTAAATGTCGAATATCGTTTCCCCTTGCATGTCCTAAGTCAATCCATCCCAAAACCTCGGTATAAACTAGACCATAATCTGCATTTGCAGCATCAAGCCCATCAATAATGTCATTTCTACTGCTCATCCCTTCTCTCCTTTTCCATTGATCACCCATAGTGATCATCACATATGATAATCACATGGCGCGCATAATGCAGATATCAATGAGAGAATTCAATCATGAGGATTTTTTAACTGACTAAAGTGAGATCAACAGCACATATCCCTGACTTTGTTGCATAAATTTGTATCGCGCACTGAACCCCACACCATCTAACAGGGGAAAAGACGACTAAAGAGGGAGAGAAGTACGGGTGGCAGTGACCACCCGGAGGGAAACTTACAGCACGCGGGCGAGGAAGCGCCGGGTGCGTTCGTGGCGGGGATTACTCAGCACCTGCTGGCTGCTCCCCTGCTCCACAATCTTACCATCGACCATAAATACCACTTTGTCCGCGACTTCACGGGCAAAGCCGATTTCATGTGTCACCACCACCAGCGTGGTGCCCGATCGCGCCAGCTTTTTGATGACGTCCAGCACTTCGCCCACCAGTTCGGGATCGAGGGCAGAGGTGGGTTCATCAAACAGCAGTACGCGCGGTTTTAGCATCAACGCACGGGCGATGGCGATACGCTGCTGCTGGCCGCCGGAGAGATGGCGCGGCCAGGCATCAGCTTTGTGGCGCAGCCCTACCACATCCAGCAATTCCGCCGCACGGGCTATTGCGTCTTGCTTCGACAGCTTGCGATGGGCAATCGGCGCCTCAATCAGGTTTTCCAGCACCGTTAAATGCGGGAACAGATTAAAGTTCTGGAACACATAACCCACGTTGACGCGCTGGCGCAGGATATCTTTCTCTTTCAGCTCGTAGAGCTTATCGCCGCGCTGCTGATAGCCAATGTAGTCACCATCAATCTGAATAAAGCCCTGATCAACACGTTCAAGATGATTCAGGGTACGCAGCAGCGTGGATTTTCCCGAGCCAGACGGGCCAAGGATCACGGTGACAGAACCCGGTTCTAACTCCAGCGAAACATCATCCAGCGCTTTGTGGCGGCCAAAAGATTTGCTGACGTTAGTAATACTGATTGCACCGCGCGCTTCCGCCACGGTTTGCTGGCGATAATCAATGGCCTCGGACATGACCAGTCTCCTCTGAAGTTGCAATCGGGGTCACAGGGCTACGCCATAAGCGCCAGCGTGAAGGGGGCCGTTGGCGATCCACACTGCGAGCCAGTAAACGCTCAACCCGGTATTGCAGAATGGACAGTACCGTGGTGATGATCAGATACCACACCGCCCCCACCATCAGCAGTGGGATCACTTCCTGATTACGGTTGTAGATCATCTGAATGGTGTAAAACAGTTCAGGCATCGCCAGCACGTAAACCATGGCAGTGCCTTTGGCGAGACCAATCACTTCATTAAAAGCCGTCGGGATAATCGCTCGTAACGCCTGCGGCAAAATAATCCGCAACGTACGACGTGAGGCCGAAAGTCCCAGGGCCGCCGCTGCTTCATACTGGCCGTTGTCTACGCCCAGCAGACCGCCACGAATGATTTCGGCACTGTACGCGGCTTGAACCAGCGTCAGACCAATCACCGCCGAAGAGAACTGTCCCAGCACATTAATGGTCTGGAAATTCCCCCAGCTCAACGGGGTAAACGGAATTCCCAGCGACAAGGTGTCATAGAGGTAAGAGAAGTTATACAGAATGATCAGCACCACAATCAGCGGTAGCGACCGGAATAACCAGATATATCCCCAGGCGATACTGCTTAACAGCCAGGAAGAGGAAAGACGCGCCAGTGCCAGCACTCCCCCCAATATCAGGCTAAACACCGTGCCTAGTAGCGTCAGTAACAGCGTTTGGCCGAGACCGTGAATGATCGCCGGATCAAAGAACCAGCGGGCGAAAACCCGCCACTCCCAGCGTGGGTTGAGGGCGACCGACTGGATCACCCCCGCCAGAATAAACAGGGCGACCAGCGCCCCGATAGTGCGTCCCGGGTAGCGCGCCGGGATCACCTTAAGTTGAGGATGTGACTTCATTGTTGCTCCTTATACTGGCCTGTGCGACCGACTCAGCCCCGATCGTTTTTAAAAAACGCAGTCGCCCGTCATGCGGGGGCTGGCCATAACGTTCCATATCCCCTGTGGTATCAAACTGCGGTTGGTAGCCATAACTGATATACAGGCGTACTGCTTCAGGCTGACGAAAACCGGTAGTAAGGAAAATACGCTGATACCCCGCCAGCAATGCCCGCCTCTCCAGCTCATGCAGAATCTGCGCTGCCAGCCCCTGTCGACGCAGGTCACTGCGGGTCCAGATGCGCTTAAGCTCCGCAGTATTTTCATCGTAGGGTTTGTAAGCCCCCATCGCGATAATCTCACCGTCGCGCTCCAGCACAATGAACAGTCCCTGTGGCGGTAAATACCATTCCGTCAGTTCCACCACCTCCGGTTGATTACGGAAAAAATCACCATAACGCGTCGCATATTCACCAAACAGACCGGTCAGAATCGGTTGTAACTCGGCATCTTCGGGAGAAACATCACGGAAAAATTGCTGGCTCATGGCGATATCCTTAGTCACCTAATCCTGGTGGGTTGATTTCTGAACGGTCCAGCGCTTCAACACTTTCCCCCCAGCGATTCAGCACTTTCTTGTAATCGCCGTTTTGAATCACACCGTTTAGTGCGGTCGCCACCGGCTCAACCAGGCCATTGCCTTTCTTCAGGGTGACGGCAATTTGCGCCACCTGAGGCCAGCCACCGTCAATATTCCCCACCAGACGGGTTTGATGGTTCTGCGCGGCACGCCATGCACCCATCACGTTCGGTCCTAACCAGGCATCCGCGCGCCCCGATAGCAGTGACAGGTTCTCGGCTGCACTGTCTTTCAGGTAAACCGGAGTAAAGGGTTTCAGGCCTTTCGCGCGGTTCTCTTTATCCCACGCCAGTAAGACGGCTTCCTGGTTGGTGCCGGAACCCACAATAATGCGCAGTCCGGCAATGTCCGCCGCTTTGTTAATTGACTTAATGCTGCTGCCATCTTTCACGTAGAAGCCCAGCAGGTCTTTACGGTAGGTTGCGAAGTCGAACTTCTCTTTACGCTCTTTCGTGACGGTCACATTGGTGATCGCCGCATCATACTTGCCAGACGCCACGCCCAGCGGCCAGTCTTCCCAGGAAACCGGGACGATATTCAGCTTCAGGCCAAGGCTGTCCGCAACAAGACGCGCAATATCAACCTCACTGCCCAACAAGGTCTTGTTATCGTCCGCAAACACCGCTAGCGGTGGCGAGTTCTGCGCAGTGATCGCGACGGTGAACTCACCCGGCACAATGAATTTATGTCCGGCAGGGATCTGTGCGATCGCCTGTGGATTTTTGCTGGTATCAATTGGCGTCTTGTTCGCCTCGAGACTGATATCCTTACCGTTAACAGCGACTTCCGTGCCGGCGGCAAAGGCTGTGCTGGTTGTCAGGGCTAACAGCAGAGCAAGCAGGGTTTTTTTCATTTTTTTCGACTCTTATTATTGAGAGAACTGATTAACAGGTTGAGATAAACCCAGGCTGTCACGCAGAGTGACACCAGGATATTCACTGCGGAACAGACCGCGCGCTTGCAGCACCGGGATCACCTGATCGACAAAGCGTTCAAAGGTATCTGGCGTTCCGCCGTGGATGATGAAGCCGTCTGTGGCTTCGGCTTCAAACCAGCGTTGCAGGCCATCCGCAACTTCCTCTGGCGTGCCAAAGAATTTCGGCCGCTCCGTGGCAGCTTCCAGTGCAGCCTGACGCAAGGTATGCCCGTATTTCCGTGCTTTCTCTTTAATTTCATCCGTGGTGCTGCGGAAGCTGTTCTGGCCAATGTCGCCAATGTCCGGGAATGGCGCATCAAGGGGATATTGAGAAAAATCATGGTGATCAAAGAAGCGTCCCAGATAGTTCAGCGCATCCTTGATCGACACCAGCGAGGCAGTCGTCTGGTACTGCTGTTCAACATCTTCAGCATCTTTCCCGACGATGACGCTGACGCCCTGGAAGATGTGCAGATCATCCGGCTTGCGTCCGTTTGCCACCAGTTGCTGTTTAACATCACGATAGAACGCCTGCGCCTCTTCCAGCGTCGGTTGATGAGTGAAGATCGCATCGGCATGGCGTGCAGCCAGTTTACGTCCATCGACGGAAGCCCCCGCCTGGAACACAATCGGACGGCCCTGCGGTGTACGGCCAATGTTCAGCGGTCCCTGCACCTGGAAAAAATCACCGTGGTGATCGAGCGTGTGTAATTTGCTGGCGTCAAAGAACTGACCGCTCTCCTTATTACGGATAAAGGCATCTTCCTCCCAGGAATCCCACAAGCCTTTTACGACCTGCAAATATTCATCGGCAATGCGATAGCGCAAAGCATGTTCCGGATGTTGCGCACGTGAGAAGTTTTTGGCCGAGCCTTCCAGAGGTGATGTCACCACGTTCCAGCCTGCGCGGCCCCCGCTGAGATGATCGAGGCTGGCAAACTGTCGCGCCACCGTAAAAGGTTCGCTGTAAGAGGTGGAAACGGTTCCCACCAGGCCAATGTGTTCGGTGACTGCGGCCAACGTGGAGAGCAGCGTCAGTGGCTCGAAGCGATTAAGAAAATGCGGAATCGATTTCTCATTAATAAACAGGCCATCAGCCACAAACAGAAAATCCAGTTTGCCCTGTTCTGCCTTGCGCGCCACGCTGGTGGCATACTTCAGGTTAATGCTCGCGTCTACGACGGCCGCAGGATGTCGCCATGCGGACATATTGCCTGATGCACCATGCAAAATGGTGCCAATTCTTAACTGTCGGTTTGCCATAATGTTCTCATTAATAAAGGGAGGTTCTGCTGCACCTGTTGGCACAGCAGCAAAATCATTAATTCAGGGAAGTTGCGGGACATCGGGCATGCAGATGCTCTAATGCCTGTTGTGCAAGTGCGCTGAAGTAATGCGCAGCGGGTGCGATAGCGGCTTCATCGGGGTTAAATGCCGCATGGTGCAGACCAAACTCACTGGCGCTGCCGATACTGACAAAAGCGCCGGGCACTTGCTGTAAATAGAAGGCAAAGTCCTCCCCCCCCAGATGTAAGTCGGCGGTACGTGTCTCGTAGCCCTGTTCTCTCGCCACCTGGGTGCTAAAGTCAGCCCAGACCGGATCATTTACTAAAACAGGCGGCCCCGGATGCCAGCTCAGCTCGGCGCTGGCCCCTGCCGCCGCCGCGATATTTTCAACTACCTGACGAGCGCGACGTTCCAGTTGCGCACGCACTTCCAGATCGTGAGTCCGGGCGGTGCCGCCAAATTCGACGCCGCCGGGCAAGACATTCCAGGTTTTACCCCCGTCGATACGGGTAATGCTTAAGACCAGGCTATCCAGCGTGTTAAAGCTGCGGCTGGTCAATGCCTGCAGTGCCTGAATGATCTGGCTGGCCACCAGAATGGCGTCGACACCCTCTTCCGGATATGCCGCGTGAGCGCCTTTACCAGTGACGCGAATAATGAATTTGTCCGCGTTAGCGTAAAACGCCCCGCCGCGCGTGGCGAACACCCCCTGCGGTAAACCCGGTTCATTATGCATGCCGAAAATGGCCTGCACGCCGTCCAGCACACCCGCGCGTAAGAACTGCTTAGCCCCGGTGCAGTTCTCCTCTCCCGGTTGGAACAGGATCCGCACCCGGCCCGGCAACTGTGACTCAATGTCTTTCAGTTGCAATGCTGCACCCAGCATCACTGCGCTGTGCACATCATGCCCGCAAGCATGCATGACACCCGGATTCCGGGAGTGAAATTTAAGGCCAGTGGCTTCATGGATCGGCAGTGCGTCGATATCAGCCCGCAGCGCGATAAGCGGTTCGCCGTGGCCAATTTCTGCTACCACGCCGGTCTCTATCGCATAATCCAGCAGTCGGATATCCGCCTGTTGTAGCCAGCTACGAATGCGCTCCGTCGTGGCGACTTCCTTGCATGAAATTTCAGGCCAGGTATGCAATTCTCTGCGCCAGTTGATTAACTGTGTCGCTAGGGTGTCACTCATCGTTACCTCCGGGCGGAAAAGTTCAGGCTGCGACTAAGTGATGCGTCGCCAGTAATTGCAACGATTTCTCACGCGCTAACGGATCGCTGATCGGGGTATCAATAACAAATTCATCAATGCCAAAATTGTTGTGCAGGGCTTCCAGCTGAGCATGCACCTGCGCCGCTGTGCCTTTTAACAATGAAGGGGTACGCGGCTCGATGACGTAGTCGGTGAATCCCCCCTGGCGTACATAACGTTCCGCCTGTTCAATGCTGCCCACGTTCACCCCTTGCCCTCCGGCCACCTTGACGTGGAAATGGCGCAATCCATCCACCAGCAAATCCGCTTCTGCCGGAGATTCGGCCACCACGACCTGCACCGCCACCAGCGCGCGTTTACCACTTAACTGGTGGTAGGTATTCAGGGTATTTTCCAACAGGGTGCGGTCACCATTCAGGTGCGCAGCAAACACCAGATGCCAGCCATGATCGGCTGCGGTGCGAGCACTTTGCTCGCTGGCCCCTAACAGGAAGCGATTCGCCGGGCGCGGCGGCTGTGGCGTGGCACGCAGGCTGTCTTCATGCTCATCTCGCGGTGGCGCAGTCTGTAAATAAAGGTTGAGCTGTTCCAGCTGCGCCGCAAAGTCACCACGTTCGTCAGCATGCACCCCTTGCTGTAAAGCACGGGTGGAGAGTGGCAGACCGCCGGGCGCTTTGCCTACGCCGAGATCGATACGCCCCGGCGCTAATGAAGCCAGAAGATTGAAATTTTCCGCGACTTTATACGGGCTGTAGTGCTGCAACATCACACCGCCGGAGCCAACACGAATGTGCTGGGTCTGCGCGATGATCCACGCAATCAGGACTTCGGGGGAAGGACCGGCAAGTTGATCGGTATTATGGTGTTCAGCGACCCAGAAACGGTGATAACCCCAGGCTTCTGCCTGCTGCGCCAGATGAAGTGTACGTTGCAGTGCCTGGCTGGCAGTCTCTCCCGCCGCCAGCGGCGATTTATCTAACAGACTCAGTCGATAGGACATGCGTCAATTCCTTATATAAGCAGTTGTCGCTAAGTCTGAAACCTGAAAGATATTTCGTAAAACAACATAAAGTCATTTGGTTAGGGGATTCTGATATATCTATTAAGCAAAATGAATTTAGGAAGATAACCGGCTGTTTTAACAGAGCCTGATAGTTTCCCTGCTGAAAAGATATGAAAAAGCTGGCTTATGGCTTGCGCTATTCTTATTAAGCCACAGAGAACAGATAAGAAAAACTGGCATAACCAACGGTGAAGGTAGCGATGATGTACACCATCGCTACCGTAAGGCAGATCGGTGTTGGCTCAGTTCACCTTGCCGCGCATGTCCACGGGAACCGGCTCTGGATTTTTCGGCTTCTTACGTAAAAACAGTGAGTGAATCAACGCAACCACCAGCAGAAAGACCCCATAAAACCACCATGCAATAAACGAGTGACCTTTGAGCTTAGCGATGGCTGCCGGGATACATGCGAGAAGTGCTAACAGAAGAATGACGCCCACGTCCGTGTCCTTTTTTTGTCCAAATGGAGCATTATTATAAAGAAAATCTTATATGATTGAAAGCCAGTCGTTGGTGCAGCCTCACCTTAATAACAAATCTGGCAATAGACAGCAGCAATCAGGCAGTTATGTGCCGAAATTAGCATGAAATAAAGGAGAAAAGCGTCGCTGGCCTGCTATTTGTTTATTGCAGCAAAGCTAAGCTCAATTCGTTGCTTCACCTGTTTGGTATCACATTCGATGATGATTTAAGACCGCTAAAGGTACTTAATAATAAAGGCATCGAGATGAAAAAACGTTTTTCGCTTTCACCAGTACAAAGTGCATTTGCTATTACATTACTCGCCGGGAGTTTCAGCACGCTGGCGGCAGATAAGCCGGTTCAGGGTGGAACCTTAATTTACCTGGAACAGCAGGCACATACTAACCTCTACCCACCGGCCGGGGGGTTCTATCCTAACGGCGGTATTCTCAACCAGATCACCGATAAGCTCACCTGGCAAAATCCTAACACCTTACAGGTCGAACCCTGGGTGGCGGAGAGCTGGACCAGCAACACGGATAAAACCGAATATACCTTTAAAATCCGCCCTGGCATTACCTTTTCAGACGGCACACCACTGGATGCCAATGCAGTGGCTAAAAACTTTGATACCTACGGACTGGGAAATAAAGAGAAGCACCTGCCGGTGTCCGAAGTGATCAACAACTACGACCACAGCGAAGTGGTGGATCCTTTGACGGTGAAGTTCTTCTTCAAGAAACCGTCACCGGGCTTCCTGCAAGGTACAGCCACCATTGGTTCAGGTCTGGTGTCGCTTAGTACCCTGGATCGCAGTTTTGACCAGTTAGGGGATGCGCGCCATATCATTGGATCGGGTCCGTTCGTGGTCAGTGACGAAAAACTGGGGCGTGAAGTCGATCTGGTGAAACGCAAGGACTATCACTGGGGACCGAAAAATATTGCTCAGCAAGGCCCGGCCAATCTTGATGGTATAAAAGTGATTGTCACGCCGGAAGACAGCGTGCGCATCGGCGCGCTGCTGGCGGGCCAGGCTGATTTTATTCGTCAGGTCCAGGCCTACGATGAGAAACAGGCCGAAGCGCAAAAATTCCCTGTTTATGCCGCACCCACTCGGGGCGTCAACGATAGCATCAGTTTCCGCCCGGATAACCCGTTGGTCAGCGATATCCGCGTGCGCCAGGCATTGCTGCATGCCACCAATACGCATCAGGTGGTGCAGACGCTGTTTTCACCTAACTACCCGCAGGCCACCTCTTTGCTCGCTGCCAGTGCCGCAGGCTACGTCAATCTTGCTGATAAGCTGAAATTTGATCCGCAATTATCAAAGAAACTGCTTGATGAAGCAGGCTGGAAACCCGGACCAGATGGCATTCGTGTAAAAGACGGTCAACGTCTTGCCCTGACCGTGTATGAATCACTGCCTCAGCCACAGAACAAAGAAGTGCTGCAACTGATTGCTCAGCAATGGCGTGAGGTTGGCGTGGCGTTAAGCGTGAAAGCCGGGGATGCCGGTAGCCGCACTCTGGATAGCCTCGACCCGTTGAAAACGCCGCTTAACGTCACCGAAGTGGGCCGCGCCGATCCCGATGTGGTGAAGAGCAGCTTCTACCCCACTAACCGCGATGCGCTGCTGCAAAAAGGCGGCTCCAGCGACAAGGTAAAAAGTTTCCGTGACGACAAACTCAACCAGTTGCTGGTGGATATCTCTGCGGCAGTCGATCCGGCCAAACGCTTACAGCTTACGGGTGATGTACAGCGCTATCTGATCGATCAGGCTTATGTCATTCCGGTGTTTGAAGAGCCACAGGTCTTCGCCGGTGCGCCGTGGTTTAAAGGCGTCAGTTTTGAAGCCGTTGGCCGCCCTTCGTTCTACGGCGCGTGGCTTGAAAAGCACTGAGTGAGAGGGTAAGTCATGGGGCATTTTCTGCTGCGAAGAGTAGGCCAGGGCGTGTTGGTGTTATGGGCCGCCTTTACCCTCTCCTTCCTGCTGTTGCAGGTATTACCGGGTGATGCGGTGCTGATTAAGTTTCAGAACCCTGACCTTGGGCTGAGCCCGGCGCAGATTGCTGAAATGCGTCTCGCTTACGGTGCCGATACGCCGTTGTGGCAACAGTATTTCCATACGCTGTTCGCCATGCTGCACGGGGATTTTGGCTTCTCCATTCAGGCCGGCGTCCCGGTCAGTGAACAGCTGACCAGCAACCTGCCAGACACCCTGAGCCTGGCCGTAGCAGGATTTGCCCTCGCGGTGGTGCTGGCATTGTTGCTGGCAACGCTGGCAAACCAACGCTGGCTGCGCCCACTGAGCCGTTGGCTGCACTCGGTGCCAGCTCTGTTTATATCTCTACCCACATTCTGGCTCGGCATCGCGTTGATTCAACTGTTCTCCTTTCAGCTACGTTGGGTACCGGTGATCAATCCTTCACCGTTACAGGGGCTAATTTTACCGGTCTTGACCGTGGCAGTGCCGATTTCAGCGCCACTGGCGCAGATCCTTCTGCGCAGCATTGACGAGGTCCAGACACTGCCCTTTGTGGCCGTTGCCCGGGCTAAAGGTGCCAGTGAAAACCGCATTTTGTGGCGTCATGTTATGCGCAATGCATTTCTACCCGCATTGACGGTTGCCGGTCTGCTGCTGGGCGAGCTGATTGCCGGTGCATTGATTACCGAAACCGTATTTGGCCTTGGCGGCATTGGTCAACTCACGCAACAGGCGGTGAACAACCAGGATGTCGCGGTGTTACAGGCGGTCGTGATGATCTCTGCCCTTGGCTTTGTCCTGATTAATTTACTGGTCGATGTGCTAATGCCGCTGCTTGACCCTCGTTTACATACCCTATCGGGAGAAGCACGATGAGCCTGGTGGATTACTCTGTCGCCCGATCGAATGAACCGCAACCGGCCACGCCACGTCTGCTTCGCCTGCAACCTGGGCTGTGGCTGGCCTGGACGGTGATTGTACTGGTGGTGATCGTGGCATTCGCACCGCAGTGGTTCACCCACTACAGCGCCACCGAGGGGATTGCAGGCGCGCAACGTCTGCCACCACAAAGTGACCACTGGCTGGGAACCGATCAACTGGGGCGCGATCTCTACGCCCGTATTCTCTGGGGAGCATCACATACGTTATCGGCCGCGCTGTTGGCGGTGTTGATGGGGCTGATACCCGGCACCGCGCTCGGCCTGATCGCGGGCAGTTTGGGTGGCCGGATTGAGACACTCATCATGCGCCTGGTGGATGTGCTGCTCGCTATTCCTTCGCTGCTGTTGTCACTGAGTTTTCTCATTCTTCTTGGCTTCGGCACGCTACATGCCGCGCTCGCCGTGGGAATCGCCTCCATTGCCAGCTTTGCCCGTCTGGTACGTGGTGAAGTGGTGCGTCTGCGCCACAGCGCTTTTGTTGAGGCAGCACAGGGCAGTGGTGGCACCTTCTTTAGCATCCTGTGGCGGCACATTCTGCCCAATTCACTCACTGCGGTGATCGCTTACGCTGCCTTGCAGTTTGGTCAGAGCATCCTTGCGCTGGCCACGCTCGGCTTCCTCGGATATGGCACGCCACCCCCGACGCCGGAGTGGGGATTGCTGATTGCCGAGGGGCGTAACTATCTCTCTACCGCATGGTGGCTGACCACCTTTCCCGGCCTGGTGGTGGTGATTGTGGTGTTAGCCACTAACCGTATCAGCCGCCAACTGGCAGGAGCGACACGATGAGCCAGACCACACCGCTGTTAAAAGTTGAAAATCTGAGCCTCAGCTACCGTCGCGATCATCACTGGCACCAGGTGGTGCATGACGTGAGCTTTGAGCTAAAAGCCGGTGAAATCGTGGCGCTGGTGGGAGAATCTGGCTCCGGTAAAACCACCACCGCCCAGGCCATCATCGGCCTGTTGGCGGAAAATGGCCGCCGCGATCGTGGCGCTATTCACCTGAACGGCACCGACATCAGCCACTGGTCACCTCGTCAATGGCAACAACTGCGCGGTAGCCGCATCAGTCTGGTGCCACAAGATCCAGGCAACTCACTGAATCCGGTAAAAACGGTGGGTGAACAGGTTGAAGAGATGCTGAAACTGCATCAGCGCCTGAGCCGTGAGCAGCGCCAGCAACGGGTGATTGAGCTGTTAAGCCGCGTCGGCCTGAGTTACCCCGAACAGCGCGTTGCACAGTACCCGCATCAGCTCTCAGGCGGCATGAAACAACGCGTCCTGATAGCCATTGCCCTCGCCTGCAAACCGGAACTGATCATTGCCGATGAGCCAACCAGCGCGCTGGACGTGACCGTACAACGTCACATTCTGGATCTGATTGATGAACTGCGCCAGGAAACCGGCACTGCCGTGCTGTTTGTCACCCATGACCTGGCGCTGGCCGCCGAGCGGGCCGACCGTATTTTGGTGTTCCGCCATGGGGAGTTACAGGAAGCGGGCAACACCCGCGAGGTCATCACCGCCCCGCGTAATCCCTATACACGCCAGTTACTTCAGGATGCCGTGCCCGCAGTAGAACGTGCGGCCACTCGTCGCATCAGCGAACAAAATATGATTACGGTCGAGGCGGTGAATAAGCGTTTTTCCCTCGGGGGGAAACAGCATTTGCAGGCGCTGAGCCAGGTCTCTTTCGCGGTTAAACGCGGCAGTTTACACGCCCTGGTGGGTGAATCCGGCAGCGGAAAAAGCACTCTGGCACGTATTCTGCTCGGCTTCGAGCAGGCGGATTCCGGGACCATTACGCTGGGAGGCACGCCACTGCACAGCCTGCGTGGTGAGGATCTGCGCCAACTGCGTCGCCGCATTCAACTGGTGTACCAAAACCCTTACGCATCGCTGGACCCGCGTCAGACGCTGTTTCACATCATTGAAGAACCCCTGCGCAATTTCTCACGCTTAAGCCGCGCTGAACGACGGGAGCAGGTGGAAGCGATCACCCGGCGCGTGGCGCTGCCGATCGAATTGCTCGCGCGCAAGCCTCAGGCCCTTTCCGGTGGGCAACGCCAGCGCGTAGCCCTTGCACGGGCACTGATCCTGCAACCCGAGATTCTGGTATTGGATGAAGCCACCTCCGCGCTGGACGTCACCGTGCAGGCACAAATCCTGCGCCTTATCGCCTCGTTACAGGATGAGTCCGGCGTCACCTGCCTGTTCATCACGCACGATCTCGCCACCGTACGCCATATCGCTGACAGCGTCACGGTGTTGCGGCACGGGGAAGTCATTGAACAGGGGGATACCACGACCCTCTTTAGCCAACCAGCCCATGCCTATACCCGCGAGCTGATTGCCGCCATCCCACATTTCAAGCCGTTAATGGAGGAGCCCGCATGACGCGGAAACGTTTTGGTTTTTTCACTCGTCTGCTGGATAAAGTCAGCGCCGGAGAGCGCTATCGCCTGGCTACCGAGCAAATATTACATGCTGAACGTCTGGGGTTTGATACCGCCTGGATTGCCCAGCACCACTTTCATGAAAACGAAGGGGGACTGCCGTCGCCGTTAGTCTTTCTCGCCCATGTGGCGGCGCAGACTCAGCGCATTCGCCTCGGCACCGCGATTATCACTTTACCGCTGGAGACACCGCTGCGCGTCGCGGAAGATGCCGCCGTGCTGGACTTGCTTTCAGGTGGAAGAGTGGAACTGGGTTTTGGCTCCGGTGGAACAGCCACCTCATTTCTGCCCTTCGGCCTGACCATTGACCAGCGTGCAGAGACGTTTGCTCAGCATTTGCACACCCTGTTGGCGGCCTGGCGGGGCGATGATATTGCTCACCCTGATAACCACCTTTACCCGCCTGCGCCCCAGTTGGCGAAACGGGTGTGGATCGCCACGTTTTCGGTGGAAGGCGCAGCACGAGCCGGTGCTGCCGGTCACGGGCTGATGCTGTCACGCACCCAACCACGCCCGGCCGAACGGCCAGATTTACCGCTACCAGAGATACAAAACCCGATGATAGACGCCTATCTGGCCGCGCTCCCTGCGGGTGTTGAGCCACGCATACTGGCCTCACGCACGGTGTTTGTCGCCGATAACCTGGCACGTGCGCGTGAACTGGCGCTGCCCGGTCTGACAGAACAGGCGGAGCACTTTCGTGCAGCGGGCCACCGTGTTGACGGCCATACGCTGGATGATTACCTGCGTCAGTTTGATGCCCATGTGGGCGACGCTGCTACCGTTAACGCCTCGCTGGCCCAGGATAGCGTACTGGATCGCGTCACTGATATTTCCTTCCAGGTACATTCCATCGATCCGCCACACGCGGATATTTTGCGCTCTATTGAACTGATTGCCGCACAGATCGTGCCGCAACTGCAACGCTGACAGGAGAAAAGGACATGACCGATCACGCAGATTTGCTGGCAAACCTGGCGGATATTGACCCACAAAGCCCGCTTGCCGCCGCCCGACATACCCGCAACGCGGCCACCGAACACGCCCAGGGGAGTTATGACGTGTTGTTTGGCCAGGATGATAAAGACTTTCCCCTCGCGGAGCGTTACTGGTTCGCGACCCGGGTTGCAGGCTGGCATGGGCAACAGGCGCTGGAGCACCATTACGAGCAGTTGGCGGGTGAGCTGAGCGATACCCCACGTATTCAAGAGGCGGAAGCGTTCGCCCGCCGTTTAACCTTTGAACCGGTGGAAGCAGCACCACAGCACATTGCACATCTCACGCTGGCAGGATGGAGCGAACGCGGCATTGTCACGTTGGCGCAGTTGGTTGCCTTTGTGAGTTTCCAGAGCCGACTGCTGGCCGGACTCCATCTGTTGCAGGACCAGGAGGTGACAACGTCACCTGAACCCGTGCTCGCCGGACGCTGGCATAACGCGCCACTGACCGCCAGCGGCAAGACCGCCCTTACCGCTTTCACGCAAAAGGAACTGGGCTGGGAGCCGTGGTTAGCGGCAAAACCCCTGACTGCCTTTACACCTGATGAACAAGCGACGCTGGCCCGGAACGGACACAGTGATTCGGACTATTTCCGCCTGCTGGGCCGCAACCTGCCCCTGCTGGAACAGCGTACCCTGACCGATAAAGGCATTTTTTACACCGCTGGCGGGTTGCCGCGCGCGGAGCGGGAATTGGCGGCTACGGTGGTGAGCAAAGTGAACGGCTGCATCTATTGCGCCTCCGTTCATGCGCGTAAAGCCAGCCAACTGTCCAAACAGAACAGCGACGTTGAACGTTTATTACAAACCGCGCCGGGTGCCGTGTTATCAGCAGGCCAATCTGCCCGCTGGCAGGCGATTATTGATTTCTCTGCGGCCTTATCGGTGACTCCGCCACGCGCCACTCAGCAACAGATAAGCGCGCTTCGAGATTTGGCCCTGGACGAGTTAGCCCTGCTGGATTTGGTGCAGTCGACCGCATTCTTTGCCTGGGCCAACCGACTGATGCTCACTTTGGGCGAACCTTTTGTGCCGGCTGAATAACAGGAACTGCCATGACCACGTTTACCACAGAACAACTGGTGCAGATACGTCGCGAATTGCACCAGCATCCTGAACTGTCGAATCAGGAGTTCGCCACCACAGAGCGCATCACCCGCTGGTTACAACAAAGTGATATTCGATTACTGCCGCTGGGGCTGAAAACCGGCGTAGTGGCTGAAATCGGCCAGGGTGAATCGCTGATTGCGCTGCGGGCAGACATTGATGCACTCCCGATTGAAGAAGCCACTAAACTGCCGTGGCGTTCACAAAACCCCGGCGTTATGCACGCCTGTGGCCATGACGTACACACCACCGTCATGCTCGGTGTGGCGCAACAACTCAAATTACAGGAAGCCTCGCTGCCGGGCCGAGTGCGTATTTTATTCCAGCCCGCAGAGGAGACGTTCAACGGCGCACAGCAACTGATTGATGCTGGCGCACTGGAAGGCGTGCAGGCCATTTTTGGCATGCACAATGCGCCCGAGCTACCGGTTGGCACTTTCCGTACGCGCGGCGGTGCTTACTATGCCAATGTTGATCGCTTTACCCTGCGCATTCATGGCAAGGGAGCTCACGCGGCACGCCCTCAGGAAGGGATTGACGTGATCCCCATTGCCAGCCAAATCGTCACTGCACTCCATGCCATTCCTGCTCGCCAGTTCAGTGCGCTGGACTCGGTGGTGATAAGCGTTACGCGCTTCACCGCCGGGAATACCTGGAATGTTTTACCGGAAACCGTGGAACTGGAAGGGACCGTTCGCACCCATGACACGACGATCCGGGGTCAAATCCCGGAGAAGATCCGTCGCCTGGCACAGGGCATCGCGGCAGGGTTTGATGCGCGTGTCGAGCTGGAGTGGCAGGAAGGCCCACCCGCGGTAATTAATACCCCGGAGTGGGCAGACTTCGCGCTTAATCTGGCACAAAAACAGGGGTATGCCACTCAAACCGCCACCCCACTGATGGGCGGGGAGGATTTTGCGTTTTATCTGCATCACGTACCCGGCGTGTTTGTCAGCATTGGTAGCAGCAGCCTGTTCGGCTTGCACCACCCGCAGTTTGATCCTAACGAGGCGCTGATCGGCTCTGCCGTCAGCTATTTCACCGCACTGGCACCGCTGGCTCTCAAGGCCGCAGCATGCTGATGCGCAAAAGGAGGCGTGTGATGAAAACGGTATATTCCCCACAGCCGCAGCTTGATCACGTAGTGATCAACGTCGCGGATCAGCTTGACGAGGCTAGCGTACGTTTTCGCCAGTTGGGTTTTCAGTTAACAGAACGCGGCCATCACTCCCTTGGCTCCAGTAATCATCTGGCCATTTTTGCCGATAACTATCTGGAGCTGTTAGGGTATGAACCCCAGAATGCCAGCCAACGGGCGGAACTCTGGCAGGCACCCATTGGGCTAACCGGCCTGGTCTGGAAGACGGAAGATGCCAGTGAGGAGTTTCGCCATCTGGAGCGTCAGGATCTGGACGGCGATGAACCGGCTGAGTTCTTTCGCCCCGTCACACTCCCCAATGGCAGTGCGAGTGAAGCACGCTTTCGCACGGTTCGCTTACGCCCGGCTCTGGTTCCTAATGGCCGATCCTTTTTCTGCCAGCATCTGACACCCGCTGCTGTCTGGCAGACGGTATGGCAAGAACACCCTAATGGGGTCGAGGCGATCAGTGAGTTTGTTATCGTCGCGCAGGACCCCGCCTATGCAGCGCAGGTCTACAGCCACCTGTTTGGGGCCGGGCGTATTCGGGCCTGCCCTGACGGCGCGTTTGTACTGGATGCCGCCACCGCAACCGTGCGCTTTGCCGCCGCCGAACATGTGGAGCAGCGTTTTGGCACATTGCCAGATGATTATGACGGGAGTGCCCGTATGGCCGCGTTGAGTTTCCGCACCCAGGACATCAAAAAGGTGAAAGCCAGTTTGCTGCTCAGCAAAATTCCCTTCGACGAGCAGGATAACGTGATCGTTATTGCCCCAGGACAGGCGTTCAATGTCGCTCTCCGCTTCCACCAATAGTGTGATAACGGGAGGCGATCCCTCCCTTTTCCTCAGGCTGCCGTTGCCTCTTCGCTGCCCAACAAGCTGAGGATTTTACTTCTCAGCGCCACCAGTTGCGGATCATCCCGCCGACGCGGGAATGACTGGCTGACGTCAATAATGTCCAGTATCTTCGCGGGCCTTGAGCTAAACACCACCACGCGGTTCGCCATCACCAGGGCTTCTTCCACGTCATGGGTCACCATCAGCGCCGTAAATTGTTGCTCCTGCCACAGGTCGACAATCTCTTGCTGCATACGCAGACGGGTTAATGAATCGAGCTTACCCAGCGGCTCATCAAGGATCAGCAAGCGAGGTTGATTAATCAAGGCACGCGCCAGCGCAGCACGCTGTGCCATACCGCCCGAAAGCTGATGTGGCCAGGCGCGAGCAAATTGCTGTAAACCTACGCGTTTCAGCATCGCTTCCACCTGCGGCTCCGTCTGCTTTTTATCCTCACCACGGATCTGCAACCCCAGACCCACGTTGCCCGCCACCGTCCGCCATGGATAAAGCGTTGGATCCTGAAACACCACCACGCGTGAAGGATGTGGATGGGTGATCGCCTTGCCGTCCTCTTTCAACACGCCTGACGCAGGAGGTTCCAGGCCTGCCAATAAACGCAGCAACGTCGACTTTCCGCAGCCGGATGGCCCCAACAGTGCAACAAATTCACCGGGTTTAACCTGTAAGTTAATATTTTCCAGCACCGGCAGATGATTACCTTCAAGAGTAAAATGGTGGCTGACTTTATTAATATCGATATTAACGCCAGAAGTTGAGAGTGCCATACGCTGATTTCCTCACTGAAATTTTCTCATGAATAGCACGCTTTCCCCTACCCCACTATGCGGATTACAGCTATGGGTTTGCTGACGAAACATAATGAAAAATTGCATGTACACATGCGGGAATGTTATTTGGTGCGGGAAAATCCGTTTGCGATAGTACCTGTGAAAATCATTTTAATAAGGGATTAGGTCATGGCATTCGAGGATATTTCTCTCAGTCGTCGTACCCTATTACACGGTCTGGCGACACTGGGCGTTGGGATTGGATTAAGTCCGGTATTTACTGGCACAGCATTGGCAGACAATAACGATAAAACACTCAAAACCATTAAATTAGCCTGGGGGCAGAGCGCCGTCTGTCAGGCTCCTATTTCCGTCGCGCTGAAACAGGGATTTTTTAAAAAATATGGCCTCAACGTTGAACCGGTAAATTTTAGTGGCCCCACTGATGCGCTATTACAGGCCATCGCGACCGGCCAGGCGGATGGCGGCATTGGTATGGCGCTGCGCTGGTTGAAGCCGCTGGAGCAAGGGTTCGATGTTGATCTTACTGTGGGCACACACGGTGGCTGTATGCGCCTGCTGGCCCCTAAAGACAGCGGCATTAATAAGGTCAGCGATCTGGTCGGTAAAAACGTCGCGGTGAGTGACCAGGCCAGCCCGATTCGGAATTTCTTCGCCATCCAACTGGCCAAAGAGGGTATCGATCCCGATAAGCAGGTTAACTGGCTGCAATATCCGGAAGATCTGTTTGGTGAGGCCTTGCGCAAAGGTGAAGTTCAGGCACTCGCGACCGATGACCCACAAGGCTGGTTGTTGAAGCATCAGCACGACCTGGTGGAAGTGTCGAACAACATGCACGGCGAGTACATGAACATGACCTGCTGTGTGCTAGGTCTGCGCGGTTCACTGGTGCGGGACAATCCAGAGGTTGCGAAGGCGATTACTCAGGCAATTGTTGATGCCCAACAGTGGACAGCCGATCACCCGGATGAAACCGCCAAAATCTTCCAGCCGTATGTCCCCGGCTCCGTCCCGGTAGCGTCTATCGCGGCGATGTTAAAGGAACACACCCATAGCCATCACTCAACCGGAGCACAGCTGCGGGGTGAGATTGCGACTTACGTTAATGAGCTGAAAACCATCAACGTGATTCGTCCGGACACCAATGCACAGCAGTTCGCCGACCACTATGTGCCTAATCTGTTGCCTGCGACGCCAGACAATGGCCATCAACATATGAATATGTCGAGCTGAGGAGAGAGTCATGTCCAGCGAAACCCTGACGCTACAGCAGCAACAGGCGCGCGTTAAGCGCATCGAACCGGCCGTGTGGACAGCACTGCTGTTCTGGTGGGCATTGGTGGCATTAATGACCGGTCTGCCTGATAAAGTGCAGGGTTTTGCCCCACCGCGCTATGTGGCTCAGACCCATGATATTTTCATCGGCTTCGCGGTTTTACTCTCGCTACTGACCTTACTGAGCAGCGCAGCACCGCGACTGGCGGTGCTCAGTCCGCTGAAGCGCAGTGCGCGCTGGTTAACGGCGATAGCCATTCTGACCGGCATTTGGGAGTTGTGTACCGCAAAACTGGCACTGTTGCCGCTGCCCTTTTTTGCACCTCCCCGCGCCTTAATCGAAGCCTACGTGACTGACTGGCCTCGCCTGCTGGATAGCGTGCTGCACTCTCTGCGTTTGCTGGCGTTGGGGTATGTCTATGGCAGCATCGCGGGGTTCATTACCGGGGTGGCAATCGGCTGGTCACGCGGGCTGGGCTACTGGGTACATCCGATCCTGCGCTTCCTCGGCCCGGTGCCTTCCACCGCGCTGTTACCGCTGTCGATGTACTTTTTCCCGTCGAGCTTCTCTGCGGCGGTGTTCCTGATTGCCTTAGCCACCTGGTTCCCGGTGACGGTCCTGACCTGGTCTGGCGTCGCGAGCGTGGATAATCGCTATTACGATGTCGCCCGCACACTAGGTGCGAACTCGCTATTTCTCGTGCTGCGCGTTGCGGTTCCGGCTTCACTGCCCAGCCTGTTTGTCGGCCTGTTTATGGGGTTAGGTGCCTCTTTCTCTGTTCTGGTCGCCGCAGAAATGATGGGCGTGAAATCAGGGCTGGGCTGGTATCTGCAATGGGCACAGGGCTGGGCAGCCTACGCCAACATGTACGCCGCGCTGATTGTGATGGCGCTGCTGTTCTCATCGTTGATTTCACTGCTGTTTGTCGTCCGCGATCGCACGCTGGCCTGGCAGCGAAATACCGTTAAGTGGTAACCCTTTCCCACGCCAGCACAGGCTGGCGTGCTTCTCCCTTGCATAAGGTTCCATTATGGCTGAATCCATTTACGCTTCGATTACTCAACTGGTGGGCAATACCCCTCTGGTACGTTTAGACCGTTTTAGCCAGCAGCAGTCACTTCAGGCGGAGATCGTCGCCAAGCTGGAGTTGTTTAACCCCAACCACAGCGTTAAAGATCGTATCGCGCTGGCGATGATTGAAGATGCAGAACGTCGCGGCAAGTTGAAACCGGGCGATATCATTGCCGAGACCACCAGTGGGAATACCGGCATTGGGGTTGCCGCGATTGCCGCAGCCAAAGGCTATCGTTTTCGTGTCTACATCAACGATTTTGTCAGCATTGAACGCAGCAAAATCCCTCTCGCCTTTGGTGCTGAAGTCGTGCCATTCAGTATTGTGCCGGGGTTCCCGGAGTTTTTTGAAGCCACCGACGGCGATTTCGTTGCCGCCTCGCGCTGGCTGGTCGCGCAGGTTACGGAAGCTGAACCCAACGTATTTTTCCTGCAACAGCTGGAAAACCCGGCCAACCCACAAGCCCATGAAGCCACCACTGGCCCGGAGATCTGGCGCGATACCGCCGGTAAAGTGGATATTTTCGTCGCCTCAGTGGGTACTGGCGGTACGCTTTCCGGCACCGGGCGTTACCTTAAGTCACAGTCGCCTGACATCCGGGTGGTGGCGGTAGAACCCGGCCCCGATTCGCAGCCTAGCGACGAACGTCCGGAACCGCTGGAGATCACCGGCGTACATGCGTTCACCAATCAGCCGCCGGAGCGCATCCCCTCCAATCTTGACCACAGCGTTTACGATGAAGTGATTGCGGTTGAAACCTGGCAGGCTTATCAGGCAGCGCGGGAGCTGGCATTGTCAGAAGGCATTCTTGCGGGTGAGTCTTCAGGTGCGGTGTTGTTTGCAGCACAACAGCTAGCTGCGCGGCCGGAGAACCAGGGGAAGAGAATTGTGGTGTTACTGGCCGATGGCGGGGGGAACTATCTTTCAACGCAACTGTTTGACGCCCGTATCGCAACAGAAAACCTGAAACAAGCGGTAGCAACCGTCACTTCGATCCAGCTACTTACCCAGCCATTAGTCGTTTAATCTTCACGCCTCCTGTTATCTTAAGGAGGCGTGAAACTCTCTTTATACCCGCATCGGCGCGATACAAATAGCATTTACATTCACGGCTAAACGAATGCTAAATACAACCGTTAACAATCGTGAAGGTTTTAATTAATCAGAAGCAGAATAAATTGTATTCAAAGCAGGAGCCAGTGGTGCAATTATGCTGATTTCGCATGAGGTTATGTGTTATTTAATCACTCTGCCATTTCCTGGCACCATGTAACACACGTTCTATACGGATTGATTTTTCATTATCAGTGAAGAAAATAATATATCGACCAAACGAACAACTTCTTATTCCTGTGCCTAATTCAGGGCGAAGAGGATATATTTCAGGTGTTTCACTTATTGAAAGGCACTTGCCATAAATTTCTTCGACAAAAGACATTGCGCGCTGCGGATTGTCGCGCGCAATGAAGTCACCGATCTCTTCCAAGTCTTGCTCCGCTAAGGGGGATATCTGCAGTCGGGTCATCCGTTTTCACTCTCCTGGCTGCGATATTTTTCGCGCAACCGTTTGAAAACGTCTTCAGCTTCTTTACCCTCTCCACTATCAATACCCGCCGCTACCGCCTGACGTAGAATTTCAAGCTCAGAACGTTCTTCCCGCTCTTGCAATGCTCGCAGCCCTGCACGAACCACTTCACTGACGTTGTTGTAACGGCCGCTTTTGATCTGTTCACGGATAAAATTTTCGAAATAAGGATTCAGCGCGATGCTAGTTGGCATAAACACCTCCATAACAATAGTTGTTAATAGTTATTATTGGATGTTTATTGCTCAGCGTCAAGGCAAAAAAACACCCCCGAAGAGGTGTTTTATCTGGCTGGTAGGGATTAGAAATCGTAGCTCAGGCTAACCGAGACGTTACGCGGTGCGCCATAGACTGAGTAGCTGTCGAGGTAGCTGTAGTAGGTCTTGTCGAACAGGTTGTTAAGGTTAACCTGTGCGGACAGCTGCTTAGTAACCTGATAGCGACCAAACAGGTTGACCAGAGCATAGCTGCCTTGCTCAACATAATTCAGACCATTTGGGCCGCCTGCGTCGTCAGCCCAGATTTTGCTCTGCCAGTTGATGCCACCACCGAGGGTCAAATCAGGCAGGGCAGAAGGCTGATAGCGGGTAAACAGTTTCAGCGTGGTGCGTGGTTTATCTGGCTCAACCGCCGTACCATCGCGCTCTTCAGCCACATAACGCGCTGCGCCAAAGGTCATTTGCCAGTTATCGGTTAACGCACCGTTGACTTCAAACTCCGCACCGCGGCTCACCACGCCTTTCGTTTGACGATAAGCCACTTCCGTTGACCCATTGACGTAGGTGTTAGAAAGCGATTGTCCAAGGTTCTGCTCCTCGGTGCGGAACACCGAGAAGGAGGTGGTGAGGCGACCATTGAACCAGTCTGACTTCAGGCCGGTTTCGTAAGTTTTGCCGCGGATCGGATCAAGGTATTGCCCGGATGTATTACGTTCCGTCTGCGGCTGGAAGATTGACGTATAGCTGGCGTAAGCTGACCAGGTGTCGTTAATGTCGTAAATCAGACCAGCATACGGCGTCAGATCGTTTTTGCTCACGTTCGCGGTGGTGCCGTTGGTGCTGTATTGGGTATAGCGCGCACCCGCAATCAGATGTAACGGATCCAGCAGCGAGAAGCGTGCAGCGGTATAAACCGATTTCTGACGAATGGTGTCGTCGGAATAGAGTGACCAGTCGCTCCACTCCGGATAGGCCACATTCCCGTTCCAGTTGTTGAAATCGCCCAGATCCAACGTCTCGGTAGGGGATGAATTGAAGAAGCGGCTGTGCTGACGGCTATAGTTTGCACCAAACATCAACTCATGCTGGCGACCAAACAGCTCGAACGGTCCGCTGGCATAGGCATCAAAAGCCGCCACCTTGCGCGTTCCTTTATTCCAGCCGCCATAGCCCACTACGCCTTCGCCGGTTTCCTGATCTGGATTGCCATAACCATACATCAGCAAGGTGTTGAAGACGTTTTCGGTGTAGGTGCCATTCACACGCGCCTGCCAGCCGTTAGCAAAGTTTTGCGTCAGCGTGGCATAAACCTGTTTGATCTCTTTGTCAGAGAAGGTCCAGTCTGGTGCGGCATTGAAATGGCGGCTGTAGTTAACGCGCGTGCCATTGCTGTACCAGATCGGCATCCCGCCCCATGACGGGTCATTGGTATGGCTTTCCTGATAAATATACCCCACCGAAAGTTGAGTACTGTCGGTTAGATCGGCATCAATCATGCCGTTGAAGAATTTATCGCGTTTGTGGTAGCGATCCATCCAGCTATCCTGATCTTGATAACCTGCGATCAGGCGACCACGCACGTTGCCCGACTCCGTCAGTGGAGCCTGCAAATCAGCCACATAGCGCTGGTTATCCCAGGTGCCGTAGCTGGCTGAAACGTTGCCTTTAAACTCACGGCTGTCTGCGTGTTTACGCAGCATATTCACAGTTGCAGACGGGTTACCGGAACCGCTCATCAGGCCGGTAGAGCCACGCACAACTTCGATGCTGTTAAAGAACGCGCTATCGAGTGAAGAGTCGCCGAAGTCCCACACGTTGCTCTGTGTGGCAGGAATACCATCAAACTGGAAGTTATTGATATAGAATCCGCGCGCGAAAAAGTTCTGTCGATCGGAGTCAATTTGTGACAGCGTCACGCCAGTGGTATTCGCCAGCGCATCACCAATATTTTGCAGGTTCTGATCTTTCAAGCGCTGTTCAGTGATCACACTGATCGACTGAGGCACATCACGGGGTACCAGATTAAGCTTGGTGCCTGCTCGGGTGCTTTTGACCGCATAGTCCTGGGAATCCTGCTGCGAACTGCTGCTGTCACCGCTGGCGCTGGCATCCGCATTGACCGTCAACGTAGGCTGATCGGTACTGGCGGCATGCGCCAGCGCGCTAGCTACTAACAGCGTGAGAAGCGAGAGACGAAGTGGTGTTTTTGGGACGAACGAATCCCTGACGCGCGAAACATCATTAATCATGAAATCCTCTGACGGCTTTTATTGTTGTGTTGCAAGAGGTGCAGACAAACGCATTGCCCACTCTGAACGGGGCGAGACGATAGGCTTCACCTAAACTATGCTGAATCATTCAGCATAACTTACAGAATGCTGATGAGAACTATACGCATTATTATTATCAGCGCAAGTTGTTACTGTCAGTAGCTACCGATTATTTACAATAAAGCTTACCTCAATGAAATTATTTCATCTGGACTGCGCGGAATAATGATTTTGCTGCGTGATTATCGGAGTGAAAATATATCTTTATTGAGGCAAAGGCAGAACTAAAAACCCTTTAACGCGAGGAGAAGATGCACGACATCCGTGCGTGCATTTTCGCTATGCTCACCAGCGCCAGTGTTTTTCGGCCAGTTCGACTAACAGACGTGAAGCAGGCGAGAGCTCGCTCAACGAGCGGAACTGCCAGCCGAAAGTACGCGGCATAATCACTAACGGCAGATGAATTTCAGTTAATAACTCCTGCCCCTGTAACAGACGGCGAGAAATAAAACTCAGCAGTTGGGTCTGCGCAATCACCTGACGCATGGGTGACATGGTATTACTTAGCATCTGGACTCTCGGCGCCGCATAGCCCCCACTGCGCAAGCGCTGCTCTAACCATTGCCGTGTCGCTACGTTATCTGAAGTCAGTAACCAACGATATTGCTCTAGCTGCTCTGGTGTGGGGTGAATGCCCGCTAGCGGGTGGTTACGACTGGCGACCACCACCACCGGATCTTCTACCAGCGGTCGGGTGACAAATTCATTATTTTGTCCCGGTAAGAAGCCCAAAATCAGATCGATCTTGTTCTCACGCAGTTTTT
This sequence comes from Candidatus Pantoea multigeneris, assembly GCF_011752615.1. Classification (NCBI taxonomy): domain Bacteria; kingdom Pseudomonadati; phylum Pseudomonadota; class Gammaproteobacteria; order Enterobacterales; family Erwiniaceae; genus Pantoea; species Candidatus Pantoea multigeneris. The sequence continues at coordinate 340,386 of NZ_VWXF01000004.1, forward strand.
TCTGCAGCAGATCGTTCAGACCCACCTGCACTTCCAGTACGGCCGTAGGGGCACGCATCAGCAGTTCATGTGTTAGCTGTGGCAACATGAATTCTGCGGCGGTTGCGGCAACGCCAATGCGAATCACGCCCGCTTTGCCCTCTCCCAGAGCCTGCATGTCTTGTCGCGTCACCTGCATCAGGTGGACAACTTTTTGAGCACGTTCACAAAGTAGGATACCCGCTTCCGTCAGTTGCATGCCACGGCCAACTTTCAGAATGAGTCGGGTTGAGTACATTTTCTCAAGGCGCTGGATGCATTTTGTCAGTGCGGGCTGAGTGATACCAAGGGACTGAGCGGCCTTGCCCAGGTGCCCGGTCTCGCGTACCGCCAGTAGGTAATGTAGATCTTTCAGTTCCATTCATTCCTGCCAGGAATTTAGTCATAAAAATGAGAGAATATTATTTATCTTCAGGTAATGCCAGGATGGTTATACAGCATTGGAGAAGGGACCGGAAGGCAAAGCCTAAATAGGTTGTAAATATCAGTGTCAAAAACGACACTGTCTATAAACCGGCACTGAAATCACAGGGGGAATATTCCGAACATAAAATGATCGACACGGGTCAGCGTTAATTAATAACCATGACTATTTACTACTGAAAAATGAAAAACACCAACGCCAGAACTGTTTCATATTTGTATTTTTTGTGATGCGTGATTGTAAAAAATAATAAACCTCTGATATAGGAAATAACTATGCTATTGATCATCAGCCTGCTTATGATCGTCACTTTTATTGGCTTGCTTTTGAGCAAAAAAATGTCGGCGATAACCGCTTTGATCCTGATTCCAACCCTTTTCGCCCTGCTGGCCGGACACACAGGGGATACCGGGGAGATGGTGGTGAAAGGGTTGCGTACCGTAGCACCCACCGGAGTGATGCTGATTTTTGCCATGCTCTATTTTATGAGCGTGACTGACGCCGGGATGTTTGATCCCATCATCAGAAGAATCGTCTCTTCTGTTGATAGCGATCCGGTAAAAATATACCTCGGCACCGCATTACTGGGCTTTATTGTGGCCCTGGACGGTGATGGCGCTACGGTATATATGATCGTACTCTCCGCTTTTCTGCCAATTTACGAACGCGTGGGATTATCAAAACTCAAAGCGGCTTGCATCCTGCTGCAATGTACCGGACTGGGTAATATGTTTCCCTGGGGTGGTCCAACGGCGCGTGCCGCAGCCGCAGTGAAAGCCGATATTTCATCGTTATTTGTTCCGATGCTACTGCCATTATTGGCCTGCGTAGTCTGGACATTTGTCATGGCATGGATATTCGGCCGTCAGGAGAGACGCCGTCTGGGTTTCTCGCCAGAGACCTCTTCAACAGTGCCAACACTCTCACTGCCGGAAAACAGTGGTCCGGCCTGGCGTTTCTGGTGTAACTGGGCATTGACCATTGCACTGATGACCGTTCTGGTACTGGATGTGATCCCGATGCCGTGGTTGTTTATGTTAGCGACCGCGCTGATGTTCTTAATTAACTATCCGAAACTGTCGGAACAACAGGAACAGCTGCAAAAACATGCGGGAGCGATTCTCTCCGTTGCGAGCCTGATTTTTGCCGCCGCCGTCTTTACGGGCATCTTCTCCGGCACAGGGATGGCGGACAGCCTGGCAAAAGGGATTGTCCATGTCATCCCGGATACGCTCGGCCCTTACCTCGCCCTGATCACAGCGCTAATCAGTATTCCGGTGACCTGGATGGTGTCTAACGACGTGTTCTATTTCGGGATGCTGCCGGTACTGGTTGAAGCCGCAGGACAGTACGGGATTGAGCCTATTGAGATGGCGCGTGCCGCTTTAGTCGGGCAGCCGGTACATATCCTCAGTCCCTTAGTGGCTTCCACCTATTTGCTGGTGGGGATGCTGCAACAGGATTATGCCCAGGTGCAGCGCAACACCCTGCGTTGGTCTTGTGCAACATCACTGGTATTACTGATCGCCAGTCTGGCAACGGCCGGGTTTCCCTTTTATCACTCGAGTTAATTAATTCCACTATTCGGAACGAGGTGCGCCTCGTTCCATTTATTTTTATTAAATCGTGTTACGTCTTCAGTGTAAATTTTCGACGCTTTACTCATATCGCTTTCTTTCTCTTTTTGCCGTAGACTCCCCGACTCAGATAAAGCAGTTTTATAAAGGATAATGAATGAGCGAGGCGTTAAAGTCTTTAAATAACATTCGCACGTTGCGTGCTCTGGTCCGTGAAATGGACGTGGACATGCTTGATGAGATGTTAGATAAATTCTCAGTGGTAGTTACAGAACGGCGCGAAGAAATGGCGTCAGAAAACGCTGCCAGTCAGGAAAAAGCCGATAAGCTTGCTCAGTATCGTGCCATGCTGCTCAATGATGGAATTGATATCAGCGAATTGATGGGGAGTGCTCAGGAGAGCAAAACTCGTGCCGCGCGCCCAGCAAAATACCGCTACACCGATGAAGATGGTGCGGAGAAGACATGGACCGGCCAGGGTCGCACACCTTCACCGATTAAGAAAGCCATCGACAACGGCGGCTCTCTGGAAGACTTCCTGATTTAAGCGAAAGCCAGCCTCAACGGCTGGCTTAGTTTTATCAGGCCACCGGCAAACCTAAGTTCTCACGCAGCGTCGCGTGTTCATAATCTTCATGGAACAGCCCACGGCGGCGCAGTTCAGGAATAACCAGCTCAACAAACAGGTCCAGTTGTTCTGACATCACCGCAGGCATGATGTTGAAACCGTCTGCACCACCCTGCTCCAGCCAGAGCTGGAAGTCATCGGCAATATCTTCAGCCGTACCGACAATCACACGGTGACCACGGGAACCTGCTGCAACCGCCGCTAACTCACGCAGCGTCAGGTTTTCGCGTTTTGCCATATCGGTCATCAGTTTCACACGGCTCTGATTCCCTTCACCCAGCGGAACTTCCGGTACCGGGCCATCCAGTGGGAACTGGGACATATCCATGCTGAAACGCAGCGAGAGCTGGCGTAAGCCATTTTCGATATCAACCAGTGAGTTCAGCTCTTTCCACAGTGCCTGTGCTTCTTCACGCGTGCGTCCAACAATCGGCATCACACCCGGCATAATCACCACGTGCTCTGGATTACGACCTGCCGCAACCACCTGATCTTTCTGCGAGCGATAGAACGTTTGCGCCTCTTCCAGGCTCGCCGCCGCAGTGAAGATCACTTCTGCGGTTTCTGCGGCCAGTTTTTGCCCATCGGCAGACGAGCCAGCTTCGATAATCACTGGACGCCCCTGTGGAGAACGGGTGATGTTGAGCGGCCCCTGCACCTGGAAATGCTCACCCTGGTGGTTAATAGGCTGAATTTTTTCATCCACGAAGTAGCGGCCACTCGCCGCGTCTGGCTGCACCGCCCCCTCTTCCCAGCCTTCCCACAGTTTGAAGGCCACGTCCAGGAACTCACGCGCACGGCCATAGCGCTCTGCGTGGTTGGGCATATCATCACGGCTAAAGTTACGTGCGACATCAGCAGAGAAAGAAGTCACGACATTCCATGCGGCACGGCCACGGCTGATGTGGTCCAGGGAGGAGAACGCACGCGCCATGGTGAAAGGATCGCTAAACGTGGTGGAAGCCGTTGCGGCAAGACCAATACGGCGTGTATTAACAGCCAGCGCCGACAACAGGGTCAGCGGCTCAAGGCGCGCCATGGTGGATGGCAGGCGATACATGCTGGTCGCCAGCGCATCGCCAACAAAGAAGAGATCAAACGTGCCCGCTTCCGCTTTCTTAGCCAGCGTGATCAGCCAGTCGATATCGGTTGGCGATCCGAGATTTTCCGTTAACCGCCAGCCGCTCACGTGCTGACCAACCGGTTGTACAAACAGACCCAAGCGCAAACGACGTTGTTGTGATGAACTTTGCATAATCTTCCTGGTTCAAAAAAGTGCATAATGCATAAACAGAATCAATTCTGGCATTTTACCGCTTAGCGCTGACAAAAGCCGCCCTTTCTAAATCTCATATTTGCATTTGCTTATCTGTTTTTCACATATAGAAGATAATCGCTTTCCTGTAATCTTGATCCCTTGGTTTTTTCTACTTTTTTCTTAGCCTGAAATCGCTATTCCGGGGAACGTTATGCAACTCGATTTTCGTCAGGTCCGCAGTGATGAAGTCCGCACGTATCTGGACCTGATGCACGCCGCTTATGCGCCGGTTAAAGCGCTGGGAATTAAGTTTGATGCCGCAACAGCGACACTGGAGCAGGCGACACAGCATCTCGCCTCACACGGCGTGTACGCGCTATACGCCGACGGCGTTATGGTTGCCTCGGTGACCATTCGCTACCCCTGGGGACCACTGCCAGGCCCGTTTGGTTTACCGCATATTGGTTGGTTCGGCGCACATCCTGACTATGCCGGGCACCACTTTGGCCGCCAGGTGTTAGATCGACTGGAACAAGAGGTGCTGATTGCCCAACTGCGAGCACCCGCAGTTTCACTGGGCACCGCGACCAGCCATCCGTGGTTGAAAGAGATGTACCTGAAACGCGGTTATGAAGCCATGCATACCACGGACCTTGGCAAAGGCCACATCACCCTGTATATGAAAAAAGTCCTGAACCAGCCGCAGCATGACATCTGGTGGGAAAAACTCGCTGCTCAACAGCCTGGAGTTTGACGTATGAGTCTGGAACAACAACTGATCGCTTTCCGCCACGAACTGCATCGCCACCCTGAACTCTCTAACCAGGAGTTTGAAACCACTGCACGCATTCGCCAACAGCTGGAAAATTATCACATTCGTGTGCTGGACCTCCCGCTGAAGACCGGTCTGGTGGCCGAGGTGGGACCGCAACAAGGGCCATTAGTGGTATTACGTTCCGATATCGATGCCCTGCCGATTGAAGAGCAGTCCGGTGTTGACTTTGTTTCGCAGAATCCTGGGGTGATGCACGCCTGCGGCCATGATTTTCACAGTTCCGCCGCTCTGGGTGCCGCTATTCTGCTGAAGCAGCGCGAACAGCAACTGACAGGTCCGGTGCGCATCCTGTTCCAGGCGGCCGAAGAGACCGGGCAAGGCGCACCGGACATCATCGCCACTGGCGCGCTGGATAATGCCCGTGCCATCTTTGGCATTCACAACGATCCCACCCTGCCCGCTGGCGTGGTTGGCAGTAAACCCGGCCCACTGACCGCTGCGGTTGACCGCTTCACCATTACGGTGAAAGGCACCGGTAGCCACGCTGCACGTCCCCATGATGGCAACGATCCGATCGTGATTGCCGCTCAGATTGTCAGCGCTGCGCAGACCCTGATTAGCCGTAACGCTCCGTCATCGGACAATGCGGTGGTTTCCATCACACAAATTCACAGCGGCAGTACCTGGAACGTCATTCCTGACAGCGCCTGGCTGGAAGGCACGGTGCGTTCATTCTCACAAACCACGCGTGAACTGTTAGAAAAGCGCTTCCGGGAAATTGTGATGGGCATCGCTGCCGCTTTTGGTGCTGAAGTCGAGTTTGACTGGCAAGCTGGGCCACCTTCGGTAGTCAACGACGCCCACTGGGCGGATTTTGCACTGCAACAGGCCGACCGCAGTGGATTCGAAGCACGGGTGGTGGAAGCCAGCCCGATCGGCGAAGATTTTGCTTTCTACCAGCAAAAGCTGCCAGGTGCCTTTATGATGATTGGCACTGGCGAACCTTACGCCCTGCATCATCCGGCATTTCGAATTAACGACACCGTATTATGGCCAACCGCGCAGTATCTGGCGCAATTGGCAGAAGCCGCGTTGTTATCACTCGACGGAGCACAGCCGTGAGCCTGACTAGTGCGCTCGTTAAACGCATCCTCTTCAGTGAGCCGGATGCGGAAGCACGCCAACATGCGCAACGCGGCGTGATTGACTATATCGCGGTGACCTGGCCCGTACTGCGTGGACATGTCCCGGACAGCTCTCTGCCCGCATTGCGCAGCGTGTATCACGATGGGTCTGCCCGCTCACTCGCCTTGTTGTGGGGCTATGCCGGTCACGCTCTGGACTACGATGATTTTCATGCCGATTTCCGTGGTCATCCTAGCGTGGCGATCTTGCCCGCCCTGTTTGCCATGGTTGCGCATGGCCAGCGCACAGCAGTTTCACACCTGTTGGATGCCTACGCGATTGGCATTGAAGTCGCCGGACGCTTAGGTCTGGCTGCCAGCCAGCAGCACTATGCATTGGGCTATCATAATACCGCCAGCCAGGGAACCATTGTTGCCGCTGCTGCGTTAGCGCGATTGCTGCAACTGTCAGAAGACCAAACCGCCGCTTTATTGGGGATTGCCGCCACTCAGGCCAGCGGCTTGCGTGCCCAGTTTGGTTCCGCTATCAAACCGTTGCATGCTGGGCTCGCCGCAGAACGCGCGGTGGCTTCAGCCCAACTGGTTATGGCCGGTATTGAAGGACAAAAACAGGGTGTAATTGAGGCGTTTCTGGCCGCCACCGGCAACGGTCAGCAACAGCCAGAAAAGCTCATTGAACACTGGGGTGCCCCATGGCGCATCGTATCGCCAGGACTGGAATTTAAGCCGTTTGCGACCTGTGGCGGAACGCATAGCGCAGCAGAAGCCGCGCGCATTCTCCGCCGTGAGTGGTTAGCCAGTGGACATTCGCTTGAAAGCCTGTTGGCGCAAATTGTCCATATTGATGTTAGCTTCCCACCCGGTGGAGATCTCGCAGCATCAGTGCGCAAACCGAACAGCGGCATTGAAGCGCGTTTCAGTCTGGAGTATGTGATTGCAGCCATGTTGATCTATGACGATCTGCGCCTGCAAGACTTTGCCGAAGGTGACGTTAATCCAGCCGTGATACCACTGGCTGGGAAAGTGCATCGCCATGAGGATATGAGCGCCCCACCTGATGCGCTTAACCCCTCCCTGCGTTTCCATGAGGTAGCGGTGACATTGCAATCGGGTGAGAAGCTGATTTGTCGTCGTACCCGTCAGCAATCTGTGGCGGTACCGGTGGATGTCGAGGGTAAGTTGCAGCAGGCTGTGAAGTCTGAAACGGCGGAGAAGGCAGAGCAGTTATTGCAGGCATGTCGGCTAGAAACCGACGAAGCGCTGGTGACGCTGGTGAACTTACTACGATGAAAATCACAGTGCCAGCAATGCTGGCACTGTGAATAGATTACAACACCGTGGCGATAAAGTTACGCACGCGCGTATTTTCAGGATCGTCCAGCACGGCCTGTGTCGGGCCAGCAGCAACGATTTTTCCCGCTTCCATGAACACCAGGTTATCCGCCACTTCACGCGCAAAACCAATCTCGTGCGTGACGATAACCATGGTAATCCCGGAATGCGCTAACTGTTTAATCACCTGTAGCACTTCACCTACCAGCTCAGGGTCTAGCGCAGAAGTGGGTTCATCAAACAACATCACGCCCGGGTCCATCGCCAGAGCACGAGCAATGGCTACACGCTGTTGCTGACCACCAGAGAGGTTTTGCGGCCACTCATTCTCGCGTCCGGCTAATCCCACCTGTTGCAATAAGCTCATCGCTTTTTCAGTCGCCTGTTGGCGGCTTTGCTTTTTCAGGCGCATCGGCGCATCAATGATGTTTTGCAAAACAGTACGGTGCGGGAACAGATTAAACTGCTGGAACACCATGCCCATTTTGCTGCGCTGACGCGCAATCTCACCGCTGCTCAACTCATGCAGCGTCTGCCCTTTTTGCCGGTAGCCAATCAACTCTTCACCGATGCGGATCGTACCGCCATCCAGCTTCTCCAGGTGATTGATACAACGAAGCAACGTTGATTTCCCCGAACCCGATGGTCCGAGAATCACCGTAACCGAACCGGCCGGGATCTCAAGGCTCACTTCATTCAGAATGGTGTTACCGGAGAAACGTTTGGTCACTTTGCGCAGTGTGATCGCCTCAGCCATGTTCAACTCCTTGCTCAAGGCGACGGCGGCGAGCCGCAATCAGACGGCCGACCCAGTTCACTTGCGGATTACGGGTGACACCACGAGAGAAATGACGCTCCACCCAATACTGTCCCACAGACAGTACCGATGTCAGCAGCAGATACCACAACGTTGCCACCAACAGCAGAGGAATCACTTCATAGGTACGCTGATAAATGATCTGTGCCGAAAACAGCACGTCCTGCAGGGAGATCACCGAAACCACCGCAGTGGTTTTCAGCTGACCGATCACTTCATTGCCCGCAGGTGGCAAAATGGCGCGCATGGCCTGAGGCAGTACGGTAAAGCGGAAAATCTGTGCCGGACGATACCCCAGCGCACGGGCCGCTTCAATCTGACCGTTGCTGACACTCTGAATACCCGCACGGACAATCTCCGCCGCATAGGCTGACTGATGCATAACCAATGCGATCACAGCGGCACTGAAGGGGCTAATCAAAGCATTTGACTGTGCGCTCCATACTTCACCCAACCCCGGCAGTGACAGGGAGATTGAAGGATAGAGCGCGGCGATGTTGTACCAGAGGAACAGTTGTACCAGCATGGGCACGCCACGGAAAAACCACGTATAGGCCCAGCTCACCGATGAGAGTACCGGATTCGAGGACAAACGCATCAGCGCCAGTACCGTACCAAAGGCAAAGCCCAGCACCACAGAGATCACCGTGAGCTGGATGGTCATTAACACGCCTTGTAATATCGAGGCCCCGGTAAAGTTTTCGGCGATCACGCCCCACTCAAAACGCGGGTTATTGATCATCGAATTCACCATTGCCGCCACACACAGCAGTACGATGATGGCACTCAGCCAACGGCCATAGTAGCGCTTACCGACAATTCGCAAATCGTCGGTATGCTCAGGAACAAATTTCATCGAAACATCTCTTCATTACGTGGGGCAGATTTCAACGCACCAAAACCGATGTTCCAGTGGTCGAGAATCTTCTGATAGCTACCATCTTTAATCAGTGAGTTCAGAGCAGCCTGCACCGCAGGTTCCAGCGGAGAGTCTTTCGGGAAAGCAACGGAAACCGGCTTATCATCCACGTGAATTTCACCCACAACAGTCAGTGATTTCACCAGATTCGCCTGCCATGCCAGACCTTCAATGGGACCGAAGAACATTGGCACCCGGCCACTCACCACTGCCTGAACGCCCGCAGGACGATCCGGGAACACGGCGATGTTCAGCGGTTTTTTGCCTGCGGCTTCGCACGCTTTGCTGGCATCTTCAAGACGAGTGACCTGGGTCGTACCTGCACCGGCACCAATTTGCTGACCGCAAATCGCGTCGAAAGAGGTGAACGCAGGAATATTTGCTGCCTTCTGTGCAATCACACCTAAACGGCTGGCATCATAATAGCCAACGAAGTCCACCTGCTTCAGACGGGCCTGGGTCGCATTGATATTGGATAAAGCCACATCGTAACGGCCGGTTTTCAGGCCCGGAATGATGTTGTCAAAGCCCCCGGTATCACGCCACTGAACCGCAATCCCTAAACGCTCACCGACCGCATTCATGACATCAATTTCGCGGCCTGCCAGGGTCTTATTATCTTCTTTGAAGAAGGTGGTTGGCGGAGTATTCGGGTTAGTACCGGCAACGATATAGCCGCGTTTGAGGATATCCGCAGGCAACAGTTTATGTAGCGCCTGATCGGCTTCGACATGCACTGAACTCTCACTTGGAACTGCATTTTCTGCAGCGAATGCAGGTGTCATCACTGCTGCCAGTGCAAGTAAAGTCAGGCGTTGAGCAAATTTCACGAAAGATTTCTCCTGATTGAGACTGCAATACTCTCCTGTTTAGGAGAAAAGCGTGCCAGTTACGGCTAAATAGTCATTTTTTATGGCTCTGCGGGGCGATCCGTCGAGCAAACTCCCATTTTCAATGATGATAGCCATTATCTACAAATGCAAAAATCACATAAGCTTTTCTGAAAAATAGAAATGGTTATGCACTGCGTGCTTTTATCCTGGAATTGCCAGAGTTTGCGCGGCCAGGTAGGCCGGATTTAGCCGGAACTGGTGGTGTCGGTTGAAAGCACCAATGATTAAACCGGGAGGGATATCTACGCCGTAGTTAATCTCCCAAGGATGGTAGGAGACGCGGCGTTGCATTGGCGCTGTGACAGTAAGCCGATTGGCATAAAGATGGTAACCCTCCAGAGAGCGGCCATCAATGACATAAGTATGGCCGCCTCGGTCACCACCGTAATACCAGGCACCGGCGCGATCGCGGTCGTAAAATGCAGAGGTTGAGATCCCTTTGCCATCCATATCCTGCTGATCCCGCCCTCCCTCAAATCCCCCCCGCATACCGGTTACCTCAGCCAGGGAATCAACGGGTCGACGTAGCTTAAACCCTTCGGCAAACACCACTGCCGGAACTCGTCGGTCGCCACGAAAAGTCATCCCCGTGTAGACATAGCCTTTTTCATCGTCCTGCCAGTTTATCTCCCCCGTTTCAAAAATGTGCTCTTGTATCAACTGCGGTGTTGCTTGTATTCGTTTACTGGAAATATCACTAATCAGGCCTTCCCAGCCATAATAAGCGAAGGGATCGCCTTCTGTTGGCAGGAGTAAACAAGAATGCACCGGCCCTCCGCCTCTGGGCCCAGATGTAATACGCCATAAACCCGCATCCTTAGCAGCAAACCAGGTGGTAGGTTTTGGTACCGAGGGGTTGCCTGGATCAAAGCGGTAAAGGCGTGTCGGAGAATGAATGGTGGGATAGAGATAAAAATCTTCACCCGATATTTTAATGGGTGTCAAACCTGACAGTGGATGCCTTTCATCACTGACAATATGCTTGCTGGCTGCTGTCGTTATCTCAGGAACATTCTCAGCACGCAGAGGCTCCGTAATATGACCTGCACAATGAAGCGGGGAACGTACGTTCGCCACAGTATTAAAGGTATCTAAAGCCAGTTGTGGATAATCTCCCTGTTTAATCGCCTTTACCGCGTCTTTAATGCTATGCGCAAACACATCAAAACTCGCCACATCATGAAGTACAGTGGCAATATTTTTAATGGATTTGATCTGATTCAATAAGGGTGCAAAAGCAAAAATAGCATCAATCGTAGTAGTTTCAGCATCACGTCCTTCAATAAGGTCGTCCAATACTACGGCTGCCTGCAAAGGTGGGAACGGAATAAAACGGGCGACCTGTAGCAACTGATCTTTGATTTGCCGCCATAAACTTCCCTCAGAGTTTGCAGGTTGGGTGAGGTAAAACACCTCTTTATTGGTTGCATATCGGTTGACCAGCATTTGTCTAAAGTGATCGGTTTTATTCATAACACTCTGCTGTTGTGAACTGTTTAGAAAATGACTAATACGTAGAGATACATTACCCCCCTCTTCATGAGAGCCAGATTGCAAAAACTGTGCATCGATAACTGGCAAGCCATCTCTGATAAAATCACTGTCAGACATGAATTTACTCAAACTCAGAGATGCATTTGCACTGCGCAGTATGCTTGACTCCGTTTCAATGAGCCTGAACCTTTCCACCAGGTTCTTGATCTGATGCTGGTTGAAAATTGCGTATGCAGCCTCAGGATTCGCCAAAATTTTAGCGAAAGTACGATTGGATGAGATTTCATTTGCCGCGGGACAAAAAATAGCAATCAAGCCCTGTGTCGTATTTCTGCTATGCAGCTCATCTACAATTCCGGTTTCCCTGAGGTTCGCGCCAAGAGAAGAGCAGTGAAATTCGCTGTCATTATTATCGTAAAGAGGATTAGAGGGATTATCAAAACGAGAGCGAAGATCTGGATTAAACACCAACTCGAAGAATGAGATGTTTTTTACATCTACATTACGTTCAATTTTTATCGGCAGCGTATGAGTAAAAAACACGGCCCAATGGTCTGAATCAATGCTCAACTGTTTAGCAAGCGCACGGGCACAAAACTCTTCTTGCGAAATATGCGACGTCAGTAAATAACTCAATTGACGTTCATTCTGTTGTGCGAGCAGATCATAATAGATCGTCACTAAATCCGTCACTGCTTGAGCAACATTAAGCCCGGGATTATCATTAGACAATAGTTTAATTGCTTTTGTGATGGCAGGTATATCGCTCAGGCGTCCATTGGCTTGTCTGGCCTGAGTGGAAAAAGAGGATATAAATTGTGAAATAATATAATTCCACTCTGAGAAATTTCTCTCAATATAGCGTTCAGGATATTTATCGGATCGAAGATTAAAGCATTTAACGTACTTGTTATCCAGACTGTAGCTGTTCTTCTCCAATGCTGGAGATGAAACTTTCATCGAAACATGCTTTAGCGAGTAGAGTGAGGGAAAATCCAGTATTCTGGTGGATGTATCATTTGCCAGCACAGCATGATTCAAACAAACTTCATTCTCTTTTTGATAGAATGTCATCGTCTGCTGTTTGATGTTGTTAAGATAGTCACTTAAGCCCGCATAGTGGATTGGGTTGCAATGATAAAAAGAAGGTTTTACAAAATACTCTGGTAAGGAAATACCTGGCTGAACAAGGTTTTGTTGCGTGCTGTTATTTATTTCGTAACCAATGACAAGTTGAGTATTTAATCCCCCATACCGATGTAATGCATCTGCAACTGTTTGGTAGATGTTCCTACCGGGTCTGCATGCGCTATCTGTATTAATCTCAGCTAAATCTGCCATGATGAGAGAAACATGCTGTGTCAGAAAAGTATCAAGCAATACTGTTAAGTTGCCACTGCTCTCCACCAGATTCTTTTCAAGATAATATTGATTGAATACGTTCTGGCCCAAATGCCACTGGCAGTCAATATCATCACCATCGGCGTGGCGAAAATATCGCCATTTCTTTTCCTCAAGATCTTTAAGCGACAGATTGATTGCATCAATGTCATTTACGGCCACGTTTTTAATACGATAAGCATTCAGAATATCGTTAACATTCCACTCTCCATCATCCCATACCGTGAGACGACCGCCTGTTAGGCGACTCACGGGAAACATAGGCTGGCTTGCATTTAGCAGCAATGCATTAATTGAGTTACCGATGTGTGTAACGGGAAAGACAAATTTATCTCTGACATCATTTTTAACGTAGCCATGTAGCGAAACGATAATGTTTCCGTCATAAATTTCAGCACTCACCGAAACTGAACGATTGAAATCAAACTGGTTCAACGCGGTGTTACGCACGATCTGTGCTAAATAATTGCGATTCTCAACAGAAGAAAAAAAAGAAGAGTGAAGATTAGCATTCTGATTTAATGCTAAGTAAGTACACTGATTTTTAATATCACACAGTGCTTCTTTGATGGCACGGTTGGCATCATTGATACCCGGAAGCCGAGGACTGAAAGATGCTGTGAGACGATATATTTTCTGACCTGAAAACAGATGGTGTCTGGCAGTCAGCAGTGAGTTTACTGCCGTTTTAATGATTTCTCTCACTTTACTGTTAAAGAAACAGTCAGATAAGGATCGCGTAGTTAATTGATTACTCTGGTTCGCAGTAATGTCTCTTTTATGACGCACACCCTCCACACGATCCTGAATAGCAGCGCGATCTTCAACCGCAGTTGACTGCACATACGCTGTATTCGCATCATCTGAATATGTCTTCACCACAACTGTAGAATTTCTACTGTTATCAACAAACATATCGACTCCATTTTTGAAAAATCACCGTAAAGGGTGGTAAGCAACAAGCACTGCACAGTGCTGGAGGCTGCGCTATGGGCTGAACCACTAACGGTATGTTGTAATTAATGAGGTGATTTCAGTCACTGCACAATGGCATGCGGTGACTGAAAAGGGGTATTGACGTGTCAGGCGGTCAGTTGAATTTCCGGTAGATGCACCACATTGCTGTAAAGTGGCTCCAGATCGCTCTCTTCAAGCAGTGGCTCTTTCATTACCAGATGAACGTTCAGCACATCTTCAAAGTGAGGGAGTACCGTCAGGTTGTTCTGCTCTGCCATTGCTCTAGAAACGATGCCTATGCTGCCAAAGCTTTTGAGCATTGAAATGCTGACAATTTCACTGCCGGAGTAAAGCGTCATTAAACCGGGGTATTTATCCCCGCTGACACTGATAAAGCGTTCGAAACTTTGCAAGTAGGGGCATTCTGGCAGTGGCTTGATCAATGCAGTCAGCGGGCCAGTCTGGCTACTGTCCGTTGCCGCAACCACCTTAATACTCAGTCCTTTCAGCGGGATACAGTAAAACCCGTCAGGGACGATGTTACCAATCACCACCGCGATATCAGACTCCCCTTTCGCCATCTTTTGCACGTTATCTGGCGATTCAGAAGTGCTGAAAACGGGACGATAATTACCCAGTTTTTTCATCATAAAACGCATGATGTTCTGATTGATATCCAGCGAGAAAGTGCTGTTTAATGAAAAACGCAGCGGTAACGGTTCACGCTGACGTAACTGATGAATTTTTTGCTGTAGTTGGTCCGAGCTTTTCACCACATTCATGATAAAAGGCAATAATTCCTGCCCGTCTGCTGTCAGTGCAATCCCTTTATTGGTGCGTAAAAATAAGCGGAAGCCACAGTGCTCTTCCAGCTTTTTCAGCTGGGCAGCCAGCGCCTGTACGGTCAGATGTGCATCATCTGCCGCGCAGGTTAATGATCCCGCCTGAGCCATTTTTAATATATTTTTCAGTACTTTAATATCCACGGCTTTTACACCTCTATCCGCTATAGCCCTCTTTATATCAGGGCGATTAATTATTTTCAATTGCGTTTTTGCATCAACAGCGACTATTAATAACTCTCCCCAAAAAATAATTCACTTGTCGTGACTGAAATTATAATTCAGTCACGTGAAAAACAATTTCATTTTCATATTTTTTGCATTTGATAATTTACTCGCCACAGCAATGACACCTTATATTTAAGCGATAATTACAATGCTAAAACTCAATAAAAACGTAGGGCACACCCTACGAGCTAATAAAGCAGTTAATGTTCTTGGCAGCGACTTCGCGTTGACCGGCGGCTTCAGTGAATTTGTTCGCTTCACGAAAAGCTGGGAAACCCTGGGGTTAGATAACTACTACGGGCAAGCCGACCGCGGTGCTCGCTATCGCAGCTATAGCGACTTCGAATACGACCCGGCTAGTGAAACGTTAACTCGCCTTGAGCACCGTGCTTATGAGCAGTCAACAGAACATAACCGTTATGTCGGGGGTATGGTACGGCACTTTGACGATGTCAGCGCCGAGATCTTTAATTCCGCTGTATTACAGGCGTTAGTGAAACTGGATTTTGAGGTTTATAAAGAAGTCCTGCCGGAAGCACTACACAGTAAAATATGGCAGTGCCAAATCCATCAAATCCGTATTGAAATTAATCCCGGTGCGGAGATTGAAATTACGCCAGAAGGTATCCACTGTGATGGTTATCCTTTTAGTGCCGTGCATTTCTGGGGACGTGAAAATGTCGAAGGCGCGATGAGTCAGGTATTCACCAAAGAGGAAAAACTGATCGACTCAGGGACCTATCGCAATATTTTAGACACGACATTTTTCCTCGACCGTGAATTATTACATTACGTCACCACCGCATTTAACCCAACGAAAGATAAAATGGGTTATCGCCAGATCATTGCCATCTCTTTTTCCAGACCGGGAACTGACTATGACATTATCAAGTAACCTGCAATTTAGTGCGGCCCCCTCATCAGAGGCTGTTTCACTAAATGGCCTGACAATTCGTCAGGCTCAGGTAGAAGATGCTGAAGCAGTAGCGCAGTTTCTGCGCTTCTTTCAAGAAGTCTCTTTTTGTGAATGGCAAGATCGCCAACAGTTGGAGTTGCTGATTCTGTCGCAACAGGGCTGCTGCTATATTGCCATGGACCCTCATAGCAGGCTGGTGGGGGCGGCAATTGGTGGCATTATGGGAACGCGGGGCACCGTTAACCATCTGGCAATTTCACCACGCTATCGCCAGATGAAAATTGGCACCACCCTGACGCAGTCACTGTTGCAGCACTTCCGCGAGCGCGGCGTAAAACGGGTGTTTCTGTTTATTGATGACAGAAATCAACTGGCGCTCAATTTCTGGCATCGTCAGGGATTTGCGCCAACCCAGGGTGAAACCACCTGCGAGATCGATCTATGAGCAGTGAGTTAATCGCCCCGCGCATGCCCTGGCGAGAAAGCTTTTATGATGCTTTACCTGTGGTTGCCGGCTACTTTGTTGTCGCCTTTGCTTTCGGCATGATGTGTGTGAATGCAGGCTTTCCACTGTGGTTGCCCGTAGCAATGTGTATCTTTGTCTATGGTGGCTCTTCCCAGTTTGCCGCATTGGCATTACTCAGCAGCAGTGGCTCCTTTATTACTATCGTCCTGTCGACGTTTCTGATTAACGCCCGCCATATTCTTATGGCGGTCTATATGGCAAAAAAACTCGATTTCATGCAGCTGTTACCACGCCAAAAGGCACTGTACGCCTTTGGCCTGACGGATGAGTCTTTTGCGTTACACAGCCAGCGCCTCGCATCAGAGAAAACCACCTCTTATGGTTATCTGGTGGGTTTCAACACCTGGTGTCATCTGTTCTGGATCGCAGGCGGTTTGGTCGGGGCGATAGCCTCAGAATACCTGGCGCATTTAGTCGATTTCAAGCTCGACTACGCATTAACTGCGATGATGATTTTTGTGCTGGTATCACTGTGCAACTCAGGGCAAAAACTGTGTGTTGCCCTCAGCGCCGTGATCACCACCCTGTTAATGAATGCCTGGATGCCCTCATCACTGAATGTGTTTATCGCAACCGCCGTAGGCTGTGGAGTGGGATTATGTCTGAAGAAATTTTCCTGATTGGGATTGTGGCTTTTATGATGGTAGTCACCTACCTCACGCGGCTCCTCCCGTTTAAAATACGTCTTCCACACGAGGCGCGTCTGTTAAATGCGGTGATCGAATATATTCCCGTCTCGATTATTGCCAGTATTACGTTGCCTGCGGTTATTGCCCCAGCGGGTCAGTTCAATGGCTTGCTCAACGCGGATGCCTTAGCGGCTATTCCGGTCGCTTTCATCGCCTGGCGGACACGAAATCTGATTTACAGCGTTCTCGGTGGGGTCGTTGCACACATTGCCATTCAAAAATTTTTCTTATGAATAGCACAGAATCTGAAACGCACTAGTACAGAAGTCGCTATAACAGTTAGATACAGTTTCCCTGGTGTTGTCACGAATGTGACCCCCGCTTCGGCGGGTTTTTTTTCCCCCAGGAATAAAACCCCGTCATCCTTGTACGGGGCGATTTGAGTCAGGCTTTACTCCGCTCGCGTCCGATCACCATGGTTTCGCTTTTGCGCTGAACCAACGGAAAAATCACACAGGTCACCACCAGGCTGATAATCCATGACACGTCAGCGCCCGGCACCAGCTTCGCCCAGGGGCCGGCAAAGAAGGCATTCTCAACAAACGGGATCTGCACCACGATACCAATAAAGTAAACCAGCAACGTTTTGCCGTTGAGCAAGCCGTAACGGCCGCCATCCGCGCGGAAAATCGCCGTTACGTCATAGCGCTGCTGGTTCAGATAGTAGAAGTCCATCAAATTAATCACACACCACGGGATTAGCACTGAGATCAGCGCCAAAATCAGGTTGATGAAGAAAGTGACAAAGTTATCCGCGGCGGCCAGCGCCACCAGAATTGAGCCAATCAAGACCGCGCCAGAAACGATAACCCTGATCAATGCGCGCGGATGCCACACCGGTAAAAAGGTTTGCACAGCAGTGATCAGTGATAGCACCGCACCGTATAAATTCATCGAGTTATGGCAAATGATATTGATCAGGAACAGCACCATCAGTACCGGCCCTAACCAACCCGTTGCCTGCCGCACCGCCATCATGGCATCGGTGCCTTGGGGAACCAGATTCACAGCCAGCATTCCGAACACAAAGGCAAGAATGGTGCCACAGCAAGCGCCCAGCCAGGTGGCTAAGAAAGGTCTCATTACGCCAACGCTGGCAGGAAGGTAGCGCGAGTAATCTGAGGTATAGGGAGAGAAGCTTATTTGCCAGACAGCACCAATACAAAACGTGGCGAACCAGCCTGCAAAAGTAAACTGGCCACGCTGCCAAAAATCAGCCGGTAAAGGAAGTGAGAGCATCATGACGAGCCCGGCAACCAGTGCGCCGCCCATGACCCAGGCCCCGACTTTATTGATGCGATGGATAAAATGATAACCCACGACACCAATTAATGTGGCCAGCACCGCGCCCACAATAGTGGCCGAGTGCACCGGAATAGCCGGTATCACATTATTAATCACTTTGCCGGATAGAGAGATATTCGAAATAAAAAACCCCAGGTAAATCACAGAAGTAAAAGCGATCACCAATAGCGAGCCATAACGACCAAACTGCGCCCTGCTCTGCACCATCTGCGGTATCCCAACCTGAGGGCCCTGTGCTGAGGTCAGACCAAGAAATATACCGCCGAAAACATGCCCTGCAATAATTGCCGTTAATGCCGAAAGAATATTTAAATGGAAATGCTGAGTAGCAATTGCACCACTGACTACGGCTAGCGGTGCAATATTGGTGCAAAACCACAGGGTAAATAAACTACGTGATCGCCCATGGCGTTCTGATTCTGGTACATAATCCACGGATTTATTTTCTATAAAACTGCTTTTTAATGGCTCGTTATTCACTTTAGCCTCCGGGTTGAATATTTAATTAATAGAAACCTCTGTAAAAAATGCACAGCCATCCAGACAAAAGTTATTTTGTCTTCTCTGGTAGCGAGTCTGGCGGTCTGTTCCTGGTAACAAAATTCCACCGGTAACGCTGAATAGCAGTTACCGGTTACTACGGGTGTTATCGCATGACGAAGGGATCGTCGATAGGTTCATCGCTGGTGCGCAGCCACACCGTTTTCGTTGTGGTGTATTCCAGGGCAGCGTCAACGCCCCCTTCACGGCCCGAACCCGAGAGCCCATGTCCACCAAAGGGCGCCAGTGGTGATACCGCACGATAGGTGTTTAACCACACTACGCCGCAACGGAGCTGTCGGGTGATACGGTGCGCACTCGTCAGATTTTGCGTGAAGACACCGGCTGCCAGTCCATATTCGGTATTATTCGCCAGCGCGATAGCTTCAGCTTCATCGCGGAAACTGATAACTGACAGCACCGGGCCAAACAGCTCCTGCATCACGCTGTCAGCGGCTGGGCTGTCACTGCAATCCAGAATGGTCGGCGGATAGTAATAGCCGTCACCTTCAATTTTATAATGCCCGGTAACCAGTTGAGCGCCTTGCTGCAATGAGCGTTCAACGGTTTGCTGAATAAAAGTTTTCTGCCGTTCGGTACATAACGGACCAAACTGGGTTTCCTGCTGTTGCGGACAACCAATCACAATGGGTGCCACTTTTTCCACCAGCTTCTGTATAAATGCCGCTTTTACACTCTCAGCCACCAGCAAACGCGAACCCGCAACGCAACTCTGGCCTGAAGCAGCAAAAATGGCGGCCACTTGCGCATTTGCGGCACTTTCAAGATCGGCATCTTCGAACACAATAAACGGTGATTTACCGCCCAGCTCTAGCGACGTCCGCGCCAGGTTCTCAGCGCTGTTACGCACAATGTGTTGCGCAGTCGCCGGGCCGCCGGTAAAGGCAATATGATTCACCTGTTTATGCTGCGTCAATGGCGTACCACATGCCGCCGCAAAACCGGTAATAAAGTTGCACACCCCCGCCGGGAAGCCCGCTTCGTGAAACAGCTCAGCCAGCGCCAGCAAAGGTGCCGGGGCGGTTTCCGCTGCTTTCACGACCACAGTACAACCCGCTGCCAGTGCCGGACCCAGTTTAACCGCTGAGAGAAACAGTTGACTATTCCACGGCACAATCGCAGCGACCACACCTACTGGCTCGCGACGGGTCCAGGTTTCCATATCCGCTTTATCAATGCTGAGCGTGCGTCCATCCATTTTATCGGCAAGACCGGCATAGAAGCGGTAGTACTCTGCAACATAGGCAATTTGCGAACGGGTTTCCCGAATGATTTTACCCGTATCCAGCGTTTCCAGCCGGGCGAGGCGATCGGCATCACGCGTAATCAGATCGGCCAGGCGCAGTAACAACTTACCGCGACCGCTGGCGGTCATTGCGGGCCAGGGGCCAGACTGAAATGCGCGGGCAGCGGCCTGAACGGCGGCATCCACTTCCGGCTCACGTGCTTCCGCAATCACTGCCCAGGGCTGCGCCGTGGCGGGATTCAGGCTGTTAAAACAGGCAGAACCCTCGGTGAATTCACCGTTAATATAAAGCTTAAACGATTCCATCAATCACTCCTTCACTGAAACGCAGGCAGTACCCGTTCGATGAAACGTTGCAGCGAGGCCTTTTTGCGCGCAAAGCTCATACCGCTGTCAATCCACAAAGAAAACTCATCATAGCCGAGGGATTCATAGCGTTTCAGGCGTGAGATCACTTCTTCAGCACTGCCGATAGCCAGATTACGGCGCATGATCTCTGCCGAGTAATAGGTGTTGGCAGCAATCTCTTCATCACTCAGTGGCGCAATCAGCCCCTGAGAAACCGGACGCTCATTTTTAAACCAGGCACCAAAGTAGTTATAGAAACGATTAAGTTCGACCGCCGCCCGATCGGCATCGGCGTCATCTTCCGCAACATAGCCATGCTGCAGCAGCATGATTTTCAACGGCTGTTCCGGTTTGTACTCATGACACGCCTGTTTAAAACAGGTGACGAGGCGTTCAATCTCCTCTTCGCCCTGATGCAAAGGCGTAACCTGGACGTTGCAGCCATTTTTCACCGCGAATTCATGGCTGTTGGGATCGCGTGCGGCAACCCAAATAGGCGGATGCGGCTGCTGTTTCGGTTGTGGCGTACAGGTGGTGGCCGGGAATTGCCAGAATTCACCCTGATGCGCGTAGTCTCCCTGCCATAAGGCTTTTACCGCAGGCACCAGTTCACGCATACGTTGCCCGGCTTCCCATGCCGTGAGACCCGGCATCAACCGCTCGTATTCATACGAGTATGCACCGCGTGCAATGCCGAGTTCGAGGCGACCGCCGGTGACCAGATCGGTCATGGCGGCTTCACCCGCCAGCTTGATCGGATGACTAAAAGGCGCAATCACCGTGCCAGTCCCGAGCCTGACATTTTTCGTCCGATGCGCAATATCCACCAGGTTGATAAAGGGATTGGGTGCCATGGTGAAATTCATGCCGTGGTGTTCACCGGTCCAGATAGCGTGTAATCCACCCTGATCGGCGATTTCACACAGGCTCATCATCTCCTGATAGAGCTGTTCCTGCGGTTCGTCCGCTGAGACGCGCTCCATATGAATGAATAGCGAGAGTTTCATGCTGTCACTCCCTGAGCCATATGATGTTGTGCCGTGAAGTATGCGCCGCGATAGTAGCCCAGACCCGCGCTGCCTTGAGATTCAAACTCAACCACTTTGCCGATCAGAATTGCATGGTCGCCCGCGTCAACAACCTGCCATAACTCACATTCGAACCAGGCTGAACTTCCCGCCAACAACGGCACGCCAGAGTCCGCTTCAACCCAATCCACCAGAGAGAAGCGGTCAGGTATTTTTTGCGCAAAGATATTCGACGTTTCCTGCTGTCCCGCGCTGAGTACGTTAATGGCAAAATGGCGACTCTCGGTAAAGGTGGCAAAGTTAGCCGAACGCTTATCAATGCTAACCAGCAACAACGCCGGGTCGAGCGATACAGAAGAGAAAGAGTTTGCAGTGAACCCTTGCGGGGTCCCTGCGCTATCCAGTGTAGTGACTACTGTCACGCCGGTCATGAAAGTACCAAAAGCGTTACGTAGTGCTTTACGTTTTTCTGCGTCCATCGGTTACTCCTCAACGGGTTGTTGGTCACTGACAGCGGCATGCACCGGTTTAAGAAACAGCAGGAACTCTTCATTAACCCGTTCTGCGTCTGTCAGATTTAACATGTGTTTTGCGTTACCTATTACGACTAACTGGCCCTGCGGTGCCGCCTGTGCCATTTGGCTGGCCATCTGCGGGCTGGAGTTGGCATCCAGCTCACCGGTCATCACCAGAACCGGACAGCGGATTTCACCCCAACGGTCGGCATAACAGCGATCCCCTTCCGCAAACGCCTGGTAAGCCCGCGCATAACCTTGGGTGTTCACCTGTGTTAGCCACTCACCCACCTGCTGACGTAGCTGCTGCTGCTCTGGTACATCATCAAACCAGCGACCCAGCGGTGAATCGAGCTGTGCTTCTCCACTGGCTAATGCCTGCGCACGCTGTAATACGGCGGTGCGCGCTGCATCATTGCGTTTGAATACACCGCTCATGACAATCGCTTGAGCGATAAGGTCAGGGTGTTCAATGGCAATACCTGCGGTAATCAATGCCCCCATGGAGTGACCCGCCACGGCAAACTGTCTCTCCGGCTGGGTGCGGAGAAACGCCGCCAGCCAGTGTACGTAGTCGCTCAAGGTTGCCGAATGCGTGAATCCTTCACTTTCGCCATGCCCTGGCATATCCACCGCAATCACACGAAAATTGCGGCTTAGCACCTCAATTTGCGGCTGCCAGGCATCGGCATTCATTCCAACGCCATGTACCAGAACCAACGGCATTCCCTGCCCGGCTTCCCGATAACTGACGCGCAGATTAAATTCAGACAGCTGCTGGATTTTTCGCATCATGGCCCAACTCTTTCAGATCAAGATAACGGTTGCCGATACGGTGATGTGGGCGTCCACCCAGAGCCGCGCCCAGAGCTACCAGGATTTCGTCGCTGGCAGGGGCGTCGCTGATGCTAAATTGCATGGTGAGGTAATGCTCACGACTTCCTTCATCGTTTTTACCCATCATTGGGATCAGCACCGGTGCGTTCGCTGGGCCACGGGTGTTGTTAAACGCGAGATAGCTTTTCCCCTGTACGGCGCTGCGATAATGGTTACCAAAATGCAGGGTGTGAATGAGCGCGGAAGCATGTTCCAGCTCACCATCCATCCCGACGACGGCACTTTTACCAAACGCCTGTACGCGTTCCCCACTCCCCGCCTCTTTGATGATCAAGCTGGTCAGTAATTCACCCAACACCGGGGCAACTTCACGAATCTTAGGCGCCAGATCTTCCACAAAACCAGCACCTGCCCACGGGTTTTTAATCACTGCCGCAGCAGCAATCATGATCAGGGGTTGGGTTGCGGCTTTACCGCCATCAACGTACAGCGTTTCAGTAGTGACCAGCGTTTTACGAATATCCGGGTGCATATGCGCCTCTCATGATGTGTGAATGATTTGTTAATCCTGACTGCGTGTTGGGATATAACATCGGAATTTATGGTATGTCAAAACTTGGTATACCATCATATGGTGTTCTTATAATCCGGTATGCAGTATGTGGTATAGAACCAGAAAGGCTTGAAAAATAAGGGGGTTTAAGCAGCGAAGAGGTCGAAACAAAGCCGCCTTAATCGCGAATCGCAACATCGACTAAACCAGCTATAATCAATGAGTTAAGAAAATTCTTGTCCGCGCATGATGACATCAAGGATTTGTGAGCCAGCGCTAATTTAGCTTTTTCACTGCGTCAGTCACGACAACGCAATACGTTGCCTTTTCGGATGGGATAGTGCTAATACTACCTGATTGAATATTTCACTCTGCTGCTTTGCGGCCTGGAAAAAGAGAATAAGATGGTCACCAAACCTTCACTAAAAATAGAAAATGCACCGATTACACTGCGCGAACTGGCGCTGAATAAAGTACGCCAGGCGATCATTTCTGGTTATTTTAAAGCCGGCGATCGTCTGATTGAACGTACGTTAAGCGAAGAATTAGGGGTCAGTCGTACCGTGGTACGCGAAGTGATTCGCTACCTGGAAGCGGAAGGATTGATTGAGAACCAGGCAAAGAAAGGGCCGATGGTCGCCCTGCTGACCTGGGAAACCGCCGAGCAAATTTATGATATCCGTCTGTTGCTAGAGCAGGAAGCGGCTTATGACTGTGCCCGCCTTGCCACCAGCAAGGAGAAACAGGCCCTGCACAAGAAGCTACAGCGTATTGGCCGGGCCTCACAGCAGCAAGATGACATTGAACGCGTTGAAGCTTCACAGGATTTTTATGAAGCCATTTTCCGTATTTCCCGCCATACCATCGCCTGGGAAATCGTCCAGCGTCTCAATAGCCGGATTAGCCGCCTGCGCGCACTGACGTTGCGTAGCCATGAACGCCAGGTGGCGGGATTTGAACGTATGTCGCGTATCTATTCCGCCATTGAAAATGGCAATCCTGAATTAGCGAAAGAAGCGGTAAAACAGCATTTAACCGAAGCCGCAATGTTGGCTAAAACGATATTATTAACTGAGGAGAAATAAATGGCCGCTTATTGGATTGCACACGTCACGGTAAAAGATCCTGTGCGTTACCAGGATTATATGTCGCTCGCCCCAGAAGCATTTAAACAGTTTAATGCGCGTTTTTTAGCCCGTGGGGAAAAAGCCACTTCACTGGAGGGAAGTGCGTTTGTAAAACATGTACTGATTGAGTTTGATGACTACCAGTCAGCCCTGGATTGCTATCACTCCCCCGCCTATCAACGGGCTAAACAAGCGCGATTAGACGTGGCGGATGCCATGATCACCATCGTCGACGGCCTGTAAAACAGGCCGCAGAATAATATTTACTTATGATTATTGAAATAATTAATCTGCCAGGAAAATAAAGATTCAGGGATGAATGCTGTGATTGGAATATAAAGAGGCAGACCGGATTTAGCGAGATTCTTCCTGGTCATCGTAATGGATGACGGAGAGTAGGCGAATCGGAACGGAAATTAATTTCTCCGGGCCATGCGGAACACCCGCATCAAATGAAAGGCTGTCACCGGGTGACATGGGATACAAACGTTCGCCGTGTCGATAGATCAATTCCCCCTCCAGCAAATAAAGGAATTCGTGGCCTGCGTGACAAAAATTCGGGAACTCTTCGGCTGCATCATCCATGGTGACTAAGAACGGTTCATACAACTTCACCGGTCCCTGAGCATAACTGAGCAAGTGATAGGAGTGGCCCACATTGGTTCCGGTGCGCACCACTTCCATCCCTTCACCCGCTTTGATGAGTTGAGCACCGCGCTTGGCGATATCGTAATCGCTGAATAATTTAGACACCGGCAGGCCAATCGCGTCACACAATCGGCTGAGAATATCGAGGCTAGTCGAGACCTGAGCATTTTCGACCTTACTCACCATGCCCACACTGACGCCCGCGATACGCGCAACGTCGGAAATTTTTACACCCTGTGAAATGCGGCGTTGTTTCAGCGAACGCGCAATGTGCTGTTCAAGACTGAGTTTGCTCTCCAGCGTGTGTAGGCCAGTGGGTTTGGTCATCGGATCCTGATTTTCTCCGTCATCTTACGTAAGTTACCCAATTCAAACGAAATACGCTGCGCGGTAGAGAGTAACGCTTCACGCACGCTCTCTTTTTGCCGTTCATCCATCATCACCGCATCGGGGCCAGACACATTAATCGCCGCGACAACATGATTGTGATGATCGCGCAGCGCAGTAGCAATAGCCGTCGCATAATCAGATCGATGTTCTACCCAGCCCTGTTGATAATCAGCAGCAATCGTCTGCTTCAGCTCAGGTAGCGTACGCGGTGCGTCACTGGCATAACCATCCAGTCGCACATGCTGATAAAGCTGTTCCAGTTCCGTTTCTGTCAAGCCGGTCAACAACACGCGCCCTACGGCACTACAGTGACAGGGAATTCGCGTGCCAGGGGGGACATTGACTGACAGCCGCTGCGAGGCAAAAGAGCGGTAAATGTAAACCGCATCGCAGCCTTCGCGAATCGTCAGGTGACAGGACATTGAAACGGTGTTGCGCAGATCGTTCAGGTGCGGCATCGCAATATCCACGATATCGCGGCTGGCAAGGTAGCTGAATCCGTTGGAGATGACCTGAGGCCCGAGCTGATAGGTATTTTTCGCCACCTTTTCCAGATAGTTCATCTCGGTCAGGGTGGTCACAATCCGATAGATAGCAGAAGTCGATACGCCAAGGTGGTCGGCGAAATCCTGCACGGTAAGAATGCGTTCGCGGCTGTTGAACATTTCCAGAATGGTTAAGCCGCGAAACAACGCAGGTACAGTGTAGTCATTTTCGATTAAGGAGACTGACATCAGGGTTCGTCCTGTTTGTGGCCGTGCCAGCCTGAGCACAACACGGCCATGTGTTGTCACTGTGGCAAATATTGCCCCGCAAATTCGGTCATGGCATCACCGCAAGCTTCCCAGAACCAGGCCGCCAGACTGCTGTCAATTAACAGCCAGAATTCAGCACTCTCGCCCGGTTTTGCTGCATTAATCACGATGCTGTTAGCCCGCGCTACCGAGGTTTGTGCCACAGCGCCTGCTGGAAATGCCGCTGCTGACAGGTCTACGGCGCACAGTTTTGCCATCATCGCGGCAATATCCGGACCGCGTAGCCGCAGCCAGGCATGGGTATCCTGACGCGGTAACAGATAGCAGGCGATATCACTGAGTTGCCAGCCTGCTTCCAGTTGCTGCACAGACTGCTGAGACGCGGCGGAATCCGCCAGTACCATAAACTCGCTGGCCGAAAGACGCACCACCAGCGAGCCATCCGTCTGCCAGGTGGCTTGATTGGCCCGAACCGGCACCTGATAACCGTGCAGCTCCAGCCAACCCGCAGCCTGACGGCCGCGAAAACCCACCCGCGCCTGCAATGAGGCATCCTGAAGCGTAACGCCCGTAGTGGTTGAAACCGGTTTGAGGCCAGCGGTGAGATGCGCCAGTGGTGACGTTGTCACCTTATAGCCTGGATTTTGCATAGGTTATAACTCCTGTCGTAAGTTATCGGCGTCATAAAAGGGCAATTTCACAACCTGCGCCACCAGCTCCCGTCCACCTTCAACCCGCAGCGTAATTTGACTGCCAGGAGAGCTATGTTCAGGTGATGCATACGCCATGCCAATAATCGCTTTTAAGGTAGGTGAGTATTCACAGGAGGTGACGTTGCCGGTAATGGCGTCGCCAGATAACACCAGATGCCCCTCCAGCGGCTGTGGCGCATCGGCAGGCAGTTGAAACGCCACCAGTTTGCGCAATGCTGCCTGACCACCAAGAATGTCGATGGCGCGCAGACCCACAAACGGGGTTTTCTGCCGGTTCACCGCCCAACCCATGTCGATCTCTGCGGGATGACTCATGCCATCCGTATCCTGGCCAATAATCACATGGCCTTTTTCCAGTCGCAGCAAGCGCTGGGCTTCCACACCAAACGGGCGAATATTCAACCCCACACCCGCTGACATCAACGCTTCCCACAGGCCACTGGCGTAGCGCGCGGGCACATGGATTTCGTACCCCAACTCCCCGACAAAGCCAACACGTAACAGGCGCGCAGGGATCCCCGCCACATGGCCTTCACGATACGCCAGATAGGGGAACGCGCTGGCAGAGAGATCCACATCGGTGCAGAGCTGCTTCAGGACATCACGGGAACGCGGTCCGGCAAGGTTAACCGCCGCCCAGGCGGAAGAGACGTTGGCGATATCGACGTTTAAGCGCCAGCGGGTGTTCCACTGCTGCATATTCTGATATACCCGCGCCACACCGCTGGTCGTCGCGGTGACATAGAAGTGATTCTGCGCCAGACGACAGGCCACACCATCGTCGATCACCACACCCTGCTCATTGGTCATCAGGGCATAGCGGGTTTTACCGGTGGGTTGTTTATGAAAAGCCAGGGTATACATGCGATTGAGAAATTCAGCGGCATCCGGCCCGCGTAACTCAATCCCGCCCAGTGTAGAAACGTCAATCAGCCCGACGTTATTGCGCACATTGAGCGCCTCCTGCTGCACCGCATCACGACGATTTTGCGCTGTTGTAGTGCGATACCACGCCGGACGCAGCCAGTTACCGGCTGGCATCATTTCTGCCTGTAATTTAAGGTGATGCTGATGCAAGGCGGTCACGCGCCACGGATCGAAACTGCGCCCCGCCAGGTGTGCCAGGGTTTCGGCACTGAATGGCGGACGCGCTGTGGTTACGCCAGTTTCGCTCACGCTGCGCTGCGTGGCCTGCGCGACCAGTCGGGCGGTGGGCAATGCTGAGTGGCGTCCCTGTGAAGGGCCCATGCCCACGGTGGAAAATCGCTTCACCAACTGCACATCGCGATAGCCGTGTCGGGTGGCGTTGATGATGTCTTTAACCTGCAAATCCTCATCAAAATCGACAAACTCTTTGCCCTTGGGGTGAGGAAACAGCGGCCACGGATAGTTGCCCACTAGCTCGCCCTGTGGGGCTGGCGTGGCTGAAGCCGAAGAACGACCAATTTGCGCCAGCGCCTCTCCGGCGGCATACGCGCCGTCGTGCAGGACATCCTCCAGTTGCTGCCAGCCATTGATCGAACCGGCGGTATATAAACCATGAGGCAGGTTCGAAAGGGTGAAACGCGCGCTGTCGTCAGCATAGTGCAGTTTGGCACCGGCCTGACACGGCAACTGCCAGGCTGGCATGTAGCCCCCGGACATACACAGGAGATCGCAGTTGATCTTTTCGCCTTGCGCCACCACCGTGCCTTGCCCGCTGATTTTACGCACCTCCACGGCGTGTAAATGGCCGGTTTGTCGGGCGGGTAAAGCCTCAAACACCGTGGCATGGGTATGAATATCAATCCCCAACTGTGCCAGTCGCTGCACCAGGGTGGGATCTGTGGCGTGGGCACGCATATCGACAATGCCGGCGACTTCCACTCCCTGCTCATGCAGCGTCAGCGCCGCCAGATACCCATCATCATTGCCGGTCAGTATCACCGCACGCTGGCCGGGTTTCACGGCATACCAGTGCATCAGGCGCTGCGCGGCGCTGGTCAGCATCACACCGGGCAGGTCGTTATAGCGGAAGACTACCGGTTGATCATAGCTGCCTGCCGCGACAATACAGGCCTGCGCGCGCACTTTAAACATTCGCGTTCCCTGAATAACAGGCAGCCAGTTATCCTGGAACCAGCCGTTGCAGGTAGCGTTTAGCAACAGGGTAATGCCCGGATGTTCGCTTACCGCCTGGTGCAAGCGGTGTAATTCGCGTTCAGCCGGTTGGGCATCTGCGGCAAAGCGCGCCCAGCTTAAGGCCCCACCCAACTGCGGTGACTGCTCCACCAGCACCACTCTGGCCCCGCCTTCTGCTGCCGTCAGTGCCGCCTGCATACCCGCCGGGCCACTGCCTACGATCATCACATCACAGAACAGGTACGCCTTATCGTGATAACCGGGCTTTACCTGCAAATTGAGTACGCCCAGACCGGCTTTGCGCCGAATCAGCGGTTCCCAGCGTTTCCACATCCCCATCGGCTTGTAGAACGCGCGATAGTAGAACCCCACCGGCATAAAGCGGGAAAACAGCTCCATGCGGCTGTCACGATCTTGCGCCAGTGAGCCGTTGTAGTTCTGCCCCATCACGCGCAGCCCCTCGGCCACCGGCTGTTGATCCGCCAGAACATTCGGGGCATCAGGCAGTTGCACCAGCGTGTTGGCATCTTGCCCCGCCATGGTTAACACACCACGCGGACGGTGATATTTAAACGATCGTGAGAGCGTTGTCTGGCCGTAAGCCAGCAGTGCACTGGCGATGCAATCTCCGGCGAATCCCTGCCGCTGTTGCCCTTCAAACGAGAAATTCACCGGCTGTTGACGATCGATATAGCGCCCCATCGGCGCTGCGAGGCGTTGCGGTTGCTTGCTCATAGGGAAATCGCCTCTGGTAATAGGTTCACCCGCGCAGGCAGCGCCGGGTCCTGATAATCAGGATAGGGGAAACGTTCACTGGCATCGAAGGTGCGCACAATCTCATCGGTGACCGTGTTACGTTCGGCAAGGAACCAGTAGCCTGAGGCGGTGTGATACCACCATTCGGTCACAACGCCTGCACTGTTATCGGAGAAAAACACATAGTCCGCCCAGGCTTCATCACTACAGGTGCTGGCATCGGGAATGGCTTTTAACTCGCCGCCATAGCTGAATTCAGAGATATTCCGTGGCCCGTTCAACGGGCAATGCATGATCTTCATCGTAAATGTCCTTAGTGGCTGGCTGCGGTTGCGCCCATTTCGTTGACCTGGCGGAAATGACGAAAACGATCAAGACGGAACGGTTCGATCAGCGCAGGCGTTTTACCGCCGCTGGCGACCATTTCGGCCATGGTTTTCCCGCATATTGGCGTCGCTTTAAAGCCCCAGGTGCCCCAGCCAGCATCAAGGTAATAGTTCTCCACCGGGCTTTCGCCCATGATCGGGCTGTAATCCGGGGTCATATCCGTGATACCCGCCCACTGCCGCATCAGCTTGGCCTGTGCCAGGAAGGGAAACATTTCAATACCGTGCGCAATCAGTGACTCTTTCAGATCCAGCGTTGAGCGCGTGTTGTAAAGCGGATAGGGATCGGAACCGCCGCCAAACACCACCTCACCCCGACTGGTTTGTTGCACATAACAGTGCAGCGCCGAAGAGCTGACCAGTGGGTCGAGGAACGGTTTGACTGGCTGTGTGACCATCGCCTGCAAGGGATAGCTCACCACCGGCAGACGGAACCCGGCTTTTTGCGCCAGCAGTGAGCTGTGTCCGGCTACCGCCTGCACCGCGCAGCCACAGCTGATTTCGCCACGATTGGTTTTCACGCCCACCACTTTGCCATGGCGTACGATAATGTCCTGTACTTCGGTCAACTGATGGATCTCCACGCCACGTTTGGCCGCCTGTTTCGCGTAGCCCCAGGCAACGGCATCGTGGCGGGCTGTCGCGCCATCGATATGCCACAATCCCGCCAACACCGGCAGGTGGGCCGGATCGAGATTCAGCGTCGGAACCAGTTCACGGATCTGCTGACGATCGATCATCTCGGTGCGGCCACCAAAGTGTTTATTGACTTCGGCTCGCTGTCTGAAAGCACGTACCGTTGCATCACTGTGTGCCAGCGTCAGCTGACCGCGCTCGGAATACATGATGTTGAAGTCGAACTCATTCGACAGTTGCTGGAACAGCTTCACCGATTCGCTGTAAAACCGTACCCCTTCTGATGTCAGGTAGTTGGAGCGAATCACTGCCGTATTACGCGCGGTGTTCCCGCCGGCTAAATAGCCCTTTTCCAGCACTGCTACATTGGTAATACCGTGATATTTAGCCAGATAGTAGGCGGTTGCCAGGCCATGTCCGCCCCCCCCAATAATCACCACATCATAATGAGGGCGCAGATCGCGCGGCGGCGGGATATCCACTTCCGCCGGGTATTCATGGGAGAGGCCATATTTCAGTAAGGTAAGAGACATCGTTGCTCCTTAACCGCAGTGACTTAAGACAGCGGATGCAGTTTGTAACCGGGTGGCCTGTAGCGTGTTTTGCATCAGACAGGCAATGGTCATCGGCCCTACGCCGCCAGGAACCGGCGTTAACGCCGCGGCAACCGTAGACACGCTGGCGGCATCCACATCCCCGACCAGACGGCTGCTGCCATTGGCCCGCGTAACGCGATTGATGCCCACATCGATCACCACCGCACCAGGTTTGATCCAACTGGCATCAATCATTTCTGGCTGCCCCACTGCAGCAATCAGAATATCTGCCTGCGCCGCCAGTGCAGCCGCGTCCTGGCTACGTGAATGGAGCGTGGTCACGCTGCAATGCGCCTTAAGCAGCAGTGCCGCCATCGGTTTACCGACGATATTAGAGCGCCCCACCACCACGGCGTGTTTGCCGCTGAGGTCGCCGCAGTAATCCTGCAACAGTCGCAGGCAGCCCGCTGGGGTACAAGGCGTCAGCACCGCCTGACCGTGTACCAAACCACCGACATTCTCCGGATGGAAACCGTCAACATCCTTCAGCGGATCAATGGCACGTAAGATAGCCTGCTCGTTGATATGGCGAGGCAGCGGTAACTGCACCAGAATGCCGTTCACCAACGGGTCCAGATTGAGTTTATCCAGCGTCGCCAGCAGCTCACTTTCACTCAGGTTTGCGGGAAAACGGTATTCCAGCGAGCGAATCCCCACCTCTTCCGCCGTACGGAGCTTATTGCGCACATACACCTGGCTGGCAGGATCGTCACCAACCAGCACCACGGCCAGAGTCGGATGATGGCCCTGATCGACGAAGGCTCGACACTCTGCCGCCACTTCGGCTAACAGCCGACGCGCCGCCGCTTTGCCATCGATGTTTTCGGCCCGCTGTGGGCTGGTCAGTGTCATATTCATGGGAAAATCACCGTTTTATCCGCATCAAGGAAGACCCGATGTTCGGTGTGATACTTCACCGCCTTAGCGAGAGCGATGGTTTCGGTGTTACGGCCGGCAATAATCAAATCAGCAGGTCGATATGCGTGGCTAACGCGCTGCACTTCTTGTTCGATAATTGGGCCTTCATCCAGATCGGAAGTAACATAATGCGCCGTCGCACCAATCAATTTCACGCCGCGCTCATGGGCCTGGTGATAAGGCATCGCACCTTTAAAACCGGGTAAAAATGAGTGATGGATATTGATCGCGCGGCCAGAGAGTTGTTTACACAGTGAATCTGAGAGTATTTGCATATAGCGCGCCAACACCACTAATTCGGTCCGCGTCTCCTCGACCACTTTTAATAACGCCTGTTCCTGTTGCAGTTTGTTCTCTTTGTTAACGGGCAGATATATAAAGCGGATCCCTTCACGCTCTGCCATAGGGCGCAGGTCAAGATGATTGGACACAATGGCGGTAATATCGATATTCAATTCACCTTTATTTCGCCGGTAAAGCAGATCCGTCAGGCAGTGGTCAAATTTACTCACCATGAGCAACACACGCATCGGTTGACGGGTATCAAACACCTGCCACTCCATGTGTAACTTCTCCGCTATGGCGTGAAAATCACGCTTTACGGTCTCAATATCGGCGATAACATTATCGTTGAAGCGAAAACGCGAACGCAGAAAGAACAGCCCGGACTGTTCGTCGTCATACTGAGATAACTCGCTGATATAGCAATTATTTTCACTTAAGAATGAGGTAACCGCAGCAATAATACCCGACGTAGCAGGGCAAGTTGCTGTGATAACGAAGTCACGCGTAGATGCATTCATGGGAACTCCACACAGATGAATTAAATTGTTTACAGATAAATTTAAAATGGCAAATCAGTCGGGATAAACCGTATTTCTCCGCCGCTAAAACAGATTTAATTCAAATATCAATTATTGTCCAGCGACATTTTAATTGAATGCATCAAAACATCGATCATTCACAGATGAATATCTGCATTCATATATGAAGAGTTATCATACTATTTTTATCAAGATTATTTACAGGTGAAATTCATGCTTGCTGCACAGGCACCAAAATGGGGAGCTTGCACATTTTCCATGGCATTTAATCGTTTGTGTTACGAATACCTTCCCAGGTATTAATAAATCATCATCGCCTATCTCTCTGAAATTTAATTATTTAAAAACTATTTTCAAACGCGAAAACGGTTCTGGCACAACTCCTGCATTTTCCGCTCAGGAAAAAAATATTCCTCACAGGAATGTAGCGAATTGCCGCTGATTCCCTTCACATGCGCTCAATGAGGTCACTATGTCACCTGAACAAGCAGCACAGTTTTTGCGCGATAACAACGTCAGATATCTGCTGGCGCAGTTTGTCGATATTCACGGTGTAGCCAAAACCAAATCGGTCCCGGCACGTTGTCTGATGGATGTGGTAGAGAAAGGCGCGGGCTTCGCCGGTTTCGCCATCTCCGGTATGGGGATGCAACCGCACGGCTCAGACTACCTGGCGCGTGGCGACCTCTCAACGCTGTCGCTGGTGCCATGGCAACCGGGTTACGCGCGCATCGTCTGTACGGGTTACGTGGACAATGCGCCACACCCTTATGACAGTCGGGTGGTGCTACAACGCCAGGTTGAACGCCTGAAGGCGCGCGGTTGGACGCTGAACAGCGGGCTGGAACCCGAATTTTCACTGCTGCGCCGTGGTCCAGACGGTGAGCTACTCACCGCCGATGAGAGTGATACCCTGGCTAAGCCTTGTTATGACTATAAAGGCTTATCACGGGTGCGCGGCTTCCTTGAGCAACTGACAGAATCGTTAGAGCAGGTCGGCTTTGATGTCTACCAAATCGACCATGAAGATGCGAACGGTCAGTATGAGATTAACTATACCTACAGCGATGCGATGACCTCCGCTGACCGTTTCACCTTTGTCCGCATGGCGGCGGGTGAAATTGCCCATGAAAATGGCCTGCTGTGTTCCTTTATGCCGAAACCCTTTGCTGACCGTCCCGGTAACGGCATGCATTTCCATCTCTCCATGGCGGACAGCCAGGGCCGTAATGTCTTTGGCGATGACAGCGATCCACAAGGACTGGGCTTATCCAGCCTGGCGTACCACTTCCTCGCCGGTATTTTGCATCACGCTAAAGCGCTGTGTGCCTTTGCCGCACCAACCATCAACTCCTACAAACGCCTGGTGAGCGGCGGTTCCGCCAGCGGTGCCACCTGGGCACCGGTGTTTATCACCTACGGGGCGAACAATCGCTCTGCGATGGTACGCATTCCTTATGGGCGTCTGGAGTTACGCCTGCCGGATACCGGCGCTAACCCCTACCTGGTCCATGCCGCACTGATTGCCGCCGGGCTGGATGGCATCGATCGCCAACTGGCCGCAGGCAAAATGCAGAACCGCAATCTGTATGCCCTGTCAGCGGAACAGTGTCAGCAAGAAGGCATTGAGCTGCTGCCGCAAAACCTGAAAGAGGCGGTGGATGCCCTCGAAGCCAATACGCTGCTGCGTGAATGCCTGGGCGCTGAAATCACCGACGAATTTATTCGCGTTAAGCGTCAGGAGTGGTTTGAGTTCCATCGCCACGTCAGCGACTGGGAAGTTAATCGCTACATCGAATTTTTCTGATCCCCTACTCAAGGACATCACTATGTGTGGAATTGTCGGACTGTACTTTAAAAAACCCGAACTGGAACAGCAACTGGGGGCTTTATTCGAGCCCATGCTGGTTGCCATGACCGAACGCGGTTGTGACAGCGCAGGTTTTGCCGTTTACGGCGACGAATATGACAGCGGGATCAAACTGACGCTGCGCAGCGAAGTCACGGACTACAACTGGAATGCACTGGCCGAACAGTTGGGCACGGCGTTTGGTGCCGTCGAAAACTGGTTCCAGAATGCCAGCGTGGCGGTGTTTAAACTTCCTACGGATGAAGCGCAGGCGCTGAAGTGGCTATCTGAACATGCCCCGGAAGTGGATGTGCTCAGCGCAGGCCACAGCATTGAAATTCTGAAAGGTGTGGGGTTACCCGCCGAGGTAGCGGGACGCTTTGGCCTGCAACAGATGAAAGGCAGCCATGCGATTGGCCACACCCGTCTTGCGACGGAGAGTGCCGTGACGCTCCAGGGAAGCCACCCCTTTTCTACCGGCATGGATCTCTGCCTGGTACATAACGGTTCACTCTCAAACCACAACCGCCTGCGTGAGAAATTGAAGCGCACGGGCATCAGTTTCAAAACGGAAAATGACTCTGAAGTGGCGGCGGGCTATCTCGCCTGGCGTCTGGAACAAGGCGATTCATTGCAGGCCGCGCTGGAAAATGCCCTGCGCGATCTGGATGGCTTCTTTACTTTCGCCATCGGCACGCGTGACGGCTTCGCCGTCGTGCGCGATCCCATTGCGTGCAAGCCCGCAGTGATCGCAGAAACCGATGATTATGTCGCCATGGCGTCCGAATACCGCGCCCTTGCCGGGTTGCCGGGCATCAAGGATGCCAAAGTGTGGGAACCAGAGCCTGCCCGTATCTACGTCTGGGAACGTGCCACCAGCCATTCAACAGGAGCAACAGCATGAAAACTTTCGACCTCACCAGTGGCGTGCGTGAACTGAACCAGGCGCTGCATGATGCCGAACAAACCGCCAGTGAGAAAGAGTGGCGCGTGACCAATCCTGATGGCAAACACAATATCGCCTGTGGCGTAAACGATGCGGTAAACATCACCATTGAAGGCCATGCCGGTTACTACTGTGCCGGTATGAATCAAAAGGCGCACATCACCATTCACGGCAATGCCGGTGTCGGGCTGGCAGAAAATATGATGTCTGGCAGCGTACGCGTGAAAGGGGATGCCTCGCAGTCTGCTGGCGCAACTGGCAATGGTGGCCTGTTAGTGATTGAAGGCAATGCCTCAGCGCGCTGTGGCATCTCGATGAAGGGCATCAACATTGTGGTGAAGGGCAATATTGGCGCGATGAGTGCCTTTATGGCGCAAGCCGGTTGTCTGGTGGTGTGTGGCGATGCCGGTGAAGCGCTAGGTGACTCGCTGTATGAAGCGCACATTTATGTCAAAGGCAAAGTGGCTTCTCTTGGCGCTGACTGCGTAGAAAAGGCGATGCGTCCTGAGCATATCGAAGAGCTGGGACAGTTATTACAACAGGCAGGTGTTAATGAGTCCCCGACTGCCTTTACCCGCTACGGTTCTGCGCGTCAGCTGTATAACTTCAAAGTCGATAACGCTTCGGCGTACTGAGTCTCCAGGGAGAAGAACATGAGCGATAACTACAAGCCAGGCCTGAAAGAGTCCGCCACTTACACCCGCAGCGTGATTGATGAAATTCAGCGCGCGGCCGAAACCGGGATTTATGACATTCGCGGTTGGGGGGCAAAACGCAAGGTCCCTCATTTTGACGATCTGCTGTTCCTGGGTGCCAGCATGTCACGCTATCCGCTCGAAGGTTACCGTGAGAAATGCAGCACTGAGGTGGTTTTAGGCACCCGCTTTGCCAAAAAACCGGTGGTGCTCAGCACGCCAGTGACCATTGCCGGGATGAGCTTTGGCGCGCTCTCTGCGCAGGCCAAAGAAGCATTGGGTCGCGGTGCTTCAGCGGTTGGCACGTCCACCACCACCGGCGATGGAGGGATGACCCCAGAAGAGCGCGGCCAGTCAAGTAAGCTGGTGTACCAATATTTACCGTCCCGCTACGGCATGAACCCGGATGACCTGCGTAAAGCCGATGCGATTGAAGTGGTCCTGGGTCAGGGCGCTAAGCCGGGCGGCGGCGGTATGCTGCTGGGGCAGAAAATTTCCGAGCGCGTGGCAAAAATGCGCTGCCTGCCACAAGGCATCGATCAGCGTAGTGCCTGCCGTCATCCGGACTGGACCGGCCCTGACGATCTGGCGATTAAAATTGCCGAGCTGCGTGAAATTACCGACTGGCAAGTGCCCATCTACGTCAAAGTAGGGGCCACGCGGACCTATTATGATGTGAAACTGGCGGTACAGGCTGGCGCGGATGTGGTGGTGGTAGATGGTATGCAAGGGGGAACGGCGGCGACACAGGATGTGTTTATTGAGCACGTAGGCATTCCGACCCTGGCCGCGATCCCACAGGCCGTAGAAGCTCTGCAAGAGCTGGGCGTCCACCGTGAAGTCCAGCTGATTGTCTCCGGCGGGATCCGCAACGGAGCCGATGTGGCAAAAGCGATTGCACTTGGGGCTGATGCGGTTGCCATCGGGACAGCGGCACTGATTGCCCTGGGCGACAACCACCCACGCTATCAGGAGGAGTATCAGAAACTCGGATCGGCGGCCGGTTTCTACGACGATTTCCAGGAAGGAAAAGATCCGGCGGGAATTACCACCCAGGATCCAGAGCTGAGCAAACGCCTCGATCCCGTTGCGGCGGGCAAACGCCTGGCAAACTATCTGCGCGTTTTAACCCTGGAAGCGCAGACGCTGGCTCGTGCCTGTGGAAAATCCCATCTGCATAACCTTGAACCCGAAGATTTGGTGGCGCTCAACGTGGAAGCGGCTGCAATGGCACGCGTACCGCTCGCGGGCACCAACTGGATCCCCGGTCAGAAATATTAATCCTGCCTGCTGTTAACACTGCGCCCCACTTCAGGTGGGGCGTACTTCTCTGGCCTGTCCGAGGTGCACCATGAGATTAAGAAAGGGCTTTACGCTTATCACTCTTCCTGCCCTGCTGTTGATAGCTTTTCCCGTTTTCGCCGCCCCCACGTTGAGCAGCGGCGATACCGCTTTTGTTTTTGTTACCGCCGTACTGGTGCTGATGATGACCTTACCAGGGTTAGCACTTTTCTATGGCGGTATGGCGCAGAGTAAAAATGTGCTGTCGATACTGATGCAAGTCTTTGCCACCGTGGCACTGGTTGCCGTGCTGTTCACGCTGTTTGGTTATAGCTATGCCTTTACCGACGGTGGCCCGGTCAATAGCTATCTTGGCGGAGCCAGCAAAACCCTGCTGCGCAATATCACCACCGATTCACTGGTGGGGAGCGTGCCGGAGTACGTTTATATCTTCTTCATGCTGACGTTTGCCGCCATTACACCGGCGCTGATTGCCGGTTCATTTGCCGAGCGGGTGAAATTCTCTGCCGCCATGGTGTTTATCGCCCTGTGGTCGATCCTCAACTATGTGCCGCTGGCCCACATGGCATGGGGAGGTGGGTGGATGGCCGCACTCAGCGTGCAGGATTTTGCCGGGGGTGATGTGGTCCATATTAACTCTGGCGTCGCGGCACTGGTGGTGGCGATCGCCATTGGTCGCCGCCGTCAGTTTGGCACCGTCGCCCTGACGCCCCATAACATGACCATGACGCTCACCGGCGGCTGTCTGTTAATGATTGGCTGGCTCGGTTTCTGTGGCGGTTGTGCACTACAGGCCAATGGCTACGCCATGCTGGTGATCTTTAACACCCTGTTGGGTGCCTGCGGCGGTGCCCTTGCCTGGATGCTGCTGGAGTGGAAATTCCAACGCCATCCCAGTTTGTTGGGCATTGTGACCGGTTCCGTGGCAGGCATGGTGGGGGTCACGCCCGCCTGCGGCTATGTCGGGCCGGTGGGAGCCATCTGTGTGGGTGCCTTGACCGTCCCGTTCTGTATGGCCTGTGTCCGGTTAATCAAACAGCGTTTTCAACTGGATGACGCCTTTGATGTGTTCGCTATTCACGGCACGGGCGGCATCGTCGGCGGACTGCTGACGCCTCTCTTCGCACTGCCACTGCTGGGCGGGCAAGGTTACATCGCCGGACGCGATCTGTTTGGCCAGTTAGGTGTTAATGCCAGCTCCATCGCCTTCAGTATTCTCTTTTCCGCGCTCACCAGTTGGGTAGCCATTAAGATCACCGCATTTGTCTGCCGTGGACTGCGCGTCGATCAGGAAGCCGAATTCGATGGTCTGGATCTGACCACGCACGGTGAAGTCGGTTATCGCCACTCGAATTAACCCACTGCTGCTGTGTGACCTGTTCAGATAAGCTTTTAATTTTAAATTTATTTATTCTGAATAATGGCAACACCCTGGTGAGCCGTATGGTCACCGGTGAGCGAGGGCAAATCCTGTCAGTTAACACGGTATCAGCACGGCAGCGTGAAAACCCCGGCCCCAAATAAAAAAGCCAGTCAGCATCTGCAGACTGGCTTTTCATGTTAACAACTCTGTTTACTGCAGCGACGTTTCAGGTACTGCCGTCGCTTGCAGCTTTTTTTCGTGACGACGCATCAGGGTGACTTTGCTTTGCAGGCGTTGCTGGAACTGATCCACCACCACTGCGGTAACAATCACCAGGCCTTTAATGACCATCTGCCAGAAGTCGCTGACGCCCATCATCACCATGCCATCGGCGAGGAACACGATAACAAAGGCACCGATAATCGAACCGGAAACGCGACCGCGACCACCTGCCAGGGCAGTACCGCCCAGTACGGTGGCACCAATCGCATCCATCTCGAACATGTTACCGGTCATCGGGTGTGCGGTTTGCAACTGGGACGCGATGATCAAACCCACTAAGGCCGCGCAGATGCCAGAGAAGGCGTAAACAAACACTTTCACTTTAATGATCGGCACACCTGCCAGGCGTGCAGCGGACTCATTGCCACCAACGGCGTAGATATAACGCCCCAGCGGCGTTTTACGCGTCATGTACAGACCTAACAGCAGGAAACCTACCATCAGCCAGATTGGGAGATAAACGCCCAGAATCGAACCGGTGCCGAGGAACGCAAAACCGGTGTTCCCCAACGCAGGCATGCCGACCAGGTTTGCGTAGGTGCTGCCATCGTTGAACAGCAGTGCGGCACCGCGTGCGACATACATCATGCCCAGGGTACAAATAAACGGCGCAACGCCCAGTCGTGTGATCACCGCACCATTGACCAGTCCCAGCAGGCAACCAAACACCGTGACCACCACGATAACTTCCGGAACATTAAGGAACAGAACATTGCCCCCCGTCAGCGGAATGCCGTTGGTCAGCAACGCCCCGGCCACCATGCCACAAATACCGGCAACGGCACCCACGGAAAGATCAATACCGCCGGTCAGGATCACTAAGGTCATACCGATCGCCAGCAGGCCGGTAATGGCAACGTGCTGGGTCATAATCAGCAGGTTTGATGGCGTCATAAAGTTCGGCACCATCACGCTGAAGAAACCAATCACAATCAACAGCGCAATAAAAGTACGCGCCTTTAACAGATACATATAAATCAGATATTTTTGGCTCATTTTTCTCTCCAGCCGACATCAAGCTTGTGGTGTCGAAGCACTAATGATTTTTTCCCGGGTTGCGTCTGCACGCGCTAAATCTGCGGTGATACGGCCATCAGCCATCACCAAAACTCTGTCGGCCAGAGCCATCACTTCATCCAGCTCAGAGGAGGAGAACATCACCGCCAGCCCCTGTTTGGCCATCTGGCCGACCAGGTGATACACATCGGTTTTGGCTCCCACATCGATACCGCGCGTCGGTTCATCCAGCAGCACCACTTCCGGGCCACTCATCAAGGCTTTACCCAACACCACTTTTTGTTGATTACCGCCACTCAGGGAGGTAATCGGCAGCTCGGCATCACTGACTTTGATCGCCAGCTTTTTCACCATATCGGTTACGCCTTCATCCTCTTTTGCCGGATTCAGCAGCGACAAACAGCGGCGGAAACCGCGCAGGCTGAGGTCGGTCAGCGTCATGTTGGTCTTGATCGACATCATCTGCACCACGCCTTCGCCCTGACGATCTTCTGGCACCAGCGCGATGCCTTTTTTCAGGCGCGTGGAGAAATCCCGCTTACTCAGATCTTCACCGTTCAACACCACCGAGCCAGACTGACAGCCCATCAGTCCAATTAAGCCTTTAAACAGCTCAGTACGTCCGGCACCCAACAGGCCATAAATACCGATAACTTCACCTTTGCGCAGGCTGAAGCTCACGTCGTTCAGCTTATAGCCGCCATTTTGCGCCAGCGCCGTCAGCCCCTTCACTTCCAGTACCTGCTCCCCTTGCGGTGCAGGCTGGTAGTCAAAGTGTTTCTTTTTATCCCCCACCATCTGTTCGATGATCCACGGCACGCTGGCATCACGTACCGGACGTTCGCCGATGAAACGGCCATCGCGGAAGATGGTGATGTGATCGCCAATCTCCATCAGCTCTTCTAAGCGATGCGAGATGTAAATAATGGTGACGCCACGGCGTTTAAGCTGTTCGATAACGTTGAACAGGACTTTCACCTCAGACTGGCTCAAGGCACTGGTCGGTTCGTCCATCAGCAGCACGCGGGTGTCTTTGGAGAGTGACCGCGCAATTTCCACCATCTGCTGATGGCCGATACCCAGCTCATTCAGCGGCGCATAGGGATCAACGTCCAGGTTGAGGCGCTCCAGCAGCGACTTCCCCAGCTCGTACTGATACTTCTCGTTGATCACCCCACGCTGGAAGAACTCTTTACCGATGAAGATGTTGTCCATCACGTTCATGTTGGGAAACAGGTTCAGCTCTTGAAAGATAATGCTGATGCCATGCTTTTCCGCCTGCTGGGTGGAGCCCAGGGTAACGGGCTTGCCATCCAGCAAAATTTCACCGGATGACGGCGTTTCCACCCCTGCCAGCATCTTCATCATGGTGGACTTACCGGCACCGTTTTCGCCAATCAGAACGTTAACCTTGTTGCGATAAACGCGGTAATTGACGTTATCCAGCGCCGTTACGCCCGGATAGATGCGCGACACGTTACGGGTTTCAATAATCACTTCTGAGTCGGCGTGTTGTTGCTCACTCATAACCAGTCCCCTTACTGACGCTTAATGCTGGCCGGTGTGACATCCGGGATACTTTGCGGAATGTCCCAACTGCTGAACACACCGGTAATCGTGACGTTGTCACCCTCTTTCGGCTTGAAGTCTTGCATCATGGTGGAAGCAAACTGGTTAATGGCTTTGCCGTAATCGCCGTACATCACCTGATCGTTAAAATCGTTGTAGCTTGCGCCTTTATAGGCATCACGTAACAGGGTTCCCCGGATGATTGGCCCCATTTGCACAGTAATATCTTGCCCACTCGCATCTTTAATGATTATTTTTCCACTCCGCGAGGTGGTGTCCACTTTGGTGATGGTGCCGCTTACCTGAACGCTGAATGCGCATGGATTTTCATCCTGGCTGCGGTAGCCATAGGTTTTGCACGCCTCATCGAAATCTTTCGCTGACTGAACGGCTTTTAGCAACTCTGCTGCCGGTTTAGCATCATGGCCAATCTGCGGCACGATCTGGCTCTGCCAGGTCTGGCTGATATTCGCCATTTTAGGATTTGGCGGATTTTTCAGATCGGCTAACTCTTTCTGCGAAACAATGCGGCAACCGCTTAGCATGATGATAATCAGCGTCAGCCCGATTCTTGTCAGCATTACTCTCTCCTCTGCGCCCGCAAAGCGGGCGCGACAGCCTGGTGAATATTAAGATTTGAAATTAAAGTCCTGCACGCCTTTGGCATTTTCAGGAGAGATCAAGATGCCGCGGAACATCACACGCTGTTTCGCCGGTTTGGTGCCTTTCTGAATGAAGTTATCCAGGTCAGTCACACCCTGAGCAGCAATTGCCTGGGCCTGCAACATCACCGTCGCTTTCAGGTCGCCTTTGAGCACGGCATCACGCTCGTCATTGCTGCCGTCGATACCGACCACAATCACATCGGTGCGTCCCGCCGCTTTCAGCGCCGCAATGGCACCCAGAGCAACCGGCCCGTTACCGCAGATCACACCTTTTACGTCTGGATGAGCCTGAAGGATGCTGTCCATGATGCGCTTGCCGTCAATCAAGGTGCCTTTGGCATCTTGTTTGGCGACGCTTTTCAGATCAGGGTATTGATCCAGCACCTGGTGGAAGGATTTCGAACGCGTAACGCAGTTGTTGTCTGCCAGGTTACAGGTCAGTTCTGCATAGCTGCCCTTTTCACCCATCTTCTCAACAAAGACGTTGGCCACATCTGAGCCCGCCTGGAAGTTGTTGTGGGTGATCTGCTCCAGTGCGACATCATCAACCGGGATCTCACGGTTGATCAGCACCACCGGAATACCGGCATCTTTGGCTTTTTTGATAGCCGCCACGCTGGCGGTGGAGTCGGCGTTATCGAGAATGATGCCCTGAACTTTCTTACCGATCGCTGCATCAATCAGCTCACTTTGCTTTTTCACATCTTCACCGTGAGAAAGCACTGACGTCTTGTAACCCAGCTCCTGGGCCTTTTGGTTTGCGCCTTTCGCTTCCGCAGCGTAGTAAGGATTATCCAGTGAGTTGACCATAATCATGATGGTGCCTTTCTCTGCCGCAGAAGCTGCACCAGAAAGTGCGAAGGCAGACGCCACGCTG
Source organism: Candidatus Pantoea multigeneris (assembly GCF_011752615.1). Taxonomy (NCBI): domain Bacteria; kingdom Pseudomonadati; phylum Pseudomonadota; class Gammaproteobacteria; order Enterobacterales; family Erwiniaceae; genus Pantoea; species Candidatus Pantoea multigeneris. Next base: position 384,074 of record NZ_VWXF01000004.1, read on the forward strand.
AGCCACAGTAACTGTTTTTTCATAGGGATGTTCTCTCGATAATCGTTTTTATAGTGTCAATGTGTTGTGTCGCTCACCCCTGGGAGAAGCGTCTTCCACATCAGCGTTTGGGTACAGTTCTTATACGCAACGTCGAGGAAAAGTGGGCCACAATTGCGCCCTCCTGGTGCATCTTCAATGCTGCTTTGATTTTCGAATAAAAATATAAACGACTGGATTATTTTTATTTGTGTGCTCGATCATGTTTCAAACAAAAGCATGGCAACATCAAATTAACGATTAATTTCAATGCCTTGCTGTAAAAATTGTGCAATAAAAAACCATTACAGTAAAAAAATAGACTAAAAAATACAGTCACATAGCAACAACTCACTTTCGAACGAAAGTGTTGTATATGCAGGTGAAAATCGCTGTAGACTGAGCCACAGTGGAAATGTGGCCATGCCTGCCAGGCTGGCATTCGATAACAAGGTGACTTTCGATTGAAAACAAAACATCACCAACTGGCGGACGTTCAGCTCCGCCGAGATAAAATTCTCGAGATGATCAGGGAAGACGGCACCGTCACGGTCAAATTTCTGACCGATGCTTTCGATGTTACCGATGCCACCATCCGTACCGACCTGCGCGTGCTCCAGCAACAGGGCATGGTGCAGCGTTACCACGGCGGCGCAACCCTGATGACGGCCAAACAGAACACCGTCGCAATGCTGCTGGAACGGCAGATCCATCTCGAACAGAAAGACGCGATTGGCCGCACCGCAGCGCAATATGTTGAAAATGGCGATACCGTCATTTTCGATTCCGGCACCACAACCACCGCCATCGCAGACCATCTCACGCACATCAAACGCCTGCATGTGATCACCACTGCCGTGAATATTGCGCTTAAGCTGGGTGGCGAACCGGAAATGCATATTCTGCTTACCGGTGGCACCTTTAAATCGCCTACTCTCTCGACGTCGGGCGAAAAAGCCGCCGGATTTTTCGAAAATGTCCTGGCCGAGAAGCTGTTTCTCGCCACCGCGTGTATTTCTCCCCGCGCCGGACTGAGTTTTCCCAGTGAAACCGACATCAAACTCAAGCTGGCAATGATCAACTCCGCCAGCAAGGTCTATGTCGTCGCCGATTCCAGCAAAATCGACAAAGTTTCCATGTTTGCCCTGCCCTGTGAATGGGACAAAATTGATGCCCTGATCACCGATGACGGCATTACCGCTGCCCAAATCGCCGCTTTTAAAGCGTTGGGTGTCAAAGTGGTTATCGCACAATAAAACGTCTGACTCAGTGCGGCGTATGGACAATGCTTAGCTTTATCTGTTGCGCCGCCAGTAGCTCACGATACTTGGGTGACAGCGCATTATCTGTGATCACTGCACCGGGCACGCTGGTCGCTGCCAACGGGAAATCATGCACCTGACTGAAACGTCGGGCCTCGCCAAGAAACCAGGTGGCAACCCCTTTAGCCAGCACCGCGTTTTTCACCGCACAGCGGGCGCTGTCGCTTTCACTGAAGCCCCGTTTTTTGTCCCAGCCTTTAATACCGATAAACGCTTTATTAAAGGTTAAATGGTTGATGCACAGGCAAGCCAGGTCACCCACCACATCATCCATCCCTTTTTGCAGTATGCCGCCCACCAGAATCACCCGGTGCGACGTCCCTTTTAGCCCAATCACCAGATCCTGGCTGGCCGTCACTATGGTCAACTGACGCTTTTCCGTCAGATGTTTGAGCAACAGGTAGTTGATACTGCAACCATCGAGATAAATGCTGTCGCCGTCCTCGATAAAGCCTGCGGCGCTGGCCGCGATGCCCTCTTTAGCGGAAAAGTTTTCGCGTACCCGCTGTTTAATGTGGCTGCCTTCCAGCGCCAGTGCGGAACCATGCACCCGGCGCAGGTTGCCACGCTCGCTCAGGTAATTCAGATCGTTGCGAATGGTGACATAAGAGACGCCGGTAAGATGTGATAGCTCACTGACACTCATTTTTCCGTGCTGGTTCACCAACCGGATAATCTCGTGCTGTCGCATATTCATCGCCGGTTCCCCCACCAAACGTTAGCGCGCCAACAGCGCCTGGGCCTGCTTAACCACACCCGCGGCATCAATGCCGTGCCAGGCTCGCATCTCTTTGCGATCTGCGGCTATCGCATAATCACCATCGGCAATCCCCAGGCGTTTCAGACGTGCACCCGCGCCACTTTCTGCCAGCACTTCCGCCACAATGCTTCCCACACCGCCGTTGATGTTATGTTCTTCCACGGTGATCACCGCTTTGAAGCCACTCAGTGCTTCCGCAAGCGCATCACGATCCAGCGGGCGTACCGAAGGCAGGCTGATGACTTTAGCTGCAATGCCCAGGTCAGCGAGCTGAGCGGCGGCATCCACGGCTTCGTGTACGGTCGAGCCCAGTGCCACCAGCGCAATCTCATCACCGCTACGCAATACGTCGATAGCACCCGGCTGGAACTGATAGCTTTCATCGTGCAGTTCTGGCAGCGCTTTACCGTCAAGACGGATATAAACCGGACCGACATGCGCGAGGGCATAGTCAATGATCTGGCGGCACTCCAGCGGAGAGGACGGCGCAAAAATCTGGATGTTACCGAAACCGCGCATCACTCCAATGTCGTCAATGGCATGGTGGGTACTGGCCAGCGGGCCATAGCTGGCACCGGCATTCAGACCAAACAGTTTGACGTTGGTGTTGTTGTAGCAGACGTCCACTTTGACCTGCTCATTCGCACGGGCAATCAGGAACGGTGCGGCATTACAGGTCACTGCGACTTTGCCCGCCAGCGCCAGGCCCGATGCCACACCAACCAGCGTCTGTTCAGCAATGCCGACGTTCACCAGGCGGCCTGGGAATTTCTGCATGAAAGGCGCGATTTTGGCAGTTGAAGTGGAGTCTGCAACCACCGGCACCACATCCACGCCGCGATCGACTGCATCAATAAAGGCATTCACCATCACGGTGGCCAGATGTTCTGCGTTACTCACTTTTCATCTCCTCTTCAACCAGATCTTTCAGCTCACTCAACGCCAGCTCAATCTCATCACCTTTCGGCACACGGTGGTGCCATTCAGGTTTACCGGCGATAAACGACACGCCTGCCCCTTTGGTGGTGTGTGCAATCACTACATGCGGTTTACCGGTCTGCGGCAGGTTCTCTAGCGTCTCAACGACTGAAGCCATGTCGTTGCCCTTGCACTCACTGACTTCCATACCAAACGCACGCCATTTCTCATCCAGCGGATCGGTTGCCATGATGTCTTTGGTCGCGCCAGCCAGTTGCAGGCCATTTTTGTCATTAATGACAATCAGGTTGTCCAGTTTGTAATGCGCCGCAGCCATCGCCGCTTCCCAGTTACTGCCTTCCGCCAGTTCACCGTCACCGGTAATCAGGAAAATACGGCGCTTGCTGTTGTCGCGTTTTGCTGCCAGCGCCAAGCCAACGGCAACCGGGAAACCGTGGCCCAAGGCACCGGTATTCAGTTCCACGCCGGGGGTTTTTTGGCGTACCGGGTGTCCGGGCAGATGCGAGTTACCGTGTTGGTAGGTTGGCAACCAGTCGAGGGGAATAAAGCCAGCTTCTGCCAGTACGCAGTAGTAGCAGCCCACCGCATGACCTTTAGACTGGATGTAAATATCGCGCTCGCTGTCTTCCAGACGATCGGGCGCACAGTTAAGAATGCGGAAGTAGAGCGCGGTCAGCAGTTCAACCTGGGAAAGGTCTGCGCCAGTGTGCCCACCAGCCGGGCTGTTGGCGTTCAGGGTCACTATATGGCGGCGCACTGCGCGTGCCTTCTTCTCCAGCTCCGCAACGGAAAGTGAGAACGGGTTCATCGTATGCCTCCGAATGATTATTCCGAGTTGAATATTTATTCCAGCTGGTTAAAAAAAGGTGCCTGGTAAAGCGGGTCGTCCAGGCACCTGTTCACTAACAACGGCTGGGCTACTATCACCCTGAATAAATATTCATGTGTGATTTTATATTCAAAATAGTACGATCACCTCTCAGGGATTGTCCAGTACTGAAATTAGCCAACTACAGAAGTTAGAGTTGCATCACAGGAATGCGGGACAATTTTTCGCGTATGATAACGGGCAGCACATACTGAGCGCCCCGATAATGAGTTGAGGAACCGCATGGCAAAGCAGGATGAACAGCGTCTTCTGGTGAAGATTGCCACTCTTTACTATCTGGATGGGATTAAGCAGTCTGAAATTGCACAGATGCTGTCGTTGTCACAATCGTTTGTTTCACGGGCCATCACCCGCTGCCAGAAAGAGGGGTTGGTGAAGATCAGCGTGGTCCAGCCCTCAAACATTTTTCTCAACATCGAAAAAGGCATTGAGGCGCGTTATGGCATTCGCCAGGCGATTGTGGTGGATGTAGAGGATGGCGCAAGCGAGCAAAACATCAAACGCGCGATTGGATCTGCGGCAGCCCATTATCTGGAAACGCGCCTGCGTCCCAGCGATCTGATTGGCGTCTCCTCATGGAGTGAGACCATTCGCGCCATGGTTGATGAGGTGCATGCGCAAAACCTCAAAGCCCGTGGCGTGATCCAACTGTTGGGGGGAGTCGGGCCAAACGGCAACGTGCAGGCCACCATCCTGACACAGACGCTGGCGCAACAGCTCAACTGCCCTGCTGCCCTGCTGCCGGCACAGAGCATTGAAGGCTCGATGGAAGAGAAAGCGCGTCTCAGCGCCAGTAACGATGTCACTCTGGTGACTTCGCAGTTTGATCAGGTCGATATCGCGATTGTCGGCATCGGTATTCTCGAACCTTCTCAGTTACTGAAAACCTCCGGCAACTATTATCAGTCTGACAAGCTGGAAGTGTTGGCTGAACGGGGCGCGGTCGGTGACATCTGCCTGCATTACTACGATCAATCTGGCCGCCCGGTGTTACAGCCTGAGGAAGATCCGGTGATCGGAATGGAGTTAGATCAAGTGAAACAGTGCGCCACCGTGGTGGCCCTCGCGGGGGGAGAACACAAAGTGGCTGCGATCAAAGGCGCACTCCAGGGTGGCTATATCGATGTATTGATCACCGACTACCCGACTTCCCGCTTACTGCTGGAAGCCTGATCAGCACTTTCGCCTGACCAGTTGTCGCAAACAACGTCAATTTATCATTGATTATCAATGACTTACCATTAATAACGGCTCTGTTTTCTGCGAGCCGTTCTCTCTCTGCCCGATAACAAACTGTGATAACCAACACATTTGGCACTTTTGCCAGTGGCTGTCGTGACGGGTTATGGGTATCGTATTTAAATAAATAATCAACACTGAATATATATTCAAAAGGCAAAGCGGAATCAGCTATCGCGCTCACGGTGTCATTGTCACAGACAAGATACGCTGAGCCTCAGGCCGTATTCATCTTGCCTGTACTTCGCCGCAGTCACCGGGAGAACAGCATGTCGGCAGAGAAAAACATCATCATTGCGCTGGATGAAGGCACCACTAACGCCAAAGCGATTGCGCTTGATGCTGCGGGAAATGTGGTGGCGAAATTCTCCCAGCCGCTGTCTATTCAGACACCGCGTGAAGGCTGGGTTGAACAGTCTGGTAGCCTGCTGATTAATGCTTCTGTTCAGGTTTTAGCCCAGGCCATTGAGGCGGTAGGCGCTGAACGCGTGGCTGCGTTAGCCATCAGTAATCAACGTGAGACGGCCATTGGCTGGTATCGCAGCAGCGGGCAACCGCTGGGTGCGGCCATCAGCTGGCAGTGTTCCCGAACCGCTGAGTTTTGCGATCAGTTACGTCGCGACCAGCAAGAAGCCAAAATCAAAGCCGTTACCGGGCTACCGATTGCACCGCTGTTCTCTGGTGCCAAAATGCGCTGGCTGTTGGAGTCTGTACCGAATGGCTTTGAACTGGCCGCACAAGGTGAGATCTGCCTTGGCACCATTGATAGCTGGCTACTCTGGAACCTGACCGGCGGCACGGCATTCTGCTGCGACTACTCCAACGCTTCCCGCACTCAGCTGTTTAATTTGCACAGCGGCGAGTGGGACAACACCATGCTGGACATTTTCCAGATCCCACGGGCTGCACTGCCTGAAGTCCGCCCTTCCTGTGGGAAGTTCGGGGTAACACAAGGCCTGGCGCAAATTCCTGACGGTATTCCGATCATGGCAATGATTGGCGACTCCCATGCCGCGCTATTTGGGCATGCACTGGGTGAAGCCGGATGCGTCAAAGCCACCTATGGCACGGGCTCGTCCGTGATGGCCCCGGTAGCTTCCGCGCAGGCCGATATTCATGCCCTTGCCACTACCATCGCCTGGCATGACGGTGAGCAGATCATCTATGGCCTGGAAGGCAATATCTCACATACCGGTGATGCCGTTGCCTGGATGGCCGACAGCACCGGCTTAAGCGAATTACCCGAAGCTGAGTTGAATCAGGCATTAAGCGACTTACCCGCCTCAGTTGAATCGACGCTGGGCGTCTATTTCGTGCCGGCGTTGACCGGATTAGGTGCGCCGCGTTGGGATGACAGCGCCCGTGGCGTGATTTGTGGCCTGAGCCGTGGCGTGAAACGCGCCCATTTAATTCGTGCTGCCCTGGAATCCATCACCTATCAGATTGCCGATGTGATTGCCGCGATGCGCCAGCATAAAGATTTCAGCCTTAACGCGCTAATGGTCGATGGCGGCCCAACCCGCAACGACTGGCTCATGCAGTATCAGGCGGACCTGCTGGGTTGCCCCGTAATGCGTAGCGATCTGGCGGAGCTCTCCGCGGTGGGCGCGGCGTTATTAGCCCGCAAAGCCCATGACCATCTCTCAACCGACGCACTGAAACAGCTTCTTTACGTGCACGCCAGCTTCCAGCCGGATATGGCTCGCCATGCGCGCCTGCAAAAACGCTGGCGTGAATGGCAGCGCGCCGTTGAACGTACCGTACACAAATTCTGAACTCACGACATTTAAAGGCAGAGCTATGAGTCATTCATTTGCAAATCAGACAGTGGTCATTACCGGCGCAGCGCGTGGCATCGGTGAAGGAATTGCACAGCGTTTTGCTGCTGCGGGCGCGAATCTGGTGATTTCTGACTATTCGGCGGAGATCAACCACACCGCTGAGCGCCTGAGGCAGCAATATCAGACCCAGGTGGTGCCGTTTCAGGCCGATGTGACCAATGAAGACCAGGTGATTGCACTGTATAAGCTGGCGCATGACAGCTTTGGTTCGGTGGATGTGTCGATTCAAAACGCGGGCATCATCACCATCGATCACTTCGACAAAATGACACGCAAAGAATTTGATGATGTATTGCAGGTGAACACCACTGGCGTGTGGTTGTGCTGCCGCGAAGCGGCGAAATACATGGTGAAACAGCAGTCAGGTCGCCTGATAAACACCTCTTCAGGACAGGGACGCGTCGGCTTTATTTATACCCCGCACTACGCCGCCAGCAAAATGGGGGTGATTGGTATTACGCAAAGCCTGGCGCTGGAGCTGGCAAAACACAGCATCACCGTGAATGCCTTCTGCCCTGGCATCATTGAAACCGAGATGTGGGATTACAACGACCGCGTCTGGGGTGAGATTCTCAGCACGCCGGAGAAGACCTACCAGAAAGGTGAGCTGATTGAAGAGTGGGTGCAGAACATCCCGCTGAAACGTGCCGGTAAGCCAAAAGATGTCGCCGGGCTGGTGCTGTTCCTCGCCTCCGACGATGCTGCCTATATCACCGGGCAAACCATCAATGTGGATGGCGGCTTAATCATGTCTTAAGCCGCACGTCGCGCTTATTGTCTTTCCTGATGGCGCGGGCGGTGATAACGCCCGCCCGCGCCCCAAGATTCTACTTTTTATCGAGGTTTCACATGGTCAACAAAGAGTTCGCCCAACAGCTGTTTAGTCTGCAAGGCCGCGTCGCTTTCGTCACTGGCGCCGGTAGCGGTATCGGCCAGACTATCGCCTGTGCGTTTGCCAGCGCTGGCGCGAAAGTCGCCTGTTTTGATCTGCGTGAGGACGGTGGACTGAGCGAAACCGTGACACATATTCAATCGCTGGGCGGTGAAGCCTTTGCCGTGGCCGGTGATGTGCGTCAGCTCGACGATCTGCGCCGTGCCATCGCGGAGGTCAAAACCCGCTTTGGTCGTCTGGACGTAGCACTCAACGCAGCGGGCATTGCTAACGCGAATCCGGCGCTGGAGATGGAGTCAGAGCAGTGGCAACGTGTGATTGATATCAACCTCACTGGCGTATGGAACTCCTGTAAGGCGGAAGCCGAACTGATGCTGGAGAGCGGTGGCGGTTCGATCATCAACATCGCTTCCATGTCCGGTGTCATTGTGAACCGTGGTCTTGAGCAGGCCCACTATAACTGCTCTAAAGCGGGTGTGATCCATCTGTCAAAAAGTCTGGCAATGGAATGGACCGACAAAAACATTCGCGTCAACAGCATTAGCCCAGGCTATACCGCGACCCCGATGAATACCCGTCCGGAAATGGTTCATCAGACCAAAGAGTTCGAAAGCCAGACCCCGATGCAGCGTATGGCTAAAGTACAAGAGATGGCCGGCCCAGCGATCTTCCTCGCCAGCGATGCCGCATCCTACTGCACCGGTGTCGATCTGCTGGTGGACGGTGGTTTCGTCTGCTGGTAAGTCCGTTCCCACCCTGCGGGGTGGGAATCCCCACCTCCCCGCGATGTCGTTTAGTCACTGTGCAACAACACTCCCTCCTGAGCCTGCCACAGCTCCCGGTATAACCCAGGCTCGGCCATCAGTGCGGCATGGGAACCACGCTGGACAATACAGCCGTTGTCCATCACCAGGATTTGTTCGGCAAACTCTACGGTGCGCAGTCGATGCGCCACCATAATCACCGTTTTATTGCGTGCTAGCCGGGTTAGCGCATGCTGTACCTGGGATTGAGACAAGGGATCGAGCAGCGCAGTGGCTTCATCCAACAGCAAAACCGGCGCATCTTTTAACATCGCCCTGGCAATAGAAAGGCGCTGCTTTTCGCCACCGCTCAGTCGCTGTGCGGCCTCACCCAGCGAGGTGTGATAACCCTGAGGTAGCTGCTGGATAAAGGCTTCGCAGTTTGCAGCGCGGCAGGCATCCATCACTGCCTCATCACTTGCCCCAGGCTTGCCTATGCGCACATTCTCCAGCACGCTGCCGTCAAACAGCTGCACGTCCTGAAATACAAACCCCAGCCGGGAATAGAGTAGCTGACTCCCCAGTTGGTCCACCGGGGCACTGCCTAGCGTAATGGTGCCTTGTTGCGGCTGCCAGAATCCGCCCAGCAGATGTAACAGTGTGCTTTTGCCACTGCCTGAGCGCCCCACCAGCGCGGTCACGCTGCCTTGCGGTGCGTGAAAACTGATATCTTTCAACACGGGCTGGTCATCATAAGCAAAGCTGACATGGCGAAAATCAATGTCATTACGCGACGGCGGTTCGGTGCTGGCCAACTCGGGCATGCACGGCCTTTCCAGCAGCGCGGTAATTTTTTTTGCGGACTGACGCATGACACGAAGCAGAGTGAAGTAGGTGGCGATCTCCAGCAGCGGATCGAGCACTTTAAATGCTACCAGCACAAACAGCAGCCACGTGATGAAACTCAGGCTACCCAGTTGGAAGAAGTGTGACGCCAGTAAAAAAAGCACCACGACACCACACTCGGTAAGCAGCCTGAACGCCAGCACACCTGCTCCACCCAAGGCTTCAATGCCCATACTGGCACGGTGAATGGCTCTGAACTGAGTATCCAACTGATCCAACAGACTCCGCGAGCGGTTAAACAGCCGTAACGTTCTGATGCCACTGACAAACTCCAGCAATAACCCCGAGGCTGTGGCAAAACGCTGGCCCTGTTGCGCAGTGCCCGCCAACAGTTTGGGGCCGAGCCATAACATCACCAACAGCCCCAGCGGAATAGGCACGATCAGGGCCAGCGTCAGGCGATAATCCACCCAGGCCAGCGCCAGTAAAAAAAGCACTGCCGTGGCGAGGCCGGTGATCACTTCTGGCAGCAGGTGCGAGAAGATCTCCTCTACGCGGCGCATGGCATCGGTTAAAAGCGTACTGGTTTCACCCAGCCGCTGCTGTTGAAAATACCCCAGCGGCAAATGCCGCACGCGTTCCGCACTGGCTTCCCGCACACCATGAAGCAACTGATAACTGCCAAGAAAACAGTTCAACTGACCAAAATGAGAGAACAGTAACTGCATGACCAGACAGGCACTTAAACTTGCCGGCAACTGCCACCAGAACAACGCATCGGTTTGCTGAGCAATCACGCGTTTAATCGCCCACCAGGCAATGAAAAACGGCAGTACATTCCCCACCTGCGCGATGATGCGAAAAACGATGCCGCGCAGCACTTGCCGACGGCCCGATGAGGGGTGTTTAAACAGCTGTTTAACCAGCGACATGGGAAGTCTCCTGCTCACGAATATGCCACTGCGCAAGGGTAAACTGACTGTGCCACAGCGCCTGATAAGTCGCATTGTGCGCCAGCAGTTCTTCATGACGGGCCTGGGCTGTAACCTGTCCGTTCTCCAGCAGGATCAGTTCTGCCTGTTGCACCGCATACAGGCGGTGCGCGATGGTTAATACCGTGGTGTCAGGCCGCTCGGATCGTAACGTCTGGTAAAAACGGCGCTCGGTTACCGCATCGGCAAAGGCTGTTGCCTCATCGAGAATTAATATGGTCGGATTAACCAGCAAAGCGCGTGCTATGGCAATGCGCTGTCGCTCACCGCCTGACAACGTCACACCCCGCTCACCCACCGGAGATTCCAGCCCTTGCGGTAACGTGCGGACCCAGGCTTCTGCCTGTGCGAGCCGTAATGCCTGCCATAATGCTTCATCGGTTGCATCTTCAGCGCCGAGACGTAGGTTATCGGCGAGCGTGCCCTGTAGCAGAAAAACGTCCTGACTCACTACGGCAATGTGCCGGGCACGGGTTTCATCACTGAGGTCCGCTATGGGTACACCGCCCAGCGTCAGACTCCCGTGACTTGCCGGGAGTAAGCCGGAAAGCAGCCAGGCAATCGTTGATTTTCCTGCGCCCGAAGGGCCGATCAGCGCATAGAAATTTCCCGGCGCAAACGTCAGTGACACTTTATTAATCACGGAACGTTCACCAAAGTTAAAGCTGACATCCTTCATTTCCAGCAACCCACTGCCGGGCTGCGCCGCTCCCGAGGGGACTTGATTATGCAACAGCGCGGTAATTCGCCCCACGCCGCTGAACATTTCCCCCAGCATACTGCTGAGAAAGGTGACCCGAAGCAGCGGCTTTAGCAGGCCGCTACCGAGCACAATCGCCAGAATCAGCTGCACCAGGGTCAGGTTCCCCTGCTGCACGCGCCAGAGACCCAAAGGCAGCAAGATAAACAGGTTAGCGTTGAGTAAAACCACAAAGACCGACCACCCTGGCACCGCACGACGCGTAAATGACGCCACCAAGGTCTGATAGGCGTTAAGTCTTTGATGCAATAAATGGAAAGCCTGCGCGGATTGCTGGAAAGCCTTCATCACCGGGACACCGCGCACATACTCAATGGTGGCACTATCCAGTTCAGCAGAGGCTTGCTGATAGGCAGCAATACGCGCCTGCATCCCCCGAGTAGCCACTTTTTGCGCGATGATCGCCAGTGGGATCGTGATCAACGCCGCCAGTGCCAATTGCCAGTCCAGCCAGAACAGAAACAGTGCGGCCACCAAAGGGCTGAGCAGCGCAGACACGATATCGACACTGTGGTGAGCAATGAAATTCTCCATCCTCTCCACGTCGTTGAGCAAGGTGTTACGCAGTTCAGCGCTGCTGTAACGGTTGAGCGTCAGCAGCGGCAGGCGGCTTAACGCATGGGCAAGCCGTATGCGGGTCTGATACAACACGCGAAACGCCACCAGATGGCTAAAGTAGCCGCCGCCCGTTAACAGCGCATATTTCACCAGTAATGCCAGAAATAACAGGCCCGCCAGCGGCACTAACGCCTCTGCGGGATCGTGAGTTTGGACAGACAGCCACAGGATCCCATAAGGGATGAGTTCACTGATCGCTGCCAGCACGGTAAGGCCAAATGCCATCAGTAAGTGGGGTTCTTCGCCACGTATCAATGACCGCAGATCTTTCCAGCTTCCTTTGGGAGCAGCAGGTTGGCTCATACCTTCCCTCTCAGCCACTGTTTCGCCTGCTGTTCAGCTTCTTCTGACGTTGCCACCACCTGGTAAGGATAGGGAATGGCACGGCTGGTAAGATAGCGCAGCGCTTTACGCCATAAAGATTGTCGCTTCGCTGCATCTGGCTCCACCCTCACCGCCCCACAACAGTAGAGCGCCTGCGCATGCCGCGTCGCTTTTCCCCAGGCTTTGTACTGACGAAAGAACTCGGCAGAATTCTGCGGCAGCTCAACGCCAGAAAAAATCAGCACAAAGGGCTCACGGCGATCCAGAACCTGCTGCAGCGCCTGAATATGCGCCGTTGCCTCCTCAGCATTTACCTGGTCTGGCATCACGTAGTGCACCAGCGGCCACTGGCTGGTATCGATCACATCCTTCGACATTTTCATGCTCCCTTGAACCGGGTCACTGAAGATTCACCGTCAAAAAGTGCAATCGACTGGGTCAACGCATCACACTCTCAGGCGGCAGAAAATTTACACATGAAAATGATAATCAGTTTTATTTGCGAGGCAATCTCTTTTTCCCACGCCAGGGAAGGGGCAAATCGGCAGATTTTCACAGGGTGACAGGCAGCTTATAACGTCCCGTATTGACGGCGATAGCGGCCCGGTGTTTGACCATACTGGCGCTGAAACAGGCGACTGAGGTGGCTTGCATGGGAGAAGCCACACTGGCTGGCGATCTCATCCAGTGACAGTGCTCCCTGGCTTATCATCCTTTCTGCCGCTTCCAGCCGACACTGCATCACGTATTGCCAGGGTGTGATGGCAAACAGGGTACGAAATCCGCGTTTCAGCGTTTGTTGATTGATGCCCGCCTGGCGCGCCACCTCCTCCAGTTCCAACGGCTGTGTCGCATGTTGTCGGATATAGTCCCGTGCCAGGATCAGGCGCTGGCGGTCTCGGGTAAACATGGGGGTCTGGCGCTGGGCCAGCTCCAGTTGCTGTTGCACGGTGCGAACACTGCTACAAAGCGCTGAAAGTAACAGGCTCTCAAGGTGCAATCGCCCCAGGGCGCTGGTGTCACGCATAGCCTGTACGATCGCGCTTTGCAGCGCCTGTAACGCTTCTCCGGCCTGGGCTGAAAAGACCTGGCCGCCACGACAGCCGGTATCTATCCCGGCGGATTCCAGCACCGGTAACATATTGACGGGAAAGTTAATTATCACCATGTCATACAGATAATGACGAGGAAAAAAGTCGGTACCACGACAGGGAAAGCGGGAACAGGAGAGCAGCATCATGTCAGCTTCAAAGTGACGTATGCGCTGGTTTTCCAGGCAAAAATGCCCTGCCCCCTGGGCGATAAGCACCAGTGACAGGTGTGACTGATTTTCACCCTCTAACACCACATCCTGCTGCAGCGTAGTCTGAACGGCGATCAGCGAGATACGATCAAGCTGGACACACGTAATACCGGGATGCTGAAGAACCTGTTGATGTGCCTGCGCCACTCTTCAAACCACGCTAATGATAATGATTTTTATTTAACTTTATCGTGCAATTTTGTACCGTGCTGTGCAACCTCTTTTTGCGCACTGGCTCGTAATCTGCGCTGACTCGTTTTGATTACAGGGAACCCAGCATGCAGTTCAAACCTCTCACTTTTGCCATCCTCAGTGCCTTAGCTGTCTCCTGTTCTGCCAGTGCCGAGAACGCTAACGATGACACGCTGGTGGTCAGTGCCAGTAAACAAACTGCGAAGGCTGCCTCCTCGCGCAACGTAGCGCTGGTGACCGTGGATGAAAGCACGCTGGCTGAGGCCAACGTCAGTCGCACTGACCAACTCAGCCGTGTGTTGCCCGGACTGCAAACCGGCAACAGTGGTAGCCTGATTTTCCAGACGATTTCGCTACGCGGGATCTCTTCTGCTTCGGACTATTACAATCCGGCCGTCAGTGTTTATGTTGATGGCGTACCACAGCTCTCCACTTACGCGATGGCTCCGCTGCTGGACGTGTCCAGCGTAGAGATGTTACGCGGCCCACAAGGAACGCTTTATGGCCGTAGCGCGCAGGGGGGCGTCATCAATATCGTGACGCATCAACCTGACAGCACAGCACGCGGCTACATTGAAGGCGGCTATGCGAGCCGTGACGGCTACCACAGTAAACTCAATGTCAGCGGCCCGATTCAGGATGGGTTACTGTACGGCAGTGCAACCCTGTTACGTCAGGTTGATCAGGGCAGTATGACCAACCCTGCGACCGGGAGCGATCACCTCGGCGGTTCCCGGATGAATGCCGGCAACGTGAAACTGCGTCTGGCACCCGATAATCAACCCTGGGAACTTAATGCGTCACTGACCGAAGAGTGTACTCATGCCACGCAGGACACCTACGTGCCTTACAACCAGGTGAAAAGCCGTACCCTGGATGTGCTGGCTGGGGGTAGCGATCCCTATCTGCGCCGCTGCACCCATAGCCAGTCCCTGAGCGGTAAACTCACCACCGATAACTGGATTTTTAGCGTGGTAGGGGCCTGGCAGCAACAGCAGTATCAGCGCGAGTTCCCTTACTCTTATCTCACTGCCAGCATCCCGGAGCGCTGGAATCAAAACGTCCAGGAGATCCGCGCGGCAACTCGGGGCAACAGCAGCCTGGATGCCGTATTTGGACTTTATCGTGAAGCGATACATGAATCACTGGACTCTGCCTACCGGCTTGCGAGCACGCCTTATCTGAGCACCGTTGCCGCTACGTCGTCAGAAACCCTGGCAGCCTATAGCGATCTCACCTGGCATATCACAGATGCATTCGATCTGGGTGGCGGGCTGCGTGTCTCACACGATCGCGCTAAGACAGGGTACAGCGGTACTTCAGGCGGTATCCCATGGGGCGACCGCAATCAAGAGAGTGATAACCAGCTCCTGGGCCAGGTCTCGGCTGGCTATCAGTTGAATGAGGCATGGCGTCTGTATGGGCGAATTGCGCAGGGCTACAAACCTGCCGGATTCAGTTACACCCCAACAGCTTTCACTGCCGCACAGGCGTATGCCGCAGAGAAATCCCTGAACTATGAACTGGGAAGTCGCTATGAGAGCCGTGATATCACGTTGGCAGGAGCGCTGTTCTATACCCATACCCGCAATCTTCAGCTCTATTCTGGTCCGGTGGGTTATCAGACTTTATCGAATGCCGGTAAAGCCGACGCAACCGGTGCTGAAGCCAGTGCCAGTTGGCAGTTCGCGCCGGGCTGGCGCTGGGCGATTGACGGTAACTATGTCCACTCTACCTTTGCCGGTGGCAGCGAGAACTATGCAGGTCAACGCGTGCCGTTCGTGCCACGCTTTGCCGGAAGTACCAGTGTGACCGGGACCATTAATACTGCCTGGGGAGCACTGATGCCGCGTGCAGCGATAAACCTGACAGGGCCACAGTACTTTGATGGCGATAACACCCTACGTCAGGGCAGCTATAGCACTACCGATCTTCGACTCGGCTGGCAAGCAACGGATCGCGTGACGGTATCTGCTTATCTGGATAACGTGTTTGACCGCCGGTATCGCACCTACGGCTTCGTGCAGGCGGGCAGCGCGTATGCGCAGGTGAATCAAGGACGTACGGCCGGTCTTGATGTCCAGATTGCGCTGTTCTGATTATTGCAGCCGCCATAAAAAGCAGTGAGTTGTCAGGAAGCGCTAACGGCGTCCCTTTGTTGGCCCACCTTGCAGGGTGGGTCTTTCACCAGGCTTCAACGGCTGTCATTGTAAAAATGGCACAGCAACTGCCACAAATAACTGGCGGCAGGGGTAAAGCGATGGTCAGCGCTGCGCAGCAGATGGCACTGACTTTCACGCGCAATCCGGTTGTCTATAGGCACCGCAACTAGCTCCCCCTGTAATAGCGAAGGTTTCACGGCCTGCGCCGTCATGAATGCGACGCCAAGTCCCGCCTGGCTCAGCGCGATAGCGCTGGAAAATAAATTACAGCTGTAGGCCGGGTTGAACAAAATATCTTCACTGTTGAAAATGGCGTAGATATAACGCTGCAAACCAAAATTGTCGCTCATGCCGATCAGCCGGTGGTTGGCGAGTTCAGCCACACTGACTTTATCCAGAGCCGCAATGGGGTGATCGGGTGTCACTATCGCGCAAATCGGACCACGCGGGTAGCTCTGGCTTTTAAGCCCGGCAGGCCCGGTGGTGCCGAAGCCAACGGCCATATCAACATCGCCACGCGCAATCAGATCCACCGTGGTCTGCATGTCACCCGAAGAGATATCCAGGAACACCGCCGGATAAGCCTGAGAAAAGGTGCGTAAAACTTGCCCTACCACCTCCTCGACCATGCCCTGCCCTATACGCAGGCTGACGCTACCGCCGCGCATATGGCGTAAATCGCGCAGTTGCCCTTCCAGCAGGCGTCGGCGCTGGCTGGTTTGGGCATAATCTTCGGCCAGTAATTTACCGGCTTCGGTTAACACAACATTCCTACCACGCCGCTCCAGTAGCGGTAGCTGCAACATGCGTTCCAGCGCAGAGAGTTGGCGGCTAATCACCGAAGGGTTAACGCCTAGCATATCCGCAGCGCGACGAATTCCACCCTGCTCACCGACTTCATATAAATAACTTATCGATTTTTCCGGATAGTTGCCCAACGTCATACTTTTTGCCTATCTGTTGCCCTGAGAGCAACAATACTACCATTCTGCCCCTCTGTTTCAGCAGTTAAATTCTGCGCATACTGGCTGCTGGACAAAGGCAGGAACATTATAAAATGAAAAATATTACTGATTATTTACAACACCATCGCGATGAAATTTTCGCCGACATTCGCCGTCTGGTCAGTGCTGAATCGCCTTCTGGCGATAAAGCCGCCGTTGATCGCTGTGGTCAGGTCTTGCAGGAGATTTTCCAGCAACGTCTTGGCCTTAGCGCAGTGGTGGACCCCCAGCCGGTTCAGGGGGACCATCTGAAGTTCACCCTCGGGAACAGTGGCCCACAAATCACGCTGCTCGGTCACTTTGATACCGTGTGGGATCATGGCGATCTGGTGATGCGGGAAGAGGACGGCAAACTCTACGGTCCGGGCGTACTGGATATGAAAGCCGGTCTGGTTCAGGCTATTTGGGCAGTGCGCGCGCTGCAACAGCTGCAACTATTGGGCGACAATCGCATCGTCTTCTTGTGTAACAGCGATGAAGAAATTGGCAGCCCCAGCTCACATCAGTGGATTTCCCGTCAGGCCGAGGGGTCTGAATATGTGCTGGTGGTCGAACCGGCCGAAGTCGGCAGTGGCAACCTGAAAGTCGCCCGTAAAGGCTCGGGCCAGTATCAGCTGGCGATTGTGGGTTTGGCCGCTCACGCGGGCAACAATCCCGAAGAGGGGATCAGTGCTGTGCAGGAGATGGCACATCAGGTGCTGTTCTTACATGGCCTGAACGATCCCGCGCGCGGTACCACGGTGAACGTCGGTATCGCCAATGGCGGCAGCCGCACCAACGTCGTTGCTGATCGCGCAGAACTAGGCATTGATACGCGTACCACCAGTGCCGCTGAAGCACAGCGTTTGCATGAAATCATCACGGCTATTCAACCGGTGATGCCTGGCATCAGCCTGACATTAAGCGGAGGGCAGACCCGACCGCCAATGGAACAAACGGCGGCATCACGTCTGTTGCTTGAACGCGCCCAGCAAGTCGCTAACACTCTAGGCTTCAACATTGAGGGCAAAAGCGTTGGCGGTGGCAGTGATGGTAACTTCACCGCCGCCTTGGGTATCGCCACGCTGGATGGCCTGGGCGCAAGCGGCGTCGGGATCCACGCGCGTAATGAGCATATCTACCTGGACGATGTTGTGCCGCGTGCCGCGCTGCTCGCAGGGATCATTCTGGGAGAAAGTGGGGAGGATATGTGTCAGCAATAAATCACCCTGCCGCTCCAACGACCAAAGCCGTAGGTCAAAGCCCCTATCTGCTGCTGTTTGCCATGTTGATCATCGCGGCCATCGCGACCTGGATTATTCCCGCTGGCGCATTTGATTACGTTGCGCGGGAAGGTATTCGTTTTGCGGTCAAAGGCAGCCTGCACGATGTACCCCAGGCCGGTGTCTACCCGCAGGATATCTTTATGGCGATTGTTTCAGGGATGGAGAAGTCAGCCCCAATCATTTTCCTGATCCTGTTTACTGGCGGCGTGCTGGCCGTGGTGGAATCCACTGGCGCTATCGCAACGGCTTTAAATGCCCTGGCGCGCAGTACCCATCTCAGCGATACGCGCATCATTATTATCTTCGCTGCGATCTTTGCCCTGCTGGGGACCACCGGTGCCGTGGTCAATGCTGTAGTGGCATTTGTACCGATTGGGTTGCTGGTAGCGCGCTCGCTCGGGCTGTCGCCGATGTTGGGTGCTTCACTGGTTTATCTCAGCTGTGCCGCTGGTTTCAACGTGGCGGTGCTTGGCCCCACCACCACCGGCCTGACGCAACACCTGGCGCAACTGCCGCTGTTTTCTGGCATGTTGCTGCGTGGGTTAACCTTCCTGCTGTTTATCCTGACGGCCGTGATTTACATGATTTGGGCTTTTCGTCGTAGTCGCCGTGAGGGCAATTTACGACCTAAGCTGGAAGCTTCCGATCCGCAGTTGGCGGTCGTGACACCGCGTCATAAAGTCATTCTACTGACCTGTGTGCTGGCACTGGCCATCTTTATTACCGGTGCAGTGCGGGCACAATGGGGCACCAATGAGATGTCAGCCATGTTTGTCGTGCTGGCGATTGTGGTCGGTTTACTCGGGCGTATGTCAGGCTCGCAAATTGCCAACACCTTCCTGCACGGCTGCTCCGGGCTGGTTAAAGGTGGCTTCATTGTGGGAATGGCAAGTGCGATTTCCGTGGTGCTGCAACAGGGACATATCCTCGATCCGATTGTAGGTTTCTTGTCGGAACTGCTGGCTCCGGTTCCCCCTACGCTGGCGGCGATAGGTATGTTTATTAGCGCGGCACTGATGCACTTCGGCATTTCATCCGGCTCTGGCGAATCAGCCCTGTTGGTACCGATTTTCTCCCCACTGGGTGACAACCTCGGTCTGACACGACAGGTCATGGTACAAACGGTGTTACTGGGGGAAGGTATCGTTAACTGCATCAGCCCAACATCAGGCGTGTTAATGGCAGTGCTGGCGACCGCAGGTGTTTCCTATGGAAAGTGGCTGCGCTTTATTGCTCCGTTGATCGCGGTCTGGTTTGTTATCTGCGTCATCATGCTGGTTATCGGTGTGGCGATTAAGTGGGGACCGTTCTGATTAAAGCCCTGCTTTGCACTCTGCCTTAACGTAAAAAAGGCCCCCTGGAGAATCCAAGGGGCCTTTTTATATCAGAAGGTTACGGTAATGCGTAGGCGATAAGGGAATCACCCACATCCGGCGAGTGAGCCGCTCCGCCTGCGGAGATCACCACATACTCTTTACCAGTGGCCGGTGAACGGTAGATCAGTGGAGTTGCCGTTGCGCCCTGCGGCAGACGCGCTTTCCACACGGTTTTACCGGTGTTCTGATCGATAGCACGCAGGTAGTTGTCCTGGGTGCCCGCGAAGAACAGCAGGCCGGACTGCGTTGCAGTGGGTCCGCCCAGCGTTGGCATGCCGACCGGAATTGGCAGGTGGGTTTTGACGCCCAGTGGGCCGGTGTCTTCCACGGTGCCCGCCGGAACCTGCCATGCAATTTGCTTGGTATTCAGGTTAATCGCCGTCATGGTACCAAACGGAGGGTGCTGACAAGGAACTTGCAGGAACGAAGCAAAGTTATCCATGCGCACACCAACATAAGGCCCGGCAATTTGTGGACGGATCGTCCCTGCCCACTGCGGCACTTCATTCAGTGAGGCTTCCTGACCCTTGGCCTGCTCTTTGGTCTTCAACGCCATCAACATACCGAGACGGATATCGTTAACAAACAGCATCCCGGTTTTTTCATTGATCGTCACACCACCCCAGTTCATACCGCCCATGGTGGCCGGGTATTCCAGGTAGGTTTTCTCGCTGTTCGGCTGATAAATACCGGAGTAAAGCGCAGATTTAAACAGAATGCGGCAGTAGAGCTGATCAAAGGTGGTCATTCCCCACATCTTTTGCTCATTCAGCTTTTCAAGGCCAATGGTTGGCATATCCACCGAGAAAGGCTGAGTCGGTGACAGGCGCTCGTCTTTACCTGCGGGTGAAGTCGGTACTGGGCGCTCTTCCACCTTACTGACGGGCTTACCGGTACGGCGGTCCAGTACAAAGATCTCACCCATTTTGCTGGTCTGAATCAGCGCAGGCACCACTTCACCCTGCTCATTCTTCATGGGGTACATCACCGGCTGAGACGGCAGATCATAATCCCAGATATCATGGTGTACCGTCTGATAAACCCAGTTGGTTTTACCGGTGCTGGCATCAATGGCGATCACCGAGGAGCCGTATTTCTCTTTTGCCGCATTGCGGTCGCCGCCCCAGTAGTCTGGTGGGCCATTACCGGTCGCAACGTAGACCTGATTCAACTGCTTATCAAACGTCGGGATTGCCCACACGTTCGGGGTGCTCAGGGTATATTGCCCCGGCGTGTGATTAAGGCCTTCAATCGCGCCCACGTCCCACGCCCATGCCAGTGAGCCATCACGCACATCATAAGCACGCAGTACGCCTGAAGGCTCATCCAGCGTGACGTCGCGGATCCAGGTACCGAAGACGGTCAGGTGGCCCATGATCACCGGCACACTTGACGGGTGATAGCGGCGGCTGTTGGCGGTATCGCCGATGCCGTTTTGCAGATTAACGATGCCGTTCTGACCGAAGTTTTCACACAGCTGACCGCTGTGCGCATCCAGAGCCAGCAGGCGCGCGTCAACGGTAGTCACGATGATGCGTTGACGACAGATGGCCGCCGTGTAGGCCGCTTTCTGCTCCGCGCTCAGCGAGTCATCCTGGTCGTAGTCGTAATACCCCACGCTACGGCAAGTCACGTGCTCCAGGGTGCGGGCGTGGGGATCAAACTCCCAAATCGCTTTACCCGTGTCCGCGTTCACCGCCGCAATTTTGTTCTCTGGTGTACAGGTGTACAGCACCGCACCAATCTGAATTGGCGTATTTTCGTCAACGCCAATTGCCGGACCAGTAAGGCGGCGACCGGTGTGGTAAGTCCAGGCGACTTTCAGTTGATTAACGTTTTCTGGGGTGATCTGGTTCAGTGGCACATAGCGTGTGCCGCTGGCGCTACGGCTGATAAAGCGCCAGTCCTGGTCCGCGTTGGACGCTTCTTCGGTTGGCACGTTCAGGTCGGTGCTGGTGGCAGCCGGTGCGTTATGAATTTCACCGTGTGGGAAGAAGGCCGCAATCAGCGTTGCAATCAGTGCCACAAAGACGCCGCCTGCCCCCAGGCCCGCCCAACGGCGGCATGCCGGTGCAGCGTTTTTTTGCGTCGCGGGGATTAACAAACTGAGCAGGAACAGCAGCGCTGGCACCACCAGGCGCGGCAGCAGATCCCAGTAAATAAGCGCCTTCACTTCATACAGTGACCAAATAACGGTCAGTACAAAGACAGCAGTAGAGAGCGTTGCCGCACGGGCATTTTTACGCAGAAAAAGAATGGCCAAAATAATGTAAGCCACACCCGCCAGCAGATAATACCAGGAGCCGCCAAGCGAAATAAGCTTAACGCCGCCGTAAGCCATAATCGCGCCGGATACCAGCGCCAATATAAAAAATATCACTCTGATTGTTGTATTAAGTGCAGAACTTTTGCCTGCCCCAGATGGATCACTGACCATGATATCTCCATGTGTAACATCATGAAAAGCATGAAAGAAAGGAGTGCAAAAAGTTACACAGTTGTTACATTGGTGTCAATAAATGTAAATTTCGGTCAGGTTATATATCGCACCGCGTGATAATACCGGCAAAGAATATTTTCAAAATGGACGTAAAAAGGGATGAGATATTTACTTTTTAAATAACATTACCTTAAAGAAAAATATCGCGTTTAAAGCATGAATAAATGCAGGGAAATATCACCGAGCGAGAAACGCTAAATGATTAGCAAAGAAATTAAACCGCGTTTAAGTGCGGTTTAATTTAGCCAAAATATGTGACGTGGATCTCATTTTCTTGAGGGTTTATCACCAGGGCAGCTCTTCTTCCAGCTCAGGTAAAGCCGATGCCGGTAGCGTTATTGTAAAGCTGGCTCCTCCTTCAGGCCGGTTAGCCGCCACGATCGTCCCTTTATGCAGCGTGACAATCGCCTTGCACAGCGCCAGTCCCATGCCGACACCGGGTACGGAAGATTCATGCTGACCCCGTGCGAATTTTTCAAACAGCTGCTGTTCACGGCCTGGTGGCAGACCAGGGCCTTGATCCCACACCGTCAGCTTAATCTCTTCGCCAGATCGCCAGGCGCGAATGCCAATCGGCTTACCCTCATGACCGGCATATTTGACTGCATTCTCCAGCAAATTCACCACCACCCGTTCCAGTAGTGGGCCATCCCCCTGCACTAACAGGGTTTCTGGCGGGAGATCCAGTTGAACCTGGCCTCTGGGCAGCAGCATCTCCAGCGATTTCAATGCGCTTCCCACCACCTCCTCCAGTGAAACCCAGTCACTTTGCGGACGGAAGCCATCCGCTTCAATACGTGCCATATCCAGCATGTTATTCACCAGACGAATAGTGCTCAGCGTCTGCATCCGCATTTCACTGGCCTGAGGAGCATATTTTGATCCTTCGCTGGAGAGATCCAACGTCAGGATTTCAGCCTGGCCAAACAGCACCGTTAACGGCGTGCGCAGATCGTGTGACAGCCCCGCCAGCAGTGAATTACGCAGCTCTTCCCGCTCTGCCGTCAGGCGAGACACCTGCTCGCGCCGGGTGAGTACCAGTCGGTCCAGTGCGCCTGCAATCTGAATCACAAAGGTATTTAACAGCCGTTGCTGCTCGGGGATGAGTAAATTGCGCAGATTCTCCGGCTCAATAATCAACAGGCCATGCTGATGATGGGAGGAGAACAGCGGCAGAATTTTATAGGGCACGCCGGGCAGCGTATCCGTTCCTGCCCCGGCCACCTGACCATTCTCAAAACTCCAGCGCGTGATGGCGGCATCCGGGACGGTGATCAGGCTGCGCGTGACCGGCGGTTGCAGCACACCGTGCTCATCAGGTAGCCAGATTTCACAGCGCGCAAACAACGCATTGCTCACCACTCGCTGGCAAACATCAGCAATGTCACTGGTTTTACGCACCCGGCTCAGTCCGGCGGTCAACTCATACAAGTATTGGGCGCGTTGCTCACGATAGCGTGCTACACGAGCCTGGTAGCGCATGCCTGCGGTGAGATTCCCGGTGATCACCCCCACCACCAGCATCACGCTAAATGTCACCAGATACTGCGCATCGCTGACGGCGAATGTCCCCTCCGGCGCGACAAAAAACAGGTCAAACGCCACGATATTGAGTAATGAGGCGACCACCGAAGGCAAGCGACCAAAGCCCATCGCGATCAACACCACGCCAAGCAGATAGATCATCACCAGATTGATCGGCGAAAAGTCTGGCAGCACGGTTTTACATAACAGCGTAATCAGTGCGCACAACGCGGCCGCAGCCAGAGAGCCTTGCAATTTCTGTCGGACTTTCTCACTGTTAGGTCGGCTTTCACTGGCACGTTGCGTCTTAACTGCAAGATCGTCCAGCGCCACCACCATCAGATCCAGATCCGGGCCAAGGCGACTCAGCCGGTTGGCAAAACGATGCCCGGCACGCCAGCGACGACTGGCGGGACGACCCACAATAATTTTTCCCAGGTTATGTTCGCGCGCGTAGCGCAGTGCCGCTTCTGCTTCATCGGGATCGGCCAGAGTGGCGGTTTCAGCCCCCAGATCCTGAGCCAGCTGTAGGGTTCGCAAGGTCTGGCGACGCTGTGCTTCGCCACGGCGATAGAGTGAAGGTGTTTCAATGGTGATGGCATGCCATTCACTGCCCAGCCTTGCCGCCAGTCGCGCCGCGATGCGTACCAGCTTTTCGCTGCCGGTGCCGCTACCAATACAGAGCAAAATCGCATCACGGGTGTGCCAGACCTTCTCTTCCCGTCCACTGGCATCGCGCCAGGCGCGAATTTGATCGTCAACCCGGTCAGCGGTACGTCGCAACGCCAGCTCACGCAGGGCAAACAGATTGCCTTTGCGGAAGAAGTTTTCAATCGCGCGTTCTGCACGATCGCCCACATAGACTTTGCCCTCTTTTAAACGCTGGCGCAGGTCGTCTGGCGGTAAATCTACCAGCACCACTTCATCTGCGGCATCAAAGAAGGGATCGGGCACGGTTTCCCGCACCCGAATTCCGGTTACGCCGCTGACCACATCGTTCAGGCTCTCCAGATGCTGCACGTTAACGGTGGTCAGCACATCAATGCCCGCATTGAGCAGCTCTTCAATATCCTGCCAACGTTTGGGATGACGGGCACCGCGCAGATTGGAGTGCGCCAGTTCATCCATCAGAATGACGGCGGGATGCCGCGCCAGTGCCGCATCCAGATCAAATTCCTGATGATGGCTCCGGCTACTGGCTTTACGCGGCAAGAGTTCTAACCCTTCGACCAGGGCCGCCGTATCCTGACGGCCATGTGTCTCCACGACCCCGACCAGAACGTCCAACCCCTGCGCCCGTAAGCGCCGTGCCTCCTGCAACATCGACCAGGTTTTACCGACACCCGCACACGCGCCGAAGTAAATTTTCAATTTCCCCCGGCCTTCTGAATCAGCCTGCGCTAACAGGCGATCAGGATCGGGACGTAGTGGTTCATCAGTCATTGCTGTTCTCAGGGTTGAGTTAATGCATCCAGGGCCATATTGAGTTGCAGCACATTGACCACAGGCTCACCCAGAAAATATAACAGCGGACGTTGCGTGTTGGCTTCAATCAATTCACGCACCTGCTGTTCGGGCAGATGGCGCGCCTGTGCCACGCGGGGTAATTGCCACAGCGCAGCCTCCGGTGAGAGGTGTGGATCCAGGCCGCTGGCTGAAGCCGTCACGAGCTCAACCGGCACGGTAGCGCTGGCTTGCGGATTCGCCTGGCGCAATGCCGCAACGCGCTGGCTGATCGCCTGGTCGAGGGCCGGGTTGCTCACCGCCAGGTTGCTGCCGGAGGAGGCTAATCCGTTGTAGGGCTTGTCTCCCGTGGCGGAGGGGCGCCCGTGGAAGTAGCCCGCAGCGGTAAAATCTTGCCCAATCAAACTCGAACCGCGCAGCTCCCCTTTAACCGCTAACAGGGAGCCATTAGCCGATTGCGGAAACCACCACTGCGCCAGTCCGGTGGTTAACAGCGGATAAGCGCCGCCCAGCACCAGCGTCAGCAAAATAAACAGTGAAATAGCCGGTCTAAACAGTTGCATGACGTTACTCCTTACACCAGACCCAGCAGGGTCAGCAAAATGTCGATCACCTTAATGCCAATAAACGGCACCACTAATCCGCCGACACCATAGAGCCACAGATTGCGGCGCAGCAACGCCGCCGCGGGCATCGGGCGATAGCTCACGCCTTTCAGGGCGAGCGGGATCAGCAGCACGATGATCAGCGCATTGAAAATCACCGCTGACAGAATCGCCGAGGTAGGCGAATGCAGGTGCATCACATTCAGCGTATTTAATTGCGGATACGTCACCGCAAAGGCCGCCGGGATGATGGCAAAATACTTCGCCACATCGTTAGCGATACTAAAGGTAGTGAGCGAGCCCCGCGTCATCAGCATCTGCTTGCCGATGTGTACGACTTCCAGCAATTTCGTCGGGTTGGAGTCGAGATCGACCATGTTCCCGGCCTCTTTAGCTGCCTGGGTTCCTGAGTTCATCGCCACGGCGACATCCGCCTGCGCCAACGCTGGGGCATCGTTGGTGCCATCGCCGGTCATCGCCACCATCCGACCTTCCGCCTGATACTGTCGGATCAACGCCAGTTTGGCTTCCGGGGTCGCTTCGGATAAGAAGTCATCAACCCCCGCCTCAGCGGCAATGGCGGCGGCGGTTAGCGGGTTGTCACCGGTGACCATCACCGTTTTAATCCCCATTTTGCGCAGCTCAGCAAAGCGCTCTTTGATGCCGCCTTTGACAATATCCTTCAGGGCGACCACGCCCATCACCGTATTGCCTTCCGCCACCACCAGCGGCGTTTCGCCTTTACGTGCGACGCGACTCACCAGGTCATCCACTTCGCCTGGGAAGATGCCCCCGTTGCTTTCCACATGACGGCGTATGGCATCCACGGCGCCCTTGCGTAACATTTGCGCCCCGACGTTAACGCCACTCATGCGTGTCTGTGCGGTGAACGGGATAAAAGTGGCATTCAGGCTTTGCAGATCGCGCTCGCGCAGGTTGAACTTCTGCTTCGCCAACACCACGATGCTGCGCCCTTCCGGTGTCTCATCGGCGAGGGAAGCCAGCTGTGCAGCATTTGCCAGCGCCTGTTCCTCCACGTTGCGTACAGGGAGAAATTCACTCGCCTGGCGATTGCCCAGCGTAATGGTGCCGGTTTTATCCATCAGCAGCACATCGACGTCACCCGCTGCTTCTACGGCGCGCCCACTGGTGGCAATCACATTGGCACCCAGCATACGGCTCATGCCTGCAATACCGATGGCCGAGAGCAAAGCACCGATGGTGGTAGGAATCAGACAGACCAGCAACGCCACCAGTACCGTAATGCTGACGGCGGTGCCGCCCCAGGCTGAGAAAGGCCACAAGGTCGCGGTTGCCAGCAAGAAGACGATAGTCAGCGACACCAGCAGAATGTTCAGTGCAATCTCGTTGGGGGTTTTCCGGCGCTGAGCGCCCTCCACCATCGCGATCATCCGGTCCAGGAAGGTTTCGCCGGGGTTGACGCTGCACTGGATCACCAGCCAGTCAGACAAAATGCGCGTACCGCCCGTGACCGAAGCAAAATCCCCGCCGGATTCGCGAATCACCGGGGCAGACTCACCGGTAATGGCGCTTTCATCAACCGAAGCCCCTCCCGCCAGCACTTCCCCGTCACAGGGAATAATGTCCCCGGCTTCAACCAGCACATAGTCGCCTTTGCGCAGCGCGTCTGCTGCCACTTTTTCCGCTGTGGCATCACGCTCTGGTGATGCCAGTTTCTTCGCCCAACTGGTGCGCTTGATGCCTTTCAGGCTCTCCGCCTGCGCTTTGCTTCTCCCTTCCGCCAGTGCTTCCGCAAAGTTGGCAAACAGCACGGTGAACCACAGCCACGCGGAGATCGCCGCAGTAAAGCCGGTTTGACCCTGTGCTGAACCCGGCAACACACCAACCGCCAGCAAGGTGGTCAAAATGCTGCCCAGATACACCACAAACATCACAGGATTACGATACTGGACGCGAGGATCGAGTTTTGTGAATGCGCCGATCAGCGCCAGACGCCAGATACCCCGTGAGGAAACCTGTTGATTACGCATTATCATCTTCTCCGCCATTACTGCCCCAGCAACTGTAAATGTTCGATCACCGGGCCAAGCGCCAGCGAAGGAATAAAGGTCAACGCGCCGACCAGAACCACGGTGCCGATAATCAACGCGACAAACAGCGCGCCGTGCGTCGGTAATGTTCCCGGGCTGGCGGGCTGAGATTTACGAGCCGCCAGCGAACCGGCCATCATCAGCAGCGGGACAAACGGTGCGAAACGGCCCAGTAACATGGCCACCGCCAGCAGCAGATTCCAGAACGGGGTATTGGCAGAAAGTCCGCCAAACGCACTGCCGTTGTTGTTGGCCGCTGACGATACGGCGTACAACACTTCACTAAAGCCGTGAGGGCCGGGATTTGCCATTGCACTGCGCCCTGCTTCCGTCAGCATCGCTAACGCCGTGCCGAGTAGCACCAGTGCTGGCGTGATCAGAATGTAGATCGCCGCCATTTTCATCTCCGGCACGCCAATTTTTTTACCGAGATATTCCGGCGTGCGGCCAATCATCAGGCCGGAAATAAACACCGCCAGCACCACACTCATCAACATGCCATACAGGCCCGATCCGACACCGCCAAATACCACTTCGCCTAGCTGCATCAGCCAGAGTGGGATCATGCCGCCTAACGCCGTGAATGAATCATGCATGGCATTCACCGCACCACAGGAGGCCGCCGTGGTAATCACCGCAAACAGGCTGGAATTCAGCAGGCCAAAGCGCGCCTCTTTCCCTTCCCAGTTCATCGCCGAATCGGCTCCTAAAGGCATCAGGTGCGGGTTGCCCTGCACTTCGGCATACATCACCACCACCGCCGCCAGCAGGAACATGATGCTCATCGCCCACAGGATGGTGTTGCCCTGACGACGGTCACGCACCAGATTGCCGAAGGTAAAGCACAGCGCCGCCGGGATCAGGAAAATTGCCAACATTTCAACGAAGTTGGTCAGTGCCGTTGGGTTTTCAAAAGGATGCGCCGAGTTAGCGTTAAACAGCCCACCTCCGTTAGTGCCGAGCATTTTAATCGCTTCCTGCGAAGCCACTGGCCCCATCGGCAAGGTCTGTTGCACCCCCTCCAGCGTTTTCACCGCCACGTAGGGATTGAGGTTTTGAATCACGCCCTGGCTGACTAAAAATAGCGCCATCAGCAGCGACAAGGGCAGCAACAGGTAGAGATTGATGCGGGTTAAGTCTCGCCAGGCATTACCGAGATTTGTGGTTGAACGGCGGGCAAAGCCGCGCATCAACGCAAATAGCACCGCAATACCGGTGGCGGCAGAGAGGAAGTTCTGCACCGCCAGCCCCACCATTTCACTGAAATAGCTGATGGTGGTTTCACCGGAGTATGACTGCCAGTTGGTATTGGAAACAAAACTGATGGCGGTGTTTATCGCCAGATGCCAGCTTAGACCCGGCAGATGTTGCGGGTTAAGCGGCAAGTTATCCTGGTACAACAGCACCACCAGCAGCACCAGTAATCCCAGCAGGTTAAACAGCAGAATAGCGAGCAGGTAGTGCCGCCAGTTCATCTCCTGGTCCTGCACACCACAGCTACGCCAGATCAGGCGCTCAAGCCCGTTCAGGCCGGTGACACTGCGGTCCGCTGCCAGGGTGGTGATAAAATCCCCCAGCGGTTTTGCCAGCAGCAACAGCACGGCCATAAAACAGGCCAACAGTAAAAATGCTTCAGCGGCCATCAGAACGCCTCCGCCCGGAACAGGGCATAGAACAGATAACCCAGTAACAAAAACACCAGCACAATGCCGGCGATTAATCCTGCGCTCACGATCCACTCTCCATGGGTTTGAAATATATTAAGAGAGTAGAAAAATAAATATAAAATTGTCGTCAATATTGATCGTCGCGGTATATAAAAAGTATAAAGATGAAAAAACAGACAGATGAATAAATACGCAGCGTGGGTTTTTATCTTTATTTAAAAAATATTCGCTGTTCCAATGTGCGCGAGACATTTTCCCGAATTGGGTGGTGACGTATTGCCTGACCTGGGGTGTGATTTCGCCAGATAACCTGTATAGTCTTCTTTTTTACATGGATGAAAAAATGAACATAAAATCAACAGCTTTAACAATCCTTATTCCCTTGTTACTCACTGCGTGTGCACCGAAAACCAGCGTGGAGCGCAATGCCAGTCACGTAGCCCAACAAATCGCCCAGTTGAACTTTGACCCTAACATGCGCTCACTCACGGCGGATAATACGCAGCGCGCCACCGTTTTCCTTCAGCAGTTTTATGATTTGGGCAAAAAAGATCATGCCCAGGGGATTACGCCTGCGCAAGCACAGGAGCGGGTAAATAGCTTTCGCAGCATAGATGCTTTCGCTGCCGCCTCTCAGGGCAGTACTTTCGTCAGCCATAAATATGAAGCCGAACAGCCTAAGAAACAGGCTGAGCTGATGCTGAACGCCGCGACGACCACTTACTGGGATGGATACAACGGCAAACCTTAGGAAATGATGCTTTAGCCAGCGTCTTTGGGGGATGCTGGCTAAATGCGATGAGGTGGAGCAAGCGCTGATGTGCGGATATCAGAGATAACACCCACCTTCCCGTCACGCTTTTGAGCTAGTCATTCAGGCGTTAAAGGGTTAAGTTTAGAGTAATTTCAAAGGAATATGAGGTTATCATGCTGGATATCACGCATTTTGGACTGTTCGTCTTTTCCGTTTTTCTCCTTTCTGTCACCCCTGGACCTGATATGGCCTACGTCATTGGGCAGAGCGTGGCGAATGGCCGTCGTGCCGGTATAGTCTCGGCGTTGGGTGTGGCTTTAGGGAGCTGCACTCACGCAGTTGCCAGCACTTTAGGGCTGACGGCGCTGATCCTCGCCTCTCCGGTGATGTTTACTCTGATTAAATATATGGGTGCCGCCTATCTGATCTATTTAGGCGGAAAAATGCTTTTTGAAAGCTTTAAAAGAAAACAAGCGGGAGAAGAGTCTCAACCGCAAAGTACGAAAAAGAGCAGTGCTTATAGTCTGTTATCAAGAGGCTTTATTACTACCTTGACCAATCCAAAGGTCCTGCTTTTCTTTGTTTCATTTTTCCCGCAGTTTGTCACACCAGAAGGCGATCAACATGCCGTCTCATTTCTGCTGCTAGGGCTCACCTATGCATTGGTCGCCTTCCTGACCGATATGACCTTTGCCGTTTTAGCTGGTAGCGCGGCGGGTAGTCTTTCCGGCAACCGAAAACTGCAAAACGTACTGGATCGGATTGTAGGAACTACGTTCATTGCGTTGGGTATCAGACTGGCCTTAACCCGCCGATAGGAGGGATAATAGCTGCCGATTGCTATTGGTTGACTTGCTTTAGGTTTCTCATTATCACCAAAAAAAATAGAATTAACTTCAACCTTAATACCTATTTTATGGTATGGATGCAGATGCTGAGGACAAACAGGAAGATAGTAAGACTACACACAGTGATGGCACAAAGATAAGCATCTGGCTAATTATATTAGGGTGAAATAAGAACAATCCTAAAATACATACTATTTTCAACATAACCGAATGAAAATATGCTTAAATGCAACCTCATTTAGAAATGATTTCCATTGGTTGTAAACAAGGCTTGAAGTTGAATCTCACTTGCAGATAGACTTGGCCTTCGCATGATCTTCATTAATAGTCTGGGCTTAAGCTATTTTGCAGATTCAAAGGTGGTTTTTGAGCCAGGATAATGTCAGGGACTGAATTGCACTGCAAATCCCAGTGTGAAAAGTCATAATTTAGTACACATGGATAGAGGATAGTTAATGACTTGGGTATATCATCAAAGCGACGGCCTTCTTACGAAAGATGGGATTTCCATAAGCTATGGCTATGCGGGAAAAGGGAAAGGTAAGTTTAAGACAAATATGGAGAGTGTACCAAACACAGGCCCACTCCCAAGAGGGCGTTACACCATAATTGGCCACCCTTTCCATCATCCCCACACTGGCGCTTACTAATTAAGACTCCAACCTGACGCCCATAATAAAATGTTTGGACGTGCGGGGTTTTTAATTCACGGCGATAGCAACGTTCATCCTGGTGAGGCTTCTGATGGTTGCATTGTTCTCGGAATTTTGATCAGGCAAAGAATATGGAATAGCGGTGACAGAATTATTGAGGTTGTAAAATGATGAAAATTAAAATCTCAGCATTATTTTTAGTGCTGCTTCCCGTCATTGCAAGCGCTAAGGTTGTACCACAGGATTGTGTTGCATGGCCGATGAATATCACGGAAGGATGGTTAAAACGCTCTGGTATCATTGATATTTCAGATCTTGATGAGCCGAAGACAGAAGTGAAGCTCCTTGCCTCACAGAAAAAGGCGCATAATCTGCATACGAATATCTACAGATTTGTTTTCCATGCTAAGGATGGACGTAAATTTGAGGTGATTACGCAAAATGATGCCTCAGATGAAGAGTGTTCTATGAGCGAAGTGAATAGCTATCTTGTCTCTAAAAGCACAATAAATTATTGATGTTATTTAATGTCCATGGAGTAATGGCATCCATGGACATTACTCCATTGTGCAATTTCTGGGACGTTGCAATTGCTAGCCTACATCTCACATCACCTTTGACAACGCATCTTCCATAAGTTGTCCGAGCATTAGCTGTGCCCCGTGAATAGCGTCATTTCCTACCCCCTGCTCCAGAGTGATGCCCAGATTACCCGGAGATGGCAATACCGCTCCCGCAACATGCAAGTTACCGGGCATTCCGATACGTGTACGCAAAGTGATGCCCAGTCCCGCCTTTACTGCGGCCCAGATGCCGCTGAGGCTTTGGCTGACAAAGACCACCTGCCAGGGGATATTTGCGCGATCCAGGCACTCAATGGCGCGGGAACGCATCAGGCAGGGGCTTTCAAGCATCACCAGTGGCAGAGGCAGCCCCTGCGCCAGCAGGGTTGTAATATCCAGTTTTGGATGCATTATCCACTCTAACTTGCACTGCCCCATCGGTTTACCGCCCCGCTGCACATGCTCCGGTTGCCACAACAGCGCCATATCCAGTTCGTTGTCATAGATCGCATTGAGCAATCCCCGGTTGCGATCGACACGGGCCAGAATACGCATCCCCGGATGATGGCGTTTAAACTCCCCCAGAATGCCTGGCATCAGTGATTCGCCAAAATCTTCCTGCATACCAATACGGATTTCCCCCTGCATCAGTTTGCCATTCAGGGCAAGCAGCGCTTCATCATTCAGCGCTAAGAGCCGACGAGCATACCCCATAATGATCTCGCCATTATGGGTCAACGCCAGATGGCGACCATTCCTCACAACCAGTTCGACGCCACACTGCTGCTCCAGTTTTTTGAGTTGTGCGCTCACTGCGGAGGTAGAACGACAGAGACGGCTGGCAGCCTGCGCAAAGCTGCCGCATTCAATGCCTGTTACGAAACTGCGTAACGCATCGAGATCGAGCGTCGAAGGAATTTTGTTCATCATAATCCTGAAATTCGGGATGATTGATATTGATTAATTCAATTTTCAGGATCTGAATATCGCGCCAGAATGACGCCACTGTCAATACGGAGTCACCATGATGACGAAATTACTCAATCGCGAATCTCTGGCGCTTGTCGCCCCCAAACTGGCTGAGCTGACCCAGAACGTGCTGTTCAACGATATCTGGCAACGTGACGCCCTTTCCCCACGCGAACGTAGCTTAATTACGTTGGCAGCACTGACGGCACTGGGTCGGGTACAACAGCTGCCCTGGCATGTTCAGTTCGCGCAACAGAATGGCCTTACTCGTGAAGAGATGGTGGAAGCTTTCACCCATTTAGCTTTTTACACGGGCTGGCCCGCCGCGGTGTCTGCCCTCGAATGTCTGGAAGAGGAGCAACGCTGATGCCATTCACCCGTATTACGCTGCGCCGGGGCTTTAGCGACCCGCAAATCCGGCAGATTTCGGACATTTTGCAACAGACCCTTGAGGACGAATTTGCCGTCCCTTCCCACGATCGCTTTCAGGTTTTCGAAACGCTGCCTGACCATCAACGCGTGTTTGATCGCCACTATAAAAGCGGCGGGCGCAGCGATAATTTCATGCAGTTTCATATCATCGCCGGTAGACCTCGCACGCTGGAGCAGAAGGCGAATCTCTGCCGTACGTTAAGCAGCCGACTGCAAGCCGCGCTCGATATCAGTCCGAATGATGTGATGGTGATTATTCAATTCAATACCGCCGATGAATGGAGTTTCAGCAACGGACGTTTGCTCTCCGAGGAGGATTTATGATTGTGATGCAATACCGATTCACCCTGCCCGCGAATTACGACTTGACATCCTCCCCCACCTTCACGCTACGCGACTCAGGTGGGGGATTCCCGTTTACAGGGTGGCTACCTGATTACTCAGTCGCCGGGTTCCTGCTGCTGACGGCCTTAAGGCACCGTTCACTTCACA
>NZ_VWXF01000005.1:0-400406 GCF_011752615.1 Candidatus Pantoea multigeneris
CCGCCCCGACCACAATGCCGCTGAGTACACAACTGCTGCTGATGGCGGTGACGGTCATCGCCACGGCCCCGGCCGCCACAAACGGCGCGGCGGCGGTGGCGGCGGCCATCACGTAAGCGCCTGCCAGGCCGTAGGTGACGGTTTCGGCCACCACGCTGATGATGTCCGCCAGCAGGGTGGTGTGAATAATCGGGTCGCCCTTGCGGGCTGCGTATCCGTCGCTCACTGCGCTCTGTCCTTAAATTCTGGTAGGCCAATCGGCCCAAAAAATAACATCCTGGTTAAGGGGCTTACGTGCCCCCTTCAACTAACCTTGCAACGTCAGCGACGTACAAATCTCCTGCCAGCGCTGGTGATCTTCGGCGGTGAATTCACGCGCTGCCGAAAGGGTCAGCACCAGCATCTGCTTGCCATCCGTCACCGGCAGCGCCAGCTGTTTTTGCCACAGCGGCTGATTATTGTGGCTAAACGCCGTTTCCACCGCGGTGGCCGCTAAGCGCCCTTCCGGCCCGACCAACACGGTGCTGAATTCACTCTGCGCCGTGACCTGCATTTGCGGACGCAACATCTCCCACTGCTGGCGAAACGCCTGAGCCGCAGTGTCTCCGCTGGCGAGCGGCGCACGGCTGATGACAATAGTCAGACCACCTTTTGTATCACGCAGAATTTGAGTCGATGCGTCCTGCCACTCCGCAGGAAACAGTGAGAGTGAGCCTTCGTTAAAACGATAATCCATAACCGGTTCCTGTCTTGTGATCCCTGATGCGTCAACCAGACCCACCGCCTGGAGCGCGACCGGCGGAACATTCACAAAATTAAAGCATGATGTCAATCAGAGCAGCGCGCAAAAATCCGCCAGCGCATGTCTCATCTAATGGGCCGGGTAAAACATCCTGCTGCTCAGCGAAATCCAGGGCAATAATGCATCGCAAATACAGCGATACACCTGATGATTCCCACCAATATTCTGCCCAATTATTTATAAAAAAATTTCCTGCTACCCCACCGTACATTGGGCAAAGCACTGGCAGTCTCTGCACGGCTTCACTAGAATGAGCGCGTTCTCAACGGGGTGCCACAAGGCTGAGAGAAACCCGTCGAACCTGATCTGGTTAATGCCAGCGGAGGGATTTGAGAGGCTGTGAAACTCAGATCCTTTGCGCATAACATGACAAATGCCTCTGGAGCGCAAAGTGTTGAAAAAAATCTTACCTGTCCTGCTGCTGATAACAGCGCCTGCCTTCGCGGCCAAGCCGGTATTAACGGTCTACACCTACGACTCATTCTCCTCTGACTGGGGCCCCGGCCCGGCAGTGAAAAAAGCCTTTGAAGCACAATGTGGCTGTGAACTGAAATACGTTGCCCTGGAAGATGGTGTTTCGCTGCTCAATCGTCTGCGTATGGAAGGCAAAAACAGCAAGGCGGATGTGGTGGTCGGGCTGGATAACAATCTGCTTCAGGCGGCGCAGCAAACTGGTTTGTTTAAGGCAAGCGGCGTTGATACCAGCAAACTGCAACTGCCAGAAACCTGGCAGAACAACACCTTTGTCCCGTTTGATTACGGTTACTTTGCCTTTGTTTATGACAAAAATAAGCTGCCGAACCCGCCCAAAAGCCTGAAAGAACTGGTGGAAAGCCCGCAAAAATGGCGCGTGATTTATGAAGATCCCCGCACCAGTACGCCTGGGCTTGGCCTGCTGTTGTGGATGCAAAAAGTGTATGGTGACCAGGCACCTGCGGCCTGGCAGAAACTGGCTCAGAAAACCGTGACCGTAACCAAAGGCTGGAGTGAAGCCTATGGTCTGTTCCTGAAAGGAGAAGCGGATCTGGTGCTGAGTTACACCACCTCTCCGGCGTACCACATTATTGAAGAGAAAAAACAGAATTACGCCGCCGCGCCGTTCAGCGAAGGGCATTATGTGCAGGTCGAAGTGGCCGCACAGCTGAAAAACAGCCAACAGCCGCAGTTGGCACAGCAGTTTATGCAGTTCATCGTCTCCCCGGCTTTCCAGAATACCATTCCACAGGGCAACTGGATGTATCCGGTGATCAAAACCGATCTTCCGGCCGGTTTCCAGGGGCTGGTTCAGCCTGCAACCACGCTGAGCTACTCCGCCGAACAGGTGGCTGAGCATCGCGCCGGTTGGGTCAACGCCTGGCAAGCAGCCGTTAGCCGCTGATGCCACGTTGGTTACTTCCCGGCGTAAGTGCCATGCTGCTGCTAGGCAGTGTGGCACTGCTGGCCTTCGCTGCACTGTGGTTCTCCGCGCCCACGGCCAATCTTTGGGGTTTGCTGCAAGATAGCTATCTGCGTCACGTGCTGTTTTTCTCCTTTACCCAGGCACTGCTGTCCGCGCTGCTGTCGGTTATTCCGGCGCTCTTCATTGCACGGGCACTGTGGCGCAGGCGTTTTCCAGGCCGGGAGTGGCTGCTACGCCTGTGCGCCATGACGCTGGTGCTGCCGGTGCTGGTGGCGGTGTTTGGTCTGCTCACCGTCTATGGGCGCGTCGGCTGGCTGGCACAGCTTTGTCAGCATGTAGGGCTGGCGTGGAACTTCTCCCCCTATGGCTTGCAGGGCATTCTGCTGGCGCACGTATTCTTCAACTTGCCACTAGCCACCCGCCTGATGCTGCAAGCGCTGGAGCGCATTCCGGCGGAACAGCGCCAACTCGCGGCTCAGCTCAACCTGCGCGGCTGGTATGGTTTTCGCCTGCTGGAGTGGCCGTGGTTGCGTCGCCAGTTGCTGCCCGCAGGGGCGCTGATTTTTATGCTGTGCTTCGCCAGTTTTGCCACTGTGCTGGCGCTGGGGGGCGGCCCGCGAGCCACTACCATCGAACTGGCTATCTATCAGGCGCTGAGTTATGACTACGATCCGGCTCGTGCGGCACTGCTGGCGCTCCTGCAACTGCTCTGCTGCCTGAGCCTGTTGGCGGTGAGCCAGCGTTTGAGTAAGTCGTTACCCAGCGGGCATACGCAACTCCTGCAATGGCGCGATCCTCACGACTCTGGATTCGCGAAAATCACCGATAGCCTGCTGATTGGGTTTACCCTGCTGCTGTTGCTGCCGCCGCTGCTGGCGGTGGTGGTGAATGGCCTGCAAGGGGGCATTGCCCACGGGCTGGCGCAACCTGCACTGTGGCAGGCAACATTCACTTCACTGCGTATCGCACTCGGTGCAGGAATACTGTGTATTGTGCTCACCATGATGCTGTTGTGGAGCAGCCGGGAGCTTCGCCAGCGTCAGCGTTTGCTGGCGGCACAGAGTATGGAAGCCAGCGGGATGTTAATTCTGGCAATGCCGGGTATTGTGCTGGCGACCGGTTTCTTTTTACTCCTCAATAACAGCATTGGACTGCCCGAGCGCCCTGATGGACTGGTGATCTTCACTAACGCATTGATTGCCATCCCCTACGCGATGAAGGTACTGGAAATCCCGATGCGCGATCTAAGCGAGCGTTATGCACCACTGTGCGCCTCGCTTGGCCTGAGCGGCCTTAACCGACTGCGAGTGATTGAGCTGCGGGCATTAAAGCGCCCACTGGCGCTGGCACTGGCGTTTGCCTGTGTGTTGTCACTGGGGGATTTCGGCGTTATTGCCCTGTTTGGTAGCGAGAATTTCCGCACGCTACCCTTTTACCTTTATCAACAGATTGGCGCTTATCGCGGCTCGGATGCGGCAGTGACCGCGCTCCTGCTACTGCTCATCTGTCTGATTTTGTTCACCGTGATGGAAAAACTTTCAGGTCGCCATGCTGACACTCAATAATCTGACCTACCTCTATCAACATCTGCCGATGCGTTTCAACCTTGAGATCAAGGCAGGCGAACGGCTGGCGATTCTTGGGCCAAGTGGCGCAGGGAAAAGTACCCTGCTCAACCTGATTGCCGGATTCTTACCCGTGAGCCAGGGCAGCATCTGGATTAATGGTGACGATCACACTCACAGTGAACCGGCACAGCGGCCGGTCTCAATGCTGTTTCAGGAAAACAATCTGTTTCCCCACCTGACCGTACAGCAAAATATGGCTCTGGGGCTGCATCCGGGCATGAAACTGAATGCCACGCAGCGCGCGCAGGTGCTGGAGATTGCACAACAGATGGGGCTGGGGGAGATGCTGTCACGTTTGCCAGGGCAGCTCTCTGGCGGGCAACGGCAGCGCGTGGCGCTGGCGCGCTGTTTACTGCGCGAACGCCCGGTGCTGCTGCTCGATGAGCCCTTCTCTGCCCTTGACCCGGCCCTGAGAGCAGAGATGCTTCAGCGGGTTCGCAGCCTGTGTGAAGCGCGCCAGATGACGTTGCTAATGGTGTCACACAGTCTGGAAGATGCGCAGCAAATTGCACCGCGCAGCGTAGTGGTCGTAGATGGCAGAGTTTACTGGGATGGCCCTACAGCGCAGCTACTGACGGGAGAAAGCCCCGCCGCCAGTATTCTGGGTGTGCGCTAACCGAAAAACACCCGCCACAGTAGATGACGGAACAGTGGCATCATCGGGTGGAATTGCAGGGCAACAAACGCCCCACCACCGATGATAAGCCCGAGGGGTGCCAGCCAGCGTAATCGGGCCACGGTGAGTTTGGGCGACAGCCAGTCCTGGGTTTTTGCACTGCGCCACCAGCGCCAGCAGAGCCAGGCACCCAACCAGACCAGCACTGCCGTGCCTAACAGCAGCCACTTAAACCCGCCGCCCTGATCCGCCTTCGGCACATCAATGGCTACGCCAGCCAGAATACCGGGCATCAGGTAGATCGGTGGCCAGAGCAGGCAGCCGATCAAGTTCGGGGCAATAAATTTCCGCACCGGCAGTTCCAGCATTCCCGCCAGCAGGGGGATCAGTGGCCGCGTTGGCCCGACAAAGCGCCCCACCAAAATGGTAAACATGCTGTGTTCATACAGCGCATGTTCGGTTTTATCGAGCAGCTTTTGATGCTTTTTCAGGTATTTCCAGCGGTGCAACGGCCCCTGGAATTTCCAGCCAATACCGTAGGAGAGCCAGTCACCCAGCAGGCAGCCGGCAAATCCCGCCGCCCACGCCGGATAGAGGCCAATCTGGCCACTGCCCACCAGCGCGCCGAGGCTCGCCATCATCACTGTACCCGGCAGCAGTAGCCCGACCAACGCGAGAGATTCGAGAAAAGTCACCAGTGCAACGGCAAATAAAGCCCAC
This sequence comes from Candidatus Pantoea multigeneris, assembly GCF_011752615.1. Lineage (NCBI taxonomy): Bacteria > Pseudomonadati > Pseudomonadota > Gammaproteobacteria > Enterobacterales > Erwiniaceae > Pantoea > Candidatus Pantoea multigeneris. The sequence goes on from NZ_VWXF01000005.1 coordinate 5,166, forward strand.
TCCAGTGACTGTGTAAACAGATGTTGTACCCAGGCTTCCATAACCATCCTTAACGACAACCGAAGGCAGGATTGTCCAGAGCCAGGCCGACAGCGTCAAGGTGAGAATTGTAGAGAGGCATTGACATTAAGTGCCATTGGGAACTGTATAAATATACATGCTATACTCTCAGCAACTACGCAGCGGAGTTATTGTGACCACACCTCAAGCCGGATTTCTTCTCAGTCGCCACTGGCGCGATACCCCAACAGGCAGTGAAATCAGCCTGTGGCTGGCTACGGACAGTGGCCCGCAACAGGTGATTTTACCACCACAGGAAGCGGTGGCTTTTATTCCGGAAGCCTGGCGCGAACAGGTTGAAGCCTTGTTAAAGCCAGAGTCGCACTGGCGCATCACGCCGCTGACGCTGCGGGATTTTCGGCATCGTCCGGTATTTGGCCTCTACTGCCGCCAATATCGTCAGCTACAACGGCTAGAGAAGCTGCTACGCGAGCAAGGTATACCGGTTTATGAAGGTGATATTCGCCCCGCCGAGCGCTTTTTAATGGAGCGTTTTATCACCGCTGCGGTGTGGTTTGATGGCGAACCGCGCGGCGGAGTAATACGTAATGCCCGTATCAAGCCCCATCCGGATTATCGCCCGCCGCTGAAGTGGGTATCACTGGATATCGAAACCACGCAACACGGTGAACTGTACTGCATCGGCCTGGAAGGCTGTGGTCAGCGTCAGGTATACATGCTCGGCCCCGCTAACGGGGATGCCAGTAAACTGGATTTTGAACTGATCTACCTTGATAGCCGCCCACAGCTGCTGGAGGCGCTTAACGCCTGGTTTGCCCAACACGATCCCGATGTGGTTATCGGCTGGAATGTGGTGCAGTTTGATCTGCGTGTCTTGCAAAAGCATGCTGACCGTTACGGCATTCCACTGCGCCTGGGCCGCAATAATAGCGCACTGGAGTGGCGCGAACACGGCTTCAAACCCGGTGTGTTTTTTGCCCAGGCCAACGGTCGCCTGATCATTGATGGTATCGAAGGGCTTAAATCCGCCTTTTGGGATTTCCCCTCTTTCAGCCTTGAAGCCGTTGCCCAGCAGTTGCTGGGTGAAGGCAAAGCGATTGACAACCCCTGGCAGCGCATGGAAGAGATCAACTGGCGCTTCGCGAACGATAAGCCAGCCCTGGCGCGCTACAACCTGAAAGACTGCGAGCTGGTCACGCGCATTTTCCATAAAACCGATCTGATGCCTTTTTTACTGGAGCGTTCAGCGGTGAATGGCCTGGCGGTAGACCGGCATGGCGGTTCCGTCGCTGCGTTTGGTCATCTCTACATTCCTCGCATGCATCGGCTTGGGTTTGTTGCCCCCAATTTAGGCGAAGTGGCACCAGAAGCCAGCCCCGGCGGCTACGTGATGGACTCTCGCCCCGGCCTGTATGATTCCGTGCTGGTGCTGGATTTCAAAAGCCTGTACCCCTCCATCATTCGTACTTTCCTGATCGATCCGGTTGGGCTGGTGGAAGGCCTCGCCCATCCTGATGATGTGGATTCCGTACCGGGCTTTCGCGAGGCGCGCTTTTCACGCCATACCCATGCGCTACCCGCCATCGTGGAGCAAATCTGGCAAGGCCGCGAACACGCCAAACAGCAGGGCAATAAGCCGCTGTCGCAGGCGCTGAAAATCATCATGAATGCCTTTTATGGCGTGTTAGGCACGAGCGCCTGCCGCTTCTTCGATCCCCGCCTCGCCTCGTCAATCACGCTACGCGGCCATGCCATCATGCAGCAGACGCGGGCACTGATTGAAGCCGAAGGGTTTGACGTGATTTACGGCGATACGGATTCCACCTTTGTCTGGTTGAAATCCGCCCACAGTGAAACCGAAGCCGCAGAAATTGGTCAGCGGCTGGCAAGCCACGTTAATCAGTGGTGGCAGCAGCATTTGCAGCAGGAGTACGGGCTGAGCAGCGCACTGGAGCTGGAGTATGAGAATCACTTCTGCCGTTTTCTCATGCCGACCATTCGTGGTGCGGAACAGGGCAGTAAAAAACGTTATGCCGGTTTGATTCGCCAGGGTGAGCAGGCCCACATGGTGTTTAAGGGGCTGGAGTCAGTGCGTACCGACTGGACGCCACTCGCGCAACAGTTTCAGCAACAGCTCTATAGCCTGATTTTTCATCGCCAGCCCTGGCAGGAGTATATCCGCACCACCGTCAGCCAACTGTTGGCCGGAGAACTGGATGACCAGTTGGTGTATAAAAAACGCCTGCGTCGCCCACTCAAAGAGTATGAACGCAACGTACCGCCACATGTGCGCGCGGCTCGGCTAGCCGATGACTTCAATCAGAAACAGGGGCGACCGTTGCTCTACCAAAATGGCGGTTCGATCCGCTACGTCATGGCCACCGCCGGGCCGGAACCGCTGGAAGCTCGTTCAACGCCGCTTGACTATGATCACTACATTAGTCGTCAGCTACAGCCAGTTGCCGATGGCATCCTGCCTTTTGTCGGTGATGACTTTGCTACACTAATAACAGGTCAGTTAGGACTGTTTTGACTGTTGGCGAAAGCCCCGCCTTCCAGTACCATAGCGCCCTTCCTCACCTTCACTGCAAAGTTACCTGCACCAGGCCCCTTCGCCTGGCGACAAACTATTGCCTGTGAGCAGGAATACATATCAAAAACACACTAAGAGAATCGAGCTAAAAAAATATGGTGTTTACATTAGGTCAGCGCTGGATAAGTGATACGGAAAGTGAACTGGGACTGGGTACCGTGGTAGCGGTGGACGCACGTATGGTTACGTTAATGTATCCAGCAACGGGTGAGAACCGCCTTTACGCCAGCAATGACTCTCCCATCACACGTGTTATCTTCAACCCCGGTGATACCGTTACCAGCCACGAAGGCTGGCAGATGGTCGTCGATGAAGTGCGCAATGCCAATGACCTGATGACCTATATTGGTACCCGCCTCGATACCGAAGAGAGCGGCGTGATACTGCGCGAAGTGATGCTCGACAGCAAACTGGTGTTCAGTAAGCCACAGGATCGCCTGTTCGCCGGTCAGCTTGACCGCATGGACCGTTTCGCCCTGCGCTATCGCGCACGTAAATATCAGAGTGCTCAATATCGCTTAGCCGTCAGTGGCCTGCGCGGTATGCGTACCAACCTGATTCCGCACCAGCTCCACATTGCCCATGATGTAGGCCGTCGCCACGCGCCTCGCGTACTGTTGGCGGATGAAGTGGGCTTGGGTAAAACCATTGAAGCCGGGATGATCATCCAGCAACAGCTGCTGGCTGGCCGTGCTGAGCGCGTGCTGATTGTGGTGCCAGAAACCCTGCAACATCAGTGGCTGGTTGAAATGCTGCGCCGCTTCAACCTGCGTTTTGCCCTGTTTGATGACGACCGCTACGCCGAAGCCCAACACGACAGCACCAACCCGTTTGATACCGAGCAGCTGATTATCTGCTCGCTGGACTTCGTGCGTCGTAACAAGCAGCGCCTGAACCTGCTGGCTGAAGCCGAGTGGGACCTGCTGGTGGTGGATGAAGCGCACCACCTCGCCTGGTCTGAAGGCGAACCGAGCCGTGAGTACCAGGTGATTGAGCAACTGGCCGAAAGCACCCCTGGTGTACTGCTGCTGACTGCAACCCCTGAGCAGCTCGGGATGGAAAGCCACTTTGCGCGTCTGCGCCTGTTGGACCCGGATCGTTTCCACGATTTCGAAGCTTTCAATGCCGAACAGCAGCAATACCGCCCGGTTGCCGATGCGGTCTCTTCGCTGTTGGCTGACAACGCCATCTCCAATGATGAGATGAACCTGATTAACGATCTGGTCGGCGAGCAGGACATTGAACCGCTGCTACAGGTCGCTAACAGCGAGCGCGAAGGCAAGCTGGACGCACGCAAAGAGCTGATCAGCATGTTGATGGATCGCCACGGCACCAGCCGCGTGCTGTTCCGTAACACCCGTAACGGTGTGAAAGGCTTCCCGAAACGCGAACTGCACCAGATCCGCCTGCCACTGCCTGCGCAGTATCAAACGGCGATCAAAGTTTCTGGCATCATGAGTGCGCGTAAAAGCGCGGATGAACGCGCGCGTGACATGCTCTATCCAGAACAGATTTATCAGGAATTTGAAGGCGATAGCGGCACCTGGTGGAACTTCGACCCACGCGTTGAGTGGCTGATGGGCTATCTGACCACCAACCGCAAACATAAAGTGCTGGTGATTTGCGCCAAAGCCGCGACCGCACTGCAACTGGAACAGGTTCTGCGCGAGCGCGAAGGTATCCGCGCTGCGGTGTTCCATGAAGGCTTGTCGATCATCGAACGCGACCGCGCAGCGGCCTTCTTCGCCTCAGAAGAAGATGGCGCTCAGGTGCTGATCTGTTCTGAAATCGGTTCTGAAGGCCGTAACTTCCAGTTCGCGAGCCGCCTGGTGATGTTCGACCTGCCGTTTAACCCGGACCTGCTGGAGCAGCGTATTGGTCGTCTGGACCGTATCGGTCAGATGCGCGATATCGAGATCATGGTGCCGTGGCTGGAAAAAACGGCTCAAGCGGTGCTGTTGCGCTGGTATCACGAAGGTCTGGATGCGTTTGAACATACTTGCCCGACCGGTCGTACCATTTATGACAGCGTCTATGGTCAGTTGATCGAATATCTGGCGGCACCTGAAAACCCAGAAGGGTTGGATGAATTTATTACTGGCTGCCGTAAACAGCACGATGCGTTGAAATTGCAGCTGGAACAGGGCCGTGACCGCCTGCTGGAGATGCACTCCAACGGTGGCGAAGCCGCACAGCAACTGGCTGATGAAATTGCTGCTCAGGACAACGACACCGAGCTGGTTAACTTTGCCCTCAACCTGTTTGATATCGTCGGTATCAACCAGGAGGATCGCAGCGATAACCTGATTGTCCTGACGCCATCGGACCACATGCTGGTGCCGGATTTCCCAGGCCTGCCGGAAGATGGCTGCACCATTACCTTTAACCGTAATCAGGCACTGTCACGGGAAGATGCGCAGTTCATCACCTGGGAACATCCTCTGATTCGTAACGGTCTGGATCTGATCCTGTCAGGTGATACCGGTAGCTGCGCCCTGTCACTGCTGAAAAACAAAGCTTTGCCGGTCGGCACGCTGCTGGTGGAGCTGGTGTATGTGGTGGAAGCTCAGGCACCGAAGCACCTGCAACTGACCCGCTTCCTGCCGCCAACGCCAGTGCGCATCCTGCTGGACCGCAACGGCACTAACCTGGCGGGTAAAGTGGAGTTCGAAAGCTTCAACCGTCAGCTCAACGCCGTTAACCGTCATACTGGCAGCAAGCTGGTGAATGCCGTACAGCAAGAAGTTCACGCCATTCTGACCAAAGGTGAAGATGTGGTGGCACCGGAAGCGCGTGCACTGATCGAGGTTGCCCGTCAGGAAGCGGATGAGCAGTTGAGTGCTGAGCTGTCACGTCTGGAAGCATTGAAAGCGGTGAACCCGAACATCCGTGACGATGAAGTCGAAGCGCTGGAAACCAACCGTCAGGAAGTGTTGAACAGCCTGAACGATGCCAACTGGCGTCTTGATGCGTTACGCCTGATTGTGGTGACACACCAGTAAGTTTATGGGGCCGTAAGGCCCCTTGTTTTGGAACAGATGATGGAACCTTATAACCCTCCGCGCGACCCCTGGCTGCATATTCTCTACCAGGACGATTTTATTATGGTCGTCAATAAACCCAGCGGTTTGTTGTCCGTACCTGGCCGACTGGAAGAGCACAAAGACAGCGTCATGACGCGCGTTCAGCGTGATTTTCCTGAAGCGGAGTCAGTGCATCGCCTTGATATGGCCACCAGTGGTGTGATTGTGGTCGCGCTGACCAAACCCGCTGAACGCGAGCTGAAACGCCAGTTCCGCGATCGTGAGCCGTCCAAGACTTATGTGGCTCGCGTGTGGGGGCATCCGACGCCGGAAAAAGGCCTGGTGGATCTGCCGCTGATTTGCGACTGGCCGAATCGGCCGATGCAGAAAGTGTGCTATGAAACCGGTAAGTCGGCGCAAACCGAGTATGAAGTGCTCTCTTACGATGCGGATAACAGCGCGCGGGTTTCGCTAAAGCCCATCACTGGCCGTTCGCACCAGCTGCGTGTTCACATGCTGGCGCTGGGTCATCCGATTCTTGGCGATAACTTTTATGCCCATCCAGAGGCTAAAGCCATGGCTCCACGCCTGCAACTGCACGCCGAATCACTGACGATTGTGCACCCGAAATTCGGTAACAGCATGACTTTTCGTCAGCCTGCGGAGTTTTGATTCGCACTCCGCGACAGCCTGACAGCCAAACCGTTTTCTGGCCGATCGATGAAGTAAACCAGTGTTTAGTTCATCGTCTCAGCCAGAATAACCCGCCGTTACTTAAATCCTTTTTCCTTTCGAATCAGATCATAAGCTGACTGGATTGACTGCGCTTTTTGCTTGGCCATCTCCATCATTTCCGGTGGCAAACCTTTAGCCACCAGTTTATCTGGATGGTGTTCGCTCATCAGCTTACGGTAGGCGCGCTTAATCGTGGTGGCATCATCCGAGGCTTTCACACCCAATACGCTGCATGCATCCTCCAGCGTTGGGCCGCGTTGGGCCTGCTGGTAGCCGCCGCCGTAACCGCCGCGATGACCGCCGCCAAACTGCTGCCCGCCCTGCATCATGCGCAAGAACTGCTCAAACTGCATCCGGGAAATACCCAGCTCTTCAGCGATGATATACAACACCTGGCGCTCGCTGGGATGCAGCGAACCATCAGCAAATGCGGCCTGGATCTGAATTTCGAGAAACATCTGAATCAGATCATAACGACCAAAGCAGACACTGCGAAAAGACTGTAACTTGCTGCGCAGTGGAAAATCACTTTGCTTGCCTTCACGGAAAGCCTGCTGCGCTGCCACACGCGCTTCCCCGTGCAGTTGCATGCGATCCATGAGCAAAGAGGCTACCTGAATGTCCGCTTCCGTGACTCGTCCCTTCGACTTCGTGAGATGTCCCATTACCTGGAAAGTGGTACGGAAAAAGGTGGCCTGCCGCGTCTGGTTATTGGCGCGAAACGCCTTCACCTGCTCACTGCGACCCACGTCCACCAGGTGCCCAATCAGCAACCCCGCAACAATCCCCCAAAAGCCAAAACCGGAAATTAACCCCAGCAAGAGACCGATTACTTTTCCCCAGTAGCGCATAAACTCCTCAATTCGCCATGCTTGCGGCTGAAAATTGCATTATCATACCTTTCATTTACTTCAGTGCCTAACAGCAACGCGATCAGACATGGATTAACACTGGCACAACGCCGGGCAGTAAGTTAGTCTCTGAGCCGATTGTCGGCATGATGCCCGTTTTCATGGAAATCCCGAACCGCGTATGAAAAAACAGATACCTACCCTGCTGGCAACCATGATTGGTGCCGCACTATACAGCCAGTATTCGCTGGCTGACGACCTCACGTCGCAGTGTATGCTGGGCGTGCCGAGCTACAATCGTCCGTTGGTTCCCGGCACGACGAATCAGCTTCCGGTCACCATTCACTCGGATTCCGTGAAAGGTAACTATCCTGATGACGCGGTTTTCACCGGCAACGTAGATGTCCAACAGGGCAACGGGCGGCTGACTGGCGATGAAATGCAGTTGCATCAACGCCAGCAAGACGGCCAGACCACCCCGGTGCGCACCGTTGATGTGCTGGGTAATGTGCACTATGACGACAATCAGGTCATCCTGAATGGTCCTAAAGCCTGGTCTAATCTGAATACCAAAGATACCAACGTCTGGAACGGGGATTACCTGATGGTAGGCCGCCAGGGACGTGGTACCGCAGACCAGATGAAACTGCGCGGCAATAATCGCTACACCATTCTGGAAAATGGCAGCTTCACCTCTTGCCTGCCAGGTGCCAACACCTGGAGTGTAGTCGGTTCTGAAGTGATTCAGGATCGCCAGGAAGAAGTGGCGGAAATCTGGAATGCGCGCTTTAAGCTCGGCAGTGTACCAATCTTCTACAGCCCGTATCTGCAATTACCGATTGGTGACCGCCGCCGTTCCGGGTTCCTGATCCCGAACGCGAAGTATGGCAGCAGCAACGGTTTCGAATTCATGCTGCCTTACTACTGGAACATCGCGCCGCAGGCGGATGCCACCATTACGCCGCACTACATGAGTAAGCGCGGCCTGCAATTGCAGAATGAATTCCGTTATCTGTCGCAGTTCGGTGCGGGTCTGATGGAGCTGGATTTCCTGCCTCATGATTCCCAGTACAACCGTGATAAAGCGGTGCGCAGCATTGCCGATGATGATAGCTCCAACCGTTGGTTGTTCTACTGGCGTCACTCTGGTGTGTACGATCAGCACTGGCGCATGAACGTTGACTACACCAAAGTCAGCGATCCTTACTACTTTAACGATCTGACCTCGCGCTATTACAGCTCGACAGATGGCTACGCCACGCAGAAATTCAGCTTCGGGTATGCCGATACTAACTGGAACGCCACACTTTCCACCAAAGACTTCCAGGTATTCGGTAACACCAGCACCAATAACGTTTATCGCGCTATGCCGCAGTTGGACGTTAACCTGTATCAGAATGATATCGGTCCGTTTGATGGCCGGATCTATGCGCAGGCGGTGAAATTTACCAACGTAAACAACGCCTATCCGGAAGCCACGCGACTGCACATCGAGCCAACGCTCGACCTGCCGTTGTCCAATAGCTGGGCGAGCCTGGATACAGAAGCGAAGTTCCTCGCGACCCACTATCAGCAAACCGGTGTGGATTATTACAATGAAAACATTGATACCACACACACCAACCAGCTGAAAAACTCGGTCAACCGCACCATGCCTCAGTTCAAAATTGATGGCCGTATGGTGTTTGACCGCGATATGGACTGGTCAAAAGGCTACACTCAGACGCTGGAACCGCGCGTTCAGTACCTTTACATCCCGTATCGCAACCAGAGCAATATTTATCCGTACGACTCAACGTTACTGCAAACGGACTACACCGGCCTGTTCCGCGATCGTACTTATTCTGGCCTCGACCGCATTGCCTCTGCCAACGAGTTAGCCACCGGTGTCACGACGCGTATTTATGATGACAATTTGGTTGAACGTTTTAACCTTTCTGTTGGTCAAATCTACTCGTTTACCCCGTCTCGCACGGGCGCGACGCAAACAACCGATGAAGATGACACCGGCAGCTTGATCTGGGCAGGTGACAGCTACTGGAAAATCAGCAATCGCTGGGGTGTGCGCGGCGGCATTCAGTATGACACGCGCCTTGATAACGTAGCGCAGGGCAATGCGGTTATTGAGTATCGTCAGGATGCCGACCGTATGGTTCAGCTGAGCTACCGTTACAGCAGCCCGGAATACGTTGCCAGCGCGCTGAATGACTCTTCTCTGCTGAATAACCCGATCTACAAAAACGGGATTTCGCAGGTAGGGGCCACCGCCAGTTGGCCAATTGCTGATTCGTGGTCTGTGGTAGGCGCAACCTACTATGACACACGTAACAGCCGTCCGGCAGAACAGCTACTCGGCCTGCAATACAGCTCTTGCTGCTATGCAATCCGCGTTGGCTACGAGCGCAAAATCAACGGTTGGGAAAATAACGACAGTAAGTATGACAACCAAATCTCATTCAACATTGAGCTACGTGGTCTGAGTTCTGGCTATGGCCTGGGCACCGATCAGATGCTGCGTGAGGGCATTATCCCTTACCAGCGCGCTTTCTGATGTTGTGATGTTTGACAGGCAATCCCGCAGTGCGGAAACAACAATGGATAAAGTATGAAGAACTGGAGAATGCTGATTCTTGGTGTGGCGATGGCTGCCAACACTGCGTTCGCAGCACCACAAATGGTGGACAAAGTTGCCGCTGTGGTAAACAACGGTGTGGTTCTGGAAAGTGACGTCGACAGCATGATGCGTACGGTGAAATCCCAGGCGACTCAGGCTGGTCAGCAACTGCCAGACGACAACACCTTGCGCCATCAGATCCTGGAGCAGCAGATCATGGACAGCATCATCCTGCAAATGGGTGATAAAGCCGGCCTGCAAATTACCGATCAGCAGTTAGATCAGGCAATTGGTAACATCGCTGCACAGAACAAAATGACAGTGGATCAGCTGCGTAGCCGCATTGCCTATGACGGCATTGACTACAACACCTACCGTGCTCAGATCCGCAAAGAGATGACCATTGCTGAAGTGCGTAACGGTGAAGTTCGCCGCCGCATCACTATTCTGCCGCAGGAAGTGGATACGCTGGCACAGCAGATGAGCGCGCAAAACGCACCAGGCACTGAAGTGAATGTCAGCCACATCCTGCTGCCACTGTCAGAGAACCCAACCCAACAGCAGGTTGACGATCAGGAAAAACTGGCACGCCAGCTGATCGCTCAGCTGAAAGGCGGTGCTGATTTCGGCAAACTGGCCGTGACCTACTCAGCAGACTCACAGGCGCTGAAAGGCGGCAACATGGGCTGGAGCAAAATTGAAGAGCTGCCAACCCTGTTCACCCAGGCACTGGCTAGCGCGCAGAAAGGCGACATTGTTGGCCCAATCCGTTCGGGTGTTGGCTTCCACATCCTGAAAGTGAACGATGTGCGTAAAGAGACGCCTAACGTCTCCGTTACGGAAGTCCACGCACGCCACATTCTACTGAAGCCGTCACCGATTCTGAGTGATGACCAGGCGCGTGCTAAAATCGAACAGATTGCTGCTGATATCCGCAGTGGGAAAACCACTTTCGCTGCTGCTGCGAAACAGTTCTCTGACGATCCAGGCTCTGCCAACCAGGGCGGCGATTTAGGCTGGGCTTCCCCAGACATCTACGATCCTGCGTTCCGCGATGCGCTGCTGAAGCTACAAAAAGGCCAGGTAAGCCAGCCTGTTCACTCCTCTTTCGGCTGGCACCTGATTCAGCTGCTGGATACCCGTAAAGTGGACAGAACCGGTTCGGCAGAAAAAGACCGTGCTTATCGCCTGCTGTTCAACCGTAAGTTTGCTGAAGAAGCGCAAACCTGGATGCAAGAGCAGCGTGCCCAAGCCTATGTGAAGATTCTGGATAACAATGGCCAGTAATTATCGTGTAGTGATCACTCCCGGCGAACCCGCCGGGATTGGTCCCGATCTCACCGTTCAACTGGCCCAGCAAGACTGGCCGGTTGAACTGGTGGTGTGCGCCTCAGGCGCACTACTACAAAGCCGGGCCGAGCTACTGGGCTTACCGCTCAGCCTGCGTGATTATGATGCCAGCGCTGAGCCTGTCGCTCAGCGCGCGGGCAGCCTGACGCTACTCAACATCGATACTGCGCAACCGGTACAGCCGGGTAAGCTGAATGTTGAGAACGGGCATTACGTACTGGATACGCTGGCTCGTGCCTGTGACGGTTGCATTAGCGGCGAGTTTTCCGCCCTGATCACCGGCCCTGTACAAAAGAGCGTGATCAATGACGCGGGTATCCCTTTTACCGGTCATACTGAATTCTTCGCCGATCGCGCCGGTGGCCATCGCGTCGTGATGATGCTGGCAACCGAGGAGCTACGCGTAGCGTTAGCGACCACGCATCTGCCGCTCAAAGACGTCTCTGATGCCATTACCCGTGAGAGCTTGCATGAAGTGATCACGATCCTGCATCAGGATCTTCAGCAGAAATTTGCCATTGCAGAACCGCAAATTTACGTCTGCGGCCTTAACCCACACGCGGGTGAAGGCGGCCATATGGGACGTGAAGAGATCGATACCATTAGCCCCGCGCTAGAAGAACTGCGCGCCCAGGGCATCAAACTGACCGGACCTCTGCCTGCTGATACCCTGTTCCAGCCCAAATATCTGCAACATGCCGATGCTGTGCTGGCGATGTATCACGATCAGGGGCTTCCAGTGCTAAAATACCAGGGCTTTGGTCGCGCGGTGAATATCACCCTCGGCCTCCCCTTTATCCGCACCTCCGTTGACCACGGCACCGCCCTTGAACTGGCGGGTCTGGGCAAAGCAGAACCGGGTAGCTTTATAACGGCGCTTAATCTCGCCATCACCATGATCAAGAGCAGTAATGAATAATCGCGTCCATCAGGGGCACTTTGCCCGTAAACGTTTCGGGCAGAACTTCCTGAACGATCAGTACATCATCGACAGCATCGTAGCTGCCATCCATCCGCAGCGCGGCGAAGCCGTGGTAGAAATCGGCCCTGGGCTGGCAGCCTTGACTGAGCCCGTTGGCGAGCGCATGGACGAGCTGACCGTCATCGAACTGGACCGTGACCTTGCTGCTCGTCTGCAAACACACCCGTTCCTCGGTCCTAAGCTGACGATTTTCCAGCAGGATGCCATGACCTTTGATTTCGCCGCATTAGCCGCGGAACGTGGTCAGCCACTGCGTGTGTTTGGCAACCTGCCATACAACATCTCGACGCCGCTGATGTTCCACCTTTTCAGCTATACTGGTTCGATTAAAGACATGCACTTCATGCTGCAAAAAGAAGTGGTTAATCGACTGGTTGCGGGGCCAAACAGCAAAGCCTATGGCCGTCTCACCGTAATGGCGCAGTATTACTGCCAGGTGATCCCGGTACTGGAAGTGCCACCTTCTGCGTTTACTCCACCACCAAAAGTGGATTCCGCGGTAGTGCGCCTGGTGCCTTACACCGAGCTGCCACACCCAGTGAAAGATGTGCGCCTGTTGAGCCGCATCACGATGGAAGCCTTCGGTCAGCGCCGTAAAACGCTGCGCAACAGCCTGAGCCACATGGTGGCGGCCGGTGCTTTTGAAGAGCTGGGCATTGATGCCTCACTGCGTGCAGAGAACGTTTCCGTAGCCCAATTCTGCCAGTTGGCAAACTGGCTGGCCGACCATCAGGAAAGCCTGAAGGAGAGTTAATCTCATGAGTGATTCGCCTCGCGTTGTGATCCAGGTGCAGACGCTGTATGTAGAAACCCAATCCTCACCCGATGAGGAGCGTTTTGTTTTTGCGTATACCATCACCGTGCGCAATCTGGGGCGAAATCCCGTGCAGTTGTTACGCCGCCACTGGCTTATCACCAACGGCAACGGGCGTGAAACTGAGGTAAAAGGCGAAGGCGTGGTGGGCGAGCAGCCCACTATTTCTCCCGCCAGCGAATATCAGTATACCAGCGGTGCGGTACTGGAAACGCCGATGGGAACCATGCAAGGCCACTATGTCATGGTAGATGAAAACGGTGAGGAGTTTGCCGTGGACATCCCGGTTTTCCGTCTGGCCATTCATACCCACATCCACTGATCGCATCCTGCTGCCCGGCCTCTCCGGGCTTTGTTTTTTTCTATTCCGGACGAAACGTTTATGAGTACATACCTGATTGGCGATGTTCACGGCTGCTACGATGAATTACGTGCACTGCTGAAACAGGTCGATTTCCAGCCCGAGCAAGATACTCTGTGGCTGACGGGTGATTTAGTTGCACGCGGCCCCGGCTCACTGGAAGTGCTGCGTTACGTGAAATCCCTTGGCGAGAGCGTGCGCATCGTGCTGGGTAATCACGATCTCCATCTGCTCGCAGTCTATGCCGGAATTAGCCGCAACAAACCGAAAGATCGTTTGACGCCACTGCTGGAAGCACCGGATGCCGATGACCTGATTAACTGGCTGCGTCGCCAGCCGTTATTGCAGATAGACGAAGAAAAACAGTTGGTCATGGCGCATGCAGGCATCACTCCCCAGTGGGATCTTGAAACCGCGAAGGTCTGTGCAGCTGAGCTGGAAGCGATCCTCTCTAGCGATAGCTACCCGCTGTTCCTCGACTCCATGTACGGTGACATGCCAAATAACTGGACGCCGGAGCTGAGCGGTTTGTCTCGTTTACGGTTCAGTGCCAATGCGCTGACGCGGATGCGTTTCTGTTTCCCGAACGGGCAACTGGATATGATTTGCAAAGAAGAACCTGCGTCTGCGCCACCGCCGTTAAAACCCTGGTTTAACGTGGCAAACAAAATTCCTGAAGGGTACAGCGTGGTGTTTGGTCACTGGGCTTCGCTGGAGGGCAAAGGCACGCCCGAGCACGTTTACGGCCTCGATACCGGCTGTTGTTGGGGTGGCGTGTTGACCTTGCTGCACTGGGAGAGCCAGACCTACTATGTTCAGCCTTCCAATCGCAAACAGGCGTTAGCGACCGAAGCGGTCACACAATCTTCAACGGACTGATAAAACAACGCCCGGTGTTTAATGACCGGGCGTTTTCACTTCTGACACCACTTAACGACGTTCCAGAATCTCGAAGCAGTAGCTGTGGGAGTTCTTCGCGTCTGCATCGTGGAATTCACTGAACACCGACTGCCAGTGGCCGGGATCGTAATCCGGGAAATGTGTATCCCCTTCGACTTCCGCATCAATGTGGGTCAGGTAGAGCCGATCTGCATGTTTCAGCATCTGTTCGTAGATGCGTCCACCGCCAATCACCATCACCTCTTCTACTTCGCCTGCTACGCTCAGGGCATCTGCAATTGAAGTGACCCAGGTAACACCTTCATGGATGCCAGGCTGGCTACTGATAACGATATTCAGTCGCCCAGGTAACGGACGCCCAATGGATTCAAACGTCAGCCGTCCCATAATCACTGGCTTATTGAGTGTATTGCGCTTAAACCACGCCAGATCTGCAGGCAGATCCCAGGGCATGGCATTTTCCATGCCGATAACGCGATCTGCTGCCAGTGCCGCGATCAGACTAATCATGATTAAGACTCACAGGTAAAAAATTGGCGACATCATACGTAAAGCACAAAGTTTCGTCGATAGGAGGGAACGTCTAATTGCGTAAAGCCGTTTTGCCACCGCATTTTGTTGCTAAGTCAGCGTAAAACTCCGCCACAACACAGGAGAGTGATGGATATCGCCAGAGATGTGTAGAGAAGCAGTGGATTAGAGGGTAAAAAAACGGCTCCCGCAGGAGCCGTTGCTATTATCAGAAATCGTAACGCAGACGCAGCAGGTTCACGTCACCCAGCGATTTGTCGGTGCTGGAGGTGAAGACATGCTCGTAGTAGAAGCTGAAGCCGTAGCCAAAGCCAAGCTTCACACCCAGACCGTTATCGATACGCTGATAGTTGCGGCCATTTACGTACTCCAGACGGTCACCCATCGCGTATGGCTGGATGTAAGTCAGCACTGGGTTTGCCAGTGGGAACTTATAGGCTGCGTAGTATTCAACGCCCCATGCATCGTCTGCGAAGTAGTTATGTACCTGGCTGGTTTTGGTCAGCAGGAAGTTCTGGTAGTAACCTACACCGCCAGACAGCGTCCAGTTGCCTGGGGTCCAGCTCAGAGCAGTACCATAGATGTTCTGGTTGTAGGTTTTGTTATCGCTGTTGTCGCGGTTGCGTACATCAGCACGCGTGTAGTTCCACGCAGTACCCCAGGTCAGGTCTTTGGTGATGTGGTAGTCCACACCCAGAGAACCACCGCCATCACGCTTGTAGCGGATGCCTTTGCCTGGCAGGTAGTTAGTATCTTCAAACAGGTAAGCGGCATAAACATCCGCAGCACCGTAGGTGTTCTTGTACTTCAGCATTTTACGTGAACGGTAAGAACCGTCGTAATCGCCGTTAATACCGTTGCCTGGTGCCTGCGCCAGCATGTCGTAGTTCCACTGGTCAGTTTTCACACCTACCACATCGTAGAACACGCTGTTCTGCTGACCGAAGGTCAGAGTACCCCAGGTTTTGCTGGTGAAGCCGGTGTACAGCTGGCGACGCGTGGTGTTGTGAGCGCCATCAGCATAGTGACCATCCCAACCAAACCATGCCGGGAAGTTAACGCCCAGCTCGTAGTAACCTACCCAGCTGACGTCATCGAACAGGTAGTAGTTCGCGGTGAAACGGAAACGTGAACCGCCATCATAGCCGTCACGCTTGTAAGATTTGTCGCCCACACCGGTCATGCTCTGGACCTGAGGACGGATGCTACCACCTACTTTAAAATCGAGGCGGCTCAGCGGATCACCCGCTTTCGGATCTTGCTTCAATAAAGTAATTTCGGCCTGGCTGGCTAATGGAAGACCTGCCATCAGTGCAGCAACTGCACACAGGGAGAAAGCACGCATTTTCATTTTTTAATAGTTTTCCATAGTTATCGCTGCAGTAATGAGCGAAAAACATCTTACTTATGAATTAAATTTTCAGGAAGTGTCATTTTTATAATTTTGTGCGATTAATTATGCACAAATTGAACCTTCCTTCGAAGCTAAAAACATAAGTAAAATCATTGCGTTTAGTCATAGTTTAATCATTCTGTGTCATTTCCAAATATGTCACAAGCTTACATTTTGCTCATGTTTAACGTTTGTTGTTGTTTTAAAAGTGAAATGATCAGAAGGCAGAGCGTTAGAAGCAGAATGGTATGAAGCCTAATTGTTTATTTATCGTGCCGCGCATCAGGTTTATTAACGCGATTAAACTGTAAATTATTTAGTACCGCCACGAAATCACCCGCAAAAAAATTAACGATATTTTCGATAAAAAATATCAAATGGCTAAATATCATTCAGGCGAAAGTGACAATTGACGGCATTATGGCATTAAAAAAGCCAGTCAGCGTAAACTGACTGGCTTAAACACGTTCACTTTCTGGCTAGATTAGCCGTTCAGCTGCGCGTGCATCTCCTGCACAGAAATCACCTGCTCGGTTGGATCAGCAGTCAGTGCATTCACTGTGGCAAAACCGCCGTTCAGTGTGGTGTCGTAGTGTACTTTGTACTGGAGTGCGCTACGGCGAATCAGTTTCGAATCTTCGATAGCCTGACGACCTGCCGTGGTGTTCACGATGTAGGTGTATTCGCCATTCTTGATACGGTCCTGAATGTGCGGACGACCTTCATGCACCTTGTTCACCAGACGCGGGTTAATGCCTGCTTCACCCAGCACTACAGCAGTACCGTGAGTAGCATCCAGCTCAAAGCCAAACTGCTGCAGCTTCGCAGCCAGCGCGACAATACGCTTCTTGTCGCCTTCACGTACTGACAACAGTGCGCGACCCGACTTCTTCATATTGCTCTGTGCGCCCAGCATCGCTTTAGCAAAGGCTTCGGCAAAGGTACGACCCACGCCCATCACTTCACCGGTAGAACGCATCTCAGGGCCGAGGATTGGGTCAACGCCCTGGAACTTGTTGAACGGCAGTACCACTTCTTTAACTGAGTAGTATGGCGGGATAACTTCTTCCGTCACACCCTGCTCTGCCAGTGATTTACCGGCCATGACGCGAGCAGCCACTTTTGCCAGTGCTACGCCGGTCGCTTTGGAAACGAACGGTACGGTACGCGCTGCACGTGGGTTAACTTCAATCAGGTAGACTTCGTTGTCTTTAACCGCGAACTGCACGTTCATCAGACCACGTACGTTCAGCTCAAATGCCAGTTTCTCAACCTGCTGACGCATCACATCCTGAATCTCTTTGCTCAGGGTGTAAGCAGGCAGAGAACACGCAGAGTCACCAGAGTGAACGCCCGCCTGCTCAATGTGTTCCATGATGCCGCCAATCAGCACACGTTCGCCGTCGCAGATTGCATCAACGTCTACTTCAACAGCGTCATCCAGGAAGCGGTCCAGCAACACTGGTGCATCGTTAGAAACTGACACTGCGGTCTGGAAGTAACGCTTCAGGTCGATTTCGTCATAAACGATTTCCATCGCACGGCCGCCCAGCACGTAGGATGGACGCACCACCAGCGGATAACCGATGGTTGCTGCACGCTCTACTGCCTGCTCAATCGCGGTTACGGTGGCGTTTTCTGGCTGTTTCAGGCCCAGGCGCTCAACCGCCTGCTGGAAACGCTCACGGTCTTCTGCACGGTCAATGGCATCCGGGCTGGTACCGATAACCGGTACGCCAGCGGCTTCCAGCGCACGCGCCAGCTTCAGCGGAGTCTGGCCGCCGTACTGCACGATAACGCCTTTTGGCTTCTCGATGCGCACGATTTCCAGCACGTCTTCCAGCGTTACCGGCTCGAAGTAGAGACGGTCAGAGGTGTCGTAGTCGGTAGAAACCGTTTCTGGGTTACAGTTGACCATGATGGTCTCGAACCCGTCTTCACGCAGTGCCAACGCCGCGTGTACACAGCAGTAGTCAAATTCGATACCCTGACCGATACGGTTCGGGCCGCCACCCAGCACCATGATTTTGTCACGGTCCTGATTTGGGTTGGCTTCGCACTCTTCTTCATACGTGGAGTACATGTAAGCGGTATCGGTAGCAAACTCCGCCGCACAGGTATCAACACGCTTGTAGACCGGGTGCAGGTTGTACTGCTGACGCAGTTTACGGATTTCGTTCTCTGACACGCCCGCCAGCGTAGAGAGGCGAGCATCGGCGAAGCCTTTGCGCTTCAGCTGACGCAGGAAATCGGCTGACAGGCCGTTAACGCCTTCACGCTCAACTTGTTGCTCCAACTGCACCAGCTCTTCAATCTGAACCAGGAACCAGCGGTCGATGTTGGTCAGGGCAAACACATCTTCTACGTTCATGCCTGAACGGAAGGCATCTGCGATGTACCAGATACGGTCTGAGCCCGCGTCTTTCAGTTCGCGACGAATACGGGTTGCCGCTTCCGCATCATCCAGGCTGACTTTAGGGTCGAAGCCGTTAGCACCGACTTCCAGGCCACGCAGGGCTTTCTGCATCGATTCCTGGAAAGTACGGCCGATAGCCATAACTTCACCTACTGACTTCATCTGCGTCGTCAGACGGTCGTTGGCGCCAGCGAATTTTTCGAAGTTAAAGCGTGGAATCTTGGTCACGACATAGTCGATAGATGGCTCAAACGACGCTGGGGTCAGACCGCCAGTGATGTCGTTCATCAACTCATCCAGCGTAAAGCCAACCGCTAATTTAGCGGCCACTTTCGCAATCGGGAAGCCAGTCGCTTTAGAAGCCAGTGCAGAAGAGCGTGAAACGCGTGGGTTCATTTCAATAACGATCAGGCGACCATTTTCTGGGTTAACCGAGAACTGAACGTTGGAACCGCCGGTTTCGACACCGATTTCACGCAGTACCGCCAGCGAGGCGTTACGCATGATCTGGTACTCTTTGTCGGTCAGGGTCTGTGCAGGCGCAACGGTGATGGAGTCACCGGTGTGGATCCCCATCGCATCGAAGTTTTCGATCGAGCAGACGATGATGCAGTTGTCGTTTTTATCACGCACCACTTCCATCTCATACTCTTTCCAGCCAATCAGCGACTCATCAATCAGCAGCTCATTGGTTGGCGACAGGTCGAGGCCACGCTCACAGATCTCTTCAAACTCTTCGCGGTTATACGCGATACCGCCACCGGTGCCACCCATAGTGAAGGATGGGCGAATGATGCACGGGAAACCAACGTCTTCAGCGACTTTCAGCGCCTCTTCCATGGTGTGTGCGATACCTGAACGCGCGGTATCCAGACCGATGCTTTTCATTGCAACGTCGAAGCGACGACGGTCTTCTGCTTTATCGATAGCATCTGCGGTAGCACCGATCATGGTGACGCCGAACTCTTCCAGTACGCCCTGACGCTCTAATTCCAGCGCACAGTTCAGTGCTGTCTGCCCACCCATGGTTGGCAGAACAGCATCCGGGCGCTCTTTTTCGATGATTTTGCGCACCACTTCCCAGTGAATCGGCTCGATATAGGTCGCATCGGCCATGTTAGGGTCGGTCATGATGGTGGCTGGGTTGGAGTTCACCAGGATAACGCGGTAGCCCTCTTCACGCAGCGCTTTACACGCCTGAGCACCGGAGTAGTCGAACTCACAGGCCTGGCCGATAACAATCGGGCCAGCGCCAAGGATCAGGATGGATTTTAGGTCTGTACGTTTTGGCATCTTAGGCTCCTGATTACTTAGCGTTAGAACGGAAGGCTGCAATCAGCTCAATAAAGTGGTCAAACAGCGGTGCTGCATCGTGCGGACCCGGGCTGGCTTCAGGGTGGCCCTGGAAGCTGAACGCCGGTTTGTCGGTACGGTGAATACCCTGCACGGTTTTATCGAACAGCGAAATATGCGTCACGCGCAGGTTCGCTGGCAGGCTGTTTTCATCGACTGCGAAACCGTGGTTCTGTGCGGTGATCATCACCGTGTTGTTGTCCAGATCCTGTACCGGGTGGTTACCACCGTGGTGGCCCAGCTTCATCTTGACGGTTTTTGCACCGCTCGCCAGCGCTAATAACTGGTGACCGAGGCAGATACCGAAGACAGGAATATCCGTCTGCAGGAAAGACTGAATCGCGTTGATGGCATAATCACATGGCTCCGGGTCACCAGGGCCGTTGGACAGGAAAATACCGTCTGGATTGAGCTTCAGCACATCTTCAGCCGGGGTTTGCGCTGGCACTACCGTCAGGCGGCAGCCGCGATCCACCAGCATACGCAGGATGTTGCGTTTTGCGCCGTAATCATAGGCGACAACATGATAAGGCAGTTCAGCTGCGGTTTTGGCTGCTGGCAGGTCACCTTCCAGTGTCCAGCTGCCCTGCTGCCAGGCGTAAGTTTCCGCCGTGGTCACTTCTTTCGCCAGGTCCATCCCTTTCAGGCCAGGGAATGCCTGAGCCTGTTGCAGTGCCAGTGCGGCATCTGGGTTATCACCCGCGATGATGCAACCGTTCTGCGCCCCTTTTTCACGCAGCAGGCGCGTCAGCTTACGGGTATCGATATCCGCGATGCCGACGATGTTGTTACGTTCCAGATACGCTGACAGGCTCTCTTCGCTACGGAAGTTGCTGGCAATCAGTGGCAGGTCACGAATAACAAGGCCTTGTGCATGAATTTGGCTAGATTCTTCATCTGCGGCATTGGCGCCGACATTACCAATATGGGGATAAGTGAGAGTGACGATCTGGCGGGAATAGGAAGGATCAGTGAGGATTTCTTGATAACCGGTCATTGACGTGTTGAAAACGACCTCCCCCACTGCCGTTCCGGTTGCCCCGATGGCCCGACCGTGGAATTGGGTTCCGTCTTCCAGAACCAAGAGCGCTGACTTAATCAAAACATCCTCCAGGGAATAAACAGTCACATTAATTGCATATTAATTCATAACCACTGCCTGAATCAACGTCAAAAACGCCTGTTTAATCGATTTTTGGCAAATTGCGCGCATTCTAATGATCACCCCGCGGGTTGTCCAGTCAGAAGGGCATTTTTTTTGCTTGTTTTGGGGTTCAGAGTGCTAATAAGAGGAATACAGGGCAAAAACAGATAAAAAGTCAGTAAAAAAATCGTTTGCCTGGGTGTTAGATCTGAAAAAATGGACTAGCGAGCCAATTGTTTTGACCAAATGGTCAAAAATAATGTCCCTTGATGACAAAAAACCGATAAAACAACGAAAAACAGCAGTTAGACTAAAAAATCACATCGAAAAGTCTGTTTTTAAATAAAATTAAGGGCAATGATAACATTGCCCTTTTCAATCAATACATTACTGATTGAAACAACCACATCACGATGGTTCACAACACTCACAACATCGATAAATCCAGCACGTCACGCATATCAAACAAGCCAGATTTCTTATCTTTGAGCCATAACGCCGATTTCACAGCGCCAGTGGCGAACGTCATGCGACTGGAGGCCTTATGGGTGATTTCAACGCGCTCACCGACATCCGCAAACATCGCGGTGTGCTCCCCAACAATGTCACCCGCTCGCACTGTCGCGAAGCCGATGGTCTGTGCTTCACGTTCGCCGGTGTAACCTTCACGGGCATACACGGCATGCTCATCCAGCTTCCAGTTCATCGCATCCGCAATGGCTTCACCCATTGCCAGCGCTGTCCCCGAAGGAGCATCCACTTTATGACGATGGTGCGCTTCAATAATCTCGATGTCCGCGTAGTCACCCATCACTTTGGCGGCTTTCTCCAGCAGCTTGAGCACCAGGTTGACGCCAACGCTAAAGTTAGCCGCGAACACCACACCAATCTCTTCTGCAGCAGCACGGATAGCCGCTTTACCTGCCTCATCGAATCCGGTCGTACCGATAACGATGGCTTTCTGATGCTGGCGACACAGTTCCAGATACGCCAGGGTGCCTTCCGGGCGGGTAAAGTCGATCAAGACATCAAAGTCATCGATCACGCTGAGCAGGTCGTCCGTCAACGTGATACCGATATGTCCTACTCCTGCGAGTTCACCAGCATCGCTGCCGACTAACGTCGAACCGCTGCGTACCAGCGCTGCGCCTAATTCTGCGCCTTCTGCCTGTTGGGTGGCCTGAATCAAAAAGCGGCCCATTCGGCCCGATGCGCCCACAATGGCGATGCGGCTATTTTTCATAACTATTCATTCCTGAAGTCAAACTATGCATGCAAAGCGTACTCAGGTTAACCAGCAGTTAACGTGCACGCTACCCTTATAAATCGAAGATAAGAATTTTACGCCAGCCGGACGGGATTATCAGTAAAACAGATTGCCCGCATGCGAACTCTCCGCTGATTTCACTCACCCAATCTGGGCACAGCCAACCGGCTCGCGTTGATGAAACGGATAGCCGCAGGAGAACACTGCGGCATCTTGAGAGGACATTTTATGCCAGGTATCTATAACAATCTTTCTTACATGACACAGCAACCACACCCTGTTGGCGAGCAAGCTTTCCGCAGCCTACATGACTTAAAAACGAGTTTTGATACGCTGGATAATGCCAGTTTCCATATCCGATTTACCAATACCCCGCAGGATATCAAGATTGAACTGGCGCGCTGCGCGATTGACAGTAATGAAATGGCACTGCTGAACTATTTAATGGATTCACTGCCCACGGCAACCGTCATGCGCCAGCAAATTTTACCGCCAGGCACTAAGTTAACCGAAAAGGACCTGAGCAAAAGCGAACTTTCGGGGCTGCACCTGCCGCAAATGATGTTTGAGAAATGTAATTTTTCTCATTCGGCTATGAATAATAACCGGATGGTACGCGCGGAAATACAAGACTGTGATATGAGCCACTGCGCTTTGCAGGGCACGCAGTTGCTGGCCGCGATGCTATTCAACTGTAATCTGGATCACAGCGATCTTACCAATGCCAGCCTGGCAGGTGCACGATTGAAAAATTGCACGTTGCGTAACGCTGACCTGCGGTCCGCGAATCTTATGAATATGCAGTTGTTGGAAGTCTCGCTCTCCGCAACCCGGTTCGAGGGCGCAAAACTAGAGGGCAGTAGCGTCACGTTAAACGACGCCGAATTAAAACAGCATTTCGCCGGCCTTAAAGATTCACCTACAGCCCGTCACAATCTTGAGTCGATCCTCAACAGCGTTGCGTCTATTGACCGAAAATATCAACCACTTAAAGATTCTCTGTTCTGCCAGGTGTTGTCTCACAGCCCGGTGGCTCAAGGACAAAGCTATGCACTCGAAACGCCCGCCGACATTCATCTGGTAGCGGACATTTTCACTGAACATCCGGATAAAAAGCGTTTTATCAAAGAACAGAAAAAGGCTTTTCTTAATCTTTGTATATCCGCGTATCACCATAAAGATCCGGAGTTACTCCAGAAGGTGAGTGACCTGATGGCAATAGATCGCGTCGATGCAATCACCATTAAACCTCAAAAAAAGTGATTCAATATAAAAAAACCGATGCCTGGGCATCGGTTTTTTTATTGTGCTAAAGCTGCTTAACTTCTACTCGCAGCTCTTTTGGCACTTCAAAGACGATATTCTCTTCGCGGCCAATCAGCTCAATTGCCGCCTTGCCACCATACTCTTGCAGACGTTGAATCACTTGCTGCACCAGAATATCTGGCGCTGAAGCACCGGCCGTCACGCCGATAATCTCTTTGCCTTTCACCCACTCTTCCTGGATGTCGTCGGCAGAGTCAATCAGCTTAGCCAGCTTACCGGCACGCTGTGCCAGTTCCGCAAGACGATTCGAGTTGGAGGAGTTCTTCGAACCTACCACCAATACGACTTCTGCATCACGCGCCAGCACGCGAACCGCTTCCTGACGGTTGGTCGTTGCATAGCAAATATCATCTTTACGCGGACCGACAATCGCAGGGAAGCGCTGACGTAGTGCATCAATCACTTCGTAGGTATCATCTACTGACAGCGTCGTCTGAGTCATGAAGCAGAGATTGCTCTCATCTTTGACCTGTAATTTAAAGACATCTTCCGGGGATTCGACCAGATACATGCCGCCGTTGGCATTGTTGTACTGTCCCATGGTGCCTTCAACTTCCGGGTGTCCCGCGTGACCAATCAGGATCGCTTCAGTCCCTTTGCGGCTGGCACGCGCAACTTCCATGTGTACTTTAGTGACCAGAGGACAGGTCGCATCAAACAACATGGTCAGATTACGTGCCTTCGCTTCTGAGCGTACCGCCTGCGAAACGCCATGCGCGGAGAAGATCAGAATAGCGTCGTCCGGGACATCACTGATCTCTTCGATGAAGATCGCCCCACGCTCACGCAGACTGTTCACCACATAGCGGTTGTGCACCACTTCGTGGCGTACATAGATTGGCGCGCCATACATCTCCAGCGCGCGCTCTACAATACTAATGGCACGATCAACACCGGCACAGAAGCCGCGTGGATTAGCTAACAGAATTTGCATCGCTTGCCTCCAGCACCGGATCAATCTCCAGCACTTCGATGTCAAACTGCACCCGGTGCCCAGCCAGTGGATGGTTGAAGTCGACGGTGATCGAATCCCCCGACACTTCACGAATCACACCCGGCATTTCGCTTCCGCCTCTGCCGCTGAACAGCATGATGGCACCGACTTCTGGTTCACCCGCATCATTAAATTCACGACGGGAGAAGTACTGAATCAGATCCGGGCTGGTAGGACCAAACGCATCCTCTGGCTCCAGGGTGAAAGCGAACTTGTCACCCTGTTTGCGCGTCAGCAGCTGCTTTTCCAGCGCTTCTGACAGGCTTCCATCGCCAAGGAAAAACATTGCGGGCTTACCGTTTGCACGGGTGGACTCAGCCACCGAGCCATCTTCCAGCTTCAGTGAAAAGTGCACCAGCACGGCACTGTCATGCTGTACAGAGTCTGTCATTGCCTTACCCTTTCTGTTTTTCCTGTTTGCTGGCGGGGTTGATAAACCCCTCCAGCACCACCAACGCAGCACCAATACAGATGCCGCAGTCAGCGATATTAAACGTGGCGAAGTGCCAGTCACCGATATAGAAGTCGATAAAATCGACCACAAAACCATGGTAAGCACGGTCAAACAGATTGCCCAGCGCACCACCAATAATCAACGCATAGGCGATGTTGGTGATCTTCTGGCTAGCGCGGTTGCGGTACATCATCACCAACAGCGCTACGACGATTGCAATCGCGATACCCGCAAAGAACCAGCGCTGCCAGCCGCCTTTATCGGCGAGGAAGCTGAATGCAGCACCATAGTTATGGGCATAGAACAGATTGAAGAACGGCATGAGCGGCAGAGTTTCATGCAGCATCATGTTGTCCATTACCCACTGCTTGGCGGCGAAATCGACGCCAATCAGTACCAGCACCAGCCATAGCCAGCGCAATCCGGTTGAAAGTACAGGTTTAGTCATCAGGCAAACTTACGCTCTTCACCTTGTCCGTGGACGTTGGTATAACAGCGGCCACAGACTGCAGCATGTTCTGCGTTCTGTCCCACATCCGTAGTGTAATGCCAGCAGCGTGGACATTTCTCGCCTTCTGCCTTCTGCAACGCAATTTTCAGACCTTTGAACAGTTCGCTCTGCTGTGCATCTTCGCCCGCCTGAGCGTAATCCGCCACCGTTGCGCCGGAGGTCAGCAGTACGAAACGCAGCTCGTCGCCCAGCGCTTGCAGCTTCGCAGCCAGCTCCGGTTCAGCAAACAGCGTCACGTTAGCTTCCAAAGCACCGCCAAGACGCTTATCACTGCGCGCCTGCTCCAGTACCTTGTTCACTTCGCCACGCACTTTCAGCAGATCGTCCCAGTATGCGTCGTTCAGTGCTTCACCTTCGGCAAGGCCAAACAGATCGCCATACCACTCTTCAGTGAAGACATACTGCGTACGCTCACCTGGCAAGTAGCCCCAGATCTCATCCGCAGTAAAGGACATGATCGGTGCCATCCAGCGAACCAGCGCTTCAGCAATGTGCCACAGAGCCGTCTGGCAGCTACGACGTGCCAGGCTGTCGCCTTTAGCGGTGTACTGGCGGTCTTTGATCACATCGAGATAGAACGAGCCCATCTCAATAGAACAGAACTGCATCAGACGCTGTACCACTTCGTGGAAATCATAATTCTCGTAAGAGTTGATGATGTCGTTCTGCGCTGCCAGCGCGCGGCCTACAGCCCAACGATCTACCACCACCATCTCTTCTGGCTTCACGCTATCCGTTGCCGGATTGAAACCTGCCAGGTTTGCCAGCAGGAAGCGCGCGGTGTTACGAATACGACGATAGGTATCTGCGGCACGCTTCAGAATTTCATCGGACACCGCCATCTCGCCTGAGTAGTCGGTTGATGCGACCCACAGACGCAGAATGTCTGCACCCAGTTTGTCCATCACATCCTGCGGCGCTACGGTGTTACCGATGGATTTGGACATTTTACGGCCCTGACCATCAACGGTGAAACCGTGCGTCAACACCTGACGATAAGGCGCTTTGCCTTTCATTGCGGTGCCAATCATCAGCGAGGACATAAACCAGCCACGGTGCTGATCCGAACCTTCCAGATACATGTCAGCTGAATGGCCGCCGAACTCTGGGCGCGCATCAACCACAGCAGAACTGGTTGAACCTGAGTCAAACCAAACGTCCAGCGTATCCGGGACTTTAACGTAGTTGTCTGCGTCATCGCCCATCAGGTCACGCGGGTCGAGATCCCACCATGCCTGAATACCTTCCTGCTCAACACGCTGTGCGACTTTTTCCATCAGCGCCAGTGAGTCTGGGTGCAGTTGCTCAGTGTCTTTGTGGACAAACAGAGACATCGGCACGCCCCACGTACGCTGACGGGAGATGCACCAGTCAGGACGGTTAGCGACCATCGCTTCGATACGAGCCTGGCCCCAGTCTGGGATCCACTGCACGCCTTTAATCTCTTTCAGTGACTGCGCGCGCAACCCTTTCTGATCCATGCTGATAAACCACTGTGGCGTCGCACGGAAAATGATTGGGGTTTTGTGACGCCAGCAGTGTGGGTAGCTGTGCAGCAGTTTTTCTACGTGCAACAGCGCGCCTTTTTCACGCAGCAGTTCAACAATCAGATCGTTGGCTTTAAAGACATTAACGCCATCCAGACCTGGGTAAGTCCCTGGCAGGTAAGCGCCATCAGGCCCAACCGGGTTAGCCACTTCAATGCCGTACTTCTGGCCGATAACAAAGTCATCCGGGCCGTGACCTGGTGCAGTGTGTACAGCACCGGTACCCGCTTCGAGGGTAACGTGTTCACCCAGCAATACCGGAGACTGGATGTTTTCCAGGAACGGATGCTGGAATTTCTGCAGCTCCAGCTCAGCGCCTTTGATTTCGCCCAGCACGGTCCACTCGGTGACACCCGCGCGTTTCAGTACGCCTTCTACCAGGTCGGTCGCGAGGATCAGCGCGCGGCCTTCAATTTGCACCAGCTGATAGTCAAATTCAGCGTGCAGTGAAATCGCACGGTTTGCTGGCATCGTCCACGGCGTGGTGGTCCAGATGACCAGAGAGATTGGGCCGTTAACGTTGCTGGCACCAAACTTCTCCGCCACTGCCGCAGCATCGATAGCGTTGAACATCACGTCAATGGACGGTGAGGTTTTGTCGTAGTACTCAACTTCGGCTTCAGCCAGCGCTGAGCGGCAGTCGATACACCAGTGCACCGGCTTAGCCCCTTTGTGCAGGTGGCCATTACCGATGATTTTACCCAGTGCGCGAATGATGTTGGCTTCAGTTTTGAAGTCCATCGTCAGGTATGGGCGATCCCAGTCACCCAGAACGCCAAGGCGGATAAAGTCTTTCTTCTGCGCTTCAACCTGTTCAGCCGCATAGTTACGGCAGGCAGCACGGAACTCAGCCGCAGTGACTTTCTCACCAGGCTTACCAATCATCTGCTCGACTTTGTGTTCGATCGGCAGTCCGTGGCAATCCCAACCTGGGACGTATGGCGAATCGTAACCCGCCATGCCTTTGGACTTCACGATAATGTCTTTCAGAATCTTGTTAACGGAGTGACCAATATGAATGCTGCCATTCGCATAAGGAGGGCCATCATGCAGAATAAAGGTTTTTTTCCCTTTTTTAGCTGCGCGGATGATGCCGTACAGATTGTCATCAGTCCAACGCTGCAGCATTCCCGGTTCGCGCTTGGCCAGATCGCCACGCATCGGGAACCCCGTTTCCGGCAGATTCAGGGTAGATTTATAGTCACTCATCAGATTCTCGGTTCCGTATTTCGGTCATTAAACCGGTGTTTTTAGCCCAAAAAATTGGCGGGCCGTCACCACATCTTTCGCTATTTGTTCTTTCAACGCATCCAGCGACGCAAAGCGCTGCTCATTGCGAATTTTCATTCTGAGCACCACGTCAATGTGATGCCCGTATAAATTGATATGTGTATCCAACAGGTGAACTTCAAGCTGCTGGCGTACACCTTTTACCGTCGGGCGGGTGCCAATGTTAGCCACCCCGGCAATCGGCTGCTCGCTGACCCCATGCACCTCAACCGCATACACGCCTTTTACCGGCGTGACAGAACGACGCAAAGGGAGATTAGCCGTAGGGAAGCCGATGGTACGACCCAGTGCATCACCATGCACTACGCGCCCGGAGATACTAAATGGATGGCCCAGTAACGTCTGGGCTTGCTGCAGATCATCATTTGCCAGTGCTTCGCGCACGGCAGTGCTGCTGATACGCTTGCCGCCATCGCAGAAGGTTTCCGTGCTTACCACGTCAAAACCATATTCTGCGCCAGCCTTCTCTAATAGCAGGAAATCCCCTTCGCGACCAGCACCAAAGCGGAAATCATCACCTACTGCGAGCAGTTTAACATTGAGTTTATCCACCAGCAGTTCGCGAATAAACGCCTCTGCGGTCCATGCCGCAAAGCGGCGGTCAAAACGGACACACAGCACATTGTCGACCCCCATCTCCGCCAGATAGCGCAGTTTTTCACGCAGGCGAGTCAGGCGAGCAGGTGCTTTATCGCTCGCAAACAGCTCCAGCGGCTGTGGCTCGAACAACATCACAGTGACCGGCAACTGCCGTTTTTGGCCTTCGGCAACCAGCTGGGACATCAGTGACTGATGGCCCCGGTGAACGCCGTCAAAATTACCAATCGTCAGGACACAGCCCTGCTGTTGTGCTTTCAGATTGTGAATACCGCGGATAAACTTCATGGCAGACTCAAACCGGTGGAAATCGGCGGATTATACCCTTGAAAGCGGTCAAGGTTAACCCGTCTGCGCGCCTTTCCTGCATTAAGCCTCTGCTTTCGCTACAAAGCGCCACTCCCGGCCCTGCTTACAACAATTTTATGGCGAAAAGCTGTATTCACAGGCATGAAGCTGGTAGAATCTTGCGCCATCAAATACGTAACCGAGTGTTGCCCCTAAAGCGGCGCTTATTTGCACAAATCCATTGACAAAAGAAGGCGCAAAAGGCATAGTCCTCGGCCTTTGATTTGTCCATATAGAACACATTTGGGAGTTGTACCTTGGCTAATATCAAATCAGCTAAGAAACGCGCCGTAACATCTGAGAAACGTCGCAAGCATAACGCGAGCAACCGTTCTATGATGCGTACTTTCGTTAAGAAAGTATACGCGGCCATCGCTACTGGCGATAAAGCTGCTGCGCAGAACGCATTCAACGAAATGCAACCAATCGTGGACCGTCAGGCTGCTAAAGGTCTGATCCACAAAAACAAAGCTGCACGCCATAAAGCAAACCTGGCTGCACAGATCAGCAAACTGGCTTAATCGCTACTGCTTATCGCTTTGTTGAAAAGAACCGGCTCTGAGCCGGTTTTTTTTCGCCTGTTTTTTCTCCACAAACTCCGGCACTGAACAACACCACACACACCTCCACCCTCCTGAGACTTCAGTTTGCACACCCATAGATGAAATCTTTCAGCTGATCGCATGCGACCATGGGCTTGATGCGTGCCGCAACAGTATTGCGATCAAAAAGGTTTATTAACCTGCAGGAATTAACGCTAAATCAAACAAAACAGAATAATGCCTCTCCGAACACCCTTTCGCACAAAAAAACCAAAGACCGGTCTGGGAATACCATGGGGTGAGCAGATTCTTATTTATTATTTGCTACCCTGCGCGGGCCATACTGAGATGACTTAATACTCATAACTCCCCGAACCGCAGGAATCCCTTATGCAAAAACACGCCTTAGCCGTGCTTATCACCAGTTTACTCACTCTCTCATTCAGCCCTTCTACGCTGGCAAATGTCGTACCTGTCGCGGGCTGTAGCGCCAAAGCAGTGGCTGATAACCAGCGCTTTGATGCGCAAATAAGAAATAACACGCTGGCAATCAGCCCAGATGAAAAAATTGCGGTTGTCGCGAACAGCGAACGTTCAGAGATTATTATCTATGATTTAACCACGGGTAAAATCAGGGAGACACTGCAAGGCTATCTGACTCCAAGAAATATTCTCTTCTCGCCTGATGGTGACTATTTTTATATTTCTGATAGCAGCCTGGGGAAAATCAGTAAAATAGAAACTGCCACATTAAAAAACACCCTGAATATTGCTGCTGGTCCTGGCGTATTCGGAACGGCTATCAGCAAGGACGGTAAAAGTCTCTACGCTAACAACCAGGCCAGCAGCACAGTCTCTCATTTCAGCAGCGAGTACGGCATCGCCTCGGCTGTCATTCAGGGTTTCTCTCAACCGCGTCAGGGCGTCAAACTCAGCCCGGATGGCAAACTGCTACTGGTGACCAATTTTGTCGGCGATAAAATCACGCTGGTAGATACCAACAGTGACAGCATCGTGGGGGAAATTACCGGATTTAATAAAATTCGTGCCATTTCAATCACCGCAGATGGCAAAACAGTGTTTGCCGCAAACAGCGGCAGTGATTCGATCGCAGTGGTTGATGTTGCGACACGAAAAATCGTCAAAACTATCGCCGTTGGTAAAGAGCCCTATGGTGCAGCGCTAACGCCGGATGGGAAGTTCCTTTACAGCGGCAATCTGGCGGATAACTCGCTTTCCGTGATTGATGTCGCCAGCCTCGCCGTCACGAAAACCGTCACCGGGCTGAACGGCCCTCGCCAGGCTATCGCGTTCAGTAAAGATAACCAGTCGGTGTGGGTCCTGAATGCCGATCTCAGTCTGGTTCAGCTCGATCGCCAGTCACATAGCACCCTTAAAACGGTGCAGTAAGCAAAAGGGGGGAAATCATCCCCCCCTTCTCCATCAGCGCAACTTGAATCGTAACAACAGATATCCCAGCACCGCTGACAGCAGCGAGCCGCTTAGAATACCGAGTTTCGAGAATGTCACCAGTTGCTCATGGGCGGCATCAAACGCCAGTGAACTGATGAATATCGACATGGTAAAACCGATGCCACACAGCACACCAATTGCCGCAATATCTCTGATGCGGGTATTTTCCGGCAGCACTGCCAGCCGCCATTTCACCGCCAGCCAACAGAACAGCGTGATGCCTAAAGGCTTGCCGATCAGCAAACCGAGAATAATACCCATCGGCTCCGGTGAGAAGACATCGCTAAAGGTGATGCCTGCCAGCGAGATCCCGGCGTTCGCGAAAGCAAACAGCGGCAGGATCAGCCAGTTCACCCACGGCATTAAACCGTGCGCCAGGTGCTCGGCTGGGGAGTGCCCCTCTTCTTCTTTAAGTGGGACAAAGAAACCGACCACCACGCCAGCGAGCGTCGCATGGACACCGGATTTCAATACTGCCGTCCACAGCACCACGCCAACCAACATATAGATAGCGAGGTTGCGCACGTTGAAGCGGTTTAACAGCGCGAGAACCACAATTGCCCCTGCTGCCACACTGAGAGAGAGCAGTGAAAGGTCGCTGGTATAGAACAGTGCGATAATGACAATCGCACCCAGATCGTCAATGATCGCCAGCGCCATCAGGAAGACTTTTAGCGCCGCAGGCACACGGCTGCCCAGTAAAGCCAGCACACCCAGAGCAAAAGCGATATCAGTAGCGGTAGGGATCGCCCAGCCGTTACGGGCAATGGGATCGCCATGGTTGAACAGCGTGAAGATCAGCCCTGGCGCAACCATGCCCCCTAAGGCGGCAATCACCGGGAAAATCGCCTTATCGCGGCTCGCCAACTCACCGCTTACCAATTCGCGCTTCACCTCAAGGCCAATCAGCAGGAAGAACAGGGCCATCAGCGCATCGTTGATCCACAACAGCAGATCTTTACTGATATCCAGCGCGCCAAAGCGAACTTCAACCGGCGTCTGTAAGATACTCTGATACCAATGCGCTGTGGCGCTGGTGTTAGCCAGGATCATCGCTGCCACAGCAGCAATAATTAATACAATGCCGGTACTGGCATCACTTGCGATAAAACTCTTTAAATAACACGTCAAACTGCGGGGTTTATTCACAACTCCTCCTGAGTTAAATCAGCCAGCGCGGAGTTTACCTTTTGTTACACATGACCAAAAGGGCGTTTACTTCAAGAAAAAGCTTCTTTACCGTTTAAAGGTGAAGAACATGACATAAATCAATAAAAAAAGAGGCAGATATACAAGATATCCGCCTCTTTAAGATAGAGCCTGTTGCTTATCGCGTCAGGTCATCAAAGAATTTTTTTACGCCGTCGAAGAAGCTCTTCGAACGTGGGCTGTTGTTTTCACCGGTTGGGCCGCCAAAACTCTCTTCCAGCTCACGCAGCAGGTTTTTCTGCTTCTCATTGAGGCTGACTGGGGTTTCCACCACAACACGGCACAGCAAGTCACCTACCGCACCACCGCGTACTGATTTCACCCCTTTACCGCGCATACGGAACAGCTTGCCAGTTTGGGTTTCAGAAGGCACTTTCAGCTTCACACGGCCATCCAGCGTCGGCACTTCAATTTCGCCGCCCAGTGCTGCCATTGAGAAGTTGATCGGCACTTCACAGTACAGGTTGTTATCTTCGCGCTCGAAGATCGCGTGTTTCTTCACAGAAACCTGAACGTAGAGATCGCCCGCTGGCGCGCCCTGCTCTCCTGCTTCCCCTTCGCCGCTCAGACGAATACGGTCGCCGGTATCAACACCCGCAGGGATTTTCACAGACAGCGTTTTAGATCGCTCAACCCGGCCATGACCGTGACAGGCGTTGCAAGGGTCTTTGATCACCGAACCACGACCATGACAGGTCGGACAGGCCTGCTGTACGGTGAAGAAGCCCTGGCGCATCTGTACCTGGCCTTGGCCGTGACAGGTTGGGCACGTCTGTGGCTTGGTACCCGCTTTTGCACCGCTGCCATGGCAGACGTCACACTCTTCCAGGGTTGGAATGCGGATCTCTTTGGTCACGCCGCGTACCGCTTCTTCCAGCGTCAGCTCCATGTTGTAGCGCAAATCGGCACCACGGGCTGCGCGCTGACGGCGGCCACCACCAAAGATGTCACCGAATACGTCGCCAAAGATATCGCTGAAATCAGCACCACCGCCACCGAAGCCACCACCAAAGCCGCCACCGCCGCCGCCCTGTTCAAAGGCTGCGTGACCGTATTGGTCGTAAGCTGCGCGCTTCTGCGCATCGGTAAGGATTTCGTAGGCTTCTTTTACTTCTTTAAATTTCGCTTCGGCTTCTTTGTCGCCCGGATTACGGTCCGGGTGGAATTTCATCGCCAGACGCTTATAGGCTTTTTTGATTTCGCGCTCGTCTGCCGATTTTGAGACGCCTAAGATCTCGTAAAAATCTTGTTTTGCCATTTTTAGCCCTTAACATGCTCGCACGGGCGTGGAGAGAACTCCTACGCCCGTGCTGGTTTCAACGGCTGTCAGGCCAACCGTCGTGCCCGGTCAGGGGCAATTATTTTTTATCTTTAACTTCTTCGAATTCAGCGTCGACAACGTCGTCATCTTTCTTCGCTGAAGCATCGCCAGCGTCTGCTGCCGCGCCTGCCTGCTGTTGCTGAGCCAGTTCGATCAGTTTGCTTGAAACTTCCATCAGCGCCTGAATCTTCGCTTCGATTGCCGCTTTGTCTTCGCCTTTCAGCGCAGTTTCCAGCTCGGTCAGCGCAGATTCGATTGGTGCTTTGTCGTCGGCAGACAGTTTGTCACCGGCTTCTTCCAGCTGCTTACGGGTGCTGTGAACAACCTGGTCACCCTGGTTGCGCGTCTGAACCAGCTCTTCGAACTTACGGTCAGACTCGGCGTTCGCTTCTGCGTCGCGCACCATTTTTTCGATCTCTTCTTCGTTCAGACCTGAAGAAGCTTTGATGGTGATCTTCTGCTCTTTACCGCTGTTTTTGTCTTTCGCGGAAACGTGCAGGATACCGTCAGCATCGAGGTCGAAGGTCACTTCGATCTGTGGCATACCGCGTGGCGCAGCCTGAATACCATCCAGGTTGAACTGTCCCAGTGATTTGTTATCGCCTGAACGCTTACGCTCACCCTGCAGCACATGGATGGTTACCGCAGACTGGTTGTCTTCTGCAGTAGAGAACACCTGGCTGTGCTTGGTTGGGATGGTGGTGTTTTTGGCGATCAGTGAAGTCATCACGCCGCCCATGGTTTCGATACCCAGTGACAGTGGGGTAACGTCCAGCAGCAGTACGTCTTTCACGTCGCCCGCCAACACGCCGCCCTGAACCGCAGCACCAACAGCAACGGCTTCATCCGGGTTAACGTCTTTACGTGGCTCTTTACCGAAGAACTCGGTTACTTTCGCCTGCACCATTGGCATACGAGTCTGACCACCGACCAGGATGATGTCGTTGATATCAGAAACAGACAGGCCAGCATCTTGCAGTGCAACTTTCAGTGGATCGATTGAACGAGCAACCAGATCTTCTACCAGTGATTCCAGCTTAGCGCGGGTCACTTTGATGTTCAGGTGCTTAGGACCGGTGGCATCTGCAGTGATGTACGGCAGGTTCACGTCGGTCTGCTGAGCAGATGACAGTTCAATTTTCGCTTTCTCAGCGGCTTCTTTCAGACGCTGCATTGCCAGTGGATCGTTGTGCAGATCGATACCCTGGTCTTTCTTGAATTCTGCTACCAGATAGTTGATCAGGCGGCTGTCGAAGTCTTCACCACCGAGGTGAGTATCACCGTTGGTTGCCAGAACTTCGAAGGTTTTCTCACCGTCAACTTCATCGATTTCGATGATGGAGATATCGAAAGTACCACCACCCAGGTCATATACCGCGATAGTACGGTTGCCCTGGCCTTTATCCAGACCGTAAGCCAGTGCAGCTGCGGTTGGTTCGTTGATGATACGTTTTACTTCCAGACCCGCGATACGGCCGGCATCTTTAGTTGCCTGACGCTGTGCATCGTTGAAGTATGCTGGAACGGTGATAACAGCTTCAGTTACTGCCTCGCCCAGGAAATCTTCCGCGGTCTTTTTCATTTTTTTCAGGACTTCCGCAGAGATCTGCGGTGGTGCCATTTTCTGGCCCTTCACGTCCAGCCATGCATCACCATTGTCTGCATTGGTGATTTTGTATGGCATGATTTTGATATCGCGCTGTACTTCTTCGTCCTGGAAGCGACGACCAATCAGGCGCTTAATCGCGAACAGGGTGTTCTGCGGGTTAGTCACAGCCTGACGTTTAGCCGGTTGACCGACCAGAGTTTCGCCATCCTGAGTGTATGCAATGATCGACGGCGTGGTGCGGTCGCCTTCAGCATTCTCCAGTACGCGCGCTTTGGTGCCATCCATAACCGCAACACAAGAGTTGGTTGTACCCAGGTCAATACCAATAATCTTACCCATCTAAACGTCTCCCACTTAAATTCTTTGCCAGTTCGGGTTGTGAACCTTAGATGCGGTCGCTTTGTTGAGTTTCAACTCGCAACGCCTCTTTTTTTCATCGCTCACAACCTCTCGATGAGAACTAAATGGGGCCAGTTCAAAGCGCATCAAGGGTTAAATTAAAAAAAAATTACGTTCTCCGTTAATGCGCTAAAGATTGGCGATTAAATATTCACTTCACTGAGCACCGCACGACCCCGCTGTGAAGCGAGTAAATAGGCGCTAACCAACACTCCCACCGCCGCCAGAATCAGTACATACCAGGCGGGAGCCAGCGCCGTTACCTGCAACAGTAAGGTGACAAAGATCGGCGTCAGACCACCAAAAATGGCGTATGAGAGATTGTAAGAAAAAGAGATGCCCGTGAAGCGGACCGCAGCAGGGAAAGTGCTGACCATAATAAAGGGCACCACGCCGACCACACCAACACTAAACCCCGCCAGTGCATAGCTGGCAAACAGTGTAGCCGTGGAACTGTGG
Source organism: Candidatus Pantoea multigeneris (assembly GCF_011752615.1). Classification (NCBI taxonomy): domain Bacteria; kingdom Pseudomonadati; phylum Pseudomonadota; class Gammaproteobacteria; order Enterobacterales; family Erwiniaceae; genus Pantoea; species Candidatus Pantoea multigeneris. The sequence continues at coordinate 41,593 of NZ_VWXF01000005.1, forward strand.
AACTGATGGAAGAAGTGCCAGGTGCAAATGCCCATCAACACAGAACCCACCAACAGTGCGCGCGGTGCGCCAAACCGATCGACGGCCCATCCCGCCACAATACAGCCCAGCAGCAACATGATGGTGGCGAGACTGTTCGCCTGCAAACTCAGCGCCGCTGTAATGCCCTGCTTCTGCATTAATGTCGGTGCCATGAGAATCACCACCACAATGCAGGCAGAGAGCAGCCAGGTGAGCAGCATCGAAACCACAATACTGCGTTTATGCTGAGACAAAATGGTCTGGATCGGCAGTTTGTCGGCCAGCGATTTGCGCTGCTGCATCTGTTTGAAGACCGGCGTCTCATGCAACCAGCGGCGCAGGTACATGGCGATCAAACCAAAGATGCCACCGAGGAAAAACGGAATACGCCAGCCATAAGCGCTGATATCCGCAGGACTCAGCCAGGTGCTGATGCCAGTAGCAACCAGCGACCCCAGCAGAATCCCCGCGGTTAAGCCTGCCGTTAAGGTGCCGCAGGCAAAGCCGACCCGCTGCTGTGGCACATGTTCAGCAACAAACACCCAAGCCCCCGGAACTTCACCACCAATGGCAGCACCTTGCAGCATACGCATCAGCAACATCAGTAAAGGTGCCGCGACGCCAATCGTGGCAAACGTCGGCAGTGCGCCCATCACCAGCGTAGGCAATGCCATCAGGAGAATGCTCAGGCTGAACATTTTCTTGCGGCCCACCTTATCGCCAAAGTGCGCCATCACCAGGCCACCTAATGGGCGTGCCAGGTAACCCGCTGCAAAGATGGCGAAGGTTTGTAACTGACGCAGCCACTCTGGCAAATCCGGAGGGAAAAACAGTTGGCCAATCACGGTGGCAAAGAACACGAAGATGATGAAATCGTAGAATTCCAGTGCCCCGCCCAAGGCGGCCAGTGCCAGCGTGGTGTAATCCTGGCGACGAAGAGTGACAGGCTGATGTGGATCCATAATGGTGCAGCTTCCAGAGTAAAAATTAAACGGGTTGTAAAGTTTAAGTTACTATACCGTCAATCTTTAGCCACACCAGCAGCAGTTGCATTTATAACGTAATCCGGCGATTTTTAGTGATTAATCTCACGAATGGCACTCTTTGGGCGGAAAGCTGCTACCACGGCCGCATGCGTTTCCACGTATGGCCCTTCCAGCAACTGTAAACAATATGGTACAGCCGCAAAAATGCCCGGCACCAGCACTTTGCCTTCGCTATCCTTCAGGCCTTCCAGCGTCTCTTTGATCGACTTTGGCTGACCCGGCAGGTTCAGAATCAGCGATTGCTTACGGATCACACCCACCTGGCGCGAGAGGATCGCGGTAGGCACAAACTGCAAGCTAATCTGGCGCATTTGCTCACCAAAGCCCGGCATTTCTCTGTCGGCAATCGCCAGAGTGGCATCCGGCGTGACATCACGACGTGCGGGCCCGGTGCCACCGGTCGTCAGCACCAGATGGCAGAAACGCTCATCCACCAGTTCACACAGCGCATGCTCAATCATCGGCTGTTCATCCGGCACCAGGCGGGTTTCAATTTCAAACGGTGTGGCAAGCGCACCTGACAGCCAGGCCTCAAGTGCAGGGATACCCTGGTCCTGGTAAAGCCCATTGGCGGCGCGATCGGAGACTGAAACCAGTCCAATTCGTAATGTATTCATGCTGTTTTCGCTAAAATCAGGCGCAAAAGCGCAAAAAAGAGAGGGGACAGACGACAGGATAGTACAAGCGGGAAAGCGGAGAAAAGAAAAACCGTGGCAGCGAAGCCACCACGGTAGGGGAATTACAGCAGCTCTTCGATCATCTTCTCGAGTTTGCCCTGGTCTACGGCAAAGTTACGGATGCCTTCAGCCAGTTTAGCGACCGCCATTGGATCCTGGTTGTGCTGCCACAGGAACTCAGCTTCGGTCATCTTCGCTGGACGCGCTTTAACTTCACCGCTGTAGCTCAGTTTACGTTCCAGAGTCCCTTCGCTCTCCGCCAGCTCTTTCAGCAGTGCAGGTGCGATGGTCAGGCGGTCACAGCCAGCCAGCTCAATGATTTCGCCTACGTTACGGAAGCTTGCACCCATAACTACGGTTTCGTAGCCGTGCTGCTTGTAGTAGTTGTAGATTTCTGACACAGACACCACACCTGGATCTTCGTGTGCGGCGTACTCTTTTTTGTCAGTGTTGGCTTTGTACCAGTCAAGGATACGGCCAACAAATGGTGAGATCAGGAATACACCCGCTTCTGCACAAGCACGCGCCTGCGCGAAGGAGAACAGCAGAGTCAGGTTACAGTTGATGCCTTCTTTCTCTAACTGCTCAGCAGCACGGATACCCTGCCAGGTTGAAGCCAGCTTGATCAGGATACGGTCATTGCTGATACCCGCATCGTTGTACAGTTTGATCAGGCTGTGCGCCTTAGCGATGCTGCCTTCAGTATCGTAAGAGAGACGCGCATCAACTTCCGTTGAGATACGGCCAGGGATCAGTTTCAGGATTTCCAGACCAATGTTGACGGCCAGTTTGTCAGAAATCAGAGAGAGCAGGTCTTCCTTGCGGCCATTTTGCTCACGCGCCCATGCAATCGCTTCATCGATCAGTTTACGGTACTCAGGGATCTTGGCGGCGTTGAGGATCAGGGAAGGGTTGGTCGTTGCGTCTTGCGGCTGGTACAGCTTCATCGCTGCGATATCGCCGGTGTCAGCAACCACAGTGGTCAGTTGACGCAAGGAAGTCAGTTTGTCCGTCATGGCTTTTTTCTCTTAGTTAACTGTCAGGGTGTAAACAATTCTGTAAAAAGCATGTTGCGATAATATCACGCGCAGACCGTGGCGCAAGGTGAGCTTTTGCGCATTACGATAGCGCAAACTGATAGCAGTGATTTGCCGATGCGTGCAGCTTTTTTTGTTACACTGCACCGATTAAAGCCGGGTTAATACCCTGAAATTTCTGCGGGTTCACTGAGGAAATAGCAATGTTAATGGTGATCTCACCAGCAAAAACACTGGATTACGACTCTCCGCTGGCAACGCAGCACTTCAGCCAGCCAGCGCTGTTAGAAAAGTCACAACAGTTAATTGACGTCGCGCGCGATCTGTCACCAGCACAAATTGCCTCGTTGATGAGCATCAGCGACAAACTAGCCCATCTGAATGCCGATCGTTTTAACGCCTGGCAGCCGCCCTTCTCGCTGGAGAATGCCCGTCAGGCGATTTTGGCCTTCAAAGGCGACGTTTATACCGGCCTGCAAGCCGAAACCTTTAGTGAAGCTGATTTCAGCTTTGCCCAGCAGCATCTGCGTATGCTCTCCGGGCTGTATGGTTTACTGCGCCCGTTAGATTTGATGCAGCCCTATCGTCTGGAGATGGGCATTAAACTCGCGAATCCGGCCGGCAAAGATCTCTATGGTTTCTGGGGCGAACTGCTGACGCAAAAGCTCAACGAAGCATTGCAGGAACAGGGTGATGATGTGCTTATCAACCTCGCTTCTGACGAATATTTTAAAGCGATTAAGCCCAAAGCATTGCAGGCGCGTCTGATTAAACCGGTCTTCCTCGATGAGAAAAACGGCAAGTTCAAAGTCATCAGTTTCTATGCGAAAAAAGCGCGTGGCCTGATGAGCCGCTACATCATTCAGCAACGCCTGACCCAGCCTGAGCAGCTGAAACAGTTTGATGTTGATGGCTACTTCTTCGTGGCCGAAGAGAGCAACGAGAAAGAATTTGTGTTCAAGCGGCACGAGCAGCGTTAAAAAGATTACTGCGCATCTGAAAGATGCAAAACAACATCAGCAGAGTCAATCGTTGTCTGACGGTGGGCAACGATAACTCTGGTGATATTGAGAGCAGAAATGGCCTGATTGATTTTCCTCTCATTCGCCGCATCCAGATGACTGGTTGATTCATCCATGAAGAGAATTACAGGCTGTTTATACAAAGCTCTGGCAATTAATATGCGCTGCTTTTGCCCGCCCGATATTGTACCGCCCAGTTCACTGAGTAACGTGTCATACCCCATCGGCAACGCCATAATCTCCTCATGGATGGAAGATTGCTTCGCGCAGAAAACAATACGCTCTCGGTCCGGATCGGTGACAAAACTACTGATATTTTCGTTCACAGTGCCGGAAAGCAATCGATCATCCTGCAGGACACAAGCTATCTGGCTACGGTAATTTCCCAGCCCATGCTTGCGGATACTCTTACCATTAACCTGAACCTCCCCTGATGAGGGCTGTAGTAACCCCGCCATGATTTTTAGTAATGTGGTTTTCCCCACCCCTGAACCACCGGTTATTGCTAAACTGCTGCCAGCAGGAACATCAAATGACAGGTTTTTGAAAATGGGTTGACTAAAATCATCGTAGCTAAATGCCAGATTATTACAGGAAAGGCTTAAACTATCTGTTGAAACAGGCAATAGAAGTTGGAGTGTGCCTAAATCTTCCCCCTCTGATAAAAGGATATCGGATACCCTCTCCTGGTGTAGCGTCGCCATTTTTATCGCAACCATTGAATCAATAATATTCCCTGATCTCATAGAAAACTCAGAGCGATAAATATTGAAAGCCATTAACATGCCGAGAGAGAGTTCATTCTGAATCACAAGTTGGATACCAACCCAGAGGACAATAATGGAATCCAGGGCCGAGATCAGCCCTGATACGGTAGAATAAACAATATTAAACCGTGCAGATTTTAAATCAACATTCAATTCATTCACATTCAGATTATGCCAACAGGATAGTCGGGCACTTTGCATGTTCATACCCTTTATTGATGCTATGCAATAAAGAGTTTCCATGAAATGTGAACTCTGCAACGCACTTTTGTGTATTTGCTCTGCGGATATCCTTCGGTAATGGCTATAAGTCACAATCCGTATTGATATATAAATGAGCAAAAAAAACACAACTAAAAAATAGAGTACAGGCGAATACAGCATCATGATTACTGAAGCGCCAATCAATATGATAGTATCCAGTACGATTTGAATGATGTTGGTGGTAAAGGTCTCTCTTAAGGCATCGAGTGAATTAAATCTTGAGACAACATCACCGAGTTTTCTCCTCTCAAAGAAGCTAACCGGTAAATTGATTAAATGTCTGAACATCGATTTTCGCCAAAGCAGTTGTAGCTTCGTACCAAAAATAATGGCCATCCACTCTCTCATGACAGAGATGAATGTCTGGGTAATGGTCAGTAACAGCATCGCAATACAAATTAATGTCAAAAAACCATAGTCTTTCGCAGGAAGCACATGGTCCATCATCAATTGATTACCCATCGGGAGCAGCAGTGTGAAAAATTCTATAGCTAAAGAAAGAATAAATATTTTAAAACAGGCACTCTTTAATCCCTGCACACCTGAAAAAAGCGCCTTCAGAGAGATTAAATTCTTTGGCTCCACATTTTTTTCGAATCCTTTCGCTGGGCTGATCTGCAAAGCAACACCCGTGAAATGTTGTGATAACTCTTTTTTATTAACCTTAATTTCGCCCAATGCGGGATCGTGTAGGGTAAAGTATCTTTTCCGTATTTTCGTAAGAACAACAAAATGCGTTAAATCCCAGTGCAGCACACAGGGTAATATCAGCTCATGGAGCTCATCAATATCAATAGACACAGGTTCTGTATCAAAGTGATATTTCTCCGCCAGTTTATTGAGATCGTATAGGTTCATACCTCGGGATGGAAGATTGTTTTGACTTTTTATCTTGAGGAGATCAAGGTTAGCTCCATAGTAGTTCATTACCATGAGTAATGATGTTACCCCACACTCAGCTGCCTCTGATTGCAGAATAACGGGCGTACGCTTTCTCCAGTTAAAATGAAGCCCATCATGATATTTCTGCATTAAACTGGCTCCGCAATGCTGGATTGCATTTCATATAATGGCGATAAAATCCATTGCCAGAGCGATCTTTTTTCCAGAAAAAGAGTGACGCTAGCCGTTAGCCCATTAGAGAGTTCGATGAACCGCCCCTCATAATACAAGCCTTTTTCTGATAGGCTGCAAATTATACGATAATAATTTCCGCCACTTTTTATTAGTTCCTCACGTGGTGCACTGCGATATGCAGCCATTTCTTGCAGGGTGGCTGGAACGGTAGAGATTTCTTTTACTGCCCCAGAAAACTGACCAAATTTCTGCCATGGAAAAGCATCATAACGCACGTTTATTGCGGCATCAGGGATAAGATAGGGCATTGTTGTGTCAGGTACCCAAAGTGTCATTAAATAATCACCGTCAAAGTCAGGTAGTATCTGAGCTAGGCTATCGTTAAACGTCACAAACTGGCCAAGGCTGGTATGTTCGGAGACTATCTTACCATCATGAGAAGCCGTGACATATATTTCACCTTCTGCTTCGGCCACTATTTTTTCCCTTAGAAGCTCCTGAATTTTCAATTCATGCTCTAATAATTTATTTTTAAACTCTATTCTGCGAGAGTTGATTTCTTTATCAATTGTCATTAGCTGTATATTTTCCTGTGCATTCTGAATTTTAATATCATTTAACATTCTTTCCTGCTGATAATAGTTATTTAATTGAGATATGTAGTGATCATTAGTGATCATTCCCTTCCTACGATGCTCAGCATAATCACTTACAATCTTTCCAAAATAATTCATAGACTGGCTTGTATTTTCTACCAATAGTGCAGATTGTTTTTCAAGATCGGAATATTTTTCTTTTTGACTTATTAACTCTGTTATCGTTATATTTTCATCCTCTCTGAGTCCTGACATAATCTCTTCTATTTTATCTATCTGCAATTCAATCCTCTTTTTTTGTTGATAAGGAACTTCACCACTAACATTCTCATTTCCGGTTGTTATTTTATAAATCCTCTGACCTTTTTTTATCATATCTCCTGTGGAAAAATATCTCTCTGAAATATAACCCTGATGATGGGATAATATGTTAATTGGTCTAACCGGGGATATTAACTCCCCATATACTTCTATTCGTTGCGTGTAGGACCCAAAGGTTATTAATAAACATATAAATGCTACTATCAAGGTTAAGATGAAGGAACAAAGCCAACTTTTTATTAAGTTTGACCTGAGTATGTGAGAATTTTTCACCTCATTCCTTTCAAATACTTCCTTTCTGAAAATATCAGACATGCTCCTCCTGTCAAAACTTCACATATAAAGCCCACAAATTACTCCTTTGTGGGCTTTATATAACCTTGAAAATTAATACTGGAAGATAAATATCAGATATACATGCTTATTAGGCTCTCAGGTTTCAACCTAAACCTTGTTCATTAACACATCTTAAACACACATTAAAGATGAAAAAATGAACATTCATAATTAATAGTCTAAAAAGATAATATTAAACATATTATTTACGAAGTGAAACGATAAAAAACATCATCTGAATACTTTCCTCACTAGCCATAATGCCACTTTAACAAGTGCTGATAAAGTTAATATGATAACCAACGGTCTTGATATCGACACAGGGAATTTAATCCAGTTATCAAAAGCTATGCCTGCACCACTGAGTAAGGAAGCTCCAAAAATCACACTCAGAAAAATAGAAATCCAGCTAACATATCGCTTCATGATTTTCCTCGTGTGTTATATCCTCTACCATTTACATTGTGCTCCATAATTTTGAGCGCCCCCCGAACCTTTACCATTATTGTTATTTGACGATGAACTCTCGTTTCTAAAACATCCACCCGCTATAGCCCCTCCTACCATCCCCACAGCCATTCCAGGTACTCCACCTAAACTACCGGCGAGTGTTCCACCAATAATTCCATCATTACAACTCTTGACGCGCTCGCTCATTGTTCCTCGCCTATCACCACGCCCTCCTCGGCTATCATTACTGACCCGACCACCAGAAGATTTATCCGCAAAGTTACCTGCACCTGAGACCATCATCATTTCTTCATTATTAAGCTTTTTCATAATTATTCCTTTTTAGTTAACAGGCCTTCATAAGAGGCACGTGAATAATTACTCAAAAGAACTATACATTCAATAACACGACAGCTAATTAATGAAGTTCACTTTATGAATTAAAAACAAGACACGACTCGCATTTAATATAAAAATCGATAGCTATTGATAATAAAAATAAACTTTCATTGATACAAATCAAAAGATATTTATTTAAATTACACTTTTCAGATAAAAATTAGCGTGGCAGCTGAACTCTGGCTTATTTTATTATTTTGATTTTTTGTGATACAAATCTCATGATTAGAAATTTTTATAAATACTTTAATTCTCATGCTATTATTAATTTAACTTTATAACTGATTATTTTTAATGAAAAAAAACCCGGCAATGCCGGGTTACGGGGTACTTAACTGCATGAACACGTCATGTTACTAGCAACATTCACGCCTTCAGTAAGAACGCGCGCAGTTCTGCGAAGTCCGCAGAGAGTTTGTGCGACAGCAGCTCCAGATCGGCACGATCGGCCAGCTCTTTTGGCAGTGGCAATTCCTGACCAAGAATCTCTTCTACGCTCTCTTTGAACTTCGCCGGGTGAGCGGTGCCAAGGAACAGGCCGAACTCGCCTTCCTGCAGCTGATCGCGCAGTAAACGGTAAGCGATGGCCGCATGCGGTTCGGAGATATAACCGATATCGCGCAGCTCACGCACGGTCTCTTTGGTAGTCTCGTCACTCACCGCGCCGTAGGCCAGATCGGTCAAACGCCAGGTTTTGCGGCGGAACAGCTCTTCCACACGCGGCCAGTTGTTTGGCTGGCTAACATCCATGGCGTTAGAGAGTGTTGCCACAGTTGGGTTTGGCGTCCACGCACCATTGCCAAGGAAGCGAGGTACGGTATCGTTCGCATTGGTTGCCGCAATGAAACGTTTAATCGGCAGGCCAAGGGATTTTGCCAACAGGCCAGCCGTCAGGTCACCGAAGTTACCGCTCGGGACTGAAATCACTAGCTGGTTGCGTTTATCTTGCGGCAACTGTGCTACCGCTTCGAAGTAGTAGCAGATCTGTGCCAGCAGACGGCTGATGTTGATGGAGTTAGCTGAGTTCAGGCCAATCGCCTTCTTCAGTACTTCATCATCAAACGCCTGTTTCACCAGCGCCTGACACGCATCGAAGTCGCCATCAATCGCGATAGTTTCGATGTTGCCGCCCAGCGTACAGAACAGTTTTTCCTGCAACGGGCTGATCTTACCTTCTGGATAGAGGATCACCACGCGTACGTTTTTCATGCCGTAGAATGCATGAGCAACGGCTGCACCGGTATCACCCGAGGTCGCCGTCAGAATGGTGATTTGCTCATCTGAACCGGACACATAAGAGAGCATCTGCGCCATGAAACGGCCGCCGAAGTCTTTGAACGCCAACGTTGGGCCGTGGAACAGCTCAAGACAGGAGATATCTTCACTGACTTTTGCGACCGGTGCCGGGAAGGCAAAGGCCGCTTTAACACGCTCAGCCAACTGATGGGCTGGGATCTCATCACCAATGAAGGCAGAGAGAATTTTGCTGCTACGGCTGACGAAATCCATTTCCAGCATGGCGTCGATATCCGTCAGTTCAAATTCCGGCAGTTCCAGTGGAAAAAACAGCCCCTGCTGTGAGCCCAGGCCTTGTTTAACCGCCTGTGCAAAGCTCACCTGCTCGTTATGATCTTTAAGATTGTAGAGTTTCATGCGTTATCCCAGTTTACGTGCGCCAGCCGTATCAAGACGGCAGATATGGACGAAGCCTTCATCGTTTTGCAGATAGTTTTCTTGCAGCCATGATGCCATCTGCTGTGCCGTTTCCATTTGATTGCAAACAGCGAAAAGCGTTGGGCCGGAGCCAGAGATGCCACACGCCAGCGCACCGATTTCCAGCGCGGCCTGGCGGGCTTCCGCAAAGCCCGGCAGCAGTTGGGTGCGATAAGGCTCAGCCACCACATCCTGCATAAGTTTAGCGGCCAGAGCCGGTTGGCGTGTGTGGCAGGCGTGAATAAAGCCCCCCAGCAGACGGCCATGCTTGATGATGTCGGATTTTGCGTACTGCGCTGGCAGAATGGCTCGCGCTTCAGCCGTGGAGACTTTAATGCCAGGATAAGCCATCACCCACAGCCAGTCATCAAAACCCGGAACTTCCTGGCTGATGATGCCGTTCTCTTCCAGCATCAGTTGGATGCCGCCGAGGAAACAAGGTGCCACGTTATCAAAGTGGACGCTGCCAGAAATGCGCCCTTCCAGCTCGCCCATCAGCGCCAGCAATTCGGTATCGGTCAGCGGTTTGCCACAAAACTCATTCATCGCCATCAGTCCGGCAACCACTGAGCAGGCGCTAGAACCCAGACCTGAGCCAATTGGCATGTTCTTTTCCAGCTTCATTGCTACCGGAACCTGCTTGCCAATCGCTTCACAGAAGCGCTGCCAACATTGATAAACAATGTTTTCCTGCGGATTGGTCGGCAACTTGCTGACAAAACGCCCTTCGTTCACCAGGCTAAAGCTGTCAGCCGCTTCTACGGTAACGCAGTCACCCAACAACGTGCCATCTACCGGCGATACCGCCGCGCCCAGCACATCGAAGCCGACGCTAACGTTACCAATCGAGGCCGGCGCATAAATTTTAACCATTATCAGACTCCCAACTTCCACGACAGTGTGCGCAGCAGATCGGCGAATACGCCCGCTGCAGTCACATCATTTCCCGCACCGTATCCGCGCAACACCAGCGGAATGGGTTGATAGTAACGGCTATAGAATGCCAGGGCATTCTCGCCATTTTTCACTTTATACAGCGGATCGTTGCCATCTACCGCAGCAATCTGCACTTTGCATTTGCCGCCCTCTTCGATCGCGCCGACAAAACGCAGCACTTTACCGGCATCACGCGCCTGCGCCACGCGAGCCGCAAACGCATTGTCCAGCTCTGGCAAACGCTGCATAAAGGTTTCGACATCGGCGATGGCGTTCAGCTCATCTGGCAACACTGCTTCAATTTCAATGTCGCTGAGTTCCAACTGATGGCCCGCTTCACGCGCCAGGATCAGCAGTTTACGCGCGACATCGGTACCTGAAAGGTCATCACGCGGGTCTGGTTCAGTGAAACCAAGCTCACGCGCCATTTTGGTTGCTTCCGAGAGTGAAACACCCTCATCCAGCTTGCCAAAAATAAAGGACAACGAGCCAGAGAGGATACCGGAAAATTGCAACAGTTCATCGCCCGCGCTCAGCAGGTTTTGCAGGTTTTCGATAACCGGCAGGCCCGCACCTACGTTGGTGTCGTACAGGAACTTACGGCGTGATTTAGCCGCCGCAGCACGCATCTGCTGATAGTACGCCCAGGAAGAGGTGTTGGCCTTTTTGTTCGGCGTCACCACGTGGAAGCCTTCGCCGAGGAAATCAGCATACTGATCGGCCACCGCCTGGCTAGAGGTACAATCCACAATCACCGGGTTGAGCAGATGATACTCCTTCACCAGACGGATCAGGCGACCGAGATTCAACGGCTCTTTGGCTTCTGCTAACGCAGATTCCCAGTTGCCCAGATCGATACCGTGAACGTTAGTTAACAGCGCACGGGAGTTAGCAATCCCGCAAACGCGCAGATCGATATGCTTCTGTTTCAGCCAGGCTTGCTGGCGGCGTAACTGCTCCAGTAAGGCTCCACCAACACCGCCAACGCCCACCACGAACACTTCAATGACCTGGTCAGTAGCGAACAGCATCTGGTGCACAACACGTACGCCAGTGGTGACCTCATCATTGCTCACCACCACCGAGATGGAACGCTCCGAAGAGCCCTGAGCGATGGCCACAATATTGATGTTCGCGCGGGCCAGTGCCGAGAAGAACTTCGCTGAGATGCCACGCAGCGTGCGCATACCATCACCTACCACCGAAATGATCGCCAGGCGTTCAATCACTTCCAGAGGGTCCAGCAGGCCATCTTTCAGCTCAAGGTAGAACTCTTCTTCCAGGATACGACGCGCGCGCGCCTGCTCGCCCTGAGGGACGCAGAAGCTGATGCTGTATTCAGAGGAAGACTGGGTGATCAACACCACAGAAATGCCCGCACGTGACATTGCGGCAAACACCCGCGCTGCCATACCGACCATGCCTTTCATCCCCGGCCCGGAGACGTTGAACATGGTCATGTTATTCAGATTGGTGATGCCTTTTACCGGGCTGTCATCCAGCTCGCTGCTGCCACCGATCAACGTGCCCGGCGCTTGCGGGTTCGCAGTGTTTTTGATCAGGCACGGGATCTGGAACTGCGCAATCGGAGCGATGGTGCGAGGATGCAGCACTTTCGCACCAAAATAGGAGAGCTCCATCGCCTCCTGGTAAGACATCGATTTCAGCAAACGGGCGTCCGGCACCTGGCGTGGATCGCAAGTATAAACACCATCGACATCGGTCCAGATTTCACAGCAGTCGGCGCGCAGGCACGCGGCCAACACCGCCGCAGAGTAGTCAGAACCGTTACGGCCCAGTACCACCAGCTCACCGCGATCGTTACCGGCAGTGAAGCCTGCCATCAAAATCATATTCTGCGCAGGGATCTGGCTCGCGGCGATGCGGCGGGTTGATTCAGGAATATCGACGGTAGATTCAAGATAGTGGCCCACAGCCAACAGCTTCTCTACCGGATCAATCACGGTGACGGCATAACCACGCGCCTGCAGCAGCGCTTCCATGACGGCAATCGAGAGTTTTTCACCGCGACAGATGATGGCCGCATTGACGCTATCCGGGCACTGCCCCAGCAGGCTGATGCCATGCAGGACTTGTTTAAGCTGTGCGAATTCCTGCTCAACGCGACGTTTAACGCCCGCCAGGTCAAACCCCGGCGTGGCATCGGCCAGGCCTTGCAGCAGGCTGGCAAAAATGTGTTCGGCATCGCTGATGTTAGGTTGAGCGTCCTGCCCGCTGATGGTTTTCTCAATCATCGCCACCAGATGGTTCGTAATTTTTGCGGGTGCAGAGAGCACGGTGGCAACCTGTCCCTGCTGCGCATTACTTTCAAGTATATCGGCAACGCGTAAAAAACGTTCCGCGTTCGCTACCGAGGTCCCACCGAATTTCAGCACTCGCATGTTAAAACTCTCCTGAATTTATGCCGAAAAAAAAGCCCGCACTGGTTAGGTGCGGGCTTTTTTCTTTGTTTTTCCTGTATGCGTCAGCCCGCACCGTTACCTGTGGTAATGGTGGTGGTAATAATGGTAATAATCAGGCTGTTTGTACGCATTGAGATTTTTTCTGTCTGTCTTTTTAAGTCTGTCTGTCTTCCAGAAGTAAAGCAAAGTGCTATGTAAGTCAACGCATTTGTCCATTTGGACATTTTTTCAACACTGCGCAATCATGCGCCAGATCACCCTGATTTCTGCTGTATTGATTAAAAAAGCATAGGCAAATGCGATCTGTTGCTGAAGAACTAGGCTTTTCCAGCGGAATTATCTATAAGTTTTTTTTCTACGTCATGCAGCAGACGATGCAACATGGCGCTGTCACGCTGCGCCAGCAGGCCAAGGCGTTGGTCGATCCAGTCCGCCAGTTTACGATCATCACTGACTTCCAACTGTAGCAAGAGTTGCTCCAGTCGTTGGCGCAACGCCTGGAGCTGCTGACCATCCGCTGGCGCTTCTACCTGCGCCGCCACCTGATTGAGTGAAGCCAGTTGATAGCAGTACACCATCACCGCCTGACCAAGATTGAGCGAAGGGTAATCGTTCGCCATCGGAATGCCGGTCAGCAGGTCCACCTGCTCCAGCTCCTCATTCGTCAATCCGCTATCTTCACGACCAAACACCAACGCCATGCTGTTGACCCATTGACGCTTCTCCTGCAACAACGTCTCGACCTGCTGTGGCGTGGCATAGTAACGAAACTTCGCCCGGCTCCGCGCGGTCGTCGCTACTGAGAAGTCAATATCCGCCAGCGCTTGCTCCAGCGTGTCAAAAGTTTGCACCGTATCAAGAATTTCACCTGCGCCATGGGCAACACGCCGGGCTGCGGGGTCCTGCCAGGCGTCACTGGCAACGATACGTAACTGGGTAAAGCCCATGGTTTTCATGGCGCGCGCTGCCGCACCAATATTTTCCGGGCGAGCAGGAGAGACGAGAATAAGAGGGAAATGCATGTTTCTTTCACCGGTTCATAAGATATCGCGGCCTATGTTGGCATGCAGCGCCCGGAATTAACAGCACTCAGCAGAAAGGAAAAGGAGATGTTAATAATGTTAAAAGACAGAAAAAATGTGCCACCCTCTGTTTTTAAGTCAAAGAACGAGATTTATCTTTGCTATGTAAATAAAAACATTTTAATTCAAAGCAATGAAATATAATCTCTGTAAAAAGGAGACAATCTCAGACAGGTCTTAAGATGTAGCAAAAATGCTGCATTTTGTGAGCTAAGCTGGCATTCCAGGAGAAGTTTTTCACAAAAGTGTTAACGTGCTACACTTGCATTTGATATAAGTCAACGAAGCGTTTTTTTTATGCTTCTCGGTTGTTGTTGGTGCTGTAAGGTTGCTGTTAATACGGTTAGGATATGCACCAATCATTCCGGGGCATGCAGCATTCATCCTGACTGGCTGAGCTAACTCTGTTGTTGACGTTGATGCATCGTGTATCAATTACATAATTTCGTATAGTGGTTCATTGTTGCTGAACCCGGTAATATTACCGCTGTACGCCCTGTTTTCGATTTGTTGGCAAATTTTAGGTAGCGAGACATGCAGACCCCGCACATTCTTATCGTTGAAGACGAACTGGTCACCCGAAACACGCTCAAAAGTATTTTTGAAGCGGAAGGCTACGTCGTTTATGAAGCCACTGATGGTGCCGAAATGCACCAGGTGTTGACAGAAAATGATGTCAATCTGGTGATTATGGACATTAATCTGCCAGGGAAAAATGGCTTGTTACTGGCACGTGAATTACGTGAACAGGCAAACGTTGCACTGATGTTCCTGACCGGGCGTGATAATGAAGTTGATAAAATCCTTGGGCTGGAAATCGGCGCTGACGATTACATCACCAAACCATTTAACCCGCGTGAGCTGACGATTCGTGCCCGTAATCTGCTGTCACGCACCATGAATCTGGCCGTACCAAGTGACGAACGTCGCCTGGTAGAAAGCTATCGCTTCAATGGCTGGGAGCTGGATATCAACAGCCGTTCACTGGTCAGCCCAAATGGCGAACAGTACAAACTGCCACGCAGTGAGTTCCGCGCGATGCTGCACTTCTGTGAGAATCCGGGCAAGATCCAGACCCGTGGCGATCTGCTGAAGAAAATGACCGGCCGTGAACTCAAGCCGCATGACCGTACTGTGGACGTCACTATCCGCCGTATTCGTAAGCACTTCGAATCAACGCCAGATACCCCAGAAATTATCGCCACCATTCATGGTGAAGGTTATCGCTTCTGCGGTGAGCTGGAAGGTTAAGTCTTTACGTATCCGCTAGTCGCTAGCGGATACGCTCTTCACCCTGCTTTCAGATTAGGCCATTGGCTTTTAGTGCCAGGGAATAATCGGGACTGCACTGATCGCATTCTTCGGTGAACCATCGACGACCTTGTCGGAATAACTCAGGTACACCAACGCGTTGCGTTTTTTGTCAAAGAAGCGTACAACCTGCAACTTCTTAAACAGTAATGACGTGCGCTGACGAAATACGATATCGCCCTGCGCTTTGCCCTGCGTAATTTTGTCGTTAAGCTCTACCGGGCCTGTTTGTTGGCAAGAGATGGCCGCATCGGAGGTATCTTCAGCCAGCCCCAAACCGCCTTTAATGCCGCCGGTTTTTGCGCGACTGATATAGCAGGTTACATTTTTAACATCAGGGTCATCAAAGGCCTCCACCACAATTTTATGATCCGGTCCGAACACCTTAAATACCGTATCGACGGAGCCAATCTCCTCGGCGATTGCCGGGCTGCTCAGTGCCAGTGTGGTGAGCGCTGCGATCAGAATGCGAATTGTTGACATTGGGTTACCATTGCAAGATTTATCGTTAAAACGGTAATGTACGGGGAAACCGATCATTGACCAATACATGGCAGAGTAAAACCTGCATTGATATAGCACAATCAACCACACAAAACCCCCCAGTTAAATTGTGCATTTAGTGCTATCATTCAGCGACTTCGTTTAGCTGCAACACCAGAGTATGAGGAAGTAATATGGACCAGGCTGGTATTATTCGTGATTTGCTTGTCTGGCTGGAGAGTCACCTTGATCAGCCCCTTTCCCTGGATAATGTTGCCGTCAAGGCAGGCTATTCCAAATGGCATTTACAAAGGATGTTTAAGGATGTCACCGGTCATGCCATTGGTGCCTATATCCGGGCTCGTCGCCTGTCCAAAGCCGCTGTTGCGCTACGTCTAACCAGCCGTCCTATTCTGGATATCGCGCTGCAGTACCGCTTCGACTCACAGCAAACTTTTACCCGGGCATTTAAAAAACAGTTCGATCAGACACCTGCCTGGTATCGCCGTTCTTCAGACTGGAATTCGTTTGGCATACGTCCGCCGATCCGCCTGGATGATGACTCCATGCCAGCGGCCAGTTTTGTCAACCTATCGCAGACGCGGCTATTGGGGCAGACCCAGAGCTACACCTGCACGCTGGAACAGATTTCCAGCTTCCGTGATGAGATGCGCATGCATTTCTGGAAGCAGTTCCTGCTAGAGACCGACACTGTGCCACCGATACTGTATGGCCTGCACGAGTCACACGCTAGCCACGAAAAGGATGATGAGCAGGAGATCTCCTACACCACGGCAGTACCGGATGATGAAGCAGCAAAAAGCCTGCTCTCAGGTCAGCCAGTGACGCTGGAGGGCGGTGATTTCGTCCAGTTTACTTACACTGGCCCACGCTCAGGTCTGCAAGATTTTATTCTGCTGCTTTACGGCACCTGCATGCCGACGCTGGGACTTACCCGCCGTCAGGGTCAGGATCTCGAGCGTTTTTATACCCATGGCGGTAAAAAGCGCAGCGAGCCACCAACAGAAATTCGTTGTGAATATCTGATTCCCATCCGCCCGCAGCAAGCCGGATAATATGACGCCGCCCGGTTTACAGGGCGGCTTCTTTTTTAGCGCTGAAGCTCATCGAGTGAAGGTGCATCAAGATGTGCAATCCCACCCGCAGTCTCCACCACCCATCCCCCCGCTAGCCAAGGGCTTTGCTGGTAATCCACGCGAGAAATAGAGCAGTTGCGCAGACGCAGGCGACGTTCAGCGTTCGCGGGAAGACCAAGAATTGTCCCCACTAACACGCCTAATGCCATGCCGTGGCTGACAATCAGCGGGCGACTGCCTTCCGGCAGTTCCAGGCAGGCATTGAGCGCTTCATGCATGCGCGTCGCCATTTCAGCCATCGATTCGCCCTGTGGAATACGGCCATCTACCGTGCCATCCACCAGCGCTTTACGCCAGCCCTCTTCCTCTTCTGTCAGACTCGCCAGCGTACGCTCTTCCAGGACGCCCATATTCAGTTCACGCAGGCGCTTGTCATAACGCACTTCGCAACCACAGGCCGCAGCGATAATCTCTGCGGTGGCTCGGGTGCGTCCGAGATCGCTGCTGATGATATGGGTGATACCAAAGGTTTTCACCCGCTGCCCAACCTGACGTGCCTGCTGCTCTCCTTGCGCCGTCAGTGCGCTATCTGACTGGCCCTGAATACGCCGTTCGGCATTCCACAGCGTTTCGCCATGACGAACAAGATAGACCTGTAACATGCTTTGCTTCCGTTATACTGCGACAAATTCGCCGATGAGGATCAATTATGTACCATGTTGTCGCAGCCACCACCAATCCCGCAAAAATTCGCGCAATTGATCAAGCGTTCAGCGACGTTTTCGGCGCAGGATCCTGCCATATTGAGGGGGTGGGGGTCGAGAGCGGCGTAGCAGCACAGCCCCTTTCTGATGTGGAAACGAGAACTGGCGCACGTCAGCGGGTAGCAAACGCGCGAGAAATACGTGCTGATGCCGATTTCTGGGTCGCCATTGAAGCCGGGATTGAAGGCGACTGCGCTTTCGCCTGGATGGTGGTTGAAAACCCACAGCAACGCGGTGAATCGCGTTCCGCCAGCTTTACCCTGCCGCCCGTGGTGATGGCAGGATTAGAAGCGGGGAACGAACTGGGTGATGAGATGGCGCGCCTGACCGGCGTCGATAATATTAAGCAGAAAGGCGGCGCAATTGGCGCATTCACCAACGGACTGTTAAGCCGCTCCAGCGTCTATCATCAGGCGCTGATTCTGGCTCTGTGCCCGTTCGTGCATCCACTGTATCAACAACGTTAAGCTGTGGGTTTACTCGCGCACCAGCCAGTTTTCCAGCCAGCGTTTGAGCTCTGGCGGTGCTTCCTTCAGGCTGTTAGAGCCTCGGGTAATGGTGGCAATCCCTACCCCTAACTCACTTTTCAGTTCGCGCTGGCTGATTTCACCCTGTAACAACGCTTCGATGATGCGCAAACGGGTGCCAAGCGCTTCGCGCTCATCGGGGGTGAGCATCAGTTGCAACAGCGGCAACGACTGACCATCAGCAAAAGCCTGCTGCATCATGCCAATAAAGCGTTGCCAGTTATCTTCCGTAGGGTGTTCAGCAACTACAGCGTCAGAGTGTGACATGGTGGAGACTTCCGTACTCATTGATGAGTACGGAAGCATAACATAGTCAGTAAGCGTGATTCCACTCCCCGTCAGCCAGGATTTTATCCGGCTTGCCAAGGAAATGGCGATAGTAAGCGTCGTAAGCCAGCACGTTCTTCACATAGCCACGCGTTTCAGAGAACGGGATAGTCTCGATAAACGCGACGGCATCCAGCCTGCCTGCGCTGTTCCCCAGCCAGGTGCGTACTCTGGAAGGGCCAGCATTGTAAGCTGCCGAAGCAAAGATACGGTTCTGATCAAACTGCTGGTAAACATACTCAAGATACTGCGTACCGATCTCGATGTTGGTTTGCGGATCCAGCAACTGCGAGCTGTTCACATAACCCGGGATACTGTACATCTTCACGGTGTGCGCTGCGGTGGCTGGCATCACCTGCATCAGACCACTGGCACCGACCGGAGAGCGAATTTTCGGGTTCCACGCACTCTCCTGACGAGAAATAGCCATGGCATAGCTTTGCGGAATGCCTTTGCCTGCGGTGTACTGCTGATAGAGATTCTGCCACGCCAGCGGGAAACGCTCCTGCAAACTGTTCCACATTTTAGCGGTAATCGTGGCCTGCACGCTGAGATCCCACCAGTCTTGCTCACTCGCGTAACGCGCCAGCATCTGCTGCTGGACGTGGGTTTTACTGTTGATGAGGTTGGCCCACTCGCTGCGCGCCAGGTTATCCAGCCCCCAGTACATCAGCTCACGTACGCGTGCCAGTTCTGGCCCCTGAACGGTGGCGGCATCCGGGCGCGGTGCCGTATCAATTTGCAGTGGATAATCCACACCGAGGCGCTGTGCGGCGACCATCGGATAGAAGCCACGCCCCTGCATCAGCTTACGCAGGATCTCATCGCCCTCTTCCTTGCGGCCCTGAGAAATCAGCAAATCTGCCTGCCAGTATTGCCACTCATCTTTCTCTTTGTCTTCCGGCGACAGGCGTGCAATCCAGGTATTCAGACCCCGTTTGTCATTGGTAGAGAGCGCCAGACGAACCCGACGCTCCAGCAGCGCGGTGGACTCGCTGTCCATCACCACACTGTCGCGCCAGCGCGCCTGTTCTGTGGTCAGGTCCATGCCCATCAGACGCCATACCACCGTCTCTTTCAGCCCCTGAGCTTCGGCAGGGCTCATTTTCTGCGCCTGCACCAACTGCGGGATCATACTGCGAGCATTTTCCACATCATCACGCGCCACGCGAGCAAACGCATACGCCGTTGCCTGACGGGTAAAGTCGGTTGGGCCCACGCTGTTCGCGAACGTCACCACGGTAAGCGGGTTCTGCTGTAGTGCCATAATGGCATTCGCCATGGTCTGGTAATCAGCGGGCAGCATCTTCGCCAGGTAGTTGACCAGGCTGTCATTACCGGCCTTCATCGCCAAACGGATACGTTCCAGGATGGTAATCGGCGACAGTTGCCCGGCGGCCTGCCAGGCAGAGAAGAGTTTATCGCAGTCGTTCGGCAACGCGGTTCCACGCAGCCAGATTGATTTCGCGCCAGCCCATGCCGCCTGCTGCTGGCCGGTGGCCCACTTGGCGTAATACCAGTTACAACGCGCCTGCACCGGCTGTGGTTCCGTTGGGCTAAAATTCAACACGCCCTGCCAGTCCTGACGATTCGCCAGCACGTTAACAAAACGGGTGCGCAGTGAACGGGCCGGTGGCAGCGTGGGATATTGTTGAATGAAATTATTGATGGCGAGCGCAGGCTCCTGATCGAGGTCCTGCGCCAGCATGCGGTATTCCAGATAGGGGTAGAGTGGATAATCTTTCAGCGTCGGCATCAGCTGATTGACGGTATCCATCTGCTTCTGATCCCACGCCTGCTTGATTTGCTGATAACGCTGCCGCTGCTGATCCAGTGAATCAGCCCACGCGCTGCCTGCCATACTGACCAGACAGACACCTAACATCCAGTTTCGCCACTTCTCCACTCTGCTCTCCTCATATCGCTGCACTACTGCGGCCCGAGTAATGCTAACCAGGGGAACGGCGTCTTGCCACGCCCTTTAAGAAATTTACTTAAGCTGGTTGTGGTGATGGTGAGGTTTCCTCGCGGGTTTCAGCTTCAAGGCGGAAGACGCTGACATTATTGACCAGCACATTAACCTGTTGATTCAGGTCACGTGCCGCGTGGGAAGATTGCTGTGAAAGTGTTGCATTCTGTTGGGTGGCAGCATCCAGATGCGTCACAGCCAGATTAACCTGTTCAATCCCACTGCTCTGCTCAGTGCTGGCTGCGGAGATATTTTCCATTAGCTCGCACAGTTGCTTAACGCTGCACACGATCTCCTGCATTGAACTTCCCGCGCCTTTAACTAAGGTATTGCCGTGAGAAATTAACCCTACCGAGCGGTCCGTCAGTGCGCGGATGTCTCTTGCAGCAACACTCGATCGCTGTGCCAGAGCACGGACTTCCGCCGCGACGACAGCAAAGCCGAGCCCTTCATTGCCCGCACGCGCAGCTTCGACAGCCGCATTGAGCGCGAGAATATTGGTCTGAAATGCGATGCCATCAATGACAGTGACAATTTCATTAATTTCCTGAGAAAACTGGTGAATTTCATCCATGGCCACCACGACCTTATCCACCACCACGCCACCTTCTGCCGCACGATCCCGCGTGTGCTGAGCGATATCACTGGCATGCTGTGCGTTACTGGCATTGTTTTTGACCACGGAGGTCAGCTCTTCCATTGACGCTGCGGTTTGCTCTAATGCACTGGCCTGCGCTTCATTACGAACAGAGAGTTCCCGGCTGCCGTCGGCAACCTGCTCTGTGGTCTGGGCAATCGCATCCGTACCGGCCCGCACACTGCTGACGATACGTGTCAGGTTGTCGTTCATTTCTCGCAGCGCCAGCATAAGCTGTGCTGTTTCATCCGCGCCTTTAACCGTAATTTGACCCGTCAAATCGCCGCTGGCGACCCTTTTTGCTACCGCAATCGACTGATGCAACGGCCGGGTAATACTCTGTATCAGCCAGCAGGTGACAAGCGTACCCAGCAGTAGCACACTTCCCATGCCCAGCAGCAGCGTCATCCGCGTGTGCTGATAGTTTTGCAAGTTACTGGCCGCAATGGTTTGGTGCATCTCCTGCGATTGCTGTAGCGTTGCAGTGACCAAATCGTCAATCATCTGGGTTGGTGCACGGTCAATACCTTTCACCAGCTTATCGACGCGCTGAGCACTGCCAATATCATGCTGATCGTAATTCTCCAGGGCATGAAGATAGTTAGCTTCAAGACCCGCATGTATTTCTCGGGTTTTTTCGACGGCGGTCGTGCTCATCCCCAGTTGCTTCTGGATACGTAACAGATGGAACAGCAGCTCCTGCGTTTGCTGGCTCTCCTGCAAAAATGCCGTTTTGTATTTATTAAACATCTCGGTTCCCTGAGCACCGCGTAACAGCGTATCTTTCCACTCCTGAACCTGAATTTTAAAATGCACCTGCGCATTACGCGCAGTGTCTATGCTTTCGGCAATCAGCAACTCCTGCGCCATGATCGCCTGATTGTTGGCTAATGCCTGCTGATTCACCAGCAAACCGCGCGCACCAGTCAGTAAAGTTGCAAACAGAAGTAGCCCAGCCAGACAGGCTAAGCGATGACCAATTTTAAAATGATTAAGCTTCATAAATCCTCTACGCGCAGGTGAACACAGGATAATTGCGCAAAAGGCGCAGCCTGAACCCTGCGGGTTATCGGCAGACGATGTGATGAATTGCGTGAAGTTTTTGTGACAAGAGAAAGGGTGTTCTCAACTTGCTGAAATTTGTCGGTTTACCTTGTTTCAGCACTGTACTATGTTGGCTGACTGATTGAGTGTGGTAAGGAGCCTGCCCGCAATGGAAACCCGTCGTGAAGAACGCATCGTCCGCCTGGCGCAGGCGCTGAAGCGTACTGATAAACTGCATCTGAAAGAAGCCGCTCAATTGCTTGGCGTCTCTGAAATGACTATTCGCCGCGATCTGGGCGAGTCTGCCAGCAGTGTCGTATTGCTTGGGGGCTACATCGTGCGCGATCCGCGCCAGCAGGTAGCGCACTATTTTGTCAGTGACCAACAAAACCTGAACGTCGCGAAAAAACAGCGTCTGGCGCAACACGCGGCGGCGCTGGTGGAAGCGAATGACATCATCTTTTTTGACTGTGGTACCACGCTACCGCTGGTGATTGATGCGATTGATAACGAGCTGCCGTTCACTGCGGTGTGCAGCGCAATCAATACCTTCCTGGCGCTACGCGAAAAACCCCGCTGTCGGGTGATCCTGAGCGGAGGGGAATTTCACCCGGATAACGCAGTATTTACGCCGCTGGCGCTGGAGTCGGTACTGGATAGCATCAACCCGAACAAAGCCTTTATCTCCGCCGCGGGGCTGGATGTATTACAGGGTGCCACCTGCTACAACCTCAACGAACTGCCGGTTAAACAGCGGGCGCTCCAGCGAGCACAGCAGAAGATCGTGGTGGGCGATAGCAGCAAGTACGGCAAAGTGCTGCCGGCTCGCATCGGAGATTTTTCACTGTTCGATATTCTGGTCAGCGACAGTGTACCGCCGCCAGAATTACAACGTGAGCTGGAGCGCGCTGGCGTCAGCTTGCATTGTGACTGACCCCAGGCCTCAAGCCGGCAGCAATATTATTGCGCGAGCTTAACTTCCCCTAGCGCCTGCCAGATATGCAACTTATCTGCCGTTGAGAGATGCGTTTGTTGAAGATGGGCAAGGAATTGCGCTTTGTCAGGCGGAGATTTTTGCTTTAACAGCTGTGCGGTCTGCGTCAGTACCGCATCGCTCAGGCTGCTGATTTTTTCGCGCACCTCAGCCAGTGACAGGTTTGGCAACGCGGTATCCGGCTGCGCCAGCCAGTCAGCCCGATAGCGATACTGAATGGCTTTCGCGGCATCCATCTGTGCCTGAATAAACGGCTTCACCGACTCTCCATCCAGCCCCAGTTCGACGGCACGCTGTGCAGTTCGCGCCAGTACCTGCTGCTCCTGAGCCAGATCTTCCACCGCTTTATGCGTGCGGGCTTTATCTGCGGCCACCGCCTGCATATAACCCAGCCGTTGATTGATCAGTTCAGCCAGCCGGGAGCTGGTCACCGGAGCGGCCAGCGAACTGGCGCTAAAAGCGAGCATCAGTACACAAAGTGTCTTTTTCATGGCGATTCCTTATCCATTGCAACATTCACCGGATTTAATCATCAACGCGAGGCGCATTTTGCTACAGGTGATGCTGGGCCGGAAAGTAAAAAAAGGCTAAAATCGGGCAATACGAACAGTTTGAAGACCAGGATGGCATTTGCCCTGTGGCCGATGATCCCCACCTGAAGTTTTCGTTATCCCACCGGTTACAGGCTGACACCTGCAACCCGTCAACAGAGGCTCATTACAACGTGGCTCAATTCGTCTATAGCATGCATCGCGTCGGCAAAGTGGTTCCGCCGAAGCGTCACATTCTGAAGAACATCTCACTCAGCTTTTTCCCTGGGGCGAAAATCGGCGTTCTCGGCCTGAACGGCGCGGGTAAATCTACCCTGCTGCGCATCATGGCGGGTATCGATACGGATATCGAAGGGGAAGCACGTCCACAGCCAGGTATTAAAGTGGGCTATCTGCCACAAGAACCAAAGCTGAACCCAGAACATACCGTGCGTGAGTCGGTAGAAGAGGCGGTTTCCGAAGTCGTTGGTGCACTGAAGCGCCTGGATGAAGTGTACGCACTGTATGCCGATCCGGATGCGGACTTCGATAAACTGGCTGCTGAACAGGGTCGTCTGGAAGAAGTGATCCAGGCGCACGATGGTCACAACCTCGATACGCAACTGAACCGTGCCGCAGATGCGATGCGCCTGCCAGACTGGGATGCCAAAATTGGCAACCTGTCCGGTGGTGAGCGTCGCCGTGTGGCCCTGTGCCGCCTGCTGCTGGAAAAACCAGACATGCTGCTGCTCGACGAACCGACCAACCACCTGGATGCGGAATCCGTGGCATGGCTGGAACGCTTCCTGCACGACTTCGAAGGGACCGTGGTAGCCATCACCCACGACCGTTACTTCCTCGATAACGTTGCCGGTTGGATCCTCGAGCTGGACCGTGGTGAAGGTATTCCATGGGAAGGTAACTACTCTTCCTGGCTGGAACAGAAAGATGAGCGTCTGGCACAGGAAGCCTCTTCCGAAGCGGCACGCCGTAAATCGATTGAGAAAGAGCTGGAGTGGGTGCGTCAGGGTGCCAAAGGCCGTCAGTCGAAAGGTAAAGCACGTCTGGCACGCTTCGAAGAGCTGAACAACACTGAGTACCAGAAACGTAACGAAACCAACGAATTGTTCATTCCACCTGGGGCGCGCCTCGGTGACAAAGTGGTTGAAGTGACCAACCTGAAAAAGTCGTATGGCGATCGCGTTCTGATTGACGATCTCTCCTTCTCGCTGCCAAAAGGTGCGATTGTCGGGATTATCGGTCCAAACGGTGCGGGTAAATCTACCCTGTTCCGCATGATGTCTGGTCAGGAACAGCCTGATTCCGGCAGCATCGAACTGGGTGAAACCGTGAAGCTGGCTTCGGTTGATCAGTTCCGTGATTCAATGGACGGCTCCAAAACCGTTTGGGAAGAAGTTTCTGGCGGCCAGGACATTATGCGTATCGGCACCACCGAAATGCCAAGCCGTGCTTACGTCGGCCGCTTTAACTTCAAAGGCACCGACCAGGGCAAACGCGTGGGCGAGTTGTCTGGTGGTGAGCGTGGCCGTCTGCACCTGGCGAAACTGCTGCAAGTTGGCGGTAACCTGTTGCTGCTCGATGAACCAACCAACGACCTGGACATCGAAACCCTGCGCGCACTGGAAAACGCCCTGCTGGAGTTCCCAGGCTGTGCGATGGTTATCTCGCACGACCGTTGGTTCCTCGACCGTATCGCGACGCACATCATCGACTACCAGGACGAAGGTAAGATCGAGTTCTTCGAAGGTAACTTTACCGAGTACGAAGAGTACAAGAAACGCACCCTCGGCGCGGAAGCGCTGGAGCCGAAGCGTATCAAGTACAAGCGTATGGCGAAGTAATCTTACAGGCGGCAGCAATGCCGCCTTTTTTATCCCCGCATCCTGTGCCGCACAAGCTGCCTAGCGTCCATCCCAAAGATTGTTCATCTTATTGCTCCGACATCTACACTTGCTGTTTGAGACAGGAGAACAGCCATGACCCTTCATGCGATTGCGGTTAACCCCGCTGATACGAAAAATTTTATTGCGATTGAACAACCGACACCGCAACCCGGCGAGTACGATCTGCTGGTGGAAGTCCGTGCAGCCTCGGTCAATCCGGTCGATACCAAGGTGCATAAAGGTGCGGTCAAAAACGGCCTCTCTGAGCCGCGCATTCTCGGCTGGGATGCCAGCGGTGTGGTATTAGCTGTTGGTACTCAAGTCAGCAACTTCAAGGTTGGCGATCAGGTGTACTATGCGGGCGATATTACCCGTCCTGGCAGCAACAGCAGCCAACAGCTCGTCGATGCACGCATTGTCGGCCACAAACCCACCAGCCTCGATTGGGCAGCCGCAGCGGCCTTGCCCCTGACCGCCTTGACGGCATGGGAAGGATTGTTTGAGCGACTGAATCTCTCATCGGCAGGTGAAAACCAAACGCTGCTCATCGTAGGCGGTGCCGGTGGTGTGGGTTCGCTGGCGATTCCGCTGGCAAAACTGCACAGCAAAGTGAAAGTGATCGCCACCGCGTCACGGGAAGACTCCGCCCAGTGGTGCCGCGATCGCGGTGCGGACCTGGTGGTTAATTATCAGGACCTGGTGGGTGAACTGGAGAAACAGGGCATCAAGCAGGTGGATTACATCTTCTGCCTGAACGATACCGATGGCCACTGGGAAAACATGGCGAAGCTGATTGCGCCGCAGGGCCACATCTGCACCATCGTTGAAAACGAAAAACCCCTGGCGATGGATCAGCTGAAGCTGAAGAGTGCTGCACTGCATTTTGAATTTATGTATACCCGCAGCATGTTCAATACCCCGGATATCGCGCGTCAGGGTGAGATTCTGAACGATGTCGCCGCTCTGGTAGATGGCGGAAAATTACAAAGTACCTTAAGCGAGGTGCTGCACGGCCTGAGCGTGGAAACACTGCAGGCCGCGCACCAGAAAGTACTGGCAGGGCATATGCGCGGCAAAGTGGTGATCGTCTACTGATCGCCTAACATCTTGCGCACCAGCTCGATACAGCGCAGGAAGCGGTTATCGTAGTCATCTTCGCGTACGTGGACAAAGTCGATGTTGTTCTCCCGCAGCATGGTGATCAACATCGACTGAAACTCTTTACGATCCATTGAGCTGCCGAGACTGCGTAGGCCATCGGCCACCCACGGCACGTTATTCTCCAGCAAAATCACCAGGTCAAAGCGGTATTCATCGATCATGGCCTGAATAAACGGGTGTTCACGCCCTTCATACTTGAGGCAAAACGCCTGCGTGGTAATAAAGTCGGTATCAATAAAGGCGACTTTATTGGCATATTTCACCGCAAAATCGATGTACTGCGCCTGACCGAGCGCGATTTTATCGTAATCGGAGTATTGCAGAGCGATCTCATCCCCACCTAAATGTGAGAACACATAGTCGCGTCCAAACTCCCAGGCGCTGGTGGTATTGAAGATGTTAGCGAGCTTATTGACCAGCGTCGATTTGCCGCTCGATTCGCCCCCGAGGATCGCCACAGTGCGCACGAAAAACGGCTTCACTTCCGTCGGAATGTAGTCCCAGTAGCGGAACGGATCCTGCCTGATCTGTGCCCCGCTGATGCTCATAAACGATCGGTTCGGATCGATAACAATAGCCGGAACGCCCAGCACCTGCTCGTACATCGGGGCATCCGCCTCTTCGCTGGTGTAGATGCAGTCCGGTACGATGCCTTTCTCAGTGAGAAACGCATTGACCCCGGTACTCCACACATCCCAGCCGTGCGGATAAGGCTCAATCCCCTCTTCATCAAACGAGTGGATACGGATGTTCTTTTGATATTTGAACGTCTGTAGCAGCCAGCGTAAGCGATCAGCCACCGTGGGTTGCTGCGACATGGCGCTGTTCTCAAACAGCAGGCGATCGCGTGGCTCATCATGGCCCATGATGATATGCAGCTCATCCACCTGGCTACAGGCGCGCTGAATCAGGTAGATATGGCCGGTATGTAACGGGTAAAACTTACCAAAAATCACCCCGACCGTTTTTGCCTGACGGGGAAACTCCAGCCCAAGGAAACGGTGCAGTGCTTCCAGCTTCTGCGCACTTGGGCTTTTGATTTTGGCGTTGATCAGCTGGCTCAAGTAGCCTTTGGTCATGCCACTGGCATCTGCCACCTGTTGCAGCGTATGGCCCTGCTGTCGGATAGCCGTTTTTAAGTAGTCAAACGACGACACGTCGTGCCTCCTGCCTGATTAGTGGGGAAAGTTACAGCTCATCCAGAATGGCCAGCGCATCGGCTAGCTTCTTCGCACTGTAAACTTTCATGCCTTCAATCTCTTTTTTCGGCGCATTACCTGCCGGGACGATGGCACGTTTAAATCCGTGCTTCGCTGCCTCAGAAATGCGCTCCTGGCCGCTTGGCACCGGGCGGATTTCACCAGCCAGCCCCACTTCACCGAAGATCACCAAATCCTGCGGCAGTGGGCGATCGCGGAGGCTGGAAACCATCGCCAGTAATAACGCCAGGTCAGCACTGGTTTCGGTGACTTTCACCCCACCGACTACGTTGACGAACACGTCCTGATCCGCCATCTGTAATCCACCGTGGCGGTGCAAGACTGCCAGCAGAATCGCCAGGCGGTTCTGCTCCAGGCCAACGGCAACACGGCGCGGGTTGCCCATCATGGAGTGATCGACCAGCGCCTGAATTTCGACCAGCAGCGGACGTGTACCTTCCCATACCACCATCACGGAACTGCCAGAAGTAATCTCGTCCCCGCGTGACAGGAAAATCGCTGAGGGGTTGCTGACTTCACGCATCCCCTGTTCGGTCATGGCGAAAACGCCCAGTTCATTGACGGCACCAAAACGGTTTTTATGGCTGCGCAGGGTACGGAAACGGGAATCCGCATCCCCGTCCAGTAACACCGAGCAGTCAATGCAGTGTTCCAGCACTTTAGGACCGGCCAGCGAGCCATCTTTGGTCACGTGGCCCACCATTACGATCGCCACCCCACGGGTTTTGGCGAAGCGCGTCAGGTACGCGGCCGTTTCACGCACTTGCGCTACGCTGCCCGGCGAAGACTGGATCTCCGCCATGTGCATCACCTGAATAGAGTCGATCACCATCAACCTCGGCTGCTCCTGCTCGGCAATCAGGCAAATTTGCTCAATGCTGGTTTCTGACAGCATATTGAGGTTCTCTGCCGGCAACCCGAGACGGTGTGCACGCATTGCCACCTGCTGTAGTGACTCTTCCCCTGTGACGTAAAGGGTCTTCATCTCCTGTGCCAGACGGCACATCACCTGCAGCAGCAGCGTGGACTTACCGGCACCGGGATTACCGCCGATTAAAATCGCACTGCCCGGCACCACACCGCCGCCCAGCACCCGGTCAAACTCTTTAAACCCGGTGGAGAAGCGTGGCAAGGCTTCCAGGCTGATTTCCGACAGCTTCTGTACCCGGCTAACGCCCGCACTGCCCGCATAGCCGCTCAGCCGCTCGTTGCGGGCTGCCGCAGGGGAAGCCGCTAAACGGACTTCAGTGATGGTGTTCCAGGCCTGGCAGGCGCTACATTGCCCCTGCCAACGTGGATAGTCAGCGCCGCACTCATTGCAGACGAACGCGCGTTTTGCCGCTTTGGCCAAATCAACTCCTCAGTGACAACCCGAATTAATGCAGGCTGCCGCTTAAAATACACAGCACACCCATCAGATCCGCATGGCGAATGGTGATTTCGGTCTGTTCGTTCACTTTTGGCTTCGCATGATAGGCAATCCCCAGCGAAGCCACTTTGATCATCGGCAAATCATTGGCGCCATCACCAATCGCAACGGTTTGATCGGCGGCAATTTCAAAACGCTCAGCCAGCTTCAACAGCGTATCGGCTTTATATTGCGCATCGACAATCGGACCAACCACTTCGCCCGTGAGTTTGCCATCGCGCATTTCCAGCTCATTTGCAGCAGCAGCAGCGAGGCCCAGCGTATCGCGCAGATAATCGGCATAGTAAGTAAAGCCGCCGGAGGCAATCGCCACCTGCCAGCCAAAACCTTGCAACTGTGCGACCAGCGTTTTCAGGCCTGGCATCAGCGGCAGGGTATCACGTACCTGCTTGAGAATATTGGCATCAGCCCCTTTCAGAGTCGCAACACGTTGGCGCAGGCTGGCTTTGAAATCCAGCTCACCGCGCATAGCGCGCTCGGTCACTTCCGCGACCAGTTCACCGCTGCCCGCCAGCTTGGCGATCTCATCAATACATTCAATCTCAATCGCGGTGGAGTCCATATCCATCACCAGCAGTCCTGGCGTTTTCAGATGCGGAATCTTACCGAGTGGCGCGACGTCCAGCCCGTTGTTGTGCGCCAGCTCAGTGGCTCTTGGCGTCAACGAGCCCGCCAGGCGAATGACATGATAATCATCCACGCTCCAGGCACTGACGATCACCATCGCGGCGCCCAGCTTATGCTGGTAATCCGTCAGGCGCTGCTTATCCAGCTTGCGCCCGTACAGCAGCCAGCCGGTACGTCCAGCACGATAATCCAACGGCATCACTTCATCACCGCTGAGAGAGAGAGGCAGACCTGGCCAGAGAGAGACATCGGCAGGCAGATCGCACCAGGTTAAACTGTTAGGCATTACGGCTCCTGTAGGGACAACAAAACCACGCAGAAGGCTACCTTGTCTGCGCCGCTTCTGGCAACATAATCTGTCTGCTTTCTGTTGCGATGTGACCCGGGTTGGTAATGGCAAAATCCACACTAAAATTTCGACTGCACCGAACGGTGATTGTCTTGATCTCACTGGCGCTGCTGGTGATCCTGATGCAGGGCGCATCATGGTTCAGTCTCGGCCATCAAATGGCACGCTCTGAGCAGGTGGAAGATCTGGCGCGCGCACTGGCGAAGCAGGTGGCATTCTCCCTGCAACCGCTGATGGACAACAGCGACGATAACCGCCCGCAGATTGAAGCCATCCTGCAACAGATGACCAGCAACAACCGTATTCTTGATGCTTCGGTCTATGCTGATGACGGCTCGCTGGTGGCACGGAGCGGAGAAGGCATTAATGTCCGTGACCGGCTGGCGTTAGATGGCCGCCGCGCAGGCAGTTATTTTAATCACCAAATCGTACAACCGCTGGGTGGCAGTGATGGTCCGCTCGGATTCTTGCGCATCACGCTGGATACGCACGTGCTGGTGACAGAATCACGTCAGGTGGATAACACCACTAACCTACTGCGCCTGATGATGTTAACCGCCCTGGCCATTGGCATTATTCTCTCCCGCACCCTGCTGCGCGACCGCCGCACACGCTGGCAGCAATCCCCTTTCCTGCTTACGGCTAGCACGCCGGTGCCAGAAGAAGAGGATGAGACCGAGGAAGAAAAGAAAACGCCGTAAGCCGTTCAGGCCATTCGTGCGATCACCGCCTGCATATCCTGTAGCTGCTGCTGTGCTGCACGGGCAATGGCACGGAAGCCAGCACTGAACCGTTCGTCCTGCTCAATACCCTGCCAGTAGCTCAGCGCCAGCGCTGAGGCTGGCTGCCAAACTGCACGTGGCAACGCCGTTTCCAGACGCAACTCCACTTCATTGCGCATATGACCCTGGCTGTTGGGGGCCAACGCCATCGGCAGCATGTCATAAGCTGGCGTAAGCTCCAGTGGCTCTGAAGCGGTGAAAAACGACAAATTACCGGCGTGCATATCGCTGTTAGCAATAAGCCGCCCAAATGCCCACTGTAAGGTGCCGCGCTCGACGGCCTGCTGGGAAATTACTTTCTGCTGTCGCAACGCCTGCAACGCCTGCGGCCACTGTTGGGGTCTGCCTGCATACTCCGCGACCAGTGCTTCCAGCGACACCATTCCGAACCTGCCACGCTCACCACAGCGATCAAAACGCTGTACTTCAAGGAACACTTGACCGCAGCTCTCATACAGTTGGCTCTGGGCAGCGGGCAGGCCGGCATGCAACATCTGCTGTAGTGCATGATGTTCTGCCCGCAGCATATCGCGCCAGCGCTGACCATTTTCGTTTTCTGCATTGGTGCTGAATTTCACCAGGCAGTGACCTACATCGGCATAACAGAGAAATTTCGGCTGCTCACCGCCCGCAGAAGAACCGGGCTCTTCACCGCTTAATGCCTGACTTGCCAACCGCGGATATTGCTGTGATTTTTCGGCTCCCCCGATGGGTGATGTTGCTGCTGCCGTTAACCAGCGCTGGTAAGTGGTTTCGCCAACCAGCCAGTTACCGGGCATATCTGCCCCGCACAGAGCCAGCGCCAGCAAACACTCCTCTTCCTGCCACTCGCGAATATCAGCCGTCAGCCCCAACACCGCCGCATGCTCTCGCCCCCATGCCCGACCAAGAAAGCCCTGCGGACGCATATCCTGCAAAAACCACGGCAGACCGGGGTAGAACTGCCCATGCTGTTGAGTATTAACGTAAAGACAGCTCCCCTGCGGCCAGACAGGGAATAAGGTGCCAGCCTCTTCGGCGACGCCTTGTGATGTTACGCGCCACAAGGCTATTTGACGCCGATCGCGAATCGGTCTGAGCAAGGCATAGCGTGTGGCACGGGCTTTTCCCCAACTGATCACTTCCGGCTGGCTGCGAATCTGCCGCGACAGCGTCGCAGGGCTAATGCCAAGCAGCGCCTGTAGCTCAGCGCCGCTGCGGGGATCTTCAAGCAACAAAGAGACTAAATCAGCCATTTTCGCACGCCCATGAAATGATTCGTGAAACGATTCTTGAAACGATTCTTGAAACGATACTACTATAAAAAAAGCCCGACTGGCGGGCTTTGTGGCGCATAACATGCACTATTCGTGAAACGATTCTTAGCGCGTCAGCAGCGCTTCTAGCTCGGCCAGTGACTGTACCTGCCAGGTCGGTTTGATTTCTGGGGGCAGCACGCGAGAGCCGTTATCCAGCCAGCAGGTTTTCAGCCCGGCATTGATGCCGCCAAGAATATCGGATTCGGGCGTATCGCCAACCATCAGCACACGCTCACGATCGGGGTTGCCCAGCAGCGCCAGCGTGTGGTCAAAAATACGCACATCCGGTTTCGGCACGCCAACCTGCTCAGAGATCACCAACACATCCAGCAGCTCGCGCAGGCCAGTACGCTCCAGGCGCGCCTGCTGCAAGGCCGTAAAGCCGTTGGTGATGATGCCAACCTGCACTTTGCCATGCAGGGTTTTCAGCAGGTGCGCAGCACCGTCCAGCGGCTGGCAAATCTCAGCCATGGCCGCGAGAAAACCGCTGTTAAGCACCTCAGGCGCGACGCTAAGTTTGTCGCCCCAACCGATGAAACGGCGCGTTTGTAGTTGCAGTGCGCTGATGGCACCGTTTTGATAATCGACCCAGAGTGGCTTATTAATCGCCTGATACTCTGCATAGTCGTGGTCAGTAAACTGCACATCATAACTGGCGAACAGACGCTGCAACCCGGCAAGGGCATCAAAATGAAACAGCGTGTCGTCGGCGTCGAACAGAATGCAGTCCCAGTCTTGTAACATAATCTTCCTTAGCACAACGCTACAGCGTTAACGCCATCAGGATGGCGTCTTCTCGCCCGCTGGCAGTGGGGTAATAGTTAGCCCGGCGGCTGACCTGGTTAAAGTCGAGCTGCTCGTAGAGCGCAATCGCTGGCTGGTTTGAAGCGCGCACTTCCAGCCATAACGTGAGTATTTCGCGCTTTTCCAGTTCACCGATCAGGTGTTGCAGTAACTGACGCGCGTAGCCACGGCGCTGAAAAGCGGGATCGATAGCAATGTTAAACAGTGAAGCTTCATCCAGCACCACCTGGGTGATGGCATAACCCACCATTTGCCCTTCAACATCGAGGCGCAAATTAATAAAACGCTCGCCCTGGTTACTGGCAAAGGTCTGCTCGCTCCAGGGAAACGCATGGCAGCGACGCTCAATATCTAGCGCGGCAGGCAGCGCTTCAGGCGTGAGTAAAGAGAGGGTTGTCATGATCACACATCTGTTGCCACAGGGCGCGTTTTGCCGCTGCACTGTGGTTAAGCTCAGGGAAAGTGGCACTCGTTAACACGATGCCGTTAAATGGTTGCTTGCTCTCTACACCCAATAACCAACCTGCACAGCTGAGTTTCTCTGGCAAACGATCGAGTTGATCCGGTGTCAGCAGCATCACCTGAGCCGGTTGTAAATTAAGCGTATGGAGCACATCCTGCAGCAGCGGTTCACGCAGTGCAGGCAGGGTTTCGGCGACAATCACTAAACGCGTATCCGCCGCCAGCGCTACCGCAATTTCCCCTTGCAGCACGCGCGGGCGATGCAGTTGGTACTGAGCGATCCCCATTTGCTGTAAAAGCCAGTCACGCCTGGACGTCATGCGGTTTCCTGAATTTGCGGCTATATTGCGACGCTATGCTAGCAAACCCATCGAACATGTGCCAACAAAGCACTATAATCGCCGCTCTGATCTAACAGGAGTTTGCAATGTCTGCTTTTACCCCGGCCAGTGAAGTCATACTGCGCCATAGCGATGAATTTGTTACCCGCCATGTGTTGTTTGCTGGCGATCTGCAGGATGACCTGCCCGCCCGTCTGGAGACTGCCTCTTCGCGTGTCCATACCCAGCAATATCACCACTGGCAGGACTTAAGTCGCTCTCTGGGTGAAAATGCCGCCTATGGCATGGTCGCGACCGCTGAAGATGTTCAGGGCTGCGATACGCTGGTGTACTTCTGGACGAAAAACAAACCAGAAGCACAGTTCCAGCTGCAAAACCTGCTCTCGTTACTGCCCGTTGGGACGGATGTCTTCGTTGTCGGTGAAAACCGCAGCGGCGTGCGCAGTGCAGAAAACGTGGTAGAAGAGTGGGTTCAGTTAGAGAAAATCGATAGCGCGCGTCGCTGTGGTCTCTATCACGGCCAGCTCACGCAGCAGCCGAGCTTCTCACCAGAAAACTACGGCAATACCTATGCGCTGGAACATCTGACCATTCATACCTTACCAGGCGTGTTTAGTCGCGATGATCTGGATGTTGGCAGTGCCCTGCTGCTCTCCACCCTTGCCCCTCACACCAAAGGGAAAGTGCTGGATATGGGCTGTGGTGCTGGTGTGATTGCTACCGTGCTGGCTCAGCATTCGCCAAAAGTCCGTCTGTGGCTGTGTGATGTGCACGCTGCGGCGATTGAAGCGAGTAAAGCGACGCTGGCCGCCAATGGTGTGGAAGGTGAAGTGTTTGCCAGTAACGTCTTCTCTGACGTGACGGGCCGTTTTGACCTGATCCTGTCTAACCCGCCATTCCACGAAGGGACGCAAACCAGCCTCGATGCAGCCAATGCGCTGATTCGCGGAGCGGTGAAGCACCTGAACAGCGGCGGCGAATTGCGCATTGTGGCTAACGCCTTCCTGCCTTATCCGCAGGTGCTGGATGAAGTCTTTGGTAGTCATGAAGTGCTGGCACAAACTGGCCGCTTTAAAGTCTACCGCGCCGTTTATGGCCGAGGTGCCCGAGGACGTTAATTCCGCGTTTTTCCCCTGGTGTCATCCGTTTTTCACGGCTTCGTGATGCTTTTTAAAGCAGTCAGCCAAAAGCCGCGAAATATCTGTTGACGCCAACGGGAAAATCTCTAGAATGCGCCTCCGTGGTTAGCAATACTGTAATGTATTGCACGGTACGCGACGGTGGCGGAATTGGTAGACGCGCTAGCTTCAGGTGTTAGTGTCCTTACGGACGTGAGGGTTCAAGTCCCTCCCCTCGCACCAATAATCACATAGTTTGTATCATACGCACTGAGCGATGGTGGCGGAATTGGTAGACGCGCTAGCTTCAGGTGTTAGTGTTCTTACGGACGTGAGGGTTCAAGTCCCTCCCTTCGCACCAATGCTATGATAGAGACGAAAAAATAAGACAACACAATGCGATGGTGGCGGAATTGGTAGACGCGCTAGCTTCAGGTGTTAGTGTTCTTACGGACGTGAGGGTTCAAGTCCCTCCCTTCGCACCACGTTGTCTTAAGTTGTATCCCTTCAGCAAGACTTCCGAAGATTCTCTTCAATTTACTTAAAAAAAAATCAAAAAAATTACAGCCGACGTTTCTTCGTCCGCATGTTGTCATTTGTGAACTACCCCGCCCGACAATCAGGCGAGATGGAAATTCACTGATACCGCAGCCAGTCCACTTGCCAACGCCAGGCAAGACGGCAGTAACATGAAGTGACGCAAACGCCGATGGAACAGCATCACCACGGTCAGCAACAACGCCACGACCATCACCACACGCCATTCGCCAAAGCCCGGTTTCCAGAGCGCCAGCAACGGCAGCGCCGCGCAGGGTAATAACACCCCCCAACCACTGTCCAACCGCTTACCCATCATCCAACTGACTGCCCACAATGCGCAGGCTGCTATGATCGCCATCACCATTGCCCGACCCTCAAACGATAACCATTCCTATTAGCATATGGTAATAACTCTCATTTTGCAGCTTATTTTTGCTGCCACACCCCATCTGGATGACAGTTCAGAGGGAAAGTGATAAATTGCCGACGTAATCATTCTCCATTACAAACATAATAATTCCTCCTGGTCCGTCAGAAGTAATAGCGCTGTCGGGTTGTGCTTTGATATTTCAAAGCCATCACGAGTATGAATAATGAAACTTTTGTCTTACGATGAATTGAAACACAGCAAATATCAGTTATCACTTAAGCTTTTCCTGTTTTTAAATATAATAGTGGCCCTGTTTCGCATGTTCCCCTTTATCGGGGGAAGCGCATCAGGCCTCAGTTGGCCGTTGGCGAGCGTCGCTCTATTCTCTCTGCTATGCATCGCCTTGTGCTTTATCCTACCCAAAGGAAAATATTGTTTATTATCTCCTGTCGCACTGGCTATTGGATCTTTATGGGCATGGAATATTAACTATAAATTCCAGTTAATATCCCATTACGATAGTAGTTTCTTAATAGTAAGCTTACTGAGTATTTTCTTTATCTGTGCAATTGCTTTAAGCGACTATCTGTTTGCCTTTACATTAGCCACCCTGCCACCCGCTATTGTGGTGCTGGTTCTGGACCAGGGGCAGCATATTCCCGCCATACTGCTGACGATTTTACTGCCGCTAGTCGGCTTCTCTTTACAACACTATATGCGTCGATGTCTTGATCGCTTTACGCATCGCATGATGCGCCAGCTTCATGAGGAAAAGCAGACGTTCAGCAATCTCAGCATGATGGACCCTCTTACCGGGCTCTATAACCGACGCGGCCTGACCAACCGGCTGGAAAGCATTCTGGAGCACCACATGGGAAGCCACTATGTGCTGCTGCTGGATATCGACCATTTCAAAGCCTATAACGACAATTATGGCCATGCGATGGGCGATCAGGCTTTGTCGCGGGTTTCTGCGGCCATTCGTGATGCGGTGCGATCGCGTGATGTGGTGGCCCGCTACGGCGGAGAAGAGTTTCTGGTACTGATCACCAACGTAAATGCCACCATTGCCCTGCGCATGGCGGAGCGTATCCGGCAGCACGTACTGGATCTGGCCATTCCTCATCGGTTTAATGACAAGGTATCGACCCACGTAACCATCAGCGCGGGGTTTGCTTTGATGGAAGGCGATGACTTTGAACTGGCGGTTGCCAGTGCCGATCGTGCCCTGTACGTGGCGAAAAACTGCGGCAGGAACACCATTCTCAGCGCGGAGGATCTGCCGGTAAATACACATATCGAAACCGGATAAGCCACCTCTGCCAGCTTGTAGATGCTATCGGGAACGATTATCATTAATCTTCCCATTTAAACTGCATCTCAGGAACGGCATGGCTATTATCGCGCGTCAGGACAACCGCTTCGGCGACCTTGCTCCGATCTTCCTGCAACACAGCCGGCCGCTGGCGGTGGCGCTGCGCGATCTGCTGCAAGAACAGCGTAGCTACCTGCTAGAGAGCATTAAACTGGGAGAATCCGCTCCTGCGGAGAGCATGACACTGGCGCACTGGGGCCAGCCTGCGCAGTTCACCGCCCTGAGCCAGCGCTACAGCGACTACCTCTACCGTGACCATCCTGATCATGTGCAGGAGAGTAAGCCGGTGCAATCACTCTGGGCACAGTGGTATTTTGGCCTACTGGTGCCGCCTATGATGATGGCACTGCTGCTGGAGCCCCGCGCGCTGGACTGCTCACCGGAGCATATTCGCGTACAGTTTCACGATAATGGTCACCCTGCGGTGTTCTGGTTTGATGTGCAGGAAGACCAGGCGGCACGCTATCTAAGCCCGGTACAACGTATTGACCGTCTGATCCATCAACATTTAATTCCGGCAGTGGCGGGCATCACGCGTCACGGTGGGATCAATGCCAAGCTCATCTGGAACAATATGGGCTTCTCTTTCTGGTGGTTCCTGGGTGAACTCAAAAACCAGTTAGACCCGGACCTGTGCCATCAGTTAGAGCAGCAGCTCTTTCACACCCCGCAATTGCTGGACGGCAGTGATAATCCGCTGTATCGCACCATGATCCTGCGCCACGGTCAGATGGAACGTCGCAGTTGTTGCCAACGCTATCGCATTCCTGATGTCGCCCAGTGCGGTAACTGCACGCTGGCCGCTAACAGTTAAAAACGCATTCTGTTACCCATTCGCTTTGCCCCCCGTTTACAGATCTGCTCGCTTATGGCAGTTTTACGCCATTAAACCTAAGGAAAGAGCATCATGAGTCTGGAGTCGGTACGGCAGTTCTTTGCAGATAATGCACCTGAAATCGATATTATTGAGATGCCGCACAGCACCGCAACGGTGGAGATGGCGGCACGAGTCCACGGTGTCACACCGGGGCAGATTGCCAAAACCCTGTCACTAAAAGTCAAAAATGAAGTGATCCTGATTGTGACGCGTGGCGATGCCCGGCTTGATAACCGCAAGCTGAAAGCGACGCTGGGTTCAAAAGCGCGCATGCTAAGCGTAGATGAAGTGATTAACTGGACCGGCCATCCGGTGGGGGGTGTCTGCCCATTTGGGCTGGAGCACCCGCTGCGCGTCTATTGCGATGTTTCACTGCGCAGCTTTGAGGAAGTTTTACCAGCCGCAGGTGCCATCCATAGCGCCGTACGTATTACGCCGCAGCGCATGGCTGAACTGACTGCGGCGAAATGGGTTGATGTGTGCGAAGGCGCTTAATCGCGCTGTTCTGATACTGAGCCGGAGATCTGCAAACCACGGGTCTCCCGGCCAAACGCAACAAACAGACAAATCAGCACCGCGACCGTTCCCGCCACAATCGCCATCCCTAAGCCGTAGTTGCCACCATGCGCTTCAGCAATGCGTGACTGTACAGTCGCATTCACCGACGCAATCAGGTTACCTAACTGGTAGACAAAGCCTGGCAACACCGCACGGGCGTTGGCTGGCACCAGTTCGGTCAGATAGGTCGGGATAACCCCCCACGCACCCTGCACCATAAACTGCATCAGGAATGCGCCAATACCAATCGCCCACGATCCGCTGGAGAACGCCCACAGCGGCAGCACCGGTAAGGCCAGGAAGGCCGCCAACATAATCGCTTTCTTACGTCCAATCCGCTCTGACAGGCTCCCGAAGGTGATCCCTCCCAACATGGCCGCAATATTGTAGGCAATGGCAATAATACTGACGGTGTGCGGATCAAACTGGTGCTGCACTTTCAGGAAGGTCGGATAGAGATCCTGGGTGCCGTGGCTAAAGAAGTTAAAACAGGCCATCAGCAATACCATATAGATACAGATCTTCCAGTGCTGACGAATAATCGGCAGCAGCGCATGACTCTCTTTGCGCGCTTTCGACGCCAGCCACACCGGTGACTCAGGCACTTTAAAATAGATATACGGCAGCAGCAGGATCGGCAGCGCGCCAATCAGGAACATGCCGCGCCAACCCACCGATTCAAAGAACAGCCCAAATACAATCGATGCCAGTAAGTAACCACACGGATAACCCGCCTGGAAAATACCGGACATCAAACCGCGTGAACGGTCCGGAATGGTTTCCAGTGCCAGCGAAGACGCCACGCCCCAGATGCCACCCATCGCGATGCCGTAAATAATGCGGAACGCAAGGAAAGCAGTGAAAGTTGGAGACCAGGCAGAGAGCAGCTCAAACAGCGAGAACATCACAATATTGAGCATCAGAATCGGTCGACGACCATATTTTTCCGCCAGACGACCAAACAGCAGCGCGCCGATGGGGCGCACGGCCAACGTGAGCATAATAGCCAGTGAAACATCGGAAACGGAGGTGTGGAAGTATTGCGCTAAGTCGCTCAATACAAACACCAAAATAAAGAAGTCGAACGCATCCAGCGTCCAGCTCGCGAAACTGGCGAAAGCCACATTCCGCTGGGTAGGGGTCCAGTTAAACATAAAAGTATCCTGTTACGCGCTTCTGGCTCATCGGCCAGAATATTTTTAGAGATTGCACCGTGAAGGCGCTGATGTGTGCTTACTATTTTTATATAGCACGCGCCGCGTAACTGGCTGTGAAGGCATTTGTCAGCTGATAATTCTGGTTGTAAATAAGTGTCATACTTAGTGATATTGCTTCAGCCGGGGCGTACCCCGGCGAAAGGTTAATGCGGCAGGGATTTTAAAGCGGATTCAATCATTTCCAGTAAAAGCGCATTGTTCACGCTATGTAACACATGCACCTGCGCGCCGGTCTGGGGTGGGATGCCAATATCCAATCGCAGTGGCTCCCGATAACGCCAGCTTTTGCCCCGCGTGGCACCCGCACGCAGTTCAATATCCACGCGATAATCCATGCCGCAGGCCACCTGTTGATTGAGCAACCAGGCCACCACCAACGCATCATGGATCCAGCTGCCAGGCAGCTGACGGGTGCGAACGGAATAGTCGATCCACGGGCGCAGCGTCTCACGCACAAAATCGGCCAGCGGGTGATCTACCGCCGTGACGCGCGTCAGATCAGGTTGGGTCATCAAGGTTTGCGTGGTGACATCCATGGGCACCAGCGTAATGGCTGCGCCGCTGTGCAGCACCTGATGTGCCGCCTCGGGATCAAAACCAAAGTTGGTATCTTTGATGTAGTCATCAACGGCGAACACGCCGCCCATAATGACAATTTCCGCGACCGATTCCGCCATGGCCGGAAAACGCGTCAGCGCCTGCGCCACGTTGGTCAGCGGGCCAATCGCCACCAGGGTAATCTCGCCGGGATTGTCACAAATCAGCTTGCCCATCGCCCCTGCGGCATCATTGCCATCAGGCGATAATGCCTCAGGTTTACGCACGCTGCGCCACAAATCTTTGAGCTCTGCCGAATCATTTTTACGATCCAACAGCTCGCGCCACGGTCGCGGATCTTCTTCCAGTGCCTGTAACGCCCCCTGCACCACCGGAATCTCCGCCCCTAAACGCGCCAGCAGGTCTTTAGCGACCTGCGCTCCTACCGCACTCGGCGTATTGCCGCTGACGGTAGTAATCAACTCTAGCGACAGCGCAGGTGAAGCCAGCGCCAGCGAAAGTGCCAGCCCATCGTCTGTATTGGCACCTGCGATGCCATTCCCCGGATCACAATCAATAATTATACGTTTCATGGTTTTTTCATTATTTTGCCCGTGCCTGAACAGCCACAGGATTCGCCGATTTCCAGATAGTGGGGGAACTCCTCCACTCGTGCTTCACCGTCCCAGGACTTCAGCATGGCGATGGCGCGCCGGGCCAGTTCATCAACCGGCTGACGCATGGTGGTAATCGCCGGGACATGAAATCCCGACTGGTCGGTTCCGTTAAAGCTCACCAGCGCAACGTCCTCCGGCACGCGCAAGCCACGTTCCTGTAATGCACGCAGACAGCCCATCGCCTGCGCTTCGTTGCTGGTGAACAAGGCGCGCGGCAGCTGCGGCAACGCCAAAATTCGCTGGGTAGCATCATAGCCACCCTGACGTGTGTAGCTGGTAGAGAAAATCAGTTCAGGCCTTGGCTCCATACCGTAGCCCTGTAGCGCATCACGCCAGCCCTGAATACGATCCTGGGCATTTTGCATCGCCAGTGGACCGGCGATCATGGCAATGGTGGGATAGCCGTGGCTGAGCAGATGGTGCGTTGCCTGAAAAGCCGCATAGCGTTCGTCGACGCGCAGAATACTTACGCCCGGCTGGACTTCGACCCGATCAAGCATCACCAGCGGCGTACCGCTGGCGGTGATCATCTCAATCCACGGCTGACGATCGACGCTGGTGTAAAACAGGCCATCCACCTGGCGGCTGAGTAAGCCCTGAATCACCTCTTGCTCACGCTTCCGGTCGTCGCCCGCATCACCTAACAACATCACATGACCGTGACGCATCGACTCATGCAACAGCCGATGCGCCATGGAAGCGACAAAAGGATTGCTGATATTTGGCACCACCAGGCCGTAGGTTTTGGTGCTACCAGAAGCCAGGGCGCGGGCAACACCGTTAGGCCGATAACCAGTCTGTTTAATCGCAGCCAGAACCCGCTCACGCGTGGCCTCAGCCACCGGACGCGGACCGTTATTGATTACGTAGCTCACCACGGCAACGGAGGTTCCCGCTACGCGGGCCACGTCGCTGCGCGTGACACGTTCGGATTTAGGCGGTGCCAATCATCACTCCTGTTATGCCGCGTCTTCGGGCAAGTTGAGGTCGCGCCCACGGGTTTCCGGGGCAAAGAAGGTCGTAATAAAGCCCACAGATGCCATCAACGAGAAATAGAGCGCGATCGACCACCAGTGGCCGGTGTAAGAGAGCAGCGCTGCCGCCACCAGCGGTGCAGTGCCGCCAGAAATAATCGACCCCAGCTCCTTCGCTACCGCCATTTTGCTGTAGCGATGACGTACACCAAACAGCTCTACGCCCCAGGCGGCCTGTACGCCAAAAATACCCAGCGAAGCCAGAGCCATACCCACGACAATCACCGGGATGACAATCGCGGGTTCGCGGCTATCCAACAGGGAGAAGGCAGGCCAGGCGTACACCATCAGCAACAAGCAGAAGCAGCGATAGGTAACGCGGCGACCAAAGCGATCTGACAAGAGGCCAGCCAGCGGAATGATCAGGAAGCCGAGGAGTGAAGCAATCAGCACGGCGGTGGTAGGGACAGATTTATCCACCATCAAGACCTTCGCGACATAGCCCACCATAAAACCCTGAGCCAGGTACGAAGGGCCATTCTCGCCAATGCGTAAGCCCACCATCAGCCAGAACGCCCGGCTACGCTGCCAGAAACTGCGCGTATCCTGAGGTTCAGCCTGTTTCAGCGTCTCAGCACGTTGTGCCTCCAGTTCCGCTTTACGCTGCTCAAACACCGGGGTTTCACGCAGGTGGCGGCGGATCCACAACGCAGCCAGTGCAATCAACACGCTGCTTAAGAAAGGAATACGCCAGCCCCAGGCCAGCAAACTTTGCGGATCCATCTGCACCACAATCAGCCATACCAGGGCGGCCAGCAAGGTTCCGCTGTTTGAGCCGAGTGCAATCACAGAAGAGACCAGACCGCGCCGTTGCGTTGGAGCATATTCCCCCAGCATCACCGTTCCACCGGAGAGCTCAGCCCCTGCGCCCAGCCCCTGGGTAAAGCGTAAAATCACCAGGCAGGTCGGTGCCCAGACGCCAATAGTGGCATAGGATGGAATCAGGCCGATGAGGGTGGTTGAAGCGCCCATCAGAATGATGGTGATAATCATCACGACTTTGCGGCCGTGGCGATCGCCAATCCAGCCAAACAGGACAGCACCGATCGGACGCGCAATAAAGCCCACCGACCAGGTAGCAAAACTGGAGAGCAAAGCCATAGTAGGTGTGGCGTTGGGGAAGAAAACATCGCCAAAGATAATGCCGGCGGCAAGGCCATAGAGTGCGAAATCCGCATACTCCATGGCGGTGCCAAGCCAGCAAGATAAGGTGGCACGCCAAAACGCTTTGCGGCCAGAAGGTGTTGCGAAACGTGCATCTGCGGCATTTTCAGCAGCGACGGCTGCTGATATGTCGGCGGTCTTATGTACCGTCATAACAATTCCCTGATGTAGGCAGATCGATCAAACGCCTTCCCTGACGCAATACTCGCTAATGCGGGTACTGCCGGTGGCGACGTTGAAGAAGGCAAACCATGATGAGAGGTCAGTGAATTCCCTGGTGTTGGAATTTTTTACTGCTGCTTCTGGTGTTGGTTTTTAACATCGCCAATCGTTTCAGAAAGCAGAAGAACTGAACTTTCACTGGGCCGTTTT
The DNA here is from genome assembly GCF_011752615.1 of Candidatus Pantoea multigeneris. Taxonomy (NCBI): domain Bacteria; kingdom Pseudomonadati; phylum Pseudomonadota; class Gammaproteobacteria; order Enterobacterales; family Erwiniaceae; genus Pantoea; species Candidatus Pantoea multigeneris. The sequence goes on from NZ_VWXF01000005.1 coordinate 85,659, forward strand.
TACATCGGGCACCGTGAGCAATCACTGTACCCTTAGTGTATCTACGCGCGTAGATAAATCAAGCAAAAGAATGAAAAACGATCATTTTAATTCACCATTTATAATGTGATTGGATTGATTTACGAGCAAATACAGCGAGTTAATGCTAAATTAAGCATGTATATTAATCAGTACCGTTACGTGATTAACTAATAAAGCTTATCATTTGAAAAATTTTGTGTGCCAGGTCGCTAAAACGAGCACGAGGGTCGCAAAGCCGCATGACCAACTGATGACAGTGGAGCTGATTTCTGTAAAAGTTCAACAACAGGCTGTGTCACCGACCCCCGAATACAGAGGTGCTATGACGATAATATTGATGCGCCACGGCAAGCCTGACCATCCGAATACAGGTGTACTGGATGCCGCTGGTGTCGCTGCATGGTGTGCAGCCTACGATCTGGCGGGGGTATGCGATCACCCGCCGCTGCGCAGCCAAACTATTGCGGCAAATGCGGGCATCATTGTGAGCAGCTCTCTGCCGCGCGCCCGCGCTTCGCTGGAGCGCCTTGGCCTGCAACCTTGTGAAGTTAACGACCTGTTTTGTGAAGTCGGGATCCCACAGGTGAAAAGTAAACGCCTGCAACTGCCCACCACGCTCTGGCTGGCCGTATTGCGTTTACTGTGGCTGTGCGGTTATCAGGATGGGCAAGCTGAATCTTTGCAGCACGCCCGCCAGCGTGCTGTGCTGGCGGCGGAACGGCTGATTACCCTGTCGCAGCAGGGAACCGTGCTGTTAGTCGGTCACGGCATCATGAATAAAATGATTGCCCGCCAGCTACGCAAGCGCGGATGGCAAGCCGAGAAACATGCCAGTAGCCGCCACTGGAGCACGGCTATCTATCATCGCCCGTTTATTTAATCGAGCTGGAAATAACTGAGCACTTCACAGCCGGTTCCGGCATTCGGTGTGGCAATCACCTTACGCGAGGCCAGGTCGATGACGCTCAGCGTGCCGTCCCCCTCATTGGCAATCAGCAGCGTTTTTTTATCCGGGCTAAAGCAGCCATCCATCGGCTTCTCCCCCACCGCGATGTCGCCCAGGGGGTTCAACAGATCGTCAAACAGCGAGATCACCGGTTCACGATCGCCAACCGCGACCAGCAGATCGCCATCCGGGCTAAAGCGTACCACCTGACAGGGCTTTTGATGCCCCGGTAGCGCCAGCCGCTGGCGAACACGGTGACTCTGGCGATCCACTACATACAGCAATGGCTTATCGGCTGCGCTGGCCACCAGATAGGGGTGTTTAGGTGACGCCGCGATCCCGGCGATTGGACCAGGCAATAGCACCGTATCAATGACCCGCCCCTCTTTCTCACACAAATCCACCACGGTGATGCTGGCATCCTCTTCGTTATCGGTAAACAATTTACGCCCACTGGGCGAGAGCGTCAGTCGATGGGCGTTATGGGAAGGAATGGGGATGGTTTTTTCAACTTCATCACGTTCAGGATCGATCACTGCCACAACCGCACTGTTTTCGCAGCAGATATAGACTTTTCCATCGCGTCCCAGCTGCCCACTGTGTGGCGACTGCAATGGACGGAGATCAATAAATTTGCTGACCTGCCGATGACGCAGGTCGATGACGGCAATTTTATGCCCCGGATGCGGGTTATTACCATGAATGCCATCGCCATAAATCGGCACATAGGCTTTTTCCCACTGTGGCAGCATCAGTAATTCATGGGGGCGCGGTGGAAAAGCATTCAGCTCAGTCTCCACTGCAAAGGTCTCAGGATTAAGAAACAAGACACGGTTGCCCTGTTTATCGACAGCCAGTAAGCCATGGGTGTGCTGCTGCATAACGCCTCCTTTCTGAATCAATGACCTCTGGGTTAAGCGTAGCCAACCCTGCCAGCTATGCAGCGGCAGCGGCACAAAAGGTATCTATCAAGCCCTTTCAAACTGCGCGCGTAGCCAATGGGTAAAAGTGGTGACCGCGCGTGGCACCTGGGCGCTAAAGGGACGCACAATCCACAACTGGGACGCAAAGGCTTCAGTTGGCTGCCACTGAGTGAGCACTTCGGTCAGTGAGCCGTTTGCCAGCGCCTCTTGCGCGCTGAAGTCGGGCAACATGGCAATGCCCAACCCCTGAATGGCCGCATCACGAATGGATTCGCTGTTGTTAGTGGCAAAGCTGCCGTGAATCCGCACCTGCTCTTTTTCCCCGGCCAATTGCGCGCTGCTAAAGGTCCAGCGGGGCGATTCAATGCCGCGCGGATAATAGAGGCAATTATGCTGTTGCAGATCTTGCGGCCGCTGAGGATGCCCATGACGGGCCAGATATTGTGGCGCGGCCACCAGCAAGGTGCGCGTCTCGCACAACGGCAGGGCGACGTGGGTTTCAGGCAAGCTATCACTGTGGCGAATCGCCAGATCAAACCCTTCACTGCCCAGGGAAACGATGCGATCGGAAACGTTGAGCTGGAGCTGCACCTGAGGAAATTCCCGCAGGAACTCACCGATAATCGGCACTAACTGCTGGCGCGCAAAGGCAACAGGTGCGGTCACTCGCACCAGACCACGTACTGGCCCAGCCGCATCGCGTACGCTGAAAAAACTCTGTTCGATGCGTGAGAAAGGCTCCCTTAGCTCCTCCACCAGCTTTTCACCTGCGGCGGTCAACCGCACGCTGCGCGTGGTACGTTGCACCAAAGCTACACCGGCTAACGCTTCTAGCTCTTTAATTTTTAGGCTCATCGCCGCTTTGCTTACTTCGAGGCGTTCAGCGGCGCGGGTAAAACTGCCCTGCTCTGCCAGCACCGTCAACCAGTGCAAATGGTCCCAGATTGCGTCGGTTTTCATAGCCACCTATTGTTCAAAATAGTAAACAATCATTTTAAACCACGCGCTTTTTCTTTGCGTCAGAAATTGCCAGAATTGCCCCAACGAAACAGATTCTGTTTTACTTTTATCGGGGAGATCACCATGCCATTACTGCAATTTGACGTTATCCAGGGCCGTTCTGAGTCAGAATTACGCACTTTACTCGATGCAGCACATCGCGCCGTTTTGACAGCATTCAAAGTTCCTGAGCGCGATCGTTATCAAATTGTTCAGGAAAACAAATCCTACCAAATGGTATTTCAGGATACAGGGCTGGGTTTCAGCCGAACAGATAACTTGGTGATGGTGCGCGTTTATACCAGCCCACGCTCGAGCGAGCAGAAACAGCTCTTCATGGCTGAACTGGCGCGCGAGCTACGTGAAAGCAGCGGCGTGCAGGGTAATGACCTGATGATTAGCTTTATCACCAATGACAAAGGCGACTGGAGTTTTGCCGATGGTGAAGCACAGTACCTGACCGGCAAGTTGTAATCGTTTTTCGCTCTGGCGGGGATAACCCCTCGCCAGCCATTTCAGAGCAATCCTAAACACCGCTTAAACCAACTTTCGAGCAACCACGCAAAACTGTTAGCCAACATTGCAGCATGATGACAGCAGGGTTAAATTGGCGAAAAAGCACAAGAAACGTCCTTTTCCGACCTTTCCTGAGAAATTATCATGTCTGAATCTATTTCTGTGGCGCTGTTTCTGGCCGCAATTGCTGTTTATAGCTACAAAGCCGGGAATCACCGCTTCTGGTTCGTTCTGGTCATCACGCTGCTGATTCTGTTTATTTTGCTCAATGCCACGTTGCTCGCCAGTAACTACTTTACCGGCAGTGGCATTACTGATGCGGTGGTCTACACCCTCACCAACAGCCTGACCGGGGCCGGCGTAAGCAAATACGTGGTGCCTGCACTCGGGCTGATACTGGGTTTAGGTTCCCTGTGCTATCTCCTGAGTTGGCTGCTGCGCCGACGCGATCGTCCACACCATTTAGGCTGGAGCCTGCTTGCCGTGGCCTGCGCTGCCGGGTCAGTACAGACCACGCCTGCATTTCGCCAGGTCAGCGGACTGATAGCCGCTCATACTCAGGCTGCCGACTCCGATTTTGAAGACTATTTCAAAGTGCCAAACAAAAGTATTCCGCAGCCAAAACTGAACGTGGTTTACATCTACGGTGAGAGCCTGGAACGGACCTATTTCAATCAACAGGCCTTCCCGGATCTGGCACCCGAACTGAGCCGGGAGAAAGATCAAAGCCTGGATTTTAGTGAGACGGAACAACTGCCGGGCACCGACTACACCATTGCTGGCATGGTGGCTTCACAGTGTGGTATCCCGCTATTTGCTCCCTTTAACGGCAATGCGTCAGCGGCGCTTTCTAGCTTCTACCCGCAGAATATCTGCCTGGGCGATATCCTGAAAAACTCGGGCTATGAAAACTGGTTTATTCAGGGCGCGGATTTACGCTTCGCGGGCAAAGATGTGTTTCTTCGCTCGCACGGCTTTGATCCCAGCCACATGTACGGTTCACAAGAGTTGCAGAGCCGGGTAGTCGATCCGAATTACCGCAATAACTGGGGCTATTACGATGACACGGTGATGGATGAGGTGTATGAGAAATTCGCAGAGCTATCGCGGGAAAATAAGCGCTTTGCGCTGTTCACCCTGACGGTGGACACGCACCACCCGGACGGCTTTATCTCCCGCAGCTGCCAGCGCAAAAGCTACAGCTATGATGGCAAGCCCAATCAATCTTTCAGCGCCGTGGCCTGCTCACAGGAGCATGTCGCACGGTTGATTGAGCGTATTAAAGCCTCTCCTTATTTTAAAAATACCGTCATCGTGGTGGGCTCCGATCACCTCGCCATGAACAATACCGCCTACCCGTATCTGCTTAAACAACCACGACGCGATCTGTTCATGGTGATTCGCGGCGATCGGCCCGAAGCGAAAATCATTGAGGGCAAACGTAGCACGCTGGATAACGGCGCAACGCTGCTGGATATCCTCGGCGGGGATAATTTTATCGGGCTGGGGCGGAGTAGCCTCTCCTCGGCATCGCTCTCAAGTACCTTCGACGACATGACGCAGAAGGTCACCGCGTGGAAAGCCGACATCATTCAGCTGTGGAACTTCCCGAAAAAACTCGACACCTTTACCCTCGATCAACAGAAGAACACCTTCAGCTTCTCCGGTTCGACCTTCAAAATGCCGATTCTGTTCCGCATTACCGATCAGCACGTCGAGCCGCTGCCGGAAGGGGAATATGCCGCACCGCTGCGCTATCAAATCAGCGATTTTGCAGCCGGAGAGAAATTTGTCTGGGTCGATCGCTGTTATAAAGTTGCCCGCCTGTGGCAGCCAGACCTAGCGCTGTCGACCGATCTCTGTATGGCCGTGGGTCAAATGGGCGGTAAACCCAGCGTAACGCGCGTTGATCAACCTATCTGGAAAGGAAAAATTCACTGGCCTGACAGCACGCTAAGCGTTAATCAGTATGAAGAGAACGTAGCGAATGCACGCATCAAAGAGAACGACATCCGCTATCCGGCCAACAGCTTTATCTTCGCCATTCCCGGTGCGCCAGCCAGTGTGAAGCAGTTCAGTGGCATTTCACGTCAGGAGAACTGGGGACGCTGGTCTAATGCGAATCTGGCGCCCAAGGTGACCATTGAGTATAACGATCCCCTCCCGGCGAACTTTGAGCTGGTGATTACCGCGCGCGCGTTTGGGGACAATATCGGTAAGCCCATTCCGGTACAGATCGGCAATCAGGTGCAAAACCTGGTGCTGAGTGAGGCATTCTCAACCACGACGCTGCGCTTTAATAACCCCGGTACCAGCCATACGCTGACCATTACACCACCCGATCCACAATTCAGCGATCTGGATAATATTATCGGTCAGGCACCGCGCAAGCTGGGTATTGGCATGCGTGAGATTAAAATTGTGCCGCAGGAATAGAGAAGAGAGCCGCTATCATGGTGTGATGGTAGCGGCGCGGGAATCAGCCTGCGCGCAGCACTTCCAGCGCGCTGTGCTGTTGGCCTTCCGGCGAAAAGTTTTCCTCTGCCAGCCAGCGCGTGAACCCCTGTTTTACCTGCGGCCACTCGCCATCGATAATCGAGTACCACTGGGTATCGCGGCTGCGCCCCTTGTACACAATTGCCTGGCGGAAAGTGCCCTCAAAGGTAAAACCGAGCCTAAGCGCTGCACGGCCAGAGGGCGCATTGAGGCTGTCGCACTTCCACTCGTAGCGACGGTAGCCAAGCTCATCAAAAGCGAAAGCCATCAGCAGGAAATGCGCTTCTGTTGACAGCCGGGAACGCTTCATCAACGGCGAGAAAGCCACGTGCCCTACTTCCATCACGCCATGTTCCGGCACAATACGCATCAGGGCCAGCGTTCCTACCGCCTTGAGGGTTGTCAGATCAATCACCGCGTAATGCTGTGGATCGCGACTGGCTTCTAACTGCCGGGCATAGCCCAGATACGCCTGCTCATTCGCAAAGGGTCCGCTGAACATGTAAGTCCAGTCGCTGCCGTCAGGTGCAGAGAGATACGCCGCCGCTAAATCATGGCCATGCCGCTCGCTATTAAACGGTTCAAGACGACAATAGCGTCCTTGTAATACGCGAGGTTCGGGAAAAGAACGCGCCTGCCAGTCTGGCTGTGGTGCGCCTATGGGTTGCCCCGAGGAATTACTGTAGTGCGTCATGCCAGCTCCCTGTATCAGTGAAAAATACAGAGTGCCATTACGCAGGCGTTGCTGGCAATCGGGGAAATCAGCGCAGGCGACCCGGCTCGCACGCCGCCTGCTGCCGTTTAGCCTTTGAAGAAGATATCGCCTGAGACACCTTTCACAATCCGGCCACCTTCATCGGTGATCAGGATGTAGTTTGCATTGATGTAGGCCCAGTGTGTACCGGCATCAGGTGCAGACAGATTACGTTTCTGCCATTCGGTGATGGTGTAAGCTTTGTCAGTGTAAGCCTGCGGGACAATATCACCCACTTTGTACTCTTTGTAATCAATGACAATCGTGGTGAGATCGAACTTGCCTGGCTTAGCCTGTGGTGCTGCGGCTGGCGTCTCTGGTTGAGCTGCCACTGGCGCCTGGGACTGCGCATCTGCTGGTGCAGTTGCCGCAACCTGTGGTGGCTGTGGCACTGCCTGTGCATCTTCAGCCTGAACAGCGAGACTCATGCCTCCCAGAAGCAACCCTGCTGTGAATAAAACGACTTTACTCCTGACCATACTTACTCCGCGTTAATTTTTATTTATCAAGGCTCAGGGTTAGGACACCCCGACAAGGCGCAAGGTTCCGGCAACAGTTTGCCAATCCGCCCTGCGGCAGTGCCGCGTAGTTTACCCTGCAAGCGGGTAGCTGCACGAAAGAATTTGTGTCAGAAGTTAACCGTTTTACCTCAGGTCCGCGCTGATGGGGCATAATTTAACGGCTGGCGGGTGTTACTCGCCGCAAAGCCGATTACAATGCTGCCCCCCACCGGTAGAGAGAGACGCCCGATGAAAGATGAACCTTTGAATGAAAACGAGTTGGCATGGCTGGAAGAGATTCTGGAAAAGTACAGTAATGATGCCTCCGTGGTGGACGTCTCTGAGCTTGATGGCCTGTTGACTGCCGTCCTGTCCAGCCCGGTCGTGGCTGAGCCGAGTGAATGGCTGGTGGCCGTGTGGGGTGGTGAGAAAAACATTCCAAAATGGACTAATGAGCGGGAAATGAACCGCTTCATCAACCTCTGCTTCCAGCACATGAGCGACATTGGTGAGCGTCTTGAGCATTATCCCGATCAGTTTGAACCGCTGTTTGGCGTTAACGAGATGGAAGGCCGCGAGTTCACCGTGGTTGAAGACTGGTGCTTCGGCTATATGCGCGGGGTCGATTTAGCGAACTGGCCAGCGCTGCCCGCCGACCTGCAAACCCAACTGGATGCGATTGCCCTGCACGGCCGTGATGAGCAACTTGAGGCGCTGGAAAGCCTGACGCCTGAAGCCTTTGCCGACAGCATTGAGGCCATCAAACCTGCGGCTCTTGAGCTGTATGACTATCTGAGCAGCCTCGAAGTCGAGGAACCAGAGCCTCAGCAGCCGGTGGTTAATGAGAATAAAGTAGGCCGTAACGATCCTTGCCCCTGTGGCAGCGGCAAAAAGTTTAAGCAGTGCTGCCTGTAACCCTCTGATGTTCTCAGGGTGCGCAAGCACCCTGAATTTTCCCAGGCACACAAAGCCATTTCTCCACCAAAATTAATCCGTTACTCTGCACATCTCCTGCACAACATTAGGAAGATGCTGTCATGAATATCCCCACTTCAAATACACCTTCACGCCCTGCCATCACCCATGCTGTCCACACGGCTATCAACCAGCAACGTCTGGTCGGTGCGGTGGTGCTGGTCGCCCATCGTGGCGAACTGGCGCATGTCCAGGCTAGCGGATTCGCCGATCGCGAGCAGCAGCGTGCCATCGATGTGGATACCCTGTTCCGCCTGGCTTCGGTGTCTAAACCGATTGTTTCAACCGCAGCGCTGGTGCTGATTGCACAGGGCAAACTGGCGTTGGATGAGGATATCCGCCGCTGGCTGCCAGACTTCACCCCGCGTTATGACAGTAAAACCGATGCGGTCATTACCGTGCGTCAGTTGTTGAACCACACTGCGGGGCTGAGCTACGGCTTTTATGAAACGGACAGCCATTGCCCACTGGCGAAAGCGGGAGTTTCTGATGGCATGGATAGCAGCCCGGTTACGCTGGCGGAAAATATGCGCCGCCTGGCCAGCGTACCGCTGCTGTTCCCTCCGGGCAGCGCCTGGTGCTACTCGCTCTCGGTAGATGTACTGGGCGCAGTGGTTGAACAGGTGTTTGGTGCTCCGCTCCAGGTAGCCGTGCGCGAACTGGTTACCGCCCCACTGGGTATGCACGACACCGGTTTTAGCGTTGACAGGTCGCAAGCTCAGCGCCTGGCAACACCGTACGTCAACGATCAGCCTCAGCCACACATCCTGCAAGAAGATGAAAAGGTCAGTGATGATGAGACCACCGTCGGGGTGACGTTCAGTCCCGAGCGTATCTTTAACGCTGCGGCATTTCCTTCTGCGGGTGCCGGAATGGCAGGCAGTGCGCCCGATTTACTGCGCTTGCTGGAGGCGCTACGCGCCAATCAAGGTGCTATTTTGCCCCCAGAACTGATCGCAGAAATGGGGCGTGACCAGATCCCCGGCTTCGAGATGCCAGATGCACCGGGTCAGGGCTTTGGCCTCGGCTTCTCGGTCCTGCGCGATCCACAAGCGGCGGGCTCTCCCGCATCCCCAGGCACCTGGCGCTGGGGCGGCGTTTATGGCCACTCCTGGTTTGTCGATCCCGTGCGGGAAATCAGCGTCGTAGCAATGACCAATACGCTGTATGAAGGCGTAGGCGGTGCCTTTGTCGAAGAACTGCGCAATGCGGTTTATGACAGCCTGAAAGACTCGTAAAAGAGGAAAATCCCTGTTTTTAAACGGGGATTACCTTTTCACAACGTGACATGCCATTGCCGTCAGTCGCTGATGCCTATCAGCGGTAAAAATGCCCAGCCCAGTACGGATAATCGCCTACTGGCGAACTCTCCACCATCCCCGATATTTTGTAGGGGATTGAGAAAGGATTCCTCTTTTCCGTCGCGCTATTCGTTAGCCGATTGCGCCCCCACAGCTTGTGCATCCAGCCAGGCCAGCGCCTGCTCTCCGGCTTCATCCATCGGTAAATAGACCAGCAGTCGCGATCCATTACGTGGTGCGGAGAACCAGTACATCTGTTGCAGGCTAAAGCGGCCCAATTGAGGATGATTAAACCATTTCACCTTATTTTCGACACCACGAACGTCATAACGCTGATGCCATAAGGCTTCAAACTGCGGGGAGACCGCAAAGAAGCGCGCCAGTTTGTTTTCCCATTCTGGATCGCCGCGATGCTCAGCCATTGCCGCACGGAAATAGGAAACAAAGGTCGACAGCACCTCGGGATCGTCAATGCGAGCACGCCAGACCGGGTGTGTAAGATAGAGATAGATACAGTTGCGATCTTCTGGCGCGATAGTGTCGAAATCAATGCCCATCAGGCGGCAAAAACTGCTGTTCCACGCGACAATATCAAAGTTGGATCGCTGAATGCTGGCCGGCTGCGGCATCAGGCTATCCAACATGCGGCGTGTCCCTTCACTGATACCTTCACAATGTGGCATCTGGGGTGATTCGGGTGGCGTCAGGCCCGCCAGCACAAACAGGTGACGCGTCTCCAGTGGGCTGCACTGGAGTGCGAGAGCCACCGCAGTCAGCACCGTTGCAGAAGGATTCACCTCTCGCCCCTGCTCCAGCCACGTGTACCAGGTTACGCCCACATCCGCCAGCATCGCCACCTCTTCTCGCCTGAGGCCGGGCGTGCGCCGACGCCCCACGCGGGGCAGACCAAGCCGCTGAGGATCGAGGCTTTCACGCCGCGCACGTAAAAACGCACCGAGTTGCTTACGTCGATCATCGGTAGCCACGACTGAGGCTTCAGGTTGCAGCAGGATTGTCATGATCTCTCCAGACGGGTAGTGCCAATACCAGTATAAACAGGAACTGGTACCCGTTTACGTTATCAGCGATGCTACGGCCATCTGCAATATGACGCAATGAGAACAACTATGAATTCGTCTACTGTTTCACCCGGTCGGGCTGGGCTGTTTCTGTTATTAACCGGGCAGATGTTGCCTATGATTGATACGTCAATTACCAACGTCGCGCTGGATTCCATCACCGCGTCACTGCACGCCAGCGCGACACAGCTGGAGCTGATTGTCGCACTCTACGGCGTCGCCTTTGCGGTGTGCCTCGCCATGGGCAGTAAGCTGGGCGATAACTATGGCCGCCGTCGTCTGTTCTTGTGGGGTGTCGCGTTGTTTGGCCTTGCTTCACTGCTGTGTGGCGTTTCACAGTCGATTACCCAACTGCTGCTGGCCCGGACTATTCAGGGTGCTGGCGCGGCGCTGATTGTGCCGCAAATTCTTGCCACCCTGCACGTCACGTTGAAGGGCCCGGCGCATGCGCGTGCCATCAGCCTGTATGGCGGCATCGGCGGCATTGCGTTTATTGTTGGTCAGATGGGCGGAGGATGGCTGGTTTCAGCGGACATTGCCGGTATGGGCTGGCGTAACGCCTTCTTTATCAACGTGCCAATCTGCCTGTTGGTGCTGGCATTTAGCCAACGTTATGTGCCGGAAACGCGCCGTGATGAACATGCCACCATCGACTGGCAGGGCACGTTTAGCCTCGCGTTGATCCTCTGCTGCCTGCTGTTCCCGATGGCTTTAGGGCCGGAACTGCACTGGCCATGGTCATTACGTTTGTTGCTGGTGGCGGTATTGCCATTATTGTGGTGGATGAGAGTCAGTTCATTGCGCAAACAGGCACGTAATCAGCATCCGTTACTGCCGCCGCGCTTGCTGAAGCTCACCAGCATCCGCTTTGGTATGGCCATCGCGCTGCTGTTCTTTAGCGCCTGGTCGGCATTTATGTTCTGTATGGCACTGACGATGCAATCCGGGTTGGGCATGGCACCGTGGCAGTCGGGCAACAGTTTTGTCGCGCTGGGTGTTGCCTACTTTGTTTCTGCGCTGTACGCACCTAAGCTGATTGCACGCTACAGCATCAACCGCATTCTGTTGACTGGGCTGGGCATTCAGATTGTCGGTCTGGCACTGCTGTGTATCACCCTGAAAATGTTCGGCATGCAGACATCGACTCTGGCGCTGGCTCCGTCGACGGCGTTGATTGGCTATGGTCAGGCGCTGATTGTGAACAGCTTCTATCGCATTGGTATGCGCGATATCAACGCCAACGATGCGGGTGCCGCCACCGCCATTCTCAGCACCTTGCAGCAAGCGACGCTCGGCCTGGGGCCAGCCATCTTAGGCTCGCTGTTCCTGGCCTTCACCCATCACAACGGGGGTAACTATCCCCAGGCGCTGATTGGCTTCCTGCTGGTAGAAATGGTGATGATGTTGATATTAGGTGCCATCACCCTGTGGCTACGCCAGCGCCTCAGCGTCTCCCCGGCTCCGGTCTTATAATTTTTCGCTGCATAACGTCACCCTTTACCTACCTGATGACCAGAGGCGATGATACCCGCCGAATCAACAGGAGACGTTATGCAGCAATTTTTCGCGCAACTGGCCACTTTTGGCTTCGACATTACCCCAACCTCTTCGCTAGCCCTGGTTGCTGGCATCATGATACTGACCGCCCTGGTCATCCACCTGATCCTGCATCGACTGGTGCTGCGCACCTTTACCCGTCGCGCACAATCGAGTCGCCGTCTGTGGCTGCAAATCATCACGCAGCATCAACTTTTTCAACGGGTTGCCCTGCTACTGCAAGGGGTGATCGTGCAGATACAGGCGCGGCTGTGGCTACAGGCGGGTAGCGAGGCGAGCAATATCGTCACCACCTGCGCTCAGCTGTGGGTGATGCTTTATACCCTGCTGGCTTTCTTCTCACTGCTGGATGTTATCCTCAATCTGTCACGCAAGCTGGCCGTTGGATCGCAGCTCCCTCTCAAAGGCATTTTCCAGGGGATTAAGCTGGTCAGTGCGATCCTGGTGGCTATCCTTGCCATCTCGTTACTGCTCGGGCAGTCCCCCGCCATTCTGATCAGCGGATTAGGCGCGATGGCAGCGGTGCTGATGCTGGTGTTTAAAGATCCAATCCTCGGTCTGGTGGCAGGCATTCAGCTCTCCGCCAACGATATGCTTAAACTGGGTGACTGGCTGGAGATGCCAAAATATGGCGCAGATGGCGCGGTTACCGATATCGGCCTGACCACGGTGAAGGTACGGAACTGGGACAATACCATCACTACGATTCCGACCTGGTCACTGGTTTCTGATTCATTCAAAAACTGGAGTGGCATGTCAGCGTCCGGCGGACGTCGTATCAAACGGAGCATCCACATTGATACCAGCACCATCCATTTTCTGGATGCCGCCGATCAGCAACGTCTGATGCAAGCCCGGCTGTTACAGCCCTACATGGCAGAGCGCCAGCAGGAAATTGCACAGTGGAATCAGCGCAACAATGCCAGCCCCGCGTCAAATACCGCCGAAATTTCCCTGCTTAATCAGCGCAATATGACCAACGTTGGAACCTTCCGCGCCTATCTGCACGCCTATTTGCGCCAGCACCCGCATATCCATCAGGAGATGACGCTGATGGTGCGCCAACTCGCGCCCGACAGCCATGGCTTGCCGCTGGAGATCTACGCGTTTACCAACACCGTGGTTTGGGCAGAGTACGAGACGATTCAAGCGGATATTTTCGATCATCTGTTCGCGGTGATCGCCGAATTTGGTCTGAAAGTCCATCAGGTGCCAAGCGGTAGCGATTTACGCGCCCTGCTGAACACCCCAAACGGATAACGTGCTGAGAAGGGGCGCACCCGCGCGCCCCTGGCGTTTAGCTATCCCGACGTGGTCGACGCAGGATAAAACTCTCAAACGCTTTGCTCTGCCCATCCGGGCCGGTGACATCGTAGTAGGTCACTTTGATGGTGGTGTCATCCCCTGGATGCTGGCCGGGATCAAGCTCAAACCCAGCAAAGCCATAGGCGCGAGCGGCATTACGCACCGCAGACCAGGGGGCATCCTCTTCCACATACACCGGGCGGCGTTTGCCATTGACCGGATCACGCTCCGCAACGGCGGTAATCACCCGGCAACGAGGCGGATTGAAGAACAGCTGATTCGAGGGCGCGCTGGTGCCGCCACCGCCAATCACCATATGAACCGTCCCTTTGGTGGTATCAATCACGTCGGTTGCCGTAGAGACATGAATAGGCGTCAACGTGCTGTTCTGCTGCTGGCCGCGCAGCGGGTGGGAACGTTCGTAATGGTGTTCATGCCCGCACACCACGAGATCCACGCCATATTTATCGAACAGCGGTAGCCACTCCTGGCGAATCCCCAGATCGGCACCGTTGAATTTATCTGCGGTGGAGATCGCCACCTGATGCATACAGACGATGACCCAGTCGATCCCCGTGTCGGCACGTGCCGCCGCCAGCGCCTTCTCCAGCCAGGCCTTTTGCTGACCTTCCGAGTAACCCCGCACGTAGGAGTCGCCCGCATCCTGATAGCAGACATCATCGTTAGCGATCGCAATCACCCTGACTGAACCGGCGGTGAAGCTATACCACAGGCCGTGTGTCACCTCAGTTTGGTTTTCCGCTTCCGGCAGTGAGAAGTAAGTCTGGTAAGCCTGATAACCAATCGGCCCGTTACCCAGTTCGTTCTCATGGTTGCCCGGCGAAGGCATCCACGGACGGTTACGCGCACTGCGCGTATTGTTGTTCCAGAAATCCCACCAGGTGCGGACGCGGTCTTCCGCCAGGTTGGCGTAGCAGAGGTCGCCATTAAACAGGTGGAACAGCGGAGTAAGACGCTCAACACCCAGCGTGGTATCTCCCGCCGCCGGTGAGCCGAGATTATCATTGATATATATCGACTTAATTGCCGAACTGGGCTTGCCCTCGTGTACCGTTTGCACTTCAACCAGACGGCCCAGCGTCGGTGTGCCCTGGTCACCAAAGCTGGTAAACGTGAGCTTCTGGCGACCGCGTGGCGAGGTGCGGAAGGTACCAAATTCAGGCGCTGCCCCTTCATGCAGTGCAGCATAGAGATAAGCAGTATTCGCCTGGAGGCCAGTTATTTTTGCGTGCCACGCGTAAACAGTTTGCTTTGATTTACCGTCGACGTAGTGCTTCATTTCGGCACTGACCACCTTCTCAAAGCTGCCATCTGGTCGCCCCAGAATCACCTGCGGTTGTGAAACCGGCTGTAGGGTATGCCAGGAGACAACCACTTCACTTGATGCATCCGCACCGAATTGAATATGCAGGCCGCTGACTGGCGCATGCTCACCGCCCGGCTGTGGCAGGGCAACCGCGTGGCTGGCAGGCGTACTTTCGCCCTGTTCCGCCATCGCGTTAAATGAAGTTGTTAGCAGGCCACCCGTCGCAATACCTGCGGCGGTGAGTAAGCGTCTCCGGGAGATCTCCGTCATCATTAATCCTTAGCTGAATGGCATTAAGAGGCCCTCAATATAGTAAGGATTAATGACAACCTTTTGACTGCTCCCCCTTCACGCCAGGTGCGTTAGCGTGAGGGGGGAGCTGAGGTGTGCGACAACAGCATCTGCGCTCTGCTTTCAGGGCGCGTGCGCAATCACTTTACGGATGAGGGTGGGCAGATCCCAGGTGCCGCCAAGGCGGATATAGGCACAGCGCCCGGTGTTGGTGACTTTGGTCTGCACAAAGTGCTGGCCGTCCCACGTCCAGTCCGCGCTGCTGACGCAGTCAGCAATACCTCGTCCGGCAGAGCTGCTGCTCACAACGCCCTTTTCGTACCCTGTACCTGAATAGGTCACAAGCTGTGGCGCGGCATCTTGGCTGACAACATAGTAAACATCCCCCATGTTATAAGCCGCCTGCCAGCAGGTCGTATTAACCAGCGTGTGCTGCTCATCTAAGCGAGTGATCCACCACCCCATGCTGCCAACAACTTCCTCTGAGCAGACACTTTCACCGTCTTGTTTGAGCGCCAGAATCAACGGCATTAGCACAGGCTTATACCTAGCAATTTCCGCTTTGGTCATCGGGCGGTCGTCGTTATCCAGCACCGCTGCCTGCTCAACCTGTGGCGCGGGGATTGCCGCTTTTACCGAGGATTCAGCCAGGTTACCTTTTTTGATCAATGCACCCGGCGTGCCGACTCGCCCCTGCACATCATCCATCTTTAACAGTACCGCCGTAGCCCCCTCACCCGAGAAGATAAAGGTGCGCTGGCTGTTACGAAAACCAATGCTTTGATCGTGGCGGAGTGCATTCAGAAAAGCGGTGTACTGGGGTGCGGACATTTGCCAGCCTCCATCGGCGGCAGGCTGAAGGTTGCCCTGCGATTTGCCACTAAGCAGCAGCACTGGCACCGTTTGCTTCTGGTTTTCCGCATCTTCCGTATCCGCCAGCATCACCCGGTTGGTCACAGGGGTGGATGGGCCTGCTCCACGAGTCAGTAAGACCGTCGATCCGGTCCCACCGGGCGTTTCATCTGGCGAATACCCGGCGGCACGACAGGTTAAGGTGTTATCACACACCAGGTCCCAGTCTTTATGGGAGAAATTGACACTCTTCGCAGGCTGCGCCGCCTGAGCCACCATGGTCACTGCGCTGCACAACGCCACTGCGAAAAACCTTTTAAGACGCATTTATTTCCCTTATTGACGTAAAACTATTCCATCGGATCTTCCGGCGTACCGTAGTACTGCACCGGATAGCGCGTGCCATCTATGTTCAGGTCATGCCAGCGTTTTTCCTGAGCCGTCATGTGCCCTTGCTCTAGCACTTTCTCCGCGGGCATCGCACTGGAGAAGCCAGAAATTTCACCAATCATCGACCACTTCGCACCCGCATGCTGGTAGATGTTGATACGGCTGAGATCGCGATTGTAGAGCAACACCTCAGGCACATTGTCATTGTTAAGATCCAACAGCCACACCAGGCAGCGGTTGGTTTTATCCAGACAGCTGAGACTAAAACGACTGTCAGGATCGGAAGCGAGATATTGCCACCAGCCCTCTGCAGGTGCTGGGCTGTGCTCACGCAGGCTGATTTTTTCCTGCAAGGCCGCGACTGTCACAGCGTGACTCTCTTTGCTGTTATGACCCGGCAGCATACTGCTTAGCGTGTACTTGTCTTCACCACTTTTTATCCATTCCGGGTGTTGCTGGAGCTGTTGGAGCGCCTTATCCCCGCGCCGTCCCGCCTTACTGAATGAATAGAGGTCCATGCTGTCTGCTTTGGCTTTGCCACTGCTGTAACGGGCGAGTTGGCTGTTAACCTCAATGCGATAGGGATCGAGCAGCGGTGAGTGCAGCAGACACCAGCTGAGAGTGATTAAAGCCAGCATAATGACATTCAGACGCGGAATGTTGCCGCCTGGCTGGTCCCAGTTTTTCCACTGTTCAATTACCATCATTAACGACCAGAGCAAGGTAAGCGCGACCACGATAGCGGCCTCTACCCGACTGGCCGTCCAGCCATATTGTGCAATGCGCACCCACAGCGCATAAACCGCCAGTATCGCCAGCAGTGGCGTCAGACACTGCACCAGCCAGACTGCGCGAATCAGCCAGCGCGGATAGCGCAATGTGCCCTCTTGCCCGGCATTGATGGTGCCCAACAGCAGCATGATCAGCGCCATCGTGATCAGTAAGGTCGCTGACGAAACCTCCGCAGGAATGATGGTTAAGCCGGTAAACACCAGGCAAGCCAGAAAGACCAGGCTTATCAGTGCATGAAGCGGTTGCAGCACGCCAGACAGCAGTGAAAATAGCTGTCGGAACATCTGTGCGGTTTTCGGTAAGTTGCGACATAGCACAATGCCCGTTGCGACAATGCCGCCAGTGGCGACAGGCGGGAACAGGTGATCTCTGAAGAAGAGATCTTCAAACAGTTCAATCCCGATAAGCTTGAACAGCTTGCCCCACAGCAGCAAGACGAGCCAGAACACGCCGGTCATTAAGGCGGTGATTAAAACCGTGAAGCTGTTGTGCCAGAGCGCATCCGTGGCTGACTTGCCCCAGCTTTCACGCTGCGTATCACACCATGCCTGGATTAACGGCATGATAAGGAAGAGGAAAAAGAGTTGAGCCAGCAGGCTATCGATAGCAAAGTCGCTGGAATCCAGGGTGTCGGGGAAGGTCCAGCGTAGCCAGCCGGTCATCAGCGCCTGCACGGGCAGCACCAACGCTGTGCACAGCCACGGCCGCCACTGACGTATTGAGGTCAAGGTAAAAGCCAGCACGCTGGCAGCACTGAACGAGAGTGACAGCAGATACAGACGCCAGCCGCTAACCTGATGCGCTCCGTCCAAAATGCCCCAGATCAATCCCGTTAATAGACCAATCACGACAATTAGCCACATTGTTCGTGGCGCGCTCAGACTGTGTTGCAACATTACCTCATCCTTGTTATTTGGCGGGAATGACCTTGCTGACAATCAAGGGCATCTCACACGCTTGAATATCGTTGTGCAGTGCACACAGGCCGCGATAGGTATTTTCGCTATCGACAAAGCGCTGGCCATCCCACACCTGCTTATAGCTGGATAGCGTGATTCCCATGGAGTTACCGAGGAAGGAACCGGAAATCACGCCACTGTCATAATCGACGGAGTCATAAGTCACACGTTGCAGGATTTGGTTCAGATCCGGGTTCAATACATACCAGAGTCGCCCTTCATTATAGGCCCCACTCCAGCAGGTGGCGCTGACCAGACTGTGGCTGGCATCAAGCCGGGCAATGGACCAGCGCTGGGTCGCCAGATCGTCCGTGCAACTCTCTTCCTGGTTATCCGCATCTTGTTGCACGATCTGTTTTAAGGAACCGGCAAATGCCTTTTGTTCCGGATCAGTCATCGGACGCATCGCGGCATCGATCACTTTTGCCGCTTTGATTTCCGGCACTGGAAGGGGAGCTTTTACGCTGGTTTCGTCACGGTTACCCTTTTTAATCAGCGCGCCAGGTGTGCCAATGCGGCCCTGAATATCATCCATACGCAGCAGCACCGCACTGGATCCTGACGAAGAGAGCGCATATTGGCCGAGATTGTCGCGGAACGTAATCTTCGCGCTGTGCTGTAAAGCCTGCATAAAAGCGGTGAACTGCGCCTTATCCATCTGCCAGGTGCCTTGCTCGGCGGCCTGCAATTTTCCCAGAGACTGCTGGTTAATCAGCAGTTCTGGCACAGAGGGTTTCTGCGGGTCTGTGTCGCCGCTGTCGGTAAGCACTACGCGGTTTGTTACCGGCGTACTGGGACCAGCAGCGCGGGTCAAAATGACTTCTACGATATTCTGATTTTCTGCATTGAGGCTGTATTCAGAATCCCCCGCCGCCCGGCAGGTTAGCGTGTTATCACAATTGATATTCCATTCGCCGTGCGTGAAGCTCATATCACTGGGTTTAGCTGCGATGCTGTAGGAACTGGTAAAAGCCGCGATAATGCCAGCCAGCCCAAAGCCAGCCATGCGGGATGTCCATAATTTCATTGTGAATCCTTTCAATTTTGCGGTTATAGCGGGGTTTCTTCGTCAATCAACTGTAGATTGATCATCTTGATGCGCACCGATCCCGGCTTACGTTGGTAGCGCGCAGCAAAGGCAGTTAAATCAAAACCGCCCGCTTCATAGTGGGTTATCAGCTCAGAGATTTCATCTTCTTCCCATTTCGCCCCATGGCGCGGCCACTGGGATTTGACCTCTTCACCGGCCGGATGATTTAGCTCAATGAACCCCACCAGCTCGGTGATATTTTTCTGGTCGAAATCGGGAATGATACCGCTGCGATGGATCGCCCGGCTGAGCGTAACCCACTGACGGAGTTGTTTATTGCTAATCGCTTCCTGTGACTGTGACATTGACGCTCCCTGTAATAAATAGCGGTTTTTGCGCTAAGTAGGATAGCGTTTTTGATTTGGTGTGGGTAGGCCAGCAGACGACTGGATGGTGGGTTTGCGAGGGGGAGCGAGAGAGTTTTTGGGTGTTGCAGCAACTTAGCATCGCTCAATTGCTGCGGTTTCCAGTCTTTGATTTTCCCCGTCTCTCCGGGTTATGGGATGTATTCAGCGCTGACCTTGTACACGGTTTTCTGATCATTCTGAGCTGACTCTTTTATTAGTCCCTGCTGTACCAAATTGCGGAGATCGTTACGAGCGGTGTTGTTGGAGCAGGTGGTTCATAGCTAGGGTTGTGGCGTGTTTTTCAACAAACTCACAGGCTGGTGTCATCAGAGAAGTTGAAACGAAACCTGCCTGCTGGTCCTAATTATTGAAGAGATTAAGCTGCTAAATTGCGGCATCGCGTGCTCGACTCGTCATGCTCCATGCCAAAGCGACGTTCTCCCCTTTTGCTGTACGACGGCAGAACTCATCAACGGGCAGATAGCGACCTTGCTCATCCGTGATCCTGCGATACCGCTGATAAGCGGCAATCTCTGCACCTGTTAGTGATTCGAGAGGCACAAGCGCGGGTGGTCGTTTGATAGACATGGTTAATCTTTCTCAAAAAAACGGAAAATTGAGATAGTTTGGCGGTTTTTGTTGGGGGTGTGGAGGTTTTTTGAACGGAAATGGGTTGGAGAGTGGGTTGAGGGGATGGAGGTTTGTGCGAAAGCTGAATTTCAGACACAACAAAAGCCGCTCGTAAGCGACTTATTTGCATCGTATGGTGCCGAAGGCTGAATTCCCAAAAGAATAACAACATATTGTTTTAATTACAAAATTAATTTTATTACAATCATAAGGGCCACCAAAATGCCCCCTACCGATTTTCTTTTACTTCTCAAAACTACAAAATTCTTCCATAAAACTGTCGCGCCAAAAGTTTTCAAGATGTATCTTATTGCTTTAGGTTGCATGACAATGATAACGGCTCACACATTGCAACCTTGATAATAATTACACAAGGTGACAAAAATGGAATTTGATACTTCAACAATAATAATCGGCGTATGCCTGTTGGCAGCAATTCTTGCAGCACCAGTATGGAAAATTTGTTCAAAAATCCTCGTCAAAGGAGGGGTTAGTAATAAACTCAAAAATGTTGATATAGGAGGTGACTATACTGGCCGTGACAATAAAAAATAGGTAGCCTAAAATGGGTGTTTTTAACCGCTTAAAGCATGTTTTAATTGGCGGAGATTATGTGGGTGGCGACAAAATAACCAACCTTCCAGCTCCAACGCAATTAATCCTCCTTCAAGAAGAGTATCAGGAAGAGCTTAAAAATAATCTAACCTGTTCAGATTTAATAGATGAATTAAATCACTACAATTCAAGAAAAAGCGAAATCAGAGATCTCCAAAAAAAACTCGCATCATCAGGCTACGAAATTTTAATTGAAGAAGGACAAGAGTTAAAAGAACTAGTAGCAAAAATGATAATCAAACATCAGCATTATAAATCCGCCCAGAAGATTATCGTTTACTTGCTTTCAGATGTTCACTCTATATTTCAGTTCACAATCAAGCCTCAAGTGTTATCCAAAGCAACTAAAGATGAACTACTTGAAACAATACATATTGAAATAGAAGAAAAATTAAGCACAAAGCTTGGAGTTAATTCTTTAGGAATATATAATAGACACCTTCGAGGTATGGTTTTCTTTTTAACAGGAAACTGTCATTTGGAGTGGGAGAAATGATTCTATACAACAAGGCTTTTGACATTAACCACACAACCTTGAGAATGTATTATTGGTTAGCAAATACCAATAAAATCCATATTTCCCTAGAAAAACTAAGGTTGTATGATTTCATTATTGCATTTCCATTTTATATATCCTGCCTTTCGTTAAGCCGGGAGTTACTAAGCGAAAAAACAAAGTTCAAGAAATTTATAAATCCATATAATAATTTTGATGCGCGATCGTTATTTAATCAGATGGAAGGCATTCAAAAATCATCAATTTGCAGCTTGGTTTCAACGGAAACATTAATCAGAAAAGACAATGAGATATACGAAGTAAACTCTGAGTCATTTAAAGAAGTTAAGTTAGAACATTTCTCCAGCATTAATGTAGAGGCAATCAACTTTATTAAAGACCACCTTGAGCCTATGTCTTACTTTGGGAAAAATGGGCTTAAAGCCGCAAGCAAACTAATGAGCTTTAAATATGATATCTTATAACCCAACCTTGAACATAAAAACACTCCATGCTTTTAAAAATGCAAAGGAAGTTCTTTATATGGAGTTCCATAATGGTTTAAACGTAATCCACGGTTCGAATGGAAGCGGCAAAACCTCAGTAATTCAGCTACTCACTTATGCTTTAGGTGCAACTGTTTATAACTGGAAGGAAGAGGCGGGAAGTTGTGATTATGTTATAGCTGAAATTTATGCTAACGAATCTACCATCACAATAGGCCGAGAAATAAAAGAAAGCTCAGCAAGTATGAACATTTTTTTTGGCGATTATGCTGAAAGCCTTAAAAATGGTAAGACAGGTTGGTTTAACTATCCTTACAGCATTTCTCCTTCTAGAGAAAGCTTTTCTCAAAAATTATTTGAAATTTTGAATATCCCTGAAGCTAAGTCAGACGGAATAAACAATTTAACAATGCATCAAATACTGAGGGTTGTATATAACAACCAGTCTAGCCCAGCCACAAGCATATTTAATGATGAGCCATTTGACTCAGCTATTAAACGTGAATTTGTGAGTAACTATTTGCTAGGCCTTTATGATGATAACTTGTATAGTAATAAGCTTGAGCTCATAAAAAAAGATAAAGAACTTACAAAAACAATATCTGAGTTAAAAGGTCTGTATCTTCTTGTAGATGGAAGCGATACCGATTTTAGTTTCTCAAGCACTGAGGAGCATATTGAACAACTACAATTGAGAATTGATCTTTTAATTAATTCCATAGAAGAAAAGAAAAATATCGACCTATCCATTAATTTTAAAAATGAGACCAAAGCAACAAGCCCTATTGAAATTGTTAAATTAAAAAAAGATTTGCTTTTCCTTGAGATTAGCTTAAAACAACTCGATTACAATATAAGTGACTCAACAAGTTTCATTGAAGAATTAAAACAAAAAATACTAGCAATAGAAGACTCAATGAAATTTGGAAAGTATTATAAAGCAAAAGAATTTGATACTTGCCCTTCATGTTTTTCACTATTAAAATCTGCCTCTGATGAAAATAATTGTTCTTTATGTGGAACTCACAATGCTTCTAACTCTAAAAACATGAATTATGCTCGTATGAAAAATGAGATATCTATTCAGTTAAAAGAATCAAGTGATATATTAGCCAAACATGAAAAAGAGAAAGAAAAAATTGCTCTTGCAATAAAAGAAACAAAGAAAAATTTGCGTGCGAAGATAAATAAAATTTCCATTATAAGTAATTCTCTTAATTCTGATAATGATAGTTCTTTATATGATGCTTATAGGGAAGTTGGTGAATTAGAGGAGAAGATAAATAGTCTCTCGCAGCTTAGCAAAATTTACCTGCAAATAAATAAACTTAGAGAGCTTCGAAATACTTTGCAGGATAGAGTTAGTCATCTTGAATCAGAAATTGATAAAAAAGAAACTGCACTTTTACTTAAGCTGCCGAAAATTCAAGAAAAAATAACAGGTTACATGATCGAAATTTTAAGTAAGGATCTTGAAAACATAGAGGACCCACATGACAAAGCAGAGTTTAGCAATATTACGAGCATAGGATTTGATTTAGCATCGAACAGAATCATCATCAATAACAAGGTTTCTTTTTCCGAAAGTTCAATGTACTATCTAAATAATGCCCTACACATCTCCTTACTTAAATTAAGCCTAACTGATAAAGCTGTTAGATTTCCTCGATTATTGATACTAGATGGAATTGAAAACGGTGGAATGGAAGATATTCGGTCTAAAGGGATACAAAAAACCATCAAAGAAATTTCTGATGAGTTCGACGGAATTCGACACCAAGTTATAGTTACGACAAAAGGTATTAATGCTGAAGTAGATAATAGCAAATACAGAGTTGGTGATAAATTCACCAGCTCAAATAGAAGTTTAAAAATGTGATTTTTAAAAACTTCACTGTATGGCGAGTAGAGTTTTGCTCGCTACAAGTGAGAAATATATAAGAAAATCATTAGGGGTGTATATAAAATTATTAAACATGCCATGTCGATATTTAACAGAGGTTAAATATTTTTACGCGCAATACTCCCTCTAGCCTACGCGCTCTGACTTTATCATGCACATTTCATGCATGACTCAGAGGCCCTGAAAGCCCTTACGGCGCGGGGTTTCGGCTATCTTGAGAGGCTGGAGACCCATGAAAAATCATGTACCCTATGCATGTACGCTCGATTTAAGATAGGCTAATCAGAAAAAGGCTGTTTTTGGACTTGGGGAACGGTAAAAACATCGCAGCAGGGCCAGTTCCATAAGTGAAATGTTTGATTTCGGCTATAACTGCAGTGACGGTTTAATGTCCTTTTTTCTGGCGACGATAAATCATCACCGTTTCCGTTTGAATGGGCTGACATAAATTCTTATCGACACTCTCTACTGTTTTAAAGGTAAAGGAGCGCACGATATTTTGGCGCTGGTAATAGGCTTCTTTCTTCTGCTCCGTGATATAACGGCTGGTACGAGTATAAGAAGAATGTGTACCAAGTGGGCAACGTATCATGATGTGGCCCCTTGCTGCTGCAATCATTGACGTTTTGTTTTCAGCTCAGTTGCAACCTGCACTCGACACATTGGGCTGTTTTGCAGTTCTGGCAATACTCCGGTTTCTTCCGCCTTCGTTAGCCCAATGTCGTTCAATACCTGGGGCTCAATGGCCTGTAGTGCCGTGGCCGCATGAATATGGCCGCTCAGTACTGTGAGTTCAACGGGTCGAAGCAACGCTATCCTTAAACGGGGGGTACGCTGCCATGAAACGAAGAACGCACATTTACTACACACCAGAACAGAAAGCGATTATCTGGGACAGGCACAAACAAGGTGATTCCCTGCATAATATCGCCAGGATACTCAACAGAAATCATTCTTCTATCATGCCCACTATCCACCAGACTGGTGGGTATCGTCCCTCTGTCCGAAAGCGGCACTGACTAGCTCTTTCACTTGATGAAAGAGAATAGATATCCAGAGGACTGGTAGCAAAACGTAGTATCAGGGACATTGCTGGCAGATTATCAAGGACTCTCTCGACGATTAGCCGCGAGATCAAAATGTAAGTATCCTTTCAGGGACTCTATATGGGTACAAACATTTTCGAACCACATTATCCCCGCAGATATACTCGCGTCAGAAAGTTGATGTAGATTGAATAAGGTTGTTTCAGATGGATAAAAACGAAGATAAATCCTTGTGGAAACTGAATTTCAGGCACAAAAAAAGCCGCTCGTAAGCGACTTATTTGCATCATAAGGTGCCGAAGGCCGGAATCGAACCGGCACATCTCTCGATGGTTGATTTTGAATCAACTGAGTCTAACAACTTATTGATAAACCACAATAAGCTGTTTTCCACCAGATGGTGTTCAGCACCAATTTCGCCATGAAATTGCCCCGAAAATTTAGCCGGGGTTTCCATGATTTACAAGAGAGATCGTTATTTGATCTTAGATCCATGCGGAGTATATCCCGTAAGGATCGCCATCCCTGACTACATGAGGGGCCACTTTTGCGGAAAACGTAACTTCCTCAAGAGCACAGGCTCACGCGACATTCGTCAGGCAAGGCTCTTTCGTGATGCGATTGCACTTGAGTTCGCCAGATTACGTGAACAGCTAAAGCCACAACCCAGCGGTTCAAAGGTTGAGCGAATAATCAACGATCTACGGCGCATAGGAAGTTATGCGAAAGATAACCCACTACAGATTGGCACACCTTTGCAGTCTTGCCCTTCTCTACTGCGAATGAGGGATCTTTATTTTCTCCAGTTTGGCGACAAACGCAAGTTAACCACCCTTTCCAAGACCAACAAAGCCGTAGAGCAAATCTTAGCTCACTTGAAGAAGCGCGATATCCATTTACGGGAGATCAACCGAACAGTAGTAACTGGCTGGTTAGATAAGTTGAAGAAGGAAAAGGAAAGAGCACTCCAGACGATTCAAAATTACATTAGCTCATTGGCTCAGATATGGGATTTAGCAATGAACCGCTATCACGATGCGCCACAGGCTACCCCCTGGCGTGGTCATGGATTGGAAGCGAAAAGTAGTAAGGTGAATTATGAGGTTTTTACTCATGTAGAACTGGCGAAGGTATTTTCAGCGTTTGAAGGTGACGCTGAGATGCAGGCAGTGATCTTGATCGGAATGTATAACGGCATGAGGCTCAATGAAATTTGTTCATTACAGGTTGGGAATATCCGCTCAATCGGAGACGTTCCTTGCTTCGAGGTCTTGGAAGGCAAGACCAAATCGGCGGCGCGTTTAATACAGGTTCACTCATGCATTACACATTTGGTTGAGACACTTATTCATAAACCACACGACAGTTTTCTTTTCTACCATGCATCAATCACAAATCGTGCTGACGGCAAGCGTTCAACGTGGCGTACACAGCGTTTCACAAGGGCAAAGCGTAATGTCTTGGGAGAGGTTGGCACAGAAAGAAAGGTATTACACAGCTTACGCCATGAATTTGCTCAACAGCTTGACCGTAACCAAGTTCCAGAAGACAGGATCGCATTATTGATGGGGCATGATCGAGGCAGCACGGAGGCATTTAAGACGTATTCAAAAAATTCAGCATCACCACAAGAACTATTTGGTTATATAAATAAAATAAGATACGATGAGAATTATACATCGTGATTGAATAACACCCATTTTTGGTAGTTGAATTTACTTAATGGATTAGGTTAATCTGAAAAGCCACCATTAAAAAATTTGAAAATCAATACCTTTAAATTAGGAATTACACATGGCTATGAAAAAGTGTCGTGAGTGTGGCGGTAAAGTCTCATCATCGGCTAAGACTTGTCCCCATTGTGGGGTAAGTAAACCGTACACATCCCCATCTGGCTGTTTAATATTTATTTTAGCCGCTGCATTTGCAACTTACATGACGTTTTTTAAGGATGATGATAAAAAACCTGAGAATAGTTATGAAAAAGCAGAAGACACTCAAGAAGTAAGAAGTGAAGCACAAGCAGTCATACAATCAAGAGGATTTACTTGCACAAAAGTAAACAGCACACACGCAGCGGCCTTTGGGGGTTCAATCACAGTATTCTGTGACGATGTTTATGAATATAAAATTAAAGATAATGGTGGAAAATATCAAGTCACCGCAGAGTAATTTATTGTTTTCCTCGCAAAGTGACTGCATTTATTATTTACCACCATCCAGTAAGGTGAATCATTATTTGAAATAACTGAACATCAAATTTTGGAGATTGTATTTCCATGTATATCACCATTACGACACAAAAAGCACACACGCATAAGAAGAATATCAGACGTGACGATCTTCAAGGGCTTACGTGTTTTATGCAAATGGCAAAAGGTGTGCGTGTTACCGCATCCTTGGATCATCAGTCAATTGTCAGCAATGTGCTGGGTGAACCTGACAGTCGTGAACACCATCAGTTAGATTCACATTGGCGTTGGAACGATGTCGATGCAGTGAAGTTAGTCGATGTGTTGCACGCTGTCGCCACAGTCTAAGCATAGAGTTCAGAGTAAAAAAGCCCGGCGGTTTACCGCAAACCAAACCGGGCATATCAACCTTAGGATCACCGAAATGACCAATTGTCGAACCGTGAACCGTGAACCGTCGATCACTGTGTTGATGAGTTCATGCAGCCGTTGCCGAAGGGTGAAGTGATGGAAATGTGCCGCCTGCAACCTGGAGACAGCCAACGGGTTGAATTCGGATATTCGGTACAATGAGCCGGAAGTCGTGTAAAATTACTGAACAAGTTTTCTTGCCAACAAAGTGGCGATCATGTGTGGAAACAAGCATCATCTTGTCGCCGCCTCCTGAAACCTTCGCACACGCAAAACCACACAAATAGTGTTGTCTATCCCGATTTTAAATGTCACTCTGATTTCGTTCATTTATCGAATATTCCCGGCAAGTTATCTGTTTGAGTGTGCCGCGATGATGGACGCTATGTCGGTGGTCGCTGACGCCTCAGCGCTCATTACAAGCTGATGTGATGCCGTGCCGCTTGGCGTGCATTATTCACCGCTGCCGCGCCCAACTTTATAGCGTCTCGGAATCGGGAAGGAAGTTTATAGATAAGAAACTGATATTCCTAGGTTATTGTTGGTTTTCTCCAAGGGATGGGGCAGTCCGTCAGGCAGATCCGCAATAGAGTCAGAGATATTTGCCAGCCCTTCTATATATAGAGGCACCCCATAATGTGATTTTTTCGTGGGAGGCTGGAGGTCATATTGCTATTCCCAGAGCGTTCAGTTATTAATGTTGGACTAACTCTTTGCTGCTATATACTTAAATGTCATCAGACATTACATATTTAACTCCTACTTTCAACTAAACTAATTAACTAATAAAATTGTGATAAATTCAATATTGAAATTTGTTCCAAATAGAACCTTAGTAAGTTGAGCGTTAATTTTTATATGTGAAAATAAAACTTAAATTAAAAAAAGAGGTAAAATGAATAGACATAGACCACACGGAAGAAAACCAACAACTTTGGAATCTGATATCCTCAAAGTTCGCGCTCTTGAAATGATTTTAATCCTATTCTACATGGAAAATTTAAAAACATTTATTCTCGAATCAATTGAGAATACCAATATAATTCCCAATGAAGATGAATCAGAATATAATAAGAAAACAATCGGGAAAGGTAAGTTATTCGAAGGTGCACGTTCAAGACTTGTTAAAAAAGGCATAATTAGCAAGGAAGAAAGTGAAATTTTAAAAGAACTTATTGATTACAGAAATGACATAGGCCACAGAATATATATGCTCACCTTTGATGTTGGGGCATATTCAAGTTTAGGAATTAAACCTCGCTATGACTATACCGCTGCAAAAAAAGCTCGTATATTAAGACGTAAAATCATGAATGAGATGGGCAAGCATTTCATACTGACATTAAGTTTCGACAGTCTTGCTTTTGAATCCGCTGAAAATTCATATACAAAAGAGATCGAAAGACTAAAGAAGAAAATAAACAAAGGAATTGAAGCACTCAACATTGAAGCAACTGAAATAAACAGGCAAATAAATTCCATACCTAAGTCTGTAATAGACAAACTCCAACCCGGCCACCCTAAAAACCATAAAGGTAATGGAACACTTAGCCCACAGGGTTTTGAGTGCGTTTTTACACTATTTGAATTACAAGTAAGACCTTTAACTGTCTCATACATTATGAGATGCTCTTATCGCACAGCTATATCTTGGTATAAAAAATGGAAGGAAAGTAAAAAACACGACTCTCTGGTGGGGGTAAAATAAAAAGGCTTACTATTAAGGTAAGCCATACACATAACAGATGTTGATAACTTTTATTTTTTATCGGTTATCGCAGGGACACCTTTTATTGTAAACTTTCTCCTCCCATCAAAATACAAAGGTGATTTAAAGTATGGACCATTATTAACAATTACTGCCGATTGAATTAAAGCATCAATTGCATCTTCTAAACCATCGTCCTGAAATGCAACAGAATCTTCACCCTGAGGATAACCTTCTGTTATTACCTGACAATTAATCATAGGATGACCAACACACTCTATCAAGTATATTTCAAAGGCTTCACGGGGAAGAGCTAACCCAAATTCACGCCAGGCATACTTCCTGCCCCAATAGTAACCATCTGACTCAGAATGCTTTACTCTTGAATCGTTTTTCCCTCTATTCTCTTCATGCTTCTGTTTAGACATATTACGGGCATATTGATAACTAAAGTCCTTATCCAAAACTGAGGCTTTTGACAAACAAGATGTATCAATAGTCTTGATGCCATTATCCTCTGTAAATCCTATGTTATATCTTTCGCCTTGAACCAGTACATCCTCTGCATTTGCTTCAAATTGATAGATTGTATCCGTTGTCGATGGCTGGAATGTATGTAAAAAACGGCCATTACCTAAATCATGCTTTTGATAATTTGTAACAATCAGATCATGAATTGTTTTTAAATTCCGAGATTTCATAAAACGCTCCTTATCAAAGGTAAATAATAGATTGAATCAACCTCAGGAATTCTTATCTCTATTTTCAATTCCTTGTAAGGCGTTTGCTGGTAGGTTTTTAAACATGTTATCAATTTCTTTATGTCGCGTTATTTGTTCTGAGACAATAACATTAAGCAATCTAAATAAACTATGAGCCAATTTCGGATCATCATCAATATTAATCTCCCCCGGATGAACTGCTTGATTACCTACGATCCTGCAAATATCAGCAGCTTTCTGAACCATAGGTGGAAGTCCTTTAGCTACCAAAGATTTGATATCATCATTGATATTCTTTCCTGGCTGGTCTAAATGAATCATTAGCTTTTGCAGGCAAAGTCGCAATAACGCTGCAGCCCCCTTAGGTGACAAATTAATGATACTGCGAGCTTCCATATAATCTTGCGTACAATTTTCTGGCATATCAGGATTAGGCATTTCGACATTAGCTGACGCCGGAATCAACATGACTCCTTCAAACCAGTAGCTCTTATTACGACAGCGTTCGCATGAAGCAGTTTCCATCGGAAGAGAGTTCGAGGAGCTGTAATAATACAAATGATCCCATGATTGCTTGGCATACGCATTGCAAAATGGACAATTAAAGGCGTCTTTCCTGTATTCTGGTGCTTCAAAAGGTATTGACATGACTATCCTGCCTTAAATTACAATTTACCTTGCAAGCGGTGTGCTTTTGCCCAACCTGCAACGCTGCGAGATCCCACATAACAAATTAATAAATCAGCCAAACTGCGCGAATTAACAAACTTTACTTTCGAAGATGCGACATTTCGGGAAGTTACTTCACACCAAAGACCATCGACCCCTTGAGAGGCACTACGAGATTCAACTTTACATACAAGAAGATCAGCCACTGACCTGGAACCCACAACGCAAACAGAAAAATCAGCAGCACTGAGGCTACCTACTTCACATATCCATGCCATTCAGATCGCCCTCTCATTGCGCTCAATCTTTCAGTAATGAAACTGGAAACACGAGATGTTCAAATTTCATGTGGCACAGCTAATTGATAGCGCGAAGAAAATTAGGATTAGTCCCAGATTATCGAGTGTGTACGATTTGTGCAACTACCAGTTATGAGATGAGGATGGGCATTTAAAGCGATCTAATAGCAATGTTTGGGCTAAAGAATGGGGTTTGATATGTGCGAAATGAGCTAAAGAGATTTGAAGTGCTGGAGCGAATCGGAATCCAAAGTGCCATCATCCCAATCTTGCTGCCGCATCTTACGATAATTCTTGCGACTCACCTTTATCTCTGACGCTCTCTTAGGATTTTCATCAGACAACAACCGCCCTTGAACTATGTGCAATATCTGTTTTTTGCGCATACATCACCATCAGCCAAGTTTCGAACTATTTTAGTTCGCTACCTTACTGAGGACAATAGCACCCATAAAGCCCCGTTGGTGATAAGACAACAAGCGAAGCGTAGCGAAATCATCAGGGTTATGTCAGTCAGTGAAATTTATCAGGATAACCGTGTACCCTTTCAGGAGCGTGGCTGAAACGCTGGCAGAGCTTGCATTTGGTGTGCAAGTACCGAGACCACCATAAACCTGTTTATCCTCTACACTGCCATCACGACAGGTAGCTTTAAGAGGGCATCGAGCTGAAATGCAATTCACTGAAAGTTTTTTGGGAGAGTTTTAAGGCGCTAGCAGCGTCATTAGCTTCAAGTTGGATGCTGAACGGTGAGGCTGTTCACGCTTGTACGTATTTGAGCCTGGAACTACACGCCGCTGTAGGTTAACAGCCCGATTCGCCACTATAAACCACAGCGGCAATTTCAGGTGAAGCGAAGACAACAATCTTCCCGTGCAGAAAAGACAGAAACTTTTGTCTAATCTATTGATTTTACAGGAAAATGAATAGATGGTGCCGAAGGCCGGACTCGAACCGGCACGTATCTCTACGGTTGATTTTGAATCAACTGCGTCTACCGATTTCGCCACTTCGGCACTGAAGAGGATGCGGAAAACGTTGTGGATTATACCGTTACACGTCGGCGGTGCAACAGGATTTATCGGGGTTGCGAACTGAATGCTGAAAAAACCAGCGAAGCAGCCCGTTTACTGCGTTTTCAGCCTAGTTTGGCCATGAATAGTGCTCCACATGCCTCGCCAAACCAAGCACAGCACAGCACAGCACAGCACAGCACAGCACAGCACAGCACAGCACAGCACAGCACAGCAGTATAAAGTCTGACAAACCCAAACCCACCACCAACGCTACAGGCTACTACTCATCTCATCTCATCTCATCTCAACAGAATCCTCCCAAACGCGGCTATCTGCCTCTTTACCCAGGAACTTTCTCCCTTCAGACTCCTCTTATCCACACTGAGAGTGCTCAGCGATTATCGAGGTTGACATGAAAGCAATAAAAAAAGGCGTTTGGGGATTGGGGCTGGCGGCGGTGCTGTTAGCGGGTACGGCACAGGCTGCGAGCTGGCAGGAGCAGTTAAGCAGTGCGGCTTCTCAGCTGTCACAGCAGAATAGCGGGACGGCGACGAACAGTGGGACTGCGCAAAATGGCGGGCTTTCGCTTTCAGGCCTGAGCGGGTTGTTGAACGGTGGCGATAGCGCCGTGAGTTCCAAGACCATGACGAATGCCGCTGGCGTGATGGAATACTGCGTGAAGCATAACGTGGTCGATAACAACGTGAAGTCGGTGAAAGATAAAGTGCTGAGCAAGTTAGGGCTGAGCGATAGCTCTGCGCAGCAACAGAACACCGGCTATCAGCAGGGGCTGGAAGGCTTGCTGAATACCAGCAACGGTCAGCAGCTTAACTTGCAGAGCCTGAGTAATTCACCGCTGGGTGAGAAGCTGAAGACCAAAGCCTGTGACGTGGTACTGAAACAAGGTAAGAACTACCTGCTGGGATAACCCCCCCTCATCCCAGCCGTCTCCCGTTTGGACGGCAGACGGGGCTGATTGGTGCAATGCTGCAAAACAGAAAACCACCCTCATCCCAGCCTTCTCCCGTCTAAACGGGAGAAGGAGCAGACAGTGCCAAGCTGCAAAACGGGGAAAACTCCCTCATCCCAACCTTCTCCCGTCTAAACGGGAGAAGGGGCAGATTGGTGCAATGCTATAAAATGGGAAAAAGCGCCCTCATCCCAACTTTCTCCCGTTTAGACGGGAGAAGAGGCAGATTAGTGCCAGGCTGCAAAATGGGAAAAGCGCCCTCATCCCAGCCTTCTCCCGTTTAGGCGGGAGAAGGGGCAGAACGAGCAAAGCTGTAAAATCGCAGAGCATCCTCGCCTGTCCCCACATCCCGTACAAAGCGCAGCAGCCTGCCTCCACTAAATCTTGGATTTTTAATCCCATCTCCGAGCCCTCTCGCAAAACCGGCACCAAAAGTCGTTCCTTGCGGCAACGGTAATGTTTTTCATCATAAATCAGCGCTATAGTTAGGCCTCGGCCCTCTCGCACAGGAACGCGCAAATGCCCGCTAAAATCTCTGCAGCCATCTATTTTGGCCCGGAACATATCAGGGCCTGTGCCCGACTGCCTGAAACTGGCTTAGAAGAGAAAATCTTTGCCTATGAAGACGCAGTGATCGAAGAGGTGTTTAGCTGGGTGCAACAATATCCGGTTAAGCGTACTCACATCTGCCTGATTGAAAACGAAAGCGTTGATCTGTTTGCGGATGACCTGGCTGACACCGGTTTTCATGTTTACCAGGTGAACATTCATACCCTGCTCAACTGGCTGGCCACCGCGCCACCACAAACGCCAGATGGCACCACGGAACGTCTGATGCTGCGCTATCTTGAGACGCAACGCCCGCCACAGTATGAATCACGCACCCCACAAACCGATGCGCTGCTGGAGATGTTCGACTATCTCGATATGCTGGATACCGCTCTGGAGCAGGATGACCCCACGCTGCTGCCGGAAGATGTGCAGGAACGCATGGAACGGAAATCGTTGGACATGGAAGAGGTGATTGATGACTATCGCCAGGCCCAGGTTCAGGCGATTCGTGAACACCTGATGACCTTCCCGGAGCTGATGACACCAGAAATTCTGGAAGAGTTCTTCCCGGAGTTAATCGAGTCCTTCCAGCATCAACGCCATTGATTGGTTACACGCAGGCACACTCTGCTCGTTTTAATACACAATCGATCAGACATAAAAAAGGGGCGCAGTGCGCCCCTCAGTGTGTTGACAACTTTCCCTATGGCCAGGTAGCTGCTAGTTAACAAAATCACTTATAAATCAAAATTTTAATTATCATTGCTCGGTTAAAAACCATCAAAAAACATTTGCTGAAATATATCAGCCGTTTAGGGAGCACTGAGTGCCACTTAAATGTGTTTATAACGTAATCTGGCTAGTAATCGTTATGACAAATTAAAATAATCAAATACAAATCAAATGGTTAACTAAAACCCTGATAATACTGCCCTCAAAAAATCATTTTCTGAGATTTATCAGCTATTTAAAGGGCGCAGCGCGCCCCTCAATATTACCCGTCAACAAACTTACTTTTTCAGTGACTTACGCACTTCCGCAACCTGATCGGCAGTGACAGCAGAAGCGGTGTTGCTCCAGCCCTGACGCACAAAGGTCGCCAGCTTCGCCACTTCGTCATCACTCAGACGCGCACCAAAGCCAGGCATCGCCAGCGTCGACGGCGTTTTAGCCGTTGATGGCTGCTGCGCACCCACCAGAATGGTGTGGATCAGACCGGTCGGATCTTTCGCATTCACGATGGTTGCCTGATCCAGTTCCGGGAAGGCACGCGGTGCGCCCTTACCGGTCACGTAGTGGCAAGCCCCACAGTTATCCAGATACAGTCGCTCACCTTCGGTCAGGTTCTTAGCGGCAGTGAGTTTCGCTTCAGTTGCCTGCTGCGCCTGCTGGTTATAGGCCTGGAGTGGTGGATTACCGCCAAGGAACTTCAGGTACGCGGCGATAGCTTGCAGATCGGCATCGGTCATGTGTGAGCTACTGTGCTCAATCACTGACTTCATCTCTCCACCAACGGAAGCTTTATCGTTACGTCCGCTTTGCAGGTAGTCGACGATCTCCGCTTCGCTCCAGCGTGGCAGGCCACGCAGTGACGGCACATCCCAGTTATTCAGGCTGCCACCAGCAAGGAACTGGCTGTCGCTGCTATCCAGCGCTTTCTCGTTCATACCAAAGCCGCGCGGTGTATGGCAGCTACCGCAGTGACCAAGGCTCTCAACAATATAGGCACCGCGATTAACCTGCTCGGAAGCACCACCAATCGGCTGGAACGGTTTATTGTCCGCAAAAGCCCAGTTCCAGAAGCGCATGCCCCAACGTTGGCTGAACGGGAAGCTCAGGCTGGTCTCTGGTGGCTGCTCAGCGCTTGGCTGTACGCCTTGCATAAAGTAGACATACAGCGCGTGCATATCTTCATCGCTGATCTTGGCGTAATCCGGATATGGCATCGCCGGATAGAGGCGTGAGCCATCAGGTAATACGCCTTTACGCACAGCGTCAGAGAACTGCTGTTCGGTATAGTTGCCAATACCGTGCTGCTTGTCTGGCGTGATATTGGTGGAGTAGATGGTGCCAAGGTTAGATTCAATCGCCAGGCCGCCCGCATACGCCGGTTTTCCTGCCACAGAGTGACACGCCATACAGTCGCCCAGACGCGATAAATACTCACCTTGTTTGATCAGTGCTGCGTTATCTTCCGCCTGCGCCTGCAGGGCAAAACCGCTGCCCAGCAACAGAGCAGTGGCGAGTGATAAAGATTTAAAAGTAAACTTTTTCATACGCTTATGCCTGTACCAGTGGGCCGGGGTTTTTCAGATACTGTTCTTTGATCGCCTGTGCCGCCATCAGGGTAATCGCGCCGATGGTATCGGTCGGGTTCGCCTGGAAGTTCTGCGGGAAGGCGTTACCGCCCGGTACAAACACGTTGTGCACGTCCCAGCTTTGCAGGTACTTGTTCAGCGCGGAAGTCTGTGGGTTATCACCCATCACCGCACCGCCAACGTTGTGCGTCGAGACGTATTTGGTCAGGTCAAAGTCAGCACCCATTGGCAGGAAGCTCATGCTCATGCTGTCGGGGTTCAGCTCCTTCGCGATATTGCCAACAATGCCCTTCAGGTACTGTTGCAGCTTCAGTTCGTTCTCTTTCCAGTTAAAGGTCATGCGCAGCATTGGCAGGCCACGGTGATCCTTATAGTTCGGATCCAGATCGAGATAGATATCGCGATAAGACTGGCAAGTGGTGGTGATGCTGATCTTCATGGAATGGCCGTACCACTCTTCCAGTCCCTCTTTCCAGCCGGTGCCCCAGCCCGGCGTGCCTTTTGGCAGTGCGGTACTGATTGGCGTACCGGTCGCCTGTGAGCTGTGGATCTTCGCGCCCCCCAGGAAACCAAGCGCAGGACCATCAAAGTTACCCGGTGAAATGTCGTTAAACATCTGTCCGGTTGGGCCGGATGTGGCGAACGGATTGAAGTTTTTATCTTTGAAGAACAGCGTTGCGCCGCCGTTAGACAGGAACGCATAGTTACGCCCAACGACACCCTCTTCAGTGATCGGGTTGTAAGGCTTGCCGATGCCAGAGAGCAGCATCAGACGCACGTTGTACATCTGGAAGCTGGAGAGCACCACGATCTTCGCCGGCTGGAAGCACTCATTGCCGTCTTTATCGAAGTAGATCACGCCTTTAGCGGTCTTCTTGTCATCATTCAGAACCACTTTCACCACTTCCGCGTTCACTTCATAGGAGAAGTTAGGCATACGCTTCAGCGCATCCATGACGGCGGTCTGCGGTGAGGCTTTGGAGTAGTTCAGGCACGGGTATTTACTGCAATAGCCGCAGTAGTTACAAGGCGCTATCTGGTTGCCGTACGGGTTGGTCCAGGAACGGGAAGCCGCCGCAGAGGGGTTCGGGAACGGGTGATAGCCGAGCTTTTTCGCCGCCTCTTTGAACATCACGTTGTTAAGCGTGTCTTCCAGGGCTGGCATGTTGTATGGCTCTGAACGCGGCCCTTCAAACGGGTCGCCGCCTTCAAGGATCTGACCGCGCAGGTTACCGGTGTTACCCGACTGGCCGCAGATCTTTTCAAATTTGGTGTAGTGCGGTTCGATCTCATCCCAGGTGAACGGGAAGTCCATCACGCGCATGTCATCCTGCAAGATGCCTGGCTTATAAGCCTGATCGACATAGGTTTTCAGCTTAATGTCGGTCGGGGTTGGACGAATCAGTACGCCGGTCCAGTGCAGACCAGAACCACCCACGCCGGTGCCCGGTGCGAAAGCGCCCCACTTACGGGTCGGCAATGCCGTCTGGCTCATGTTGTAGCGTACAGTCACCGCCACTTCTGCCGGGGTAGCGAACACTTTGTTGCGCACCGCGTAGGCATATTCATCCGCCGGTTTTGGGTAGGCGAACTCATCGTAATCACGATCGCCGCCGCGCTCCAGCGCACGTACTTCCAGGCCAGCTAGCGCCAGCTCAATGCTCATCAACGAGCCTGCCCAGCCGAGGCCGCAAACGACGACGTCGACTTCTTTTTTTGTAATCTGTGCCATGATAATCCTGTCTCAAATACCTGATTCGTTAACGACTTAAGCGCGCTCGCCCTGAATGCTCACCGGGCCTAACGGATACGGCACGTTGTGCTGTTTCACCCATTCGGTGAAGCTGGCGCGTGCGCCCGGGAAGCCGATGGCAATCCAGGCTTTCATGCCCTTGTTACCGCCGTACATCGGGTCGGCTAGGTAGCCATGTTTGGTATCTGAGAGCAGTTGGCTGAAGAACTGCGATGCTTTGAGGTTTGGTTCACCCAATGCCGGGAAATCGATGCCATCGTTTTTGTTCACTTTCGCCAGCACCGCATCCTTCTCTTCCGTCGAGAGCTCATGGAAAGATTTTTGATAGGTGCTCTGCGTCCACTGTTCAACCAGCTTGATGCCGGTGTGATAGATCTGTTGTGGATAGAACGGGATCTGATAACCCATCGTCGCCGGCGCGTTGATATCAAACGGCCCCTGCATGTAGATCTCTTTCCCGAACTCTTCGCTATGCAGCTGCTGGTCGATGAAGATCGGTACGTTGGTTTCCAGTGCGCCCGGCGCTTTGCCTTTCCCGCCCGCTGGGATCAAGCGATCGGTGGCGGCCAGAATAAACTGCCACTCCGCAGCGCTGAAGAATACCGGCTGGTACTCAGACAGCTCAGGTGCGGCCAGTTCTGCCGCCTGTGCCGCTGTCAGTCCTTTTAACACCAGGTCTGTCAATGGCAAAGCCAGCAAAGACCCAAGTAAAAACTTACGTCTGTTGGTCGGTTTTTGAAGAAGCATGGGGTGACGACTCTCACTTGCTAAAAGGGATGGTTTTTTTTGTTAACGAATTTTTTATATAAACAACAATAGGCAATATTAAGTATGTGGATATTTCAATGTGTAAAAATGAGAGATCAAATGTTTTTATGATTAAAAACAATCATACTGTTAATTTTCAGTTACAGCGTGGTTACGGGATTTTAGGCGAGTTATTGCACTTAAAACCCTGTTTTTAACGTGGACTTGGTGATTTTTATTGTGCAAACAGACAAAAATGAATCATCTGAGAAATAGTCGCCTGACTACACTGATAAAAAAAAGTCATCGATCGATTGCGACTGCTCATCCCCGAAAGGGGGATCTTTTTCAGCACAAATTATGCATAGCTCAGAACAAAGCGGCATTTATCCCCCTGTCACCAACCCGATACAGTGGCTGCATTCTCCGTTCAGGAAACATCTTATGCGCCGTACACTGGTTCTACTGCTCTCCCTGCTGACCATCACACCCGCCGTGCTGGCAGCAACCCCAAAAGACACCTTAATTGTCGCGATCCCGCTGGATGGCATCATTAGCTTTGATCCGGCAGAAAGCTTTGAAACCGTCAGCAATGGCGTGCAGATCAATCTTTATCAGACGCTGATCGCCGCTGACCGCAAAGATGCACAAAAGCTGGCTCCGGCTCTGGCCAGCAGCTGGCAGCCAGGCAGTACGCCGCATAGCCTGGTGTTTACCCTGCAACCTGGCGCGAAATTTGTCAGCGGCAATGCGGTAACGCCACAAGACGTGGTGTTTTCACTCAGCCGCGCGGTGAAACTGAACAAAGCGCCGTCATTTATTCTGGGTGAATTTGGCTGGACGCCGGATAACATCGATAGCCAGTTAAAAGTGCTTAATGACCATCAGGTTGAGATTCAGTGGCCGGCCCAGATTGGTGCTAACCTGGCGTTACGTCTGCTCACTGCGCCAATTGGCTCGATTATCGACAGTAAAACCGCGCTGGCACACGCCAGCAACAATGACTTCGGTAATGCCTGGCTCCACACCCACTCTGCCGGTAGCGGGAGCTTCCAGATCCAGCAGTATGTGCCGCAACAGGCGCTGGTGCTGGCGGCCAATCCCTATGCCAGCAACCCGCCGCACGTCAAACGCGTGCTGCTGAAAGGCGTAGCTGATGCAGGCACCCGCCGCCTGCTGATTCAGCAAGGTGATGCAGATGTTGCTTATCAGCTCGGGCCGGATCTGATCAGCGCACTCAAAAGTGATAAAAACCTGAAGATCACCGCCTTCCCTTCCGATCTGGTCTATTACCTCGGGTTTAACACCAAAGATCCGCATCAGCCTGCGCTGGGTAATCCGGCCCTGTGGCAAGCAGCGCGCTGGCTGGTGAACTATGACTCGTTGGCAAACCAGTTGTTAAAAGGGCAATACAAGGTTCATCAGAGCTTCCTGCCGCAAGGTTTTGATGGTGCGCTGGAGAACACGCCATTCCACTACGACGTGGCAAAAGCGAAAGCGATCCTTAAACAAGGAGGCATTGCGCCAGGTACTCACATTGCGCTGACCGTGATCAATCAGCCGCCGTACATTGATGTCGCGCAGGCGTTACAGGCCAGTTTTGCCGCTGCGGATGTGCAGCTCGATATTCAACCCGTGGCTGAATCTGAGCTGTGGAGCAAAATGCGTAGCCGCGATTTCCAGTCGATCTTCATCTACTGGGGCGCGGATTATGTCGATCCGAATACCAATGCCAGTGCCTTTGCGTACAACGTTCCCGGCGGATCAAAAACTCTGGCCTGGCGAGTAGGCTGGGATATCCCGCAAATCAGCGCGGAGACTCGCACTGCCGCAGGAGAGAGTGATGCAGGCAAACGCCGTGCGCTTTACACCCAGCTGCAACAACAGCTGCAACAGGAATCGCCCTACGTCATCATGCTTCAGGGCGCACAACAGGTCGCCGTGCGCAGTAATCTGAGCCACGTCGAGCAGCCAATCGGCGTGAGCCTGCTCTATTTTGATAGCGTAGAGAAAAATTAACCCGTCGTGGCGGGCGTCGTTGCCCGCCGCGATCCGTTTCGCTTGCTATGCTGATGGTATCTTTTTAGCGCGAGTAAACCATCATGACGCCTCTTCTGATCGCCCGAACCCCAGAGAAAGAAGTTCATCTGCTGCCACAAATGACCAATCGCCACGGCCTGATCACGGGAGCGACCGGCACCGGTAAAACCGTGACGCTACAAAAACTGGCGGAATCGCTGTCGAATATCGGCGTACCGGTTTTTATGGCGGACGTGAAAGGCGATCTCAGTGGTGTAGCGGCAGAGGGGCAAAGCTCGGAGAAGTTACAGGCGCGGCTGGCTAAAATTGGCGTCAGCGACTGGGAACCGCAGAAAAATCCGGTGGTGCTGTGGGACATTTATGGCCAGCAGGGCCACCCGCTTCGCGCCACCGTGTCCGATCTGGGTCCGCTGCTGCTGGCTCGCTTACTGAGCCTGAATGAGGTGCAGAGCGGCGTCTTGCAGATTATCTTCCGCGTGGCCGACGACCAGGGCTTACTGCTGCTCGATTTCAAAGATTTGCGCGCGATGACGCAATACATCGGTGATAACGCCAAGTCCTTCCAGAATCAGTACGGCAATATCACCAGTGCGTCAGTCGGTGCCATTCAGCGTGGCCTGCTGACGCTGGAGCAGCAAGGTGCCGAGCACTTTTTCGGCGAGCCGATGCTGCAAATCAGTGACTGGATGCGCTGTGATGAGAACGGGAAAGGCGTCATCAATATCCTTGCCGCCGAGAAGCTGTTCCAGCAACCGAAACTTTACGCCACCAGCCTGCTGTGGATGCTCTCTGAGCTGTATGAACAGTTACCAGAAGCTGGCGATCTGGATAAGCCTAAGCTGGTGTTTTTCTTTGATGAAGCCCATTTGCTGTTCAACGATGCGCCAGCGGTGCTGTTGGATAAGATCGAACAGGTGATCCGCCTGATCCGATCCAAAGGCGTTGGCGTGTGGTTTGTGACGCAAAATCCGGCTGACGTGCCGGAAACGGTGCTGGGCCAGTTGGGTAATCGTGTGCAGCATGCCCTGCGCGCCTTTACCCCAAAAGATCAAAAATCCCTGAAAGCTGCCGCCGATAGCCTGCGCACCAATCCTGCGATTGATACCCTCGCGGCACTCCAGCAACTGGGCACCGGCGAAGCGCTGATTTCGCTACTGGATGAAAAAGGAAGCCCTGCAATTGTCGAACGCGCCACGGTGATCGCCCCCGGATCACGCATGGGCCCATTGAATGCCGATGAACGTAATCAGTTGATCAATAACTCTGCGCTGTATGGCAAATATGATGAAGCGCTGGATCGTGAATCCGCCTATGAGAAGTTGCAGCAAGGTGTGCAGCAGGCACCACAGCAAAATAGTGCACCAGAGGCGAAAGGCAACGGCGTGAATGTGGATGACGGTATTCTCGGCGGGCTGAAAGATATTCTGTTTGGCAGCACTGGCCCGCGCGGCGGCAAGCATGATGGTGTAGTACAAAGCGTCGCGAAAAGTGCCGCACGCCAGGTGACGAATCAGATCATTCGTGGCGTTTTAGGCAGCCTGCTCGGCGGCCGCGGGCGCTGAGTGCTATGCTGTTCAAATGGAAAATGATAAACAAAAACAGTT
This sequence comes from Candidatus Pantoea multigeneris, assembly GCF_011752615.1. Classification (NCBI taxonomy): domain Bacteria; kingdom Pseudomonadati; phylum Pseudomonadota; class Gammaproteobacteria; order Enterobacterales; family Erwiniaceae; genus Pantoea; species Candidatus Pantoea multigeneris. The sequence goes on from NZ_VWXF01000005.1 coordinate 127,276, forward strand.
ACAACGCAGCAAACTACTGGCACTGAGCCTGCTGCTGGCAGCAACCCTGACCTTTATCGTCACGCTGTTTCTGCCGCCCAACTTTTGGGTTAACGGCGTGAAGGCCGTGGCGGAAGCGGCCATGGTGGGCGCGCTGGCAGACTGGTTCGCGGTGGTGGCACTGTTTCGTCGCGTGCCTATCCCCTTTATCAGTCGCCATACGGCGATCATCCCACGCAATAAAGATCGTATCGGCGATAACCTCGGTCGCTTTGTGCAGGAGAAGTTTCTCGACAGTGAGTCTCTGCTGAGTCTGATACGTCGCCACGATCCGGCACAGATGCTGGCCGACTGGCTGGCCCAGGGCGAGAACGCGCGCCGCGTCAGTCACCACCTGTTGCAGGTAATGCGCGGTTTCCTCGATCTCACCGATGACAGCCGCATTCAGGACTTTTTACGCCGGGCGGTGCATCGTGCGCTGGATAAGGTGGATTTTAGCCAGTCCGCCGCGCTGATTCTGGAGAGCATGACGCGTAATAATCGCCATCAGGCGTTGCTGGATGCCACTATCGATCAGCTGCTGAGCCTGCTCAATCGCCCTGATACCCGCGCTTTTATCGCCCGTCAGATCACCAGTTGGCTAAAGCGCGAACATCCCATTAAAGCCAAAATGCTGCCTACCGAGTGGCTGGGTGAACAGAGTGCTGAGGTGGTGGCAAACGCAGTGGATTCGATTCTGGATGAAGTCGCGATCGATCAGGGGCATGAGCTGCGTCAGGGCTTTAATCGCGCCGTGGCTAAGCTGATTGAACGGCTGAAAAGCGATCAGGAGATGGCCGAGCGTGCCGAGATGGTGAAAAGCTGGCTGAAAGAGGACGCGACGCTGAATCAGTATATTGGTGAGCTGTGGCAGGATTTGCGCAGCTGGCTGCGTCAGGATCTCAGCAGTGATAACTCCCGCGTTGAGCAGCGCATGCAGCAAGCCGCGCAGTGGCTGGGTGAGACGCTGTTAGCGGATCAGGCATTACGCAGTGCCATGAACCAGCATCTGGAAGAAGCCGCCCGCTCCGCCGCACCGGACTTTTCCGCCTTCCTGACCCGGCATATAAGCGATACGGTGAAAAGCTGGGATGCACGCGATATGTCGCGCCAGATCGAACTGAATATTGGCCGCGATTTACAGTTTATTCGCGTCAATGGCACCCTGGTCGGCGGCTCAATCGGGCTGATTCTGTATCTGCTTTCGCAGCTGCCGCAGGTACTCTAGAAAGAGATTTGCGAGATAGGTTCTTACTGGTAGATAGCAAAAAACCCGCCGAAGCGGGTTTTTCACATGCAAAAGTCGAAACTGGCCGGTAAGCCGCTTTCATGTCATGGAGAACGGAGTGGACAGTCATTCATCTTGTTCCCATGCTCCAGATAGCAAAAAACCCGCCGAGGCGGGTTTTCCACATGAAGAAGTCGAAACTGACCGATAAGCCGGGTTCTGTCGTGGACAGTCATTCATCTAGGCCAGCAATCGCTCACTGGCTCAAGCAGCCTACCCGGGTTCAGTACGGGCCGTACCTAGTGAACCCCTATTTGGCCTTGCTCCGGGTGGAGTTTACCGTGCCACGAACTGTTGCCAGCCGCGCGGTGCGCTCTTACCGCACCCTTTCACCCTTACCTGATCCCATTACTGGGCCATCGGCGGTTTGCTCTCTGTTGCACTGGTCGTAGGCTTGCGCCCCCCAGGCGTTACCTGGCACCCTGCCCTATGGAGCCCGGACTTTCCTCCCCTCTGCCTGTCTCCCCCGAAAGGGACGACGACAAAGCGGCGACTGTCTGGTCAGCTTCGGCGCGGGATAATAGGGCATTCAGCGCGATTTGTCACGCCTCTTGCTGCTCCAGAGCGAACTTATACAGCGCATTCTTCTTAACGCCATGAATCTCCGCGGTTAGCGCCGCTGCTTTTTTCAGCGGCAGCTCCTTTTGCAGCAGCGCCAGCGTACGCAGTGCCTCCGGCGGGAGGGCTTCTTCATCGGCATGGAAGCCTTCAACAATCAGCACCATTTCGCCTTTGCGGCGGTTTTCATCTTCACGTACCCACGCCAGCAGTTCGCCAACCGGAGCACCGTGAATCGTCTCCCAGGTTTTGGTGATTTCGCGTGCCAGCACCACATACCGCTCAGCCCCTAGCTCTTTCACCATATCTTCCAGGCTATCGAGCAGGCGATGCGTAGATTCATAGAAAATCAGCGTGCGCGGCTCCTGCAATAACGCGCGTAACGCATCGCAGCGACCTTTACTTTTCGCGGGCAGAAACCCTTCGTAACAGAAACGATCTGACGGTAATCCCGCTGCGCTTAATGCTGTGATCGCGGCGCAGGCTCCCGGTAACGGCACCACGCGCACTCCGGCTTCACGGCACAGGCGCACCAGATGATAGCCAGGATCGTTGATTAACGGCGTGCCGGCATCGGAGACTAATGCGATACTCTGGCCTTCCTGGAGCTTCTTCAGCAACAGTTCTGCCTTCTGCTGTTCGTTGTGATCGTGAAGTGCGAACAGTCGCGCATTGATGGCGAAATGTTGTAGCAACAGCCCGGTATGACGTGTATCTTCCGCAGCGACCAGATCGACGCTCGCAAGCACCGTCAGCGCCCGCTGGGTGATATCACCCAAATTACCAATCGGGGTTGGAACGATGTAGAGCGTGCTGGCAGAAATGTCTGCCCGATCGAGTTGTTTCATTGTTTCATCCGAATTGCCGATTTAATATTGAGCATCTTGAAAAAAACATCACTGGATACAGTATGCTTCCTTCAAAAATGGTACGTCGTAAAGCTGGACGTCTTCTGCCCGCACTCCTTGCCGGGCTCATCTTAGCTGCCTGTAGCAGCCAGGGACCGCAAACCTCTAACGTCAACATTCAAGGCCCGGCCACCGCCCGCTCTGATTACTACCTGCAACAGGTGCAGCAAAGCGATGATAATAGCAAGACCGACTGGCAATTACTCGCAATCCGCGCCCTGTTGAATGAAGGAAAGTATCCACAAGCCGCACAGCAGATGAGCCAACTGCCTCAGCAGCTTTCGGACGTTCAGCAGCAGGAAAGCCTGCTGCTCAGCGCCCAGCTCCAGACCGGGCAGCAAAATACGGCTGGCGCACAGCAGGCATTGAGCCAGATTAAGCTGGAAAATCTGTCGCAAGATCAACAAGCCCGCTTCTATACGCTGCAAATTGCCGCCGCACAAGGAAAGCCTTCCCTGCCGCTGCTTCGCGCCTATATCGCGCAGGAGCCACTGCTGCGCGGGGCAGATCACCAGAAGAACATTGATGCAACCTGGCAGACTCTGACGCAGATGTCGCCGCAGGATGCTGGCAATATCGTGATCAATGCCAATGAAAATGTGCTGCAAGGCTGGCTAGATCTGCTTAACGTCTGGCGCGCTAACAACCAGGATGCCCAGATGCTGAAAGCGGCAGTCAAAGACTGGCAAACGCGCTATCCGTACAATCCTGGTGCGAAAACCCTGCCTTCTGCGCTGAACCAGGCGCAGAACATGACGAAAGCCTCGACCAGCACCATTGCTCTGCTGCTGCCGCTGAATGGCCAGGCGCAACTGTTCGCCAATGCCATCCAGAAAGGCTTCAACGATGCGAAAAACGGCGCACTGGTGTCGGCTCCGCAACCGCAGTCGGTAGCCGCCGCTCAGCCTGCCGCAGCCCCTTCTGACGCGGGCACTGCTGCACAGCCAATCAGCTACTCAGGCAACAGTGATAACGCGGTTGTCAGCCCTTCAGCCGCGCCGGTTGATGCGACAACACCAGCACCAGCGCCTGCCTCTCAGCCGGCTGCCGCGCAGTCTGCTCCGCAGGTGGCTCCGGCTGGCAACGCACAGATTAAAGTGTATGACACCAGCAGCCAGCCTATCGCGCAGGTGATGCAACAGGCACAACAAGATGGCGCGACCATTGTGGTTGGCCCACTGCTGAAATCAGATGTCTCAACGGTGGTTAACAGCCAAACCCCGTTGAACATCCTGGCCCTTAACGAGCCGGAGCAGATCCAGAACCATCCGAATGTTTGCTACTTCGCCCTTTCTCCTGAAGACGAAGCGCGAGATGCCGCTCATCATATGTGGGATCAGGGTAAACGCTCACCGCTGCTGTTGGTGCCGCGTAGCAACTTTGGCGATCGCGTCGTCAACGCCTTCGCTCAGGAGTGGCAAAGTCTGGGCGGTGGCAGTGTGCTGCAACAGCGCTTTGGTTCCGCAGCCGAGCTGAAACAGGGCATTAACAGCGGTGCAGGTATTAGCTTGAGCGGCACCCCAGTTAACATCGCGCCTGCCCAACCGCAGGGAATCAGCATTGCGGGTATGAATATTCCGGCTCCGCAGGTTGAGCCGGTAGCGGCAGCCGCCAGCAGCGGTAACGTGGATGGCGTCTATATTGTTTCGACTCAGGCCGAACTGGAGCTGATCAAACCGATGATCGCGATGCGCACCAGCAGCCGTAACAATATCGCGCTGTACGCGAGCTCACGCAGCTTCCAGGCGGGTGCGGGCCCAGATTTCCGTCTGGAAATGGACGGCTTACAGTTCAGTGACATCCCACTGCTTTCGGGTGCTAATCCGGCACTGATGCAGCAGGCCGTGAAGTCATTTAATAATGATTATTCACTGGTCCGTCTGTATGCAATGGGCGTGGATGCCTGGACACTGGCGAACCATTTCAACCAGATGCGCCAGACGCCGGGTTACAGCCTTAACGGCAACACCGGCACGCTGACCGCAACATCGGATTGCGTGATCAACAGGAAGTTGTCATGGAACCAGTATCGTCAGGGCGAAATCGTTCCGGCCTCCTGAGTCCTCAGAGCAGCGGCGCGCACTATGAACAACTGGCGCGCCGTTATCTGGAACAGGCCGGATTACGCTGGGTAGCCAGCAACGTACGTTGCCGCGCCGGTGAAATTGACCTCATCATGCGCGCAGGTCGCTGTTGGGTGTTTGTTGAAGTGCGCTATCGGCGCAATGATGGCTTCGGCGGCGCGCTAGCCAGCATCACCCGACAGAAACAGCAAAAATTGCTGCGCGCCGCCGCCTTCTGGCTGGCGGGTCGCGGGTGCAGTTTCGACACAGTAGACTGCCGCTTTGACGTGGTAGCCATTACCGGTGATACACTGGAATGGCTACCGAACGCGTTTCAGACCGATAACTAAAACCAGGTGAATCAGTGCAGGAAAGAATAAAAGCGTGCTTTACCGAGAGCATTCAGACACAAATCGCCGCAGCCGAAGCGCTGCCCGATGCCATCTCCCGAGGGGCAATGACGCTGGTGCAGTCACTGCTTAACGGCAATAAAATTCTCAGCTGTGGTAACGGTGCTTCGGCAGCCAACGCGCAACACTTTGCCGCCAGCATGATCAACCGTTTCGAAACCGAACGTCCGAGTCTGCCTGCGCTGGCACTCAGCGCAGACAACGTGATGCTGACGGCCATCGGTAACGATCGTCAGCACGATGAGATCTACGCCAAACAGGTACGCGCGCTGGGTCAAACCGGTGATGTGTTACTGGCGATCTCAACCCGTGGTAATACCCGCGATATCGTTAAAGCAGTTGAAGCCGCTGTCACCCGTGATATGACAATTGTCGCATTGACTGGCTATGATGGCGGTGAACTGGCAGGCCTGCTTGGGCCAAATGATGTGGAAATTCGCATCCCTTCGCACCGTAGTGCTCGTATCCAGGAGATGCATATGCTCACCCTGAACTGCCTGTGCGATCTTATCGACAACACCTTGTTTCCACACCAGGAATGACTGAAGGAGCTCCTATGAAAGCATTGAATGCTGTAGCCATTCTCCTCTGCGCCATGATGCTGCAAGGCTGTATTGCCGTTGTAGCGGGTGGTGCTGCCGTTGCCACCAAAACCGCCACCGATCCTCGCACCGTTGGCACCCAGGTCGATGACGGCACGCTGGAACTGCGCGTTTCCAATGCCCTCGGCAAAGATCAGCAACTGAAACAGCAGGCCAATATCAGCGTAACCGCCTATCAGGGTAAAGTGCTGTTAACCGGCCAGGCACCAGACAGCAGCCTCTCTGGCCGTGCGAAACAGATCGCAATGGGCGTAGAGGGCGCGACTGAGGTGTATAACGAAGTGCGCATCGGGCCAAAAGCCAGCCTCGGTACCGCCTCTTCAGATACCTGGATCACCACCAAAGTCCGTTCCCAGCTCCTGGGCAGCGATCAGGTGAAATCTTCCAATGTGAAGGTCACTACGCAAAATGGCGAAGTGTTCCTGATGGGCTTAGTCACCAATGAAGAAGCCCGTGCAGCGGCAGACATTGCCAGCCGAGTCAGTGGTGTTAAGCACGTTACCACCGCTTTCACCACGCTGAAGTAAGCGCAGCCCCATCAGATACGATGCCAGTCAGCAATGACTGGCATTTTTTTTGCCCCAGCTCAAACCGGGATATCAATCACCAGTGCCCGCAGCGGCGTTTTTGCCGTGATGCGAAGCTGATGTTCATCCTGTAAAAACGCCCCATCACCACACTGCAACTGCTCGGCAGCACCGCTCGCCGTAACCTCAATCTGTCCGTGTATGGATTGCAGGTAAGCGCGCGCCCCGCGAATGGTTATCTGTTGAGATTCGCCCGCCGCCAGATGGAGTTGATGGATCCATACCTGCTGGCGAAGTTGCAGACTTTGTTGATCCCCATCGGGTGAAGCCAGCAACTGCGTCACTGCCTGCGGTGCAATAGCGATTTTTTGCTGCAACGGATTTTCACGCTCCGGGCAGGCCGTGAGCCAGAGCTGCATTCGGGTCAGAGGAACATCTTTACTCAGGTTATGCTCGCTGTAGCTGACGCCAGGCTGCGTCGCTAACAACAGCGCTTCACCGGCACGTGCGACCCAGTGATTGCCTTCGCTGTCGCGGTATTCCGCCTCACCTTGCAGCACCAGGTTCAATACATCTACGTTGGGATACGTGCGTGGCTGAAACGCAGCGCCCGGCGCTAACACTTCCTGGTTCAGGACGCGTAGCGAAGCGTAACCCATTAATTTAGGGTCAAAATAGTGGCCAAAAGAGAAGCTGTAGCGCGCCTGTAGCCAGCCGAAATCGGCCTGCCCGCAAGCGGACGCGCTGCGTGTCGTTATCATGATTTACCTCCAGGCGGTTGCCTGTATCAGCAACCTTCGACTTGCACCTCATTATGGTAAAAGGCTGGACGCCGTAATGTTAGCCAGTTAATCTGCCGGGAATGTTCAAATTTCCTGACAGAGAATCCGCATGGCCAGAGAGCGTGCCCTTACCCTTGAAGCATTACGTGTGATGGATGCGATTGATCGACGTGGCAGTTTTGCTGCCGCTGCCGATGAGCTAGGCCGCGTCCCTTCCGCCCTGAGCTACACCATGCAGAAGCTCGAAGAGGAGCTGGATGTGGTGCTGTTTGACCGCTCTGGTCATCGAACTAAGTTTACCAACGTCGGGCGTATGCTGCTGGAACGAGGCCGCGTATTGCTGGAAGCGGCTGATAAACTCACCACCGATGCCGAAGCGCTGGCGCGCGGCTGGGAAACCCATCTGACCATTGCCGTAGAAGCGCTGGTGCCCGCTGAACGCCTGTTCCCTCTGGTGGAGAAGCTGGCGGAAAAAGCCAATACCCAAATTTCACTGATTACCGAAGTGCTGGCAGGCTCCTGGGAGCGACTGGAACAGGGTCGGGCCGATATTGTTATTGCCCCGGACATGCACTTCCGCGCCTCAACCGAGATTAATACCCGCAAGCTCTACACCATGATGAGCGTCTATGTTGCGGCGGCGGATCACCCCATTCACGCCGAGCCAGAGCCGCTGTCTGAAGTGACTCGCGTGAAATATCGTGGGATTGCGGTAGCAGATACGGCACGTGAGCGTCCGGTGTTAACGGTACAGCTGCTGGATAAGCAGCAACGTCTTACGGTGAGCAGCATGGAAGATAAGCGCAGAGCATTGCTGGCAGGCTTAGGGGTTGCGACCATGCCGTACGCTATGGTCGAGCAGGATATCGCTGAAGGCCGCTTACGCGTGGTCAGCCCGGAATACACCCGCGACGTTGATATTATTATGGCGTGGCGTCGTGACAGCATGGGCGAAGCGAAAGCCTGGTGCCTGCGAGAAATTCCGCGTCTGCTGAAAAACAGCCATTAAAAAAAAGCGCATCGCGTTTGGCGATGCGCTGTATTTCATCTCTGCGGGCAGGCTTAACGGAACTTCTTGTGTCCTTCGTTGCGAATCGTTTCCAGCTTCTTCGACTCTTCTTTCACACCCGCCAGATCATTCGCTTTTGCTTTCGCATCCACCACATCAATCTGCGCAATCAGCTTATCCAGTTCGGCATGGTAGTCTTTCACCTCTGCGCTATCTGCTGATTTCCCTTCCAGCGTCTCTGGGGTGGATTTTTTTGCATCTTCCGCTGCGGTACGCATCTCAGCCAACGCTTTCTGGATAGCCTGCGCATCACTGCTCTTTTGGACCACGCCAAGTCCATCTTTCAGGGTGTGCATATCCGCTTTTAAATCAGCGGCATACAGACTAGCGCTGGAGAATAACAGGGTAATCGACAACATTGCTAACAAGGGTTTACGCATCTTACTTTCCTTTTTATTGTGGTAAAAAAAAAGCAGCCTCTGTGGGCTGCTTTCTGGAAATTGATGGTTTTATTGTCCGGCTATCTTCATTTCAGGTAGCAGTACCGAGCCGCACTGAATATTGCTGCGGGTTTCGATGTCGTCGCCGACGGTGACAATATTGCTCCACATCTCTTTCAGATTGCCCGCGATGGTGATTTCGCTTACTGGGTACTGGATTTCGCCATTTTCTACCCAGAAACCAGCGGCACCACGTGAATAATCGCCGGTGGTTGCACTCACTGCCTGCCCCATCAGTTCAGTGACCACCAGGCCGGTGCCAAGCTGTTTCAGCAGGTCATTAAAGCTGTGGCCCTGACCGGCAATACGCCAGTTATGAATGCCACCTGCATGACCGGTGCTGATTAACCCCAGTTTACGTGCGGAATAGCCCGTCATCAACCAGGTTTGCAGCACACCACGGTCAACAATAAGACGGTTCTGGGTGCGAACCCCTTCGCTGTCAAACGGGGTGGAGGCCAGGCCTTTCAGCAGATGCGGTTTTTCTTCGATAGTCAGCCATTCAGGCAGAATCTGCTTGCCGAGTGAATCCAACAAGAAGGTGGATTTACGATAGACGCTGCTGCCGCTGATCGCCCCCACCAGATGCCCAAACAGGCCCGTTGCCACTTCCGGAGCGAAAATCACTGGCGCTTTGCGCGTTGAGAGTTTACGTGGAGAAAGGCGCGACAATGTGCGTTGCGCAGCTTCAGCACCCACCCACTCCGGGCTTTTGAGATCGTCCATTGAGCGGCCAATGGTGTAAGCGTAATCACGCTCCATATCACCATTCACTTCAGCGATAACACAGCTTGAAAGGGAGTGACGGCTAGAGCAGTAGCTCTGCAACATGCCGTGGCTGTTACCAAATACCTTGATACCGACGTGGCTGTTAAAACTGCCGCCTTCGGTATTGGTAATGCGCTTATCGGCTTGCAGGGAAGCTTGTTCTGCCTGCGCGGCCAGTTCAATCGCGCGATCGGCATCAATCTCCCACGGATGGTAAAGATCGAGATCCGGTGCTTCAAACGCCAGCAGTTCCGGGTCTGCAGGGCCAGCGAAAGGATCGGCGGAGGTGTAGCGTGCGATATCAATCGCGGCTTGCACGGTGCGTTTAATCGCTTCCGGGCTGAGATCGGTTGAGGAGGCACTGCCTTTGCGATTCTGATGATAAACCGTGATGCCCAGTGCGCCGTCGCTGTTGAATTCGACGTTCTCCACTTCACCATACCGGGTGCTGACGCCAATCCCGGTGGTTTTACTCACGGCGACTTCAGCGCCATCTGTATTGGCCTTCGCCAGCTCCAGGGCTTGTGCGACTGCCTGTTCCAACACTTTACGCTGTTCTGCAACCTGAGTAGATACGTTCATCGACCTGCCGTCTAATCTTAGGAGTGAATATGTTGAGTCTAACAGAGTCGGAGAACAATTTCGCAGTCGCCCGATAAACTGGTAGCATTAGCCTCTTTTTTTTAGGGAGCCCCAAAATGGCCAAACAACCTGAAGAGTGGCTCGACGATGTGCCCGATAATCACGAAGAAGAAGATGACGAGATTATTTGGGTCAGCAAGAGCGAAATTAAACGTGATGCAGAAGAGCTGAAGCGCCTGGGCGCTGAGCTGGTTGAACTGGGTAAAAACGCCCTCGACAAAATCCCACTGGATGAAGAGCTGCGCAATGCCATTGAGCTGGCACAGCGCATCAAGAAAGAGGGACGACGTCGCCAGTTGCAGCTGATTGGTAAAATGCTGCGCTCACGCGATGAAGATCCGATTCGTCAGGCGCTGGATAAGCTGAAAAACCGCCATAACCAGCAGGTAGCGCTGTTCCATAAACTGGAAGCCCTGCGCGATCGTCTGATTGAAAAAGGTGATGATGCACTGGCCGAAGTGATGGGTCTGTACCCGGATGCCGATCGCCAGCAGTTACGTAGCCTGGTGCGTAACGCACAGAAAGAGAAAGCGGCGAATAAACCACCGAAGTCTTCCCGTCTGATCTTCCAGTACCTGCGCGAACTGGCAGAGGCGTAATCCTCTGCCCTTCAGGGGGAAGCGCGGATTAAAACGCAGGAACCCCACTGTGAAAACGCAGTTCGCTATCTGGCTCGCTGATCAAGCGTGCCTCTGCTGCGCCAATCGCTTGCACGCGCGGGGTGATATCTCGCGGTGAGATGTGCTCAGCCAGCCCCAGGTAATCCTGATAGTGACGCGCTTCAGAGCGCAGCAGTGAGACATAAAATTTTGCCAGCTCTGCATCCAGGTACGGGGCGATACTGGCAAAACGTTCACAAGAGCGCGCTTCAATGTAGGCGCTGCAAATCAGCTTATCCACCAACATGTCTGGCTCATGGTTGGTCACTTCACGCATCATCCCTTTGCCATAACGGCTGGCGGTGATTTTACGGTAGGGTAAACCGCGCGCCTGCATGATCTCCCACACCTGGTAAAAGTGGTGCAGTTCCTCTTTGATCAGCAGTACCATTTTCTCTAACAGTTCGTCGGCCCACGGCAGCTCATTGCGCACAATAATGCTTTTACTCAGGCTTCTGTGTGCGTTGATAAAGTCGCTGTCGTTACTTTCACGAAAGATAAAATCTTCATAGGGCTTTAACCAGTTACGCATCAGATCGCCACTGGGTTTATCGGCAACATACTTACGAATAAACCAAATCGCGGTTTGCGCCGCTTTGAGTTCACACACCAGATGATCGGTCAGAAGCAGTGTCAGGTTTTCTGGCTTGCTGGCTTCATCGATCCACGCCTGTGGCGTAGGGCAATGCAGGAACTGGTTGATGGGTTCAAGCAGGGAAGCGTAATTTTCAGTCATATTCTTCACAAAACAGAGGGCGGTGCATAGACACCGCCCTGGTTACTTAGTGGCGAACGCCGTTGTCTTCTTCGTCATCAATGAAGTCGCCGTCTTCGTCTTCATCTTCTGCGTCCGGATCTTCGAAGTAGGTACCCCATCCGTCGTAATCGACGTTGTATTTACCTGCCAGGTTCACCAGTTGTTCAACCTGCGCATCAATCAGTTCAGGATTCAGGGCACCTTCGCTGAGGATATCCACACAGACAACCTTCTCTCCATCTTCCAGCTCCAGCTCTTCTGGCTCGGAAACCTCATAACCCAGCTTAAAGGCATCCACGGCCACTTTTTCCAGCGAGTCGAAGTTAACGCTGGAGAGGTGGTGTTCGATGGTGTAAAGCGCATCAGGATCGCTGCCATCTTCTAAAAGCTCTTCAATGATCAGGCGGGTCTCTTCGCGCTGTTCTTCCAGCAATTCTTCGTATGCCATGGCGGTGTCCTCAATATTTGGCAGGGAACTTCTCTTTGACAAGTATTTTCCCACACTGCCCGACGCGCCACTACTCAAAAGAGAAAGTTTCTTTTCCCTGGGGTTGAAAATGAATATTCATACGGTTAAATTGAATTTTAATTCAATTAAGCGTTACACGGAGTGCACCATGAGTCAGCTGTACAAACGTGATTTCCTGAGGTTGATGGACTTCACCCCGGCCGAGACCGGTTATTTTCTTGAACTTGCCGCTGAATTAAAACACGCGAAAAAATCCGGCAATGAACCCCAGTACCTGAAAGGCAAAAATATCGCGCTCATCTTCGAAAAAGACTCGACCCGCACCCGATGCTCTTTCGAAGTTGCCGCATACGATCAGGGCGCTAATGTGACGTATCTTGGCCCAAGCGGCAGCCAGATCGGCCATAAAGAGTCGATGAAAGACACCGCTCGGGTATTAGGCCGGATGTACGACGGCATTCAGTACCGTGGCTACGGCCAGGAGCTGGTGGAAACGCTGGCTGAGTTTGCCGACGTGCCGGTCTGGAATGGCCTGACAACCGAGTTCCACCCGACACAGCTGCTGGCTGACCTGCTCACCATGCAGGAACACCTGCCGGGCAAAGCCCTGAATGAAATGACGCTGGTTTACGTTGGCGATGCGCGTAACAACATGGGCAACACCATGCTGGAAGCGGCTGCGCTGACAGGCCTGGACCTGCGCCTGGTTGCGCCTGAAGCGTGCTGGCCTGAAGCGGAGTTGGTCGCGGAGTGCCGTCAGTTGGCAGAGCAAACCGGCGGTAAAATTACCCTGACGGAAGATATTGCCGCGGGCGTACAGGGCGCAGACTTTATCTATACTGATGTCTGGGTCTCAATGGGTGAGGCGAAGTCGGTGTGGGCTGAGCGTATCGCGCTGCTGCGTGCTTATCAGGTCAACCGCGCTATGCTCGATTTAACCGGCAATCCACAGGTTAAGTTCCTGCACTGCCTGCCCGCCTTCCACGACGATCAAACCACCCTCGGCAAACAGATGGCCGAGCAGTACGGTTTGCAGGACGGTATGGAAGTGAGTGACGAAGTGTTTGAGTCCAGCAACAGTGTGGTGTTCGACCAGGCGGAGAACCGGATGCACACCATTAAAGCGGTGATGGTTGCCACGCTAGGGCAGCGCTAAGCCCCTGGCCCGTGACGCACCGCAAACGTTTTCCCCGCGCCGCGATTTTCACTTGCCGCGTCCCGGTGAATGCGTATAATGCGCCACAATTTGCCGGGAGGAAGCATGCAACAGCGTAGCTTACAATTTGTGGTTCACACTCGCTATTGTGCGTGCGGTGCGGCTGTTGCTTCTTTCCGTCAACGAACCGATCGTCAAAAAAGCCCCTTTTAGCAGGGGCTTTTTTTTGTCTGTAATCCGGCAGCGCAGAGGAGAAAGCTATGGCCAACCCGCTTTATCGTAAGCATATTATTTCTATTAATGACCTTAGCCGTAATGAGCTGGAGCTGGTACTTGAGACCGCTGCAAAGCTCAAGGCCAACCCGCAACCGGAGCTGTTGAAGCATACCGTCATCGCCAGCTGTTTCTTTGAGGCCTCAACCCGTACGCGCCTGTCATTCGAAAGCGCCATGCACCGTCTGGGTGCCGCTGTGGTTGGATTTGCCGATGGCGGCAACACCTCGTTGGGTAAAAAAGGCGAAACCCTCGCCGATACCATTTCCGTCATCAGCACCTATGTTGATGCGATTGTCATGCGTCATCCTCAGGAAGGGGCTGCGCGTCTTGCTACGGAGTTTTCCGGCGGCATTCCGGTATTGAATGCCGGTGATGGTGCCAATCAGCATCCAACCCAAACGCTGCTGGATCTGTTCACCATTCAGGAGACGCAAAATCGTCTCGATAACCTGAATGTGGCAATGGTCGGCGATTTGAAATATGGCCGTACCGTACACTCGCTGACCCAGGCGCTGGCGAAATTCGACGGCAACCGCTTCTTCTTTATCGCCCCGGATGCGCTGGCTATGCCCGCTTACATCACCGATATGCTGGATGAGAAAGGCATTGTCTGGTCACGCCATGACAGCATTGAAGAAGTGCTGCCACAACTGGATATTCTTTACATGACGCGGGTGCAGAAAGAGCGCCTTGATCCTTCTGAATATGCCAATGTCAAAGCGCAGTTTATCCTGCGTGCCGCCGATCTGGTTGGCGCTCGTGAACAGATGAAAGTGCTGCATCCTCTGCCACGTATTGACGAGATCACCACCGATGTCGATAAAACGCCGTATGCCTGGTATTTCCAGCAGGCCGGTAACGGCATCTATGCGCGTCAGGCACTGCTGGCGCTGGTCCTCAATAGCGAAGTGGTAGCGTAAGGAGAAGATGATGACAGATAACAAATTGCAGGTTGAAGCGATTAAACGTGGCACGGTTATCGACCACATCCCCGCACAGGTTGGCTTTAAGCTGCTGTCGCTGTTTCGCCTGACCGAGACCGATCAGCGCATTACCATCGGCCTGAACCTGCCTTCTGGCGAAATGGGGCGTAAAGACCTGATTAAGATCGAGAACACCTTCCTCACCGACGATCAGATCAACCAACTCGCCGTGTATGCACCGCACGCGACGGTGAACCGCATCGATGAGTATGAAGTGGTGGCGAAGATCGCCCCGACACTGCCGAATCGGATCGATCGTATCCTGACCTGCCCGAACAGCAACTGCATCAGCCGCAGTGAGCCGGTTGCCTCTAGCTTTGCCGTAAAACAGCGTGAGGAAGAGGTGCATTTGAAGTGCAAATACTGTGAGAAAGAGTTCGCACGTCATGTGGTGCTCGGCCACTGGTAATCCGACTGTTGCCCCCTATAATGGGGCAACATCTGCTAAAAACTCAGGAGAAACAATGTCTCGCGAAATCAGTACTACCCAGGCTCCCGCTGCTATTGGTCCTTATGTTCAGGGCGTTGATCTCGGCAGCATGATTATCACCTCCGGTCAGATCCCTGTTAACCCTCAGACTGGCGCAGTTGCGGAAGATATCTCTGCGCAGGCACGCCAGTCGCTGGAAAACGTGCAGGCTATCGTTGAAGCGGCCGGTCTGAAAGTTGCAGATATCGTAAAAACCACCGTTTTTGTGAAAGATCTGAACGATTTCGCGACCGTAAACGCCACTTACGAAGCTTTCTTCACCGAACATAATGCGCCGTTCCCGGCTCGCTCGTGTGTTGAAGTTGCTCGTCTGCCAAAAGATGTGAAGATCGAAATCGAAGCTATCGCAGTTCGTCGCTAATCACGTCATTTTCCCGCTTTTTGTCAAGTCATAGCGCAAGAAGCGGGATTATCTTTCTATACCGTTTTGCTGTTTTCTGGTCCCCGCTTTTACTCCTCACACCATCACGGCCGCTTTAACAACGCCTTCCTTGTTCCAAATCAATTGCTGCGCGATTTTACCCGACGCAGACACAACATATAGCCACTACACTCCTGCGAATGCACAACATCTCGTTAATGGAGAGACTCATGAGCGCCAGTACTCATCCCTTGACGGCCGCAATTCGCGACCTTCTGGAACAAAATAATCCGGCACTGCTGTATGAAAATGCCAATAAAGACAGCAACGTCATTCCGACCCAGCGTGACCTGCTGGCGGGCATTGCGGCGCGTTACTACGCCTGCGAATATCTGCTGCCAGAGAATGTGGTGCAGGCGCATCAGCGCGGTGAGATCCACTATCACGATTTGGATTATGCCCCCTACTTTCCCATGTTTAACTGCATGCTGGTTGACCTGCAACAGATGCTCAGTCAGGGCTTTCGCATGGGGAATGCCGGGATCGAGCCACCCAAGTCGATTGCTACCGCCACCGCAGTGACTGCCCAAATCATCGCTCAGGTGGCAAGCCACATTTATGGCGGCACCACCATTAATCGTATTGATGAGATCCTCGCGCCCTATGTCAGCATGAGCCGGGAGAAGCACCGTGCTGTCGCGGTGCAGTGGCATATCAGCGATGTCGAGGGTTATGCTCACTCACGGACGGAAAAAGAGTGCCATGATGCTTTCCAGGCGCTGGAGTATGAAGTGAATACCCTGCATACCGCCAACGGACAGACGCCGTTCGTGACCCTGGGTTTTGGGCTTGGCACCAGTGAAGATGCGCGGATGATCCAGAAGGCGATCCTTGGCAACCGCCTGAGTGGCTTGGGCAAACATCATAAAACCGCGATTTTCCCCAAACTGGTGTTTGCTATTCGCGCTGGAGTCAATCGTAAACCCGGCGATGTTAATTACGATATCAAGCAGTTAGCACTCAAATGTGCCAGCCAGCGCATCTACCCTGACATTCTCAATTACGACAAGGTGGTTGAAGTCACGGGAAGTTTTAAAACGCCAATGGGCTGCCGCAGCTTTTTGAACCGTTATGAAGAACAGGGAAAAGAGATTCATGACGGGCGCTGCAATCTTGGTGTGGTCACCCTCAATCTGCCCCGGATTGCACTGGAGGCGGCGGGTAAAGAGTCGCGTTTTTGGTCACTGCTGGAACGCCGGCTGCTGGTGGCACGTCAGGCGCTGATGACCCGCATTGCCCGGCTGGACAAAATACCGGCACGTGTCGCGCCCATTCTCTACATGGAAGGTGCCTGTGGCATACGCCTGAACGCAGACGATCCTATCGGCCAACTGTTCCGTCATGGTCGCGCATCGATTTCACTGGGCTTTATCGGCCTGCATGAAACCCTGCTGGCACTCAGCGATGGCTCCACGCACCCCTACGATTCACCAGAGATGCGTGCCAAAGGCCTTGCCATCATCGCACGCTTGCGCGAAGCGACGCAGGCATGGAAACGTGAAACCGGTTATGCCTTTAGCCTGTACAGCACGCCCAGTGAGAATCTGTGCGATCGCTTCTGCCGCCTCGATCGCGCTGAATTTGGCGAAGTTGCGGGCATCACCGACAAAGGCTACTACACCAACAGCTTCCACCTTGATGTGGAAAAGAAGGTCGATCCCTATGCAAAAATCGACTTCGAAGCGCCTTATACTGCCCTCAGCAGCGGCGGGTTCATCTGCTATGGCGAATATCCCAACTTACGCCATAACTTACAGGCGCTAGAGGATGTCTGGGACTACAGCTATGATCGCGTGCCCTACTACGGCACCAACACGCCGATTGATGAGTGCTATGAATGCGGTTTTACAGGCGAGTTCACCTGTAGCGATCATGGCTTTAGCTGCCCACAATGTGGCAACCACAATCCAGCCAGTGTCTCTGTGACGCGCCGCGTGTGCGGTTATCTCGGTAGCCCGGATGCACGTCCTTTTAATAGCGGCAAGCAGCAGGAAGTGGCTCGACGCGTTAAACATCTGCCTGAACTATGAATATTCACGCCTACTACCCGATAGATGTGGTCAACGGGCCGGGAACACGTTGTACGTTGTTTGTTTCCGGCTGTGAGCATCGCTGCCGTGGGTGTTATAACCCACGCACCTGGCGGCTAGACTCAGGCCAGCCGTTTACGCTGGCGCTTGAAGAACAGCTTATTGCGGACCTGAATGATACGAAAGTTCCCCGGCGTGGGTTGTCGATTAGCGGTGGCGATCCGATGCATCCCGACAATGTCCCCCATGTGCGACGCCTGCTACATCGCGTACGCCGCTGCTGTCCGGGAAAAGACATTTGGCTGTGGACTGGCTATCAGTGGGAAACCCTGAGTGAAGCGCAGCAAACCGTGATAGCACTGGTGGATGTGCTGATAGATGGGCCGTTTATCCGGGAAGAATACGATCCACAGCT
The DNA here is from genome assembly GCF_011752615.1 of Candidatus Pantoea multigeneris. Classification (NCBI taxonomy): domain Bacteria; kingdom Pseudomonadati; phylum Pseudomonadota; class Gammaproteobacteria; order Enterobacterales; family Erwiniaceae; genus Pantoea; species Candidatus Pantoea multigeneris. The sequence continues at coordinate 145,007 of NZ_VWXF01000005.1, forward strand.
GCGCTGGCGTGGCAGTAAAAACCAGCGCATCCTGAAAACCGCAGAGTTAGGTCAGCGTAAGGATTTGTTTACGACTATACCCGCTGCCAGCTAATCTTCTTACCAAAGCCCAGGGCGTTATCCGTCATCTTTAACTCATCCACCCGGAGCGCCCATAGCGGAGCGGTCACTTTCCGGGCTACCGGGAAGCGCTTTTGATAACGGATACGCGCACGCTCCTCTGCATCACCTTCCAGCCGGGTGATCACACCACGGTACTGCACACCTTTGATCAGCAGTACCGTCTTAGGCTGGCCATTCACCGTGCCGGCCACTTCAAGGTTGGCCATCATCAGTGTGCCGTGGCGCGTCTCAGGTTCCGTCATCAAAAAGAAGGTCATTTCGCCCTCATCAAAAATGTAGAAACAGTTAGCGCACCATAGCTCACCTTTGTGCGTCGCACAGAGCGAGAGGACATGCTGTTTTTTTAGATAGCGAATCAGATGGGCGTGATCGGACATGTTTCAACTCCGTGCAGGCTCAAAGAGCCACAAATAGCGAATAGCAGTAACAGAGACAGCGCGTTACACTGCCGAAAAGAGTAAACCGAAAGAGCCTAAAGATGAGCCACGGCTGGCAGCTTTACATTGTGCGCACCGCTAGCGGCGCGCTCTATACCGGCATCACTACCGATGTAGAACGTCGGGTGGGACAACATCAACGCGGCATAGGGGCGCGCGCGTTACGCGGTAAAGGCCCGATTACGCTGGTGTTTCACTGCGCAGCAGGCGATCGCGCCAGCGCTTCCCGTCTGGAGTATCAGGTCAAACAGCTCAAGCGACAACAGAAATTGCAGCTGGTAGAGCACCAGCCGCACTCACTGACACAGTGGCTTACTCAAAACGATCAAACGGCGCAGAGTACTCAACCTTGATTGCTGGTGATTCAGACTGAGCGGCCAAATCCTCTGTCTGGATGAAAGCTTCTTCTGCCAGTTTATAAACCTGGAATGCAGACTCACTGCCCGGCCATTTACAGTGCAGAGCATGGCTTACGGCAGGTTCAAACCCAAAGCGGCTGTAATATTGGGGATCACCCAACACCACCACGGCGCTGTAGCTGAATTCGTTTAAAGTATCTAATCCTTCAAACACCAGCTTACGGCCGAGATCCTGACCTCGGATGGATTCATCCACGGCCAGTGGAGCAAGGGCTACCCAGTTAAGATCTTCCCCTTGCAGGGTCACCGGGCTAAATGCAGCGTAGCCAAGCACCTGACCTTCATCATCGGTGGCGACGACACCCAACGTTAGCAACCCATCTTCACGTAATTGCTGAACCAGCTCAGCTTCGCCCGCAGTAGGGAACGTGCGTCTTAATAGCGCGTCGATGCCCGCAGCATCTACGCCAATCTCAGTACGAATTAACATTTTACACCTGTGCATGACGGTGGAGTGTGCAGATGACTCGCTTCCATTACCCTTAATCCTCCAGTGCATGATTGCCAAAAGGCATAGGCTTATCGGCAGGCTTTCGTAAAGTTTAACCTATCTGCGTCAAGAGCAGGACTAAATTGCTGAGTTTATCATGACAGCAAATACACCCGTTCACCGGGCCAGCTTCACCGGATTATCTTAGCTTTCCCCCGGTCTGCTTCACAGACATTACCGCCAGTAAGACAATTAGCCCAGCGGTTATTACTTAAATAATTCTTATAAATAGTGACAACCCTGGTTTACAACCTGGCTAATATACTGCGTTAGCAGGTTAAACCAGTTAGACAAAGGCACATTCCGGCTACATTGCTGCCGATATTAGCAGTTTTAATATGGGTAACGATGCGTAATACTGCTGTATGCAGGCCCAATCAACGCCCGCGCCATTTTAATCTGGAGTACCCATGTCTGAAAAAAAATCGGTTCGACTCTCTGTACTCGACCTTGCCCCAGTACCACAAGGTTCACGCCCTCACGATGCCTTCAACACATCTCTGGCTTTGGCACGACAGTCTGAGCAATTAGGTTATCACCGCTACTGGTTGGCAGAACATCATAATATGACCGGTATCGCCAGCGCTGCTACTTCTGTGCTGATTGGCTATCTCGCCGCTAACACCAAACATCTTCGCCTGGGTTCAGGCGGGATCATGCTGCCGAACCACGCACCGCTGGTGATTGCCGAGCAGTTCGGTACGTTAGCCACACTTTATCCTGACCGTATCGATCTTGGCGTTGGCCGAGCGCCAGGCTCTGACCAGCGCACCATGATGGCGCTGCGTCGCCATCTTTCCAGCGCCCAGGCAGATACCTTCCCGGATGATGTTGCTGAGTTGATCCGCTGGTTCGATCATCAAGAGAGTGAAGCGCCGCTGGTGCAACCGGTGCCAGGACTCGGCATCAATATTCCTCTCTGGCTGCTGGGCTCTAGCCTGTACAGCGCCCAGCTGGCTGCCAAAATGGGCCTGCCTTTTGCTTTTGCCTCACACTTTGCCCCAGAGCAGCTGATGCATGCCCTGCACCTCTATCGTGAAGAGTTCCAGCCTTCAGCGCGCCTGGATAAGCCTTACGCGATGGCGTGCGTCAATGTGATAGCCGCAGACTCGGTGCAAGAAGCCCGCTATCTGTTTACCTCCCAGCAGCAGCAGTTCATCAACCTGCGCCGGGGTAAACCCGGTCCACTGCCGGCACCGGTCGAAAACATGGATAATATCTGGTCGCCCTCAGAGCAGTATGGCGTTCAGCAAGCATTGAGTATGTCGTTGGTGGGTGATGTGGAGAAAGTCCGTCAGGGGCTTGCTACATTACGCCGTGAAACGTTAGTGGATGAGATCATGGTGAATGGACAAATTTTCTCGCCTGAAGCACGTCTACATTCTTATGCTCTGGCGATGGAAGCCGCTGACGGCTTATAAGTCTGGAAACAAAAAAAGAGGCCCAAGGGCCTCTTTTTTATTTACGCTAACTGCGTATTAGCTGTCACGACGCTGTGGACGTGGTGCATCGCCATCTTCACGACGTGGGCCACGACCGCCTTCACGGCTGAAGCGTCCGCCTTCACGACCACCTTCACGGCGATCAGAGAAACGACGCGGTGCGCCTTCACCACGTGGTGCGCCACGACGCTCACCATCACGACCGCCTGGACGACGTTCGCTACGCTCATGAACCGGAGCATCACCCATCAACTGCATATTCATCGGCTTGTTCAGAATACGAGTACGTGTGAAGTGCTGCAGAACTTCGCCCGGCATGCCTTTCGGCAGCTCGATGGTAGAGTGAGTACCGAACAGCTTGATGTTACCGATGTAACGGCTGCTAATGTCGCCTTCGTTAGCGATAGCACCAACGATGTGACGAACTTCAACACCATCATCACGGCCAACTTCAATGCGGTACAGCTGCATTTCGCCAACGTCACGACGTTCACGACGTGGAGCGCCATCACGATCGCCACGGTTTTCGCGTGGGCCACGTGAATCACGTGAATCACGACGGTCATCACGATCGCGGAACTCACGACGTGCTGGACGTGGTGCCTCTGGTGGCAGAATCAGTGGACGTTCGCCCTGAGCCATTTTCAGCAGTGCTGCGGCCAGAGTTTCGATGTCCAGATCTTCACCCGGCTGCATTTTGCTCAGCAGTGCGCGGTACATGTCCAGATCGCTGCTTTCCAGCTGCTGCTGTACTTTTGCTGCGAACTTAGCCAGACGACGCTCACCCAGCAGTTCTGCGTTAGGCAGTTCAACTTCTGGAATGGTCAGCTTCATGGTGCGTTCGATGTTGCGCAGCAGACGACGCTCGCGGTTCTCAACGAACAGCAGTGCGCGACCTGCACGGCCAGCACGACCGGTACGACCGATACGGTGAACGTAAGATTCTGCGTCCATCGGGATGTCGTAGTTAACAACCAGGCTGATACGCTCAACGTCCAGACCACGTGCCGCAACGTCAGTTGCGATCAGGATGTCCAGACGACCATCTTTCAGGCGCTCCAGGGTCTGCTCACGCAGTGCCTGGTTCATATCACCGTTCAGTGCTGCGCTGTTATAGCCGCTGCGCTCCAGCGCTTCAGCCACTTCCAGCGTTGCGTTTTTGGTACGCACGAAGATGATAGCAGCATCAAAATCTTCTGCTTCCAGGAAACGAACCAGTGCATCAGTTTTACGGCCGTAAGCGGTCCAGTAAGACTGAGAGATGTCAGGGCGAGTAGTCAGGCTAGACTGAATACGCACTTCCTGTGGATCTTTCATGAAGCGTTTAGTGATGCGACGAATCGCTTCTGGCATGGTTGCTGAGAACAGCGCGGTCTGGTGACCGTCTGGGATCTGCGCCATGATGGTTTCAACATCTTCGATGAAGCCCATACGCAGCATTTCATCAGCTTCGTCCAGCACCAGGCCACGCAGGTTAGACAGGTCTAACGTGCCACGCTTCAGGTGGTCGAGCAGACGGCCAGGTGTACCCACAACAACTTGTGGTCCCTGACGCAGAGCGCGCAGCTGAACGTCATAACGCTGGCCGCCGTACAGGGCCACTACGTTTACGCCACGCATGTGTTTAGAGAATTCATTCATGGCTTCAGCAACCTGAACAGCCAGTTCGCGGGTTGGAGCCAGCACCAAAATTTGCGGTGCTTTAACAGTTGGATCAACATTGTTCAGCAGCGGCAAAGAGAACGCTGCAGTTTTACCACTACCGGTCTGCGCCATACCCAGCACGTCACGGCCCGCCAGCAGGTGTGGGATACACTCAGCCTGGATTGGGGAAGGCTTCACGTAGCCCATACCGTTCAGTGATTCAAGGATATCAGCGTTCAGGCCAAGATCGGAAAAAGTGGTTTGAATATCAGTCATGTAGTACACGTGCCTCTTAGATTGCGGCGGCCAGTCTACATAACTCGTCGTGAAAATTTTCAGTCATTTTCATCAAAAAGTGTGAACCGGCTCAAATTAGAAGTTTTGACGAACAGCAAAGCCGCCACCTTGGAGGTGATGGCTTTACAGGTATTCAGACAATAAAAGTTCGTCAGCTATTGCTGGTCGGATTCTGATAAATCGTCTTGTGCCTGGCCGAGTTGTGCCAGTTCCAACAATGCGTAACGGTGCTCAACAAAGTTGTTAACGTTGTTAGCAACCGCCAGTTTGAACAACGCTTTCGCGTCGTCCTTCTCCCCCAGACTTAGGTAGTACTTACCTAAATAGAAGTTGGTTTCACTGAGATGTTCAGCGAGCGAGGTGTTATCCGTTGCGTCTGCCTGGAGGCTTTCCATCAGTGCTTTTTCGCTGATATCGCCCAGGTAGAACTCGACAATGTTCCATCCCCATTGATCTTTCTTCGCCTTGTCATAACGCTGTTTCAGCGCTGCTTTGGCAGAGTCTACATCCATCTCGCGTTCCACGAGATAGAGCCACAGACTACGGAAAGGATCATTAGGATCGTCTTGATAAAACGCCAGCAGATCATCTTGCGCTAACTTGTATCGTCCGCCGTAATAGAGGGCGATACCACGGTTCAAATGCGCGTAGTTGTAAGTTGGATCAAGCTCAAGTACAGAATCAAACGCTTCATAGGCAGCATCAAAATTGCCTGCCTGCGTTAAATATATGCCTAAATAGTTAAACACTTCAGGCATATCCGGTCTTATAGACAGCGCTTGCGAAAAATCGTTCCGCGCCAATGCCCGCAGACCTAAACTATCATACAACACTCCGCGCTCATATAACAACTGTGCGCGTTCATCATCGGTCAGTGCACGACTGGCAAGAATTTGTTCCATGCGTGCCAGAATCACTTCCTGTTGCAGTGTCGGTTGTAGCGGTACTGCAAGAACTTCGTTCTTACGCCAATTGGAGTTGCTGCATCCTGCCAGCGTCAGAGCTGTTGCAACAAAACACCAGCGCAAAAAAGGCTTCATTTCCCACTCCCGAATACAAACATTAGGATGAACATCCTGTCATCCGGCTGCTCTGCACAAGGATTCCTGCCCTCGCGATGACACAAAAGCCCCTTCCCGCCTGGCAGGAAGGGGCCAATTAAGTGCTTATTCGGCGTCAGGTGCCTGTACAGCCGCGGCTTCTTCAGCTGGCTTAGACTCTGTCGCTTCTTTGATGCTCAGACGAACGCGGCCCTGACGGTCCACTTCCAGAACCTTCACAGGAACTTCCTGGCCCATCTGCAGGTAGTCAGCCACTTTCTCAACACGCTTATCTGCGATCTGAGAAATGTGTACCAGACCTTCTTTACCGCCGCCGATAGCAACGAAGGCACCGAAATCAACGATACGCGTTACTTTACCTTCATAGATACGGCCCACTTCGATTTCAGCCGTGATCTGCTCGATGCGACGGATCGCCTCTTTAGCTTTGTTACCATCAGTTGCTGCGATCTTCACGGTGCCATCATCTTCGATTTCGATGGTGGTGCCGGTCTCTTCGGTCAGAGCACGGATGACAGAACCACCTTTACCGATGACATCTTTGATCTTGTCAGCGTTGATTTTGATGGTGTAGATGCGTGGTGCGAACTCAGAGATTTCCTGACGTGGAGTGCTGATTGCCTGCTCCATTACGCTCAGGATGTGCAGACGCGCACCTTTAGCCTGGTTCAGAGCAACCTGCATGATTTCGCGGGTGATACCTTCAATTTTGATATCCATCTGCAGTGCAGTGATACCGTCGCGGCTACCCGCAACTTTGAAGTCCATATCACCCAGGTGGTCTTCGTCACCCAGGATATCAGACAGAACCACGAAGTTTTCGTCTTCTTTAACCAGACCCATAGCAATACCAGCAACGGCAGCTTTGATCGGTACACCTGCGTCCATCAGTGCCAGAGACGCACCACACACGGAAGCCATAGAAGAAGAACCGTTAGATTCAGTGATTTCTGACACCACACGTACGGTGTACGGGAAGGCTTCTTGCTTAGGCATTACTGCCAGCACGCCACGCTTCGCCAGACGGCCGTGACCAATTTCACGACGCTTCGGTGAGCCAACCATACCGGTTTCGCCCACAGAGTACGGAGGGAAGTTGTAGTGGAACAGGAAGCTGTCAGTACGCTCGCCCATCAGTTCGTCCAGGTTCTGTGCATCACGGGCAGTACCCAGAGTTGCAGTTACCAGCGCCTGAGTTTCACCACGGGTGAACAGAGAAGAACCGTGAGTACGCGGCAGTACGCCAGTGCGCACGTCCAGACCACGAATCATATCTTTTTCGCGGCCATCGATACGTGGCTCACCACGGATGATACGGCTACGCACAACGCTCTTCTCGAGATCGTGAACGATGTCAGCGATTTCGCCAGCATCCAGCGTTTCGTCTTCAGCCTGCAGCGCAGCGATAGTCGCGTCTTTAACTGCGCCAACTTGCGTGTAACGCTCTTGCTTATCAGTGATGCGGTAAGCATCAGCAATACCGGCTTCTGCCAGTGCAGCAACACGTGCAATCAGAGCATCGTTAGCAGGCTCTGGCTGCCAGTCCCAACGTGGTTTGCCTGCTTCAGCAACCAGTGCGTTGATGTTTTCGATAACAACCTGCTGCTGATCGTGGCCGAACACCACCGCACCAAGCATCTGATCTTCAGTCAGGATGTCAGCTTCTGATTCAACCATCAGAACGGCGTTCTGAGTACCTGCAACAACCAGATCCAGACGAGATTGTTTGATCTCATCAGCAGTTGGGTTCAGTACGTATTGATCGTTGATGTAACCTACGCGTGCAGCACCGATTGGACCGTTGAATGGCAGACCAGACAGCGCCAATGCAGCAGAAGCACCGATCATCGCAACGATGTCCGGGTTAACCTGTGGGTTTACAGAAACAACGGTCGCAATAACCTGCACTTCGTTGATGAAACCTTCCGGGAACAGTGGACGAACCGGACGGTCGATCAGACGAGAAATCAGGGTTTCGCCTTCGCTTGGACGGCCTTCACGACGGAAGAAGCTGCCAGGGATGCGGCCAGCAGCGTAAGTACGCTCCTGGTAGTTAACAGTCAGTGGGAAGAAGTCCTGACCTGGTTTAGTTTTTTTCTGGCCGACAACAGTAACGAATACTGCGGTGTCATCCATGCTGGCCATTACTGCCGCGGTGGCCTGACGAGCCATCATGCCGGTTTCCAGCGTGACGGTGTGCTGACCATATTGGAATTTACGTACGATCGGGTTCAGCAAAATTCACTTCCTTAAACTTCGGGGCAGGCGATTTCTACCTGCCATAGGGTTTCCGATCTTTAGATGCATCCTCGCGACTAATGACAACCTTCAACCGCTTATGCGGTAAAGCTTCTCATTAGCCGCGCGAACCTCTGCACGCTAAGATCACTCAAAGCAACAATACATGAGTTTGGACCGGATTGCTTCGGCCTGCTCAAAAAAAGGGGCCATAAAGGCCCCCTTTTCGCGAAACTCGCATTAATCCGATCGTCAGATCCGTTTTTCTGCACATTACTGCGCTTACGCCTTTGATCGGATTATTCAGACTTAGCGACGCAGACCCAGGCTTTCGATCAGGCTTGAGTAACGAGCAACGTCTTTACGCTTCAGGTAGTCCAGCAGCTTACGACGCTGTGAAACCATGCGCAGCAGACCGCGACGGCTGTGGTGGTCTTTTTTGTGCTCAGAGAAGTGACCCTGCAGGTGGTTAATCTGAGCAGTCAACAGAGCAACCTGAACTTCGGTTGAACCGCTGTCGTTAGTACCACGACCGTATTTAGCAACGATCTCTGCTTTCGCTTGTACGCTTAGAGACATAATGAACTCCGGTAAAAAATGAATGTATGGGTGGCCGATCTCTAATTCAGCTGCCCGCTTTAAAGCCGCGCTATTCTACTCTTCGCCTGTTGGCAACGCAATTGCGCCATGCGGCTGGAGCGTAAAGTTTACGCAGGATACTCTACGACCAGGCGACGTGGAGCCACCCGACCATCGGTGGCGATTTCCGCCATACCAATAAATTTCCGCTCATCGCCTTCCGTCACGCGGACTAATCCTTGTTTCGGTGCCTGCTCCGCCTGAACCGGTTGGCCCAGTTTGAAGTAGGTTGCGACAGCGGTGGGTAAATTAACTGCCGGGAACTCGGCGGCTGGGCTATCCATGGGCATCAGCAGCGTATCCAACGACGCCAGCGCACTGGTGCCATTTTCTTCCGCTACGGCCACCATCGACTGTAACTGCTCCAGCGTGACCATTTTTTCGATCGGATAAGTCGCTACCTGTAAGCGACGCAACATAATGACGTGCGCACCACAGCCTAGCTTTTCGCCCAGATCATCAATAATGGTGCGGATGTAGGTGCCTTTGGAAACGTGAATTTCCAGCTCCAGCTCATCCCCTTCCCAGCGAATAAATTGCAGCTCAAATACCTTGATTGGACGCGCTTCACGCGGCACGGTAATGCCTTCACGCGCGTACTCATACAGCTTGCGGCCCTGGTATTTAAGTGCTGAGAACATGGTCGGCACCTGCATGGTGTCGCCACGGAAACTTTCCAGCGCGACGTCCAGCTCAGTCTGGCTGAACGTCACCGGACGTGTTTCGACCACGTTACCATCAGCATCAGAGGTATCGGTGCGTTCGCCAAGGCGAGCAATCACCCGATAACGCTTATCCGAGTCCAGCAGGTACTGAGAAAACTTCGTCGCTTCGCCAAGGCAAATCGGCAACATGCCCGTTGCCAACGGGTCAAGTGCGCCCGTGTGGCCAGCGCGATTGGCATTGAACAGCCGTTTTACTTTTTGCAGCACGTCATTGGAGGAGTGCCCTTGATGCTTATCCAGCAGCAGCACGCCGTGAATGTCGCGGCCGCGACGACGAGGACGACTCATTACGCTTCCTCGTCGCCTTCTTCTGGCTGATCGCCACGACGTTCAACGTCGTTTCTCACCACGTTGGTGACGAGGTTCGACATGCGCATCCCTTCAATCAGGGAGTTGTCGTAGAAGAAGGTCAGGTCCGGCACGATACGCAAGCGCATGGCTTTACCCAACAGAATACGAATGTATCCGGTCGCTTCTTTCAACGCTTTCAGACCGAGTTTTACCTGTTCTTCGTCTTTGTCATTGAGGAAGGTGACGAACACTTTGGCGTATGCCAGGTCGCGTGACACTTCTACACCAGAGACGGTGACCATCATGCCCAGACGTGGATCTTTGATCTCACGTTGCAGGATCATGGCGATCTCTTTTTGCAGCTCCTGGGAAACACGCTGCGGGCGGCCAAATTCTTTTGCCATTTTTCTTTCTCCCAAATAATTCGGGAGGCCAGCGGCCTCCCAAATTGCAACACATCAGATGATGATCAATCGATGGTGCGTTTAATTTCAATCACTTCAAACACTTCGATCATATCGCCAACGCGAACGTCGTTGTAGTTCTTCACGCCGATACCACATTCCATGCCGTTACGCACTTCGTTGACATCGTCTTTAAAGCGACGCAGAGATTCCAGCTCGCCTTCGTAAATCACCACGTTGTCGCGCAGAACGCGAATCGGGTTGTGACGTTTGATGTTGCCTTCGGTGACCATACAGCCGGCGATTGCGCCGAACTTCGGTGACTTAAACACGTCACGTACTGCTGCCAGACCGATGATCTGCTGTTTGTACTCAGGTGCCAGCATACCGCTCATTGCTGCTTTCACTTCGTCGATCAGATTATAGATCACGGAGTAGTAACGCAGGTCGACACTTTCAGCATCAATTACGCGGCGAGCAGAAGCGTCAGCACGTACGTTGAAGCCAAGAATGATAGCGTTGGATGCAGCCGCCAGGGTTGCGTCGGTTTCGGTGATACCACCTACGCCTGAACCGATAATCTTCACCTTCACTTCGTCGGTGGAGAGTTTCAGCAGCGAGTCAGAGATCGCTTCCACAGAACCTTGTACGTCAGATTTCAGTACGATGTTCAGCTCAGACACTTCGCCTTCAGTCATGTTGGCGAACATGTTCTCCAGCTTAGACTTCTGCTGACGAGCCAGCTTAACTTCACGGAATTTGCCCTGACGATACAGTGCAACTTCACGTGCTTTCTTCTCGTCACGTACCACAGTGGCTTCATCACCCGCTGCTGGCACGCCAGACAGACCCAGGATTTCCACAGGGATAGATGGACCAGCAGACAGCACTTCGCGGCCCAGCTCGTCACGCATCGCACGTACGCGGCCGTATTCGAAGCCACACAGAACGATATCGCCTTTGTTCAGCGTACCTTCACGCACCAGTACGGTAGCAACCGGACCACGACCTTTATCCAGGAAGGATTCGATAACCACACCGCTTGCCATGCCGATACGTACTGCGCTCAGTTCCAGAACTTCAGCCTGCAGCAGGATGGCATTCAGCAGTTCGTCAATGCCGGTACCCGCTTTAGCAGATACGTTGACGAACATGTTTTCGCCGCCCCACTCTTCCGGGATGATACCGTACTGAGTCAGTTCGTTTTTAACGCGATCTGGATCTGCATCTGGCTTATCACATTTGTTCACAGCAACAACTACTGGCACGCCAGCGGCTTTCGCGTGCTGGATAGCTTCGATAGTCTGTGGCATCACGCCATCGTCTGCTGCAACAACCAGGATAACGATATCCGTTGCCTGAGCACCACGAGCACGCATTGCGGTAAACGCGGCGTGACCTGGGGTATCCAGGAAGGTAACCATGCCGTTATCGGTTTCAACGTGGTATGCACCGATGTGCTGGGTAATACCACCTGCTTCACCAGAGGCAACTTTGGTTGAGCGGATGTAGTCCAGCAGAGAGGTTTTACCGTGGTCAACGTGACCCATGATGGTAACCACTGGAGCACGTGATTCAGCAGCTTCGCTACCGGTGTCACGATCGCTCATTACCGCTTCTTCCAGCTCGTTCTCACGGCGCAGGATCACTTTGTGACCCATTTCTTCCGCTACCAGCTGAGCAGTTTCCTGATCGACAACCTGGTTAATGGTGGCCATAGCGCCCATTTTCATCATCGCTTTGATGACCTGGGAGCCTTTTACCGCCATTTTGTTTGCCAGTTCAGCAACAGTAATGGTTTCGCCGATCACAACGTCACGGTTAACAGCCTGCGCTGGCTTGTTGAAGCCCTGCTGCAGGGTGCTGCCTTTACGGTGTTTACCACCTTTACCGCCACGAATTGCCGCACGGGCTTCTTCACGGTCAGTTTTGGCTTCAGCGTGCTTGTTGCCTTTCTTAGGACGAGGCGCTTTAGGCGCAGTACGAGCACGGCCACGGCCGCCTTCTACTTCGCGATCGTTCTCGTCTTCAGCCTGGCGAGCGTGCTGAGAGGTGGTCACATGGTAATCACTGGTGTCTTCTTCAACCGGTGCTTGCCAGGTTTCGCCTTTTTCTTCTGCCAGACGGCGTGCTTCTTCAGTCGCCAGGCGCGCTTTTTCTTCCGCTTTACGGCGGGCTTCTTCGTCTGCTTTACGCTTAAGTTCAGCTTCTTCAGCTTCGCGTCGGGCTTTGTCAGACTGTGCCGCTTTGGTTACTTCGTCGGTTTGTTGATTTGTCACTTTCACATTTTCCGCTGCTTCACGCTTGGCCTTTTCAGCGGCTTCGCGCTTGGCTTTATCTTCGGCTTCACGTTGCGCTTTTTCTTCAGCTTCACGGCGGGCATTCTCTTCAGCTTCCCGACGCGCCTTTTCTTCCGCTTCACGCTGCGCCTGAGCTTCTGCTTCTGCCTGAGCTTGCTGCTCGGCTTCGCTTTCACCCTTCACATATGTGCGCTTTTTGCGGACTTCGATCTGCACCGATTTACTTTTACCGCCAGTACCTGGAATATTCAAGGTACTGCGAGTTTTTCGCTGCAACGTCAACTTGCTTGATTCACCCTGACCGCTTTCGCGGTTCAGGTGCGACAGTAAGGTTTCTTTCTCGTGCTGGGTCACCGCATCATTTTCAGATTTACGGATACCCGCATCAGCAAACTGCTGTACCAGACGATCGACCGAGGTCTGAATTTCGGCGGCCAGCGATTTTACGGTTACATCTGTCATGCTGTTCCTTCCTGTTATTATGCGTCATCGCCGAACCAACAGATATTACGCGCAGCCATGATAAGTGCGCCGGCTCGCTCATCGCTGAGCCCTTCGATATCCGACAGGTCGTCGACGCCCTGCTCAGCGAGGTCTTCCAGCGTGCAAACGCCTTTCGCTGCCAGGCGGTAGGCCAGGTCACGTTCCAGACCTTCAAGATTCAGAAGATCTTCCGCGGGTTCCTGCCCACTACGGCTCTCTTCTTTCGCCAGAGCAAGGGTGGTTAACGCATTTTTAGCTCGTTCACGCAGGGCTTCGACAGTCTCTTCGTCCAGTCCATCGATTTCCAGCAGCTCGTCGATCGGCACATAGGCCAGCTCTTCCAGTGAAGAGAAACCTTCCTGCACCAGCACAGTGGCGAAATCTTCGTCAATGTCGAGATGCTTGGTGAACACATCAATTGCTGCGTGAGCTTCAGCCTGGTGTTTCGCTTGCAGGTCATCCACAGTCATCACGTTCAATTCCCAGCCACTCAGCTGAGATGCAAGACGGACGTTCTGGCCATTACGACCGATAGCCTGCGCCAGATTACTGGCTTCAACAGCAATATCCATGGTGTGATTGTCTTCATCCACCACAATTGACGCCACATCGGCCGGGGCCATGGCGTTAATGACAAACTGCGCCGGGTTATCGTCCCACAGAACGATATCAATACGTTCGCCGCCCAGTTCACTGGAAACAGCCTGAACGCGAGCACCGCGCATACCTACACATGCGCCGACCGGGTCAATACGTTTGTCATTGGTTTTTACCGCGATTTTTGCACGAGAACCTGGGTCACGCGCAGCGGCTTTAATTTCAAGAACCTCTTCACCAATTTCCGGCACTTCAATGCGGAACAGTTCGATCAGCATTTCCGGCTTGGAGCGGGTTACAAACAGCTGAGCACCGCGCGCTTCAGGGCGAACAGCGTACAGCACGCCACGGATACGGTCACCCGGGCGGAAGTTTTCACGCGGCAGCATGTCTTCACGAATGATGACAGCTTCTGCATTACTGCCCAAATCGAGCGTAATGTTGTCACGGTTTACTTTCTTCACCACACCGGTGATGATTTCGCCTTCCTGCTCGCGGAACTGATCAACCACCATCGCACGCTCAGCTTCGCGCACTTTCTGCACGATAACCTGTTTAGCGGTCTGCGTGGTGATACGGTCGAAGGTGACAGATTCGATCTGATCTTCAACATATTCGCCCAGATTGAACGCTTCATCTTCGTAGCGTGCTGCATCCAGCGTGATCTCGCGCGTCGGCTGGGTCACCTCTTCTACAATTTCCCAACGACGGAAAGTGTCGAAATCGCCGCTTCTACGGTCGATGCTGACGCGCACATCAATCTCTTGCTCGTATTTCTTCTTGGTCGCAGTGGCCAGCGCGCTCTCCAGCGCTTCGAAGATTTTCTCACGCGGCAGGGCTTTTTCGTTAGAAACGGCTTCTACGACAGCTAAGATCTCTTTATTCATCCTGGTTAGCCTCAATCCGGACTTTTAAAAGTGGGGGACCAGGTTCGCTTTCTGAATGTTACTCAGTGCGAACACTTCATCTTTCCCCTCTACGGTTACCGTAATCATTTCGCCTTCGACAGCTTTAATTATACCCTGCCATTTGCGACGATTCTGTACGGCCATACGCAGTACCAGACTCACTTCATCGCCTGTAAAACGCACATAGTGTTCAGCGGTAAACAGAGGACGGTCGAGACCCGGTGAGGAGACTTCGAGGTTGTAAACCACAGTAATTGGATCTTCCACATCCATTACAGCGCTTACCTGGTGGCTGACATCAGCGCAATCATCAACATTGATGCCATTTTCACTATCAATATAGATGCGCAAGGTGGAAGTACGGCCACGGACGAACTCAATTCCGACTAATTCGTAGCCAAGCGCTTCTACCGGAGCGGAGATCAATTCAGTTAACTTTTGCTCTAATGTGGACAAGCCCACCCCCAAGACATAAAAAAAGGGCCTAATAGCCCAGTATTGCGATTTCCTGATAACAAAAAAACCCCGAACATGCGGGGCTTTTTGCGACTGGACCCTGTATGCCGCAATGCGGCTCGGAGCACAATCCAGAAGAAATTTTTTCAAAATCTGCTGTAAGAGCATCCGTCGATACATACAGTATATTTGAAAAAGAACTCTAAGGGAAAGTGGTTGCGGGGGCCGGATTTGAACCGACGACCTTCGGGTTATGAGCCCGACGAGCTACCAGGCTGCTCCACCCCGCGTCCGAAAACGTGGCGAATGTTACGCCGAACGAACTTGCATTGCAAGTACTACTAAGATTTGGTACCGAGGACGGGACTTGAACCCGTAAGCCCTTTCGAGCACTACCACCTCAAGGTAGCGTGTCTACCAATTTCACCACCTCGGTACATCATGACAATGGCTTTTCTGACAGCCTTGTCGCGAGCTTAACGCTATTACTGCGGGATATCGTTACCCGGTGTTGCCGGTTTAGCTGGCTGAGTCTGTTGAGACTGCGCCGGAGCTGTAAGATTTTCCCACTCACTTCCTTTTGAAGGCTTGTTCGTGTTCAGGTTACCCAGAAGCAAGCTGATGATGAAGAACAGTGCCGCTAAGATGCCGGTCATACGTGTCAGGAAGTTACCTGAACCGTTAGAGCCGAACAATGTCGCGGATGCGCCTGCACCGAATGAGGCTCCCATATCAGCGCCTTTACCTTGCTGCAGCATGATCAAAGCCACGAGGGCGATGGCTACAATAAGGAAAACAACTAAAAGAGCTTCGTACATAATCAACCTGTTTCCTTGCACGATAACCGTACAGTTAAAGCTTCAACCAGTATTGATGGGAGATCTCGTTGTCACCCATCGGAAGCGGGTCTGAATACTAACCAATGGCGCATACCTCTGCAAGTGCAATTTTCACTTCAATCATTGATTGGAGAAAAAAACGCCATCGTGGTGATTTTACAGGCGGTTTGCATTTCTGCTCCCCGCCAGAACAGGGCTTAAACTGCCTTCACCGCATCGGCAATTTTGTGCGCCAATGCCGTCACCTGGGCTTCATCTTCGCCTTCGACCATCACGCGGATCAGCGGCTCAGTACCCGATTTACGCAGTAAGACACGCCCGCGTCCCGCCAGCGTTTTTTCAACTTCGGCGGTCACCACCTTCACGGATTCCTCTTCCAGCGGATCGTTATCGCCGCTGAAACGTACGTTAACCAGCACCTGCGGCAGTAGCTTCATGCCGATGCACAGATCGTGCAGGCTCATATGGTTACGGACAATCGCGGTGAGCACTTGCAGACCCGCAACAATACCGTCGCCTGAGGTGGTTTTGTCTAACAGAATCACATGCCCGGAGTTCTCAGCCCCGAGACGCCACCCCTTCTCTTGCATCTTCTCCAGCACGTAACGGTCACCCACTTTGGCGCGCGTAAACGGAATGCCGAGCTGCTTCAATGCCAGCTCCAGACCCATATTACTCATTAACGTACCGACGACACCGCCGCGCAGTTGGCCCTGACGTAATGCCTCACGCGCAATGATGTAGAGAATTTGGTCGCCATCCACTTTATGGCCAAGATGGTCAACCATCATGATGCGGTCGCCGTCGCCGTCATAGGCAAGGCCGAGGTCGGCTTTCTCTTCCAGAACGCGCTGCTGCAGCAGGCGCAGGTCGGTGGCACCACACTCTTTATTAATGTTCATGCCATCAGGCTGTATCGCAATAGCAATCACCTGCGCACCCAATTCACGCAGTACGTTTGGTGCGATGTGATAAGTCGCGCCATTGGCGCAGTCCACCACAATTTTCAGGCCATTCAGGCTGAGTTCGCTAGGGAACGTGCCTTTACAGAATTCAATGTAGCGCCCGGCGGCATCAACGATGCGGCTGGCACGCCCAAGTTCAGCGGACTCAACGCAGGTAATCGGTTTTTCCAACTCCAGTTCAATCGCCTCTTCGACATCATCCGGTAACTTGGTACCTTCAGCCGAGAAGAACTTGATACCGTTGTCATCGAAAGGATTGTGCGAAGCAGAGATGACAATGCCCGCCTCTGCACGGAAAGTCCGCGTCAGATAAGCAATAGCAGGGGTTGGCATTGGGCCAGTAAACGCCGCAGATAAACCTGCCGCCGCCAGCCCAGCTTCCAGAGCGGACTCCAGCATATACCCTGAGATGCGGGTATCTTTACCAATCAGGACTTTTTTGGAGCCGTGGCGTGCCAGAACTTTACCTGCCGCCCAACCCAGTTTCAGTACAAAATCAGGCGTGATAGGCACCTGGCCCACGGTGCCGCGAATGCCATCTGTTCCGAAATATTTACGATTACTCATCTCTGTTCTTATCCTTTGGCTCTGCGCGTCGCTTCGACGATGCGCATCGCTTCGACCGTTTCTTTAACATCATGCACGCGAATAATCTGCGCACCCTGCATAGCGGCAATCACGGCACAGGTCAGGCTGCCCGTCAGGCGCTGCGAAGGACCGACATTTAACAACTGACCAATCATTGATTTACGCGACATTCCCACCAGCAGTGGGAGGCCGAAATGGTGAAAATCACTGAGGTGGGCCAGCAGTTCGTAGTTGTGGTTGAGATTCTTACCGAAACCAAAGCCGGGGTCGAGTAACAGGTTCGATTTTTTGATCCCAGCGGCTTCACAGCGAGCAATCTGAGCAGCGAAGTAAGTATCCACTTCAGTGAGAACGTTTTGGTAATCAGGGGCCTGCTGCATAGTGCGCGGTTCACCTTGCATATGCATCAAGCAGACAGGCAGCTGCACTTCAGCCGCAGCTTCCAGCGCACCCGGTTCGGAGAGTGAGCGAATATCATTAATGATATGCGCACCCACGCGAGCCGCTTCACGAATGACTTCGGCTTTTGAGGTATCCACTGAAATCCAGACCTCAAAACGTTGCGCGATCGCTTCCACCACCGGAATGACGCGCGCCAGTTCCTCTTCCACGCTGACTTCATCCGCGCCTGGTCGCGTCGACTCGCCGCCCACATCAATGATTGTTGCTCCCGCATTGACCATCTCGTTGGTGTGCGTCAACGCATCAACCAATGAGTTGTGCGTCCCACCATCCGAAAACGAATCTGGCGTGACGTTCAAAATCCCCATCACGTGTGGGAAAGAGAGATCGAGATGGCTATCGCGAGCGAACAACTGCATTGCGGGTTACTCCTGGAGAATTACGGGTATGGCGGATATAAAAAACCCCGGACCAGCCGGGGTTTGTGTTTAAACAGACAGATTATTTATCGAGCTGCTCAGACATAGTATTACCTGGGTTCGGCGTACGCGGCTCATCAACTGGACGTGGCGCTTTTGGCGTGCCGTTGTTGTCCGAAGAGTTGCTGCTGCCGGAGTCGTCCCAACCTGCTGGTGGACGCACTTCACGACGGGCCATCAGGTCATCGATCTGTGGTGCGTCAATGGTTTCATACTTCATCAGCGCATCTTTCATCGCATGAAGAATGTCCATGTTTTCACCCAACAGAACGCGAGCACGTTGGTAGTTGCTATCGATCAGGTGTTTAACTTCCTGGTCAATGATGCGTGCTGTTTCATCAGACATGTGTTTCGCCTTCGCCACAGAGCGACCAAGGAACACTTCGCCTTCTTCTTCAGCGTACAGCAACGGACCTAACTTCTCGTTGAAGCCCCACTGCGTCACCATGTTGCGCGCCAGGTTAGTGGCCACTTTGATGTCGTTAGAAGCACCAGTAGAAACGTGTTCTGCACCGTAGATAATCTCTTCCGCCAGACGACCGCCATACAGCGTTGAGATCTGGCTTTCAAGTTTCTGGCGGCTGGCGCTGATAGCATCACCTTCCGGCAGGAAGAACGTCACACCCAGAGCACGTCCACGCGGGATAATCGTCACTTTGTGCACCGGATCGTGTTCCGGCACCAGACGACCAATAATCGCATGGCCTGCTTCGTGGTAAGCGGTAGACTCTTTCTGCGCTTCGGTCATCACCATGGAGCGACGTTCCGCACCCATCATGATCTTATCTTTGGCTTTTTCAAACTCAACCATTGAGACCACACGCTTGTTGCCACGGGCAGCAAACAGAGCAGCTTCGTTGACGAGGTTTGCCAGGTCAGCACCGGAGAAACCAGGCGTACCACGGGCAATGATCGCAGCATCAATGTCAGTTGCCAGCGGCACACGGCGCATATGCACTTTCAGGATTTGCTCACGGCCACGCACATCTGGCAGACCTACAACAACCTGACGGTCAAAGCGACCTGGGCGCAGCAGCGCTGGGTCAAGCACGTCTGGACGGTTAGTCGCAGCGATAACGATAATGCCTTCATTACCTTCGAAACCATCCATCTCTACCAGCATCTGGTTCAACGTCTGCTCACGTTCATCGTGACCACCGCCTAAACCAGCACCACGCTGACGGCCTACTGCATCGATTTCATCGATAAAGATGATGCACGGCGCGGCTTTTTTCGCCTGCTCGAACATGTCACGCACACGAGATGCGCCCACACCGACGAACATTTCAACGAAGTCAGAACCGGAGATAGTGAAGAATGGGACTTTTGCTTCACCGGCAATCGCTTTTGCCAGCAGCGTTTTACCCGTACCCGGAGGGCCGACCATCAGGACGCCTTTCGGGATCTTACCGCCCAGTTTCTGGAAGCGGCTCGGTTCACGCAGATATTCAACCAGCTCACCTACCTCTTCTTTAGCCTCATCACAACCGGCTACGTCCGCAAAGGTGGTTTTGATCTGGTCTTCGGTCAACATGCGGGCTTTACTCTTGCCGAAGGACATCGCGCCCTTACCGCCGCCGCCCTGCATCTGACGCATAAAGAAGATCCACACGCCAATCAGCAGCAGCATTGGGAACCATGAGATGAAGATAGAAGCCAACAGGCTTGGTTCTTCTGGTGGTTCGCCTACTACTTTGACGTTTTTGGTCAACAGGTTATCGAGTAACTTGGGATCGTTGACAGGAATGTAGGTCGTGTATTTATTACTGTCTTTTTTGATAACGTTAATTTCACGCCCGTTAATACGTGCCTCGCGGACCTGATCCTGGTTCACTTCCGACAGGAAGGTTGAATAATCAACCCTACGGCCATTCGACTCGCTGGGCCCAAAGCTCTGGAATACTGACATCAGCACGACCGCGATGACTAGCCAGAGAATCAGGTTTTTCGCCATGTCACTCAAGGGATTAACCTCATATTACAACGGTGTTAACAGACAGCGTAGGGTACTATATATCCTTGTTACATGGAATCGCTGCGGTACTGACAGCGATGCCAGGGAAGTTGGTTATAGTTTGCGCCCTGTCGCTACAATGTACACTTCACGCGAACGAGAGCGCGAAGCGTCCGGCTTACGAATTTTTACTTTCGTAAACAGGGAGCGAATTTCCCGTAGGTATTCATCGAAGCCATCTCCCTGAAACACTTTCACTAAAAAGCTGCCGCCAGGTGCGAGAACGTCTTTACACATCCCTAACGCCAACTCTACCAGATACATCGATCTGGGAATATCAACAGCGGGTGTACCGCTCATATTCGGAGCCATGTCAGACATGACCACCTGAACTTTCTTGTCGCCCACTCGTTCCAGCAGCGCGGCTAACACCGCTTCCTCACGGAAATCGCCCTGCAAAAAGTCAACACCAACAATAGGGTCCATCGGCAGGATATCACAAGCGATAATGCGACCGTTTGCGCCTATTTGCTCTACGACATACTGCGACCAGCCTCCAGGTGCAGCACCCAGATCTACCACGGTCATGCCGGGTTTGAAAAGCTTGTCACCCTGCTGTATTTCCTCAAGTTTAAACCAGGCGCGCGAACGCAACCCCTTTTTCTGTGCTTGCTGCACATATTTATCGCTAAAGTGTTCCTGTAACCAGCGACTGGAACTGGCTGAACGCTTCTTACCGGTCATAATTTTTCCAACTAATTGCTCATCGTAGCGATAAATCCGCGCGCAATGGGTTGCGTTAATTTGGCTATAACCCGGAGATGGCGGTAGAATGAACCGTTTTCAATCCCTGAGTAAGCAAAAAATACGATGAATCTGAGTAACAAACAAAAACAGCACCTGAAAGGCCTTGCCCATCACCTTAACCCGGTGGTGATGTTAGGCGGTAATGGCCTGACTGAAGGCGTGCTGGCCGAAATCGAGCTAGCGTTAAATCATCATGAATTGATCAAGGTGAAAATCGCTGCTGAAGAGCGTGAGACTAAACAGCTGATTGTTGAAGCGATCGTCCGCGAAACCGGCGCTTGCAACGTGCAAGTCATCGGTAAAACGCTGGTACTGTATCGTCCAACACAAGAAAAAAAGATCTCACTGCCACGCTAATTCTGCGTTGCCGGCAATTGAAATTGCCATGTGCTCGCAGAGGATAAAAGGCCGCAGTGCGGCCTTTTACCCGTCTTTACAATTGTGTCCAGTATTGCTGCGACACTTTGTCCCTGTTACAGGTATTCCACATGCAGGACTTCGTATTCAACATCCCCGCCAGGCGTTTTAATAATAGCCACATCATCGGCTTCTTTGCCAATCAGGCCACGCGCCATCGGTGAGTTAACCGAAATCAGATTTTGCTTAAAGTCAGCTTCATCATCACCCACAATGCGGTAAGTGAACTCCTCGTCGGTATCCACGTTAACCACTTTAACGGTGGCACCAAAAATGACGCGACCTGACTTTGGCATTTTGGTGATATCAATCACCTGGGCATTGGAGAGCTTAGCTTCAATTTCCTGAATGCGCCCTTCACAAAAACCCTGTTCTTCACGCGCAGCATGGTACTCCGCGTTCTCTTTCAAATCGCCGTGCTCACGGGCCTCAGCGATAGATGCAATGATGCGCGGGCGCTTGACAGTTTTCAGCTCTTCCAGTTCTTCGCGCAGCTTGTCAGCGCCCTGTAACGTCATCGGAATCTGATTCAGACTCATGTTATCTCCTCGTCATCTATTTAACAGTGTCATCCTGACCGGTGACTGCAGAAAATGGCGTTCTGCGGCGCATTACCACGTTTTGCAAGCAAAAAGAACCTGACCCGGAGACTGTGTCCAGGTCAAGTAATGGTTTTGCAATTTGATACGTATTTTACCCCAGAGTTCCCTGTGGGTCATCGTTTACTTTCTACCACCCGGCAACGTAGTATTGTCGCCTTCACCCGCTAGTTAACGCGAGATTATGCGATTTTCACGACTTGTTACCGGATTAACCTGTGCATTTATGCTGCAGGCGCAGGCCGCGCCTGTTGAGGAATACATGCAGTATCTGCCTGATGGTACCAACCTGGCGTTGCTGGTGCAGAAAATTGGCGCCCCCACACCCGTGGTGGATTATCACGGCTCGCAGATGGCCCTTCCTGCCAGTACCATGAAAGTCTTTACCGCGCTCGCCGCTCTGCTGGAATTGGGGGCCGATTTCCGTTTTCAAACCACGTTTGAAACCCACGGCGCAGTCAGCGATGGCACCCTGAATGGGGATTTGGTCGCACGCTTTGCTGGCGATCCCACCCTGAGTCGCCAGGGTCTGCGCAATATGGTCGCCGCGCTGAAAAAACAGGGCATCAACCATATCAAGGGCAATCTGGTCATCGATACCTCCGTCTTCGCTTCCCATGATGAAGCGCCAGGCTGGCCGTGGAATGACCTGACGGAGTGCTTCAGCGCCCCACCAGGTGCCGCAATTGTCGACAAAAACTGTTTCTCCGTTTCGCTCTACAGTGCCAAACAGGCAGGACAGAACGCCTTTGTGCGCATCGCCTCTTACTATCCGGCGCACATGTACAGCCAGGTCCGCACGCTGGCACCAAATAGCGGAGAAGGACAATATTGCGAGCTGGATGTCGTCCCAGGCGAGCTAAACCGCTACACCCTGACTGGCTGTATGCGCCAGCGCTCGGAGCCTCTGCCGCTGGCCTTTGCCGTACAGGATGGGGCCGCATGGGCAGGAGAGATTCTGCGTGATGAGCTAAAGCAAGCCGGGATTGATTACAGTGGCCATCTGCTGCGTCAGCCGCTGGTCACGGAACCCGGCACTGTTCTGGCTTCAACGCAATCGGCTCCGTTGCACGACCTGCTGCATACCATGCTGAAAAAGTCGGACAATATGATTGCCGATACGGTGTTCCGTACGATTGGTCATCACTACTTCAACGTTCCAGGTACTTTCCGTGCAGGTTCTGACGCGGTACGCCGAATTCTGAAAGAGAAAGCCGGTGTCGATATGGGCAACTCGATCCAGGTGGATGGCTCCGGCCTGTCACGCCATGATTTGGTCTCCCCTACCACCATGATGCAAGCGTTGCAGTTTATTGCGAAGAATGACCAGACGCTGGACTTTATTTCCATGCTGCCGCGCGCGGGCTATGACGGTACATTGCAATATCGTGGTGGTCTGCACGAAGCAGGCGTGGATGGCAAAGTCTCGGCGAAAACCGGTTCATTGCAGGGTGTTTATAACCTCGCGGGCTTTATCACCACCGCCAGCGGCGCACGCCTGGCCTTTGTTCAGTATCTCTCTGGCTATGCTGTTCCGCCACAGGATCAAAAAACACGCCGCATCCCGCTGGTGCGTTTCGAAAGCCGCCTGTACCGCGATATCTACCAAAACAACTGATCGACCCCACACAAAAAAACAGCCCGCTATCACAGCGGGCTGGTTTCATCAGAAGTGCGTATTCAGACTCATGTAGTAAGTCCGGCCCGACTCGTTGTAGGTATTCGCCCCCGCGCCATACATATAAGCACCGGTCTGAGCATTCCCGGTGGTTTGCGCATTGCCTTCGCGGAAGTGACGTTTGTCGAACAGGTTATCTATACCCAGCGTGACGCTCGCGTATTTATTCACCTCATAAGTCCCGCTCATCCCCACTAACGTATAGGGGCTGACCTGATCGGTCTCACTGCCGGTCACTGGCTGGCCTTTATAGTTGTACTTCTTCGGCACCTGCTTACCGTACCAGGTCAGCGTGGTTTGCAGTGAAAGATCCTGCGTTGCCTGCCAGCTCAAGCTGGAGTTCAGCGTGTAGTCTGGAATGATCGACAGACGATCGCCCGTCTCCTTATTCTTACTCTGCAGCATGTAGGTCAGGTTATTGGTCCACATTACCGTATCAGAGAATGGCATGTTAAAGGTGCCTTCCAGCCCCTCGACCACCGCCTTTGGTACGTTTTCCCACTTATACACGTCTGTTAAGCCAGTACTCGACACGCCGGTTGGCAGATAACCCGCTTCAATCTTGTTGCGATAATCATTACGGAACCAGGTGATACCCGCCTGATAATCGTCATGCTTCCACTCAATGCCGACTTCTTTGTTGATACTGTGCTCAGCGCTTAAGTCCGGGTTCCCCACCAGATAGCACCCGCCGGTACTTGCAGCACAGCCCTGACCACGGCTATACAGCACATAGTTCGGGTTGGTTTGATAGAGGTTTGGCGCTTTGTAAGCACGGGCAATGCCCAGCTTCAGCGTGAAGTCATCTCCCAGGCCCTGCGACAAATTCAGTGACGGGCTCCAGTTATTGCCGACGATCGAGTGATGATCAAAGCGTAACGCCGGGGTCAGCATGGTGGAGTCCGTCAACTCCATATTGTCTTCAGCAAACAGCGAGAAGATCTCAGCCTGGGTATAAGGGCTGCGGTTGGTGCTGTCGATGCCAGGGATCGCGCCGCCCAGCATGGATTGCGTATTAGAAGCGAGATCTTTCATGCGCTGCTGGTTCCATTCGGTACCCAGCGTCGCGGTTTGATTGACCAGCCACTCAAACGGCACGCTGACTTCACTGTGCAGCAGGATGTTTTCCAGTTGGATATTCGAGAAGCCGTCGTCAGAGAAGATCCCTTCTGTCCCACCGGCCAACCCTTCATTCATTCGCGTGTTACGTGTTTTTTCGTACTGCGCATAGGTGCGTGAGCTGATGCCACTGTCCCACGCACCGGTCCACGTCAGCGCAAAGTTGTTGCGATACAGACGATTGGTTTCCTTTCCATACATGCTCTGCACCAGCGCACTGGTGTTGGTATTCTGCGTATCGCCAGCGTAGAGGTTATTCTGACGGCTATAGCCTGCCTCAAACTCTAAAGCCTGACGTGGCGCGAATGCCCAGCGCAGTAACGCGTTGATATCTTTATTTTCAGAACCTTCTCGCCCCGCAGGGATGGCGGTGGCATAAGCCCCGGTACGCAATGACTGATGGCCTTCATTAATAAACTGCGCATCTGCCTGCGTCTTCGCTAAACCACCATATAAACGGAAGCTAAAGTCATCGCCCAACGGGCCTGACAAGCTGAAGTTGGTGCGCTTAGTGGCACCCTCTTGTTTATGTTCAGGGATGTTGTAGTAGCTATCCCATGAGCCGTGCCACTGCCCGGTCTCTTTTTTGGTGATGATATTCACCACCCCGCCCGCTGCACCGTTGCCATAACGCGCGGCGGCAGGCCCACGAATAACTTCAATACGCTCGATCATCTCCGGTGGCACCCAACTGGTATCACCACGAGTATCGCGCTCACCGCGCCAGCCAAATCGCACAGAGTTACGGCTTGAGACCGGCAGGCCATCAATCAGAATCAGGGTATTTTCCGGCCCCATACCGCGAATATCGATTTGGCGATTATTACCGCGCTGACCGCTGGTGGAGTTCCCGGTCAGGTTAACCCCCGGCATGGTGCGGATGATCTCCGAGACATCGCGTGCAGGCGGATGTTTCTTAATTTCATCGGCTGTAATGGTGGAAACGCCAGGTGCCTGGAGTGTCTGCTGCGCCGCAGTGACGACCAGAGTATTGTCTTCGCTGTTGGTTTTATCCGCTGGTGTTTCTGCTGCGCTGACTGCGCAAGGAATGGCTGTTGCCATAAAAATGGCACAGGCCAAAGGTGATAACGTTTTCATTATTCTCGTCCCTGGTTTGCCAGCAGATGTAAAAAAGCGTTAACTGCTGTCGCACCGGTGTTGAAAGATATTGTACATACTTTCATGCACACAGCGGGCCTTGGCGGCCACTCCCTGCGATAACATCGCCCTCTGGGGGCAATGTGACGGAAGGCGCATGGGTGCATCCCCATCAAGCGGAAACACCCTATTGCAAACGAAAATAATTATCAATAGTATTACTTCTAACATTCATGGAACTTCTCATGGCATGTAATCAGACCGATGGCACAATGACGTTGTTTAATAAAGAAACGGGCTCTGACGCCTGGTGGGAAAATCAGCAAGCACTTGGCATCCCCTATATTGAAGCGGGTGTTGATGGCCATTGTCAGGTTACCTTCTTCTGGCGCGACCCCGAGGGCGATGAACGCACCTCTTCCACTCGCCATGTCTGGATCAATATCACGGGCGTCACCGATCACCACCAGCGAGCCGCCCCCGTTTCTCTGTCGCATCTGCCACAGACGGATGTCTGGTACTGGCAAACGCAGCTTCCTTCGACGTGGCGCGGCAGTTACTGCCTGATGCCCGATCGCGAAACGCCACTGTTTCAGGGACAGCCTGACATGCACAGCCTGCGTGACTGGTGGCGCAATAAATTCCCGACCGCACAGAGCGATGCCTTGAATCCACTGCGCGCCTGGTCTGGTGGACGTGGGATGGGCGTTTCCCCACTGCATCTGCCGCAAGCCCCGGATCAGCAGGTCTGGCAGGCCGTTGACGAAGGCCGCGCGCCGCACATGGCGTTGCAACACATCTGTTGGGAGAGTGAACGCCTCAATAACCGCCGTTCGGTGTGGATTCATACTACCGGTGATGCCAGCCATGACCGCCCTCTGGCGATCCTGCTGGATGGGCAATTCTGGGCTAACAGCATGCCCATCGCCTGGCCGCTACAGCAGCTGACCGATAACGGCGAACTGCCTCCTGCGGTGTACGTGATGATCGATATCATCGACCGTGAGCACCGCAGCCGCGAACTGCCGTGCAACCCTGAGTTTTGGCAAGCCGTGCAGGAAGAGTTACTGCCACAGGTGGCGCAGATCGCCCCCTATCGGCAAAGTGCGGATTCCACCGTGGTGTCCGGCCAAAGCTTCGGTGGGCTAGCTTCGGTTTATGCCGCACTGCACTGGCCGCACACTTTTGGTGCCGCAATCAGTTTATCCGGGTCCTTCTGGTGGCCCGCACGCGGTAATGCCCACGGCTGGCTGTTAGATCAGCTCGAGCAGGGGTTACTTCAGCCGGAACCGTTGCGTTTCTGGCTGGAAGCAGGCCGACGCGAACACCTGATTATTCAGGCTAATGAACTGCTAGAACATTATTTGACGGCTGCCGGGCATTCGGTTAGCTATCAACCCGTAGAAGGCGGCCACGATGCGCTCTGTTGGCGCGGTGGTTTGCTCAATGGACTGAAAGCAATGTGGCAAACACGCTAACTCAGTAATCTCACCCGTTTTTGGTGGGCAGGAGTCTTGCAATGCAACAACTTAATCCTTTCGACAATCCTGAGCAGGATTGTTACGTGGTGCAAAACCCGCAGCACCAATTTAGCCTGTGGCCGAGCTTTAATACCGTACCCTCAGGATGGCAAGCGGTGTTTGGCCCGCAGCCGCAGTCCGCATGTATTGCGTGGCTGAATGAAAACTGGCGCGATATTCGCCCAACCGTAGCCGCAACTGAGCGGGGCGAACATGTCTGAGACACTTATGGCAGAAACATCCGTTAAGACCACAGAGGCCATGCCACTGGTGGCCGCGCAGCCAGGTATCTGGATCGCCGATCAACTCTCAAAACACCCTAATGCCTATGCGGTAGCGCACTTTATTGAGCTGCAAGGTGAACTGAATAGCGAAGCGCTGAAACAGGCAATTATTGCGGGGATGCAGGAAGCAGACACCCTGAATATGGCCTTTGGTGAAGAAGAAGGCGATCCGATTCAATGGCCACAACCGCAGACGTTTAGCCCAGCGGAAGTCGTCGATTTACGCCATGAAAGTGACCCTGTTGCCGCAGCACGGCAGCAGATGCAGCGGGATATGGCGGGTAATCTCCGTGTATTGAGCGGCGCTTCGCTGTGGCAACACATTCTGTTCCGGCTGGATGAACAGCACTGGTTCTGGTATCAGCGCTACCATCATCTGGTGGTGGACGGCTTTAGTTTTACCGCCCTCACGCGCCGTATCGCCAACCTTTATACCGCGCTCTGCCGTCAGGAACTCCCTGAGCCCTCTCCCTTCATTCCTTTCCGGGAAGTGGTTGAAGAGTACCAGCGTTATCAGGATTCCCCCTCTTTCAGCCGCGATCGTGATTTCTGGCGGGAAAAAGGCGCGGCGTTGCCAACGCCAGCCTCGCTCTCCCCGCTGCCGCTGGCAGGTCAGAGCGCATCTACCGATCTGTTGCGCCATACCTTGACGCTGGACAGCTACAACTTCCACGCGCTGAGTCGCCATATGCAGCAACATCAGCTCAGTGCCGCTGACAGCGCCTTTGCCCTGGTGGCACTCTGGCTGGCGCGTCTGAGCGGGCAAAATGACTTCGCCGCGGGCTTTATCTTTATGCGCCGTATTGGCTCTGCCGCACTCTGCGCGACGGGCCCGGTGATTAATGTGCTGCCGATGGCAGTTCATTACGACCCGGCTCAGCCACTGAATGTGTTGGCCGCGCAGTTGGCCGCTGAAGTGAAAAAGATGCGCCGCCATCAACGCTATGATGCAGAGCTGGTACAGCGCGATCTTGGCCGCCTGGGGGATAACGATCCGCTGTATGGCCCGGTGATCAACCTGAAGATGTTTGACTACCAGCTGGATTTCAACGGCGTGCCGGGCATCACCCACCAACTCGCCTCTGGACCGGTGCGGGATCTTGAAATCGCTATCTACATCAGTGAGCAAGGTGACTTAACCCTTGAGCTGCTGGCGAATGCCGAGCGTTATCGTCTCGACACCCTGCAACAGCACGCCAGCCGCTTTGACCTCCTGTTGGCTCAGTTGGCCAGCGATCCTGGCCTTGCGGGTGGCGAGCTGGACCTGCTCACCGTGCCTGAGCACCAGCAGTTAGCGGAGATCAACCACACGGCACATCCAATCCCGGCCGAAACGCTGGCCAGCCTGTTACAGCAACAGGCTCAGCGCACGCCGTTGGCACCGGCCCTGGCGGATTCCCAGCATAGCCTCAATTACCAGCAGATGCAGGAGCAGGTCACGGCGCTGGCACAGCAGCTGCGAGCCGCAGGCGTCAATCGCGGGGATATCGTGGCAGTGGCGCTACCGCGTTCGATTTTCCTGTCGCTGGCGCTGCAGGCGATTGTCAGCGTAGGTGCCGCCTACTTGCCGCTGGATACCGGTTACCCGGACGATCGTCTGGCACTGATGCTGGAAGATGCCGCGCCAAAACGTCTGATCACCAGCCCGGCGTTGGCTAGCCGTTTTGCTGCAATCAGCAACGTAACGCCGCTTTTCTATGCTGAGCTACAGCCCGTTTGCGCCACCCCAGCGCCGCTGGAAGCACCTCAGCCACAGGATGGTGCTTACATTATTTATACTTCCGGCTCCACCGGGCGTCCTAAAGGGGTGCTGGTCGGCCATGAAGCGATTGTTAACCGACTGCTTTGGATGCAGGATCACTACCCGCTCACCGCCGATGATGTCGTGTTGCAAAAAACCCCGAGCAGCTTTGATGTCTCCGTGTGGGAGTTTTTCTGGCCGTTGATCGTCGGTGCCCGCTTGGTGATGGCTCCGCCGGAAGCACATCGTGATCCGGAAGCCCTGCAAACCCTGTTTAAACAGTATCGCGTCACCACCACCCACTTCGTGCCTTCAATGCTGGCCGCGTTTGTTGCCGCGCTTGAAGAGAGCAGCAGCTGTGCCAGTCTGCGCCGCGTTTTCTGTAGTGGTGAAGCGCTGCCCGCGGATTTGTGCCGCCAGTGGGAGCAGCTGACTCAGGTGCCGCTGCATAATCTGTATGGCCCAACCGAGGCCGCCGTGGATGTCAGCTACTATCCGGCTTATGGCCCGGAGCTGGCCGCAGTCACCGGGGCCAGCGTGCCGATCGGTTTCCCGGTATGGAACACCGGCCTGCGCATTCTGGATAACCGCTTACAGCCCGTGCCTCCGGGTGTCGCGGGTGATCTCTACCTCACCGGTATTCAACTGGCTCACGGTTATCTTGATCGCCCCGATCTCACCGCCAGCCGCTTTGTCGCCGATCCCTTTGGTAAAGGCAGCCGCATGTACCGGACAGGTGATGTCGCCCGTTGGCTGCCTAACGGTGCGGTGGAATACCTCGGACGCAGCGACGATCAGCTGAAAATTCGCGGTCAGCGTATTGAACTGAATGAAATTGATCACGCGCTGGCGGATTTACCCGGCATTCAACAAGCGGTAACGCATGCGGTGGTGTTGGGCGATCAACACAGCCAGCAAGGCGATGCGCGCCAGTTAGTGGGTTACGTGATTGCGGACTATGCGGTTGAGAGTGAAAACCTCCGCACCGCTCTGGCCGAACGCCTGCCTGCACATATGGTGCCGGTAGCGATTGTGCAGTTAGAGACCTTCCCACTGAGCAGCAACGGTAAACTCGACCGCCGTGCGCTACCGTTGCCGCAGGCGCAAGCCGCGTCCGCTGGCCGTGAACCACGTCCGGGCCTGGAAACCATGCTGGCTAATGCCTTCGCCAGATTGCTGGAGCGAGAACAAGTGAGCGCAGAGGATGATTTCTTTGCCCTCGGCGGTCACTCCCTGCTGGCGATGCGCCTTGCTGCCCAGCTACGGCGTGAACTGCAACAACCGGTCTCTGTCGGGCAAATTATGGTAGCAGCCAGCGTAGAGAAGCTGGCGCGTTTGCTGAGCAGTGATGAACCCGCCAGCAGCCGTGCTGGATTTGAAGCCGTGCTGCCGCTGCGTACCGGCAACGGGCCGACCCTGTTCTGCTTCCATCCTGCTTCTGGTTTTGCCTGGCAGTTCAGCATCTTGCAACGCTATCTGGACAGCCGCTGGTCACTGGTGGGTATTCAGTCACCGGATGCCACCAGTCCGTTGCATCAGGCCCAACATCTGGATGACGTGTGCGAAGCGCACCTACAAACACTGCGCAGCGTGCAGCCACATGGCCCTTACTACTTCATCGGCTACTCACTCGGCGGAACGCTGGCACAGGGCATTGCTGCTCGCCTTGAAGCTTTAGGTGAAGAAGTGGCGTTCCTCGGCCTGCTGGATACCTGGCCGCCAGAGACGCAAAACTGGGATGAAAAGCGCGGTGAGAATGTGCTGGACCCGGCGGTGCTTGATGAAGTGAACCGTGAGCGTGAGCAGTTTGTTGCGGCACAACGCGCGCAGGCTGGAGAAGGCATGGAGGCGATGTTCAACACCATTGAAGCCAACTACGCCAGCTCGGTGCGTCTGCTAGCGACCGCGCGCAGTACCCGTTTCAATGGCCGCGCTACGCTGTTCTCTGCGCTGCAAACCCTACAGCCAGGCCAGGATGCACGCCGTGCCTGGGCACCATGGGTTGGCGAACTGGAGATCTGGCCGCTGGACTGCGCACACGTTGATATTATTTCACCACGAATGTTTGAGCAGATTGGTCCATTGCTCCAGAAACTGCTGGCGAAATTCTGAAAATAAGGGGCGCAGAAAGCGCCCCTTTGCTTAACCTTCTCGACCTAACGGCACAATCATCGGAGTGCCAGCCACCGGGTCATCAACAATCACACAGCGCAAACCATAAACCGC
This sequence comes from Candidatus Pantoea multigeneris, assembly GCF_011752615.1. NCBI lineage: Bacteria > Pseudomonadati > Pseudomonadota > Gammaproteobacteria > Enterobacterales > Erwiniaceae > Pantoea > Candidatus Pantoea multigeneris. The sequence goes on from NZ_VWXF01000005.1 coordinate 176,677, forward strand.
CTCAATCAATTCGGGCGTCACAATCTCTTTCGGTTTGCCCTCGGCAAGGATTTTCCCGCCTCGCATGGCAATTAAGTGGGTTGCGTAACGGCAGGCATGATTCAGTTCATGCAGCACCACCACCAACGTACGACCATGCTGACGATTCAGGTCTTGCATGAGTTCCAGCAGCTCAATCTGATGGGTGATATCCAGCCAGGTCGTGGGTTCATCCAGCAGCAGCAAAGGTGTCTGTTGTGCTAACACCATGGCGATCCACACCCGCTGACGCTGACCGCCAGAGAGTGTGTCCACACTCTGTTCCGCCAGATCGGCAACGCCAGTGGCCTCCATCGCCTGTTGTACTGCGGCCTCATCTTCCTCTCGCCAGCGACCAAACAGGGTCTGATGTGGATAGCGGCCACGCGCGACCAGGTCGCTAACGCTCAATCCAGCAGGGGCGTGTGAGCTTTGTGGCAATAACCCTAAACGGCGGGCTACTTCTTTGGTGGGATAACGGGCAATCGCCTCGCCATCCAGCCAGACCTGCCCTTGTAAGGGTGATGCCAGACGGCTCAGGGCGCGTAACAGCGTCGATTTACCACACGCGTTTGGCCCGATAATCACCGTTAACTCGCCATCCGGGATGGTGACTGAGAGATCCTGCGCCACAATTTTCTTGTCATAACCGAGGGTCATGCCCTCGCCACGTAACCGGGCAGTTAATTCACTCACTGGCGTCGCGCCTCCCTTACGAGCAGGAAAATCAGATACAGCCCGCCGAGGCTGACAGTAATCACCCCAACCGGCAGTTGATACGGTAAAAAGAAGTGTTGAGCAGCATAATCCGCGGCCAGCAGCAGCAGCGCACCGCAGAGTGCAGCCAGAGGTAATGCACCACGCACGCCGCCACCAAGACGACGGGCAATTTGCGGGGCCAGTAGCGCGACAAACGAAATAGGCCCGGCTAATGCGGTTGAAGCGGCCGTTAACACCACGCCGATCAGCATCAACCACAGGCGGCTGCGTTCAACCGGCACACCCAGCGCGGTAGCCGTATCATCGCCCATCTCTAACAGACGCATCCGCCGCGAGAGCAACGCTGTGGCTAACAGCGCCAGCAGCAGGGCCACAATCACCGGGGGCGTTTTAGCCCAGGTGATCCCATTGAGCGAACCCGCACTCCACAACCCGGCACTGAGTGCCGACTCCAGTGAAGCGCTGATGATTAGCCAGCTATTAAGTGCCATCAACAGCGCCCGAACACTGATGCCAACAATAATCAAACGGAAGGTTTCGACACCGCGCCGCCAGGCAAACAAATACACCACCGCAGCGGTAATGACGCCCCCCACCAACGCAGCCAGCGTCATTCCCTGAATATCTTGCTGGAACAGCACCAGCGCAATCAGCACACCACTGTACGCGCCGGTGTTGAAGCCGAGAATATCCGGGCTGCCGAGTGGGTTGCGCAGTAGCGATTGAAAAATCGCCCCGCTCACGCCCAGTGCTGCGCCAATCAGCAGCGCCATGAGCACACGCGGAAGCCGCCACTCAAGGACGATGAGCTGCACGTTACGCGCCGCCTCACCGTGAATCAGTTGCCATATTTCGCTGGCACTGATGGATAGCGTGCCACGCGTCACCCCGAGAAACAGCAACACCAGGCTAGCCACCAGCAGCCAACTGGCGTGCAACCATGCTTGACGGCTCATTGCGGCCTCCCGATTTTGCTGCGTACCAGAATAATCATGACCGGCGCGCCAATCATGGCGGTCATGATCGAGACACGCAGTTCGCCCGGCACCAACACACGACCAACAATATCCGCTGCCAGCAGCAGAACCGGGGTAATGAGGAGTGTGGCAGGAAGCTGCCAGCGGTGATCTTGCCCAACCAACCAACGAGCAAAATGAGGCGTCATCAAGCCAATAAACGCGATTGGCCCAACAGCCGCTGTGGCCGTGCCGCTCAGCAGCGCAACAGCCACCAGCCCGGTCAGTTGAGTGCGCAACACGCGCGTCCCCAACGCCGTTGCCATGTCGCCGCCCATGCTCAGGCTATTCAGTGCCGGGGCCAGCGACAGCGACAGCACAACGCCAACCAGCGCCGCCGGAGCCAGGGTGCGTAGCACAGTGAAATCGCGGATATCCAGCGAACCGCTCTGCCAGAAGCGCAGATGATCGTAAATATCTGGGTTCATCAGGGACAGGCCAGACGTCAGCCCTTCCAGTACCGCACCAAGCGCAACACCTGCGAGGGTGAGCCGTACCGGATTCACTCGTCCTCCGCCCATTGCGCCGGTTAATGCCACCAGTAATGCCGCGATCAGCGCGCCACTAAAAGCAAAACCCAGCCAGCCTGCTGGCGAATCGGCACCAAACAGTGCGATGCCCAGCACAACAGCGAAACTGGCACCAGCATTCAGCCCGAGAATACCGGGGTCGGCCAACGGGTTGCGCGTCAGGCTTTGCATCAACGCGCCAGCCAGGCCGAGCGAAACGCCAGCTAACAGGCCTGCCAAAGTACGCGGCAAACGCGCATCACGCACGATGATGCAATCGGCGCTGTTGCAGTTGCCGGAGAGCGCGTGCCACACCTGATCAAGAGGAATGGGTTTGGCTCCCAGCATCAAACTGAGAGCAATGAGAAGTAACAGCAGCATCCCTGTGCCTGCCATTACGCGAAGCTGGCGCATAGCGTTAACGACCCTGAAAACAGTGTGATAATGAGACGTGTTATCGGATTTTTCTGCGCCGTATGGTAACACGGCTAGCGGGCAACATGAGGAGGAATAAAGAAATTTACACAACGGAGCACTCCCTGCGCCGATTGTGCGTGATGGGCTGTTGAGTCAGCCCATCGCACTATCAAATGTTACTTCACAAACAGCTGCTCGAGCCGATCCAGCAGATGACTGGCGCTGTAGTAATCGAGACGGAAAGTATCCGCTCCCAGGGCATAAACCTGTTTTTGCTGCACGGCAGCCGTCTGGGAGACAAACGGATTTTTCAGCACGTCATTCGCGACCTGCGGCGGCTCAGCGGCAAACAGCAGCCAGGTTTTTCCATTCAGCCCGCTGGCCATATTCTCACCAGAAAGCTGGATGATATCCTTGCGCTTGCCCATGCTATGGCCTTCCTGCAAGTTCGCAGGCGGAGTAGCAAGCGTGAAGCCCAACTGTTGCAGTAACTGCCCCTGAGCGGATTCGCCAGTCCACAGATTTACCGCGCGACCATTGCCGTTCCAGACCATCGCAGAAACCGGCTGCGGCGGTAGCTTCAGCTTCTGCTTCAGTGCGGCTTCACGCGCATCAAAAGCTTTGACCTTTGCAGCAGCCTCGGCTTCATGCCCAGTGGCTGCCCCTAACTCTGTGACCACCTGTTGCCAGCTCTTATCGTCATAGTTCACCACCAATACCGGCGCAATCGCCGACAGTTGATCAACCAGCTTCAGCGCGGAGTCATTGCCGGTCGCGCTGACCAGAATTAAGTCGGGCGCTTCTGCCGCCACCGCTTCCGCATTCGGCTCGCCAATGTATAACCGTTTTACATGGCGCTGCTTCGCCACATCGCCCCACTGGCGGAAGAAACCCTGATCGTCGGATAAGCGACTGTTCGGTGCCGTTGCGCCGCTGGCAATCACCGGTGCATCAATCGCCAGCAGTGAGCCCGTCAGAGTCACACTGGTAGAAACGATACGTTGTGGTGCTTTTTGCAGGGTAATTTTGCCATTCGTGCCTTCAAGGGTACGCGGCCAGGAACCCTCGGCCCAGGCATTTTGGCTAACCAACTGTAGACAAAACAAAAGCGTGGCACAGATCGCCAGAAAACTACGTTTAAACATAAGATTATTCCATCGTTTTATCGGGACAAGGCATACACGGATTGCGCTGAATTGCCGGGCAAACGCAGAGAAAATCACTGCGCTTTGTTGACACCAAATACGGTTCGTCGTAGCTTACAGAACCACAATAAAAATGATAATCATTATTAATTAACTTATCATTCAATGGATGTGATTATGGTGGACACTTCAACGTTTGAAAATGCCTGGCTACAGGATTATTCCACGCTCTGCCGTGGGTTTGTTTTTACCTCTCCCTGGCAAAGTATTGCCACACAAGGTTGTTTCACGACGTTAACCAATCCGGTCACGGATGGGGCGTTGTTACAAGGAAACTTCCAGCAACAATTGCGTCAACATTTCGCTGCTGCAAAGCAGCAAGGAATCGAAAACCCGGTTGTGGTTGGGGCGATTCCTTTTGATGTTAACGAACCGGCGGCTCTGTTTATTCCCGAGTCTTCGCGCAAGTTCAACCGTGCCGATCTGCTGGCAGGCCTGCCGGTAAATCATGCGCCGTTGCCCGAAGTCACGCGGAGAACCGCCGTGCCGGAGCACGATCGCTTTACCGGCATGGTGGCTGATGCCGTCGCAACCATCAAACGTGGCGAGCCAGAGAAAGTGGTGTTGTCGCGCTTAATGGACATCGTCACGCAGAATCCGGTCGACAGCGCAGCGCTGATGCAGCGTGTGCTGGCTCAAAACCCGAACAGCTATCACTTCCACCTGCCATTACCGCAGGGAGGCGTGCTGTTAGGTGCCAGCCCGGAATTAATGATTCGTAAGCAGGGAGCCGCATTCAGCTCATGCCCGTTAGCCGGTTCGGCACGGCGGGAAAAAGATGAAGCCAGCGACCGCGCTTCCGGTGAAACGCTGATGAACTCAGGCAAAGATCGCCACGAGCATAAGCTAGTGACCGATGCCATGCGTGATGTATTGCAGCCGCGCAGTAGCCAGCTTTCTGTGCCTTATACGCCGGAGCTGATCACCACGGCAACGCTATGGCACCTGGCAACTCAAATTGATGGCACCGCCAAAGACCCACAAGACAATGCGCTATCACTGGCCTGCTTGCTGCATCCAACGCCTGCATTAAGCGGTTTCCCGCATCAGCAGGCTATGCAGTTGATTCAGCAGCTTGAGCCGTTCGAACGCCAACTGTTTGGCGGCATTGTCGGCTGGTGTGATGCCGAAGGCAACGGTGAGTGGGTAGTGACTATCCGCTGTGGCACCGTACACGGCAATCGCGTCAGACTGTTTGCCGGCGCAGGCATTGTGGCTGACTCACAGCCAGAATCTGAATGGCGTGAAACGGGCGTAAAACTCGATACCATGCTGCGCGCCTTTGGATTGCAATAAAGGAAAACTCATGACTGTTCCCTACACTCGCTGGCCAGATGACCTCGCCGCACGCTACCGTGAAAAAGGTTACTGGCTGGATTTACCGCTGACCGACATCCTTGAGCGCCATAAAACCAATGATGCTACCGCCGTCGTTGATGGCGATCTGGTGCTGAGTTATCGCCAGATGGCAGAGCAGAGCGACAATCTCGCCGCTGCGCTGCTGCGTCGTGGTGTTAAGCACGGCGATACTGCTTTGGTGCAGTTAGGCAACGTAGCCGATCTCTACGTGACGCAGTTTGCGCTGTTCAAATTAGGGGTTGCCGCTGTGTATGCGCTGTTCAGCCACCAGCGCACCGAATTGACCGCCTATGCCAGTCAGATTGCCCCTACGCTGCTGATTGCCGACCGCCAGCATGCTCTTTTCCAGGACAACAGCTTTATCGATACGCTGTGCCAGGCTGCACCGGCCATCCACAGCGTGATCCTGCGTAATGATGGTGAACATGAAAACGCACTGGAAACACTGAAAACAGAAACCGCGACGGGCTACATTGCAACACCAACGCCAGCGGATGAAGTGGCCTTTTTCCAGCTTTCAGGTGGCAGTACCGGCACACCAAAACTGATCCCTCGTACGCACAATGACTACTATTACAGCATTCGTGCCAGTGACGATATCTGCCTGATTAATGCCGATACGCGCTATCTGATTGCCCTGCCCGCTGCGCACAACTTTGCCATGAGTTCACCAGGTTCGCTGGGCGTATTCTATGCCGGCGGCCAGGTGATCCTTGCGGCCGACCCGAGCGCAACACTCTGTTTCCCACTGATCGAAAAACATCAGGTAACGGATACCGGCCTGGTCCCACCTGCGGTGAGCCTGTGGTTACAGACCATCGCCGAGTGGGGCAGCAATGCACAGCTGGCTTCATTACAACGCATCCAGGTTGGCGGCGCGAAGCTGAGTGAAAGCGTTGCACGCCGCATCCAGAGTGAAATGGGCTGCCAGCTACAGCAGGTGTTCGGTATGGCGGAAGGGCTGGTCAACTACACGCGTTTTGATGACGATGAGCAGACCATCCTGACCACCCAAGGGCGTCCAATCTCCCCGGATGATGAAGTCTGGGTTGCCGATGAAAATGGTCATCCACTGCCGGAAGGCACCACAGGCCGCCTGATGACACGCGGGCCTTACACTTTCCGTGGCTACTTTAACAGCCCAGCACACAACGCCAGCAGCTTTGACAGCGAAGGGTTCTACTGCTCGGGCGATCTGATCGAGATCAACGCAGCCGGTAACATCACTGTTCAAGGCCGCGAGAAAGATCAGATTAACCGTGGCGGCGAGAAGATTGCCGCCGAAGAGATCGAAAACCTGCTGCAACGCCACCCGGATGTGATCCACGCGGCGCTGGTTTCGATCACTGATGAACTGATGGGCGAAAAAAGCTGTGCGATCCTTGTGGTCAGCCAGCCAGTGAAAGCTGTTGCCTTACGTCGTCATTTGCGTGATTTAGGCGTGGCAGAATTTAAGCTGCCCGATCGTATTACTTTTGTAGATGCATTGCCGCTGACCCCGGTCGGTAAGGTTGATAAAAAGCTTCTGCGCCAACAACTTGCCGATCAACAGGCTCAAGCCTGATCGTTTCCGGAGATTTTATGGCTATTCCAAAACTGACGTCTTATTCACTGCCGACTGCTGCTGAGTTACCCACTAACAAGGTGAAGTGGGTGGTAGAACCTCAACGTGCTGCATTGCTGATCCATGATATGCAGAACTACTTCCTGAACTTCTGGGGTGAGGACAGCCCGCTGGTGAATCAGGTGGTTGAGAACATCGCTCGCCTGCGCAGCTACTGCAAAGCTCAGGGCATTCCGGTGTTCTACACCGCGCAGCCTAACGAGCAAAGTGATGAAGATCGCGCCCTGCTGAACGACATGTGGGGACCGGGGATCAACAAGCACCCTGAACAGCAGAAAGTGGTTGATGCCCTGGCACCGGATGCAGACGATCAGGTTCTGACGAAATGGCGTTACAGCGCATTTCGCCGCTCGCCGCTGGAATCGATCCTGAAAGAAACCGGTCGCGATCAGCTGATCATTACCGGTGTTTATGCCCACATTGGCTGTCTGACGACGGCAACTGATGCCTTCATGCGTGATATTCAGCCGTTTATGGTGGCTGATGCGCTGGCTGATTTCAGCCGTGAAGAACACATGATGGCGCTGACTTATACCGCAGGTCGCAGTGGAAAAGTGGTCATGACGGCCGATCTGATCCCGCTGCCGCAGAGCAAAGATGAACTGCGCGCTTTGGTGCTGCCTCTGCTGGAAGATGATGATGTGCCGGAAGATGATGAAAATCTGATCGACTACGGTCTCGATTCCGTACGCGTTATGCAGCTCGCCGCACGCTGGCGTCAGGTGCACGCAGATATCGATTTCGTTAGCCTGGCGAAAAACCCAAGCATTGATGGCTGGTGGGCACTGCTGTCGCGGGAGCCACAGGCATGAGTGCGACCTGGGACTTTAGCGGTAAAACTGTCTGGGTAACCGGCGCGGGTCAGGGTATTGGCTATCACACTGCGCTGGCGTTTCACGCCGCTGGCGCACAGGTGATCGGTTTTGATCAACGTTTCCACGATCAATCCTATCCATTCACCTGCCATCAGATGAATGTAGCCGATCCTGCGCAGGTGAAAGAAGTTTGCCAGGCGGTACTGGCTGCGCACCCGCGCATTGATGTTCTGGTTAATGGTGCGGGTATTCTGCGCGTAGGTTCCACTGAAGAGCTGAGCTTTGAAGACTGGCAGGCGTGCCTGACCGTCAACGCTGGCGGGGCATTTAACCTGTTCCAGCAGACGTTACCAGTATTCCGTGCTCAGCGTGCTGGTGCGATTGTTACCGTGGCTTCCAATGCGGCACACGCACCACGCCTTGGCATGTCGGCTTACGGTGCATCAAAAGCCGCGCTGCGCAGCCTGTGCCTGACCGTGGGTCTGGAAATGGCGCCGTACGGCGTACGCTGCAACATTGTTTCACCGGGATCGACCGATACCGAGATGCAACGCAGCCTGTGGCACACCCCTGAGGGCGAGCAGCAGATGATCCAGGGCTACCCGGATCAATTTAAGCTCGGGATCCCGCTGGGTAAGATCGCGCAGCCACAAGAGATCGCGGCCAACATTTTGTTCCTGGCATCGGATCTTGCCAGCCATGTAATACTGCAGGATATTGTGGTCGACGGCGGCGCAACGCTGGGAGCCTAATATCATGACCGCAATCTGGAAACGTGCGATCACGCTTGAAGCACTGAATGCGATGGGGGAAAACTCCCTGGTGGCGCATATCGGGATCAAATTCACCGTAATCGGTGATGATTATCTCGAAGCGACGATGCCTGTTGATGCAAGGACGCATCAACCATTTGGTTTGCTGCATGGCGGCGCTTCAGTGGTGCTAGCCGAATCGATGGGTTCCGTAGCAGGTTATCTCTGCGTTGACGAGGGGCACAGCGTAGTAGGCATTGAGGTGAATGCCAGCCATCACCGTTCGGTAAGCAGTGGTGAAGTGCGTGGTATTTGCCGTCCATTACATCTGGGGCGACGCAATCAGAGCTGGCAGATTGAGATTCGTAACGGTCGCGATCAGCTTTGCTGTAGCGCACGTCTTACGGTGGCGGTGCTGGGATAATACCCTCACCCCAGCCCTCTCCCACAAGCGGGAGAGGGAGCTAGCACGGTGCTTTGGACGAGAGTCCAGCGCACCATATCCTCTTCCAGAAGGAGGGAGCTAGCCCGGTGCTTTGAACGAGTCCAGCGCACCATATCCCCTTCCAGAAAGGGGAGCTAGCACAGTGCTTTTGAACGAGTTCAGCGCACCATATATCCCCTTCCAGAAAGGGGGAGCTAGCCCGGTGCTTTGAACGAGTCCAGCGCACCATATATCCCCTCTCCCTTACAGGGTCAGGGTGAGGGTATAAGCGCAGGAATTAACGCTGATAGATGATCTCGACGCCTTCGTCGTCTTCTTCATCCCAGTCGTCCCACTCTTCATCATCTTCTTCTTCCACTTCCACCGCGTTTTCCAACGCTTCACGGTGGTAGTCATCCCACATGAACTCGACTTTCTCTGGTTGCTTCATCTCTTCCAGCTCAGCCTCTTTCGGGTTGGCATTGATGAAGTGCATCACTTCCCAGCACAGGTCGGTCACGTTCTGACGACTCGCCGCAGAAATCAGGAAGTATTTACCTTCCCAGCCCAGGGCTTCTGCAACCGCTTTAGCACGGCTTTCTGCTTCTTCCTGGCTCAGCAAGTCACACTTGTTGAAGACCAGCCAGCGTGGCTTCTGGAATAGCTTCTCGCTGTACTTTTCCAGCTCACCGAGAATAATGCGGGCATTTTCAACCGGATCAGATTCGTCAATTGGCGCGATATCGATGAGGTGCAGCAAGACGCGGCAACGCTCAAGGTGTTTCAGGAAGCGGATACCCAAGCCAGCACCATCAGAAGCGCCTTCGATCAATCCTGGGATGTCAGCCACCACGAAGCTCTGCTCATGGTCCATGCGGACCACACCAAGGCTTGGTACCAGGGTGGTGAACGGATAGTCGGCCACTTTTGGCTTCGCTGCCGAGACGGCACGGATAAAGGTCGATTTGCCTGCGTTTGGCAGACCCAGCATACCCACATCCGCTAACAGCATCAGTTCCAGCATCAGGTCACGGTGTTCGCCTGGCGTACCCATGGTTTTCTGACGTGGGCTACGGTTCACTGAAGATTTGAAACGGGTATTACCCAGGCCGTGCCAACCGCCTTTTGCCACCATCAGCTGCTGGCCATGGCGCGTCATATCACCCATGGTCTCGCCGGTGCCCTGATCGGTAACACGCGTCCCTACAGGCACTTTAACGATGACATCTTTACCACGCTTACCGGTACAGTCACGGCTCTGGCCATTCTGACCACGTTCGGCGCGGAAAGCTTTTTCGAAACGATAGTCGATCAGGGTGTTCAGGCTTTCGTCTGCTTGCAGGTAAACATCACCGCCGTCGCCGCCGTCACCGCCATCAGGACCACCGCGTGGAATATATTTCTCACGACGGAAGCTTACACAACCGTTGCCGCCATCACCTGCGACAACCAGAATCGCCGCTTCATCTACAAACTTCATTTTCTCTCTCCGTCACGCTGTCGTCTGCGCCAGATAACAGGCGGCAAACAGGTCCGCCAGGGTCTTCTGCGCTGACCGGGGGCGGATGAAAACAGGGGCACTCAGTGCCAGTATATAAAGTGTACTGCAAAGGTAGGTGCAGGTCGCGTTGCAGCCTGCATCAGAATGTAAAAAGCCCCGCAAAAGCTGCGGGGCCTTCAATTCGGTGTTCAGACGGAAACCGTCTGCGCCACGCCAACCTTACTCAGCAACGATGCTGATGTATTTACGGTTGTTCGGGCCTTTAACTTCGAATTTAACTTTGCCGTCTGCGGTAGCAAACAGGGTGTGGTCACGACCACAACCTACGTTGGTACCTGCGTGGAATTTGGTGCCACGCTGACGAACGATGATGCTACCTGCCAGAACAGACTCACCACCGAAACGTTTTACGCCCAGGCGTTTTGCGTTGGAGTCACGACCGTTACGAGTCGAACCACCAGCCTTCTTGTGTGCCATTTGTCAGATCTCCTCTTAGGCGCTGATCGCAGTGATTTTCACATCAGTGAACCACTGACGGTGACCCTGCTGCTTACGGTAATGCTTACGACGACGGAACTTAACAATCTTGATTTTGTCGCCACGACCGTGAGCTACGATCTCTGCTTTAATCAGGCCGCCTGAAACCAGTGGCGCGCCGATTTTCACGTCTTCGCCATTTGCAATCATCAGAACCTGGTCGAACTCAACAGTTTCGCCGGTTGCGATGTCCAGCTTTTCCAGGCGAACGGTCTGACCTTCGCTAACTCGGTGTTGTTTACCACCACTTTGGAAAACCGCGTACATATAAAACTCCGCTTCTGCGCTTGCCTTTTTTGTTTCTCAGGCGGCGCGATAAATATTCACAATAGGGCGCGAATTCTACGCAAAACTCCAGCAGAAGACAAGAGCACTTTGCACACTCTTGCAGAAAAAAAACACAGAGCTCATGCAGACGTTTCGTATCCAGATTTTTCAAGTACAATCAGTAACAGATTAACTGAACTCCAGTGGGATGAAAGCCCTTAACATGGCGCTCTACCCCGCCATAGCCGAACAGACGAATGAACTTAGAACAGATAAACGAACTTACCGCGCAGGACATGGCGGCGGTTAACCAAACCATACTCGACCAGCTCGATTCTGATGTCTCACTGATTAACCAGTTGGGTTACTACATCATCAGCGGTGGCGGCAAACGTATTCGCCCATTGATCGCTGTGCTGTCTGCGCGGGCGCTAAACTACACCGGCAATCTGCACGTCACCAACGCGGCGCTGATCGAATTTATCCACACCGCCACGCTGCTGCATGACGATGTGGTGGATGAATCCGATATGCGCCGTGGTAAAGCGACAGCCAATGCTGCTTTCGGTAACGCCGCCAGCGTTCTGGTGGGGGATTTTATTTATACCCGCGCCTTCCAGATGATGACCAGCATGGGCTCGCTGCGCATCCTGGCGCTGATGTCAGAAGCGGTGAACGTGATTGCTGAAGGCGAAGTTTTGCAGTTGATGAATGTTAACGATCCGAATGTCACTGAGGAGAGTTACATGCGCGTGATTTACAGCAAAACCGCGCGCCTGTTTGAAGCAGCATCGCAGGCTTCCGCCATTCTGGCTGAAGCAACGCCTGAGCAGGAAGTCGCGATGCAAGATTACGGTCGTTATCTGGGAACCGCTTTCCAGCTTATCGACGATCTGCTCGACTACAGCGCGGATGGCGAAACGCTGGGTAAAAACACCGGCGATGACCTGAGCGAAGGTAAGCCAACGCTGCCATTGCTGCACGCCATGCATAACGGCACGCCAGAGCAGGCGGCAATGATTCGTGAAGCTATCGAACAGGGTAACGGTCGCCATTTGCTGGAGCCGATCCTTGCTGCGATGGAACAGAGTGGCTCATTGGCCTGGACACGCTTGCGCGCTGAGCAGGAAGCGGATAAAGCCATCGCAGCACTCTCTGTTCTACCTGAAAGCCCATGGCGTACCGCCCTGGAATCTCTGGCACATATGTCTGTGCAACGCGAATACTGATCCCATTCCCGGAGCAGCAATTGTTCCGGGATCTTTCCCCCACTCACGCCCTCTCTTTGTTTTGCATCCAGTTTGCGAACTTCCGCGCATTTTTTTCACTTGCTGTAAAATTTACTGGAAACATATGGAAATATTCTGTTATAAAAACCCTGAAATTTCCAGTTGACCTTACCGGTCGCACATACCTCAACACGCTAATGTGTTAAGCAGGGATAAGGAGGAACACGCTTATGTATGCAGGGAAACAGGACTGGCATCCCGCCGACGTTATCGCCGCGTTGCGTAAGAAAGGGACAACCCTGGCTGCACTTTCACGCCATAATGGGTTGAGCTCATCAACGCTCTCTAATGCGCTGAGTCGCCCGTGGCCGAAAGGTGAATGGCTCATCGCCACCGCATTGGCTTTACACCCCGCAGAGATCTGGCCAAGCCGTTATTTTGATCCCGTGAGTCGCCGATTAGTTGATCGTAAACAGCGGATGCGCGTCCCGCTACGACCGACCCCTATCCGTCTAACGATCAAAAAATAGCAGAGGATCCGCGAGATCCTCATAAAGAAGATCCTCGGAGATGCTGCTAAAGATCAAGCCAGGAGACCACGTGAGTTGCCCGCCGTCTCAGCGTCAACTTTACGGGCCAAAAAAAAGCCGCTGACGATCAGCGGCTTTTTTGTCGATCATACGGAAAAATTACTCTCCGCTGATACGCTCTATGTTCGCACCCATCGCCTGCAGCTTATCTTCGATATGCTCATAGCCACGATCGATGTGGTAAATACGATCAACGATAGTGGTGCCTTCTGCGATACAGCCCGCTAATACCAGGCTAGCAGAAGCACGCAGATCGGTTGCCATCACTTGCGCACCAGACAGCGTCTCTACACCATGACAGATCGCCGTATTACTTTCGATCTCCGCATGTGCTCCCATACGAATTAACTCAGGGATATGCATAAAGCGGTTTTCAAAGATGGTTTCGGTGATCACGCCAGTCCCTTCTGCGACCAGGTTCAGCAAAGTAAACTGCGCCTGCATATCAGTTGGGAAACCTGGGTGTGGCGCAGTGCGGATGTTAACCGCTTTTGGCCGCTTACCGTGCATATCAAGGCTGATCCAGTCATCGCCAACCTGAATATCTGCACCGGCATCACGCAGTTTTGCCAGAACGGCATCCAGCGTGTCTGGCTGCGTTGCGTGGCACACCACTTTGCCGCCAGAAATAGCCGCAGCCACCAGGAAAGTACCAGTTTCAATACGGTCTGGTACGACACGATAAACACCACCACCAAGACGTTCAACGCCCTCGATAATGATCTTATCGCTGCCAGCACCGCTGATCTTCGCGCCCAGGGTGATCAGGAAGTTCGCAGTATCAACGATCTCGGGTTCACGCGCGGCGTTCTCAATGATCGTGGTACCGGTTGCCAGGGTGGCGGCACTCATAATGGTCACGGTCGCACCAACGCTAACCTTATCCATCACGATATGCGCGCCCTTCAGGCGACCTTCAACAGAGGCTTTTACGTAGCCTTCTTCCAGTTTGATCTCTGCGCCCAGCTGTTCCAGACCGGTAATGTGCAGGTCAACCGGACGTGCGCCGATAGCACAGCCGCCAGGCAAGGAAACCTGTCCCTGACCAAAACGCGCCACCAGTGGACCGAGTGCCCAGATAGAGGCACGCATGGTTTTCACCAGGTCATAAGGGGCACAAAAAACGTTAACCTCACTGGCATCCACATGCACAGAACCATTACGCTCAACCCGGGCTCCGAGCTGGCTCAACAGTTTCATGGTGGTATCAATGTCGCGCAGCTTAGGCACGTTCTGGATTTCGACCGGTTCTTCCGCCAGCAGCGCAGCAAACAGAATCGGTAATGCAGCATTCTTTGCCCCGGAAATGGTCACTTCACCACTTAAACGGGTGGGGCCTTGCACACGAAATTTGTCCATTAACACCAATCTCAATTAACAATCAAAAAATGAAACAGTCCTGCCTGTGGACAGCTTAGAAACCGTTGAGTTTACGGTCACGCGCCCACTCAGCAGGCGTATAGGTTTTAATGGATACCGCATGAATACGGTTATCCGCAATGTACTCCATCAGCGGCGCGTAAACAGCCTGCTGCTTCTTGACTCGGCTCAGTTCACCGAACATCTCGCCAACAGCGATCACTTGAAAATGACTGCCGTCGTTGCTGAGAACATGCACTTCATCTAATGCCAGTGCCTGCATCAGCACAGCCTGAACTTCGCTATTTTCCATTGCTCTTAACTTCTGTTGATAATAATAAGGCGGATATATTAGAGGAAAGCGGCTGACTCTTAAATATGCAAAAGCCCCTGCAGCACGCAGGGGCCAGTATGTGCAGCACACAATTTAAGCGGTTTTATCAGCAGAAACAATAAACTGCTGTAAATTGTAGAGCGTGATGAGGGAATCAAGTTTATCGCTGATGCCGCTAAAATGCGGGGCCCGCTGCGCTTTTGCGCCCTGCTCACGCAGATGCACCAGCAAAGCCAGCCCGGCGGAATCAACCCGTTCAAGCGCGGCAACATCAATCACTTCAATGCCTTCCAGCAGCTCTTGACGCTGCTGCCACAAAGGCAGCAGCGAATCGCGATCCAGATGACCACGTAACACCAGGCGTTGTGCCTGGCGTTCCCAGCTTAATGCCTGTGCCATCACTGTTGCTTGTTCAGCGTAATCGGCTGAGCCGCAGAGGTTTTCAGCTGTGCTGTCAGCGCATCGATACCCTTGGTACGCAGCAGGTCGCCCCACTCGTTCTGCTTGGTGGTGATCATGCTGACGCCTTCTGCAACCATGTCGTAAGCCTGCCAGTTACCGGTCTGGCTGTTCTTGCGCCACTGGAAATCCAGACGTACCGGCGGACGACCAGTAGGATCGATAATGGAGACACGGATGGCTACGATGTCGTTGTTACCCAATGGTTTTTCTGGCTCGACCTGATAAGTCTGGCCATGGTACAGCGCCAGCGCTTGACCATAAGCCTGTGCCAGATAGTCACCAAACGCCGCAAAATAAGCATCGCGCTGCGCCGGGGTAGCATCACGGTAGTAGCGACCCAGTACCAGAGCGCCCGCGTATTTGATCTGCACGTACGGCAGCAGCTCCTGCTTAACGATCTGACGCAGGTAGTCCGGGTTTTGCTTGATCTGCGATTGCTCGTTTTTCAAACGGCTAAACGTCTTCGCTGCGGCATCATTCATCAGCTTGTATGGATTAGATTGATCCGCCGCATTGGCTGCCAGCGGTGCAATAACCAGCATAGCGATCATCATTAAACGCTTAAACATCATGTTTTTCCTCTCAAGGTTGTGCCGGAGCCGCAGTGTGATTTTCCGTCTGCGACTGTTTGTCATCTTTGTTGTCACCACCGCTTTTATAGAGGAACTGACCAATCAGATCTTCCAGTACCAGCGCTGACTTGGTGTCACGTAATGTTCCGCCATCTTTAAGCATAGAAGAGCCTAAATCAGGATCGTCAAACCCGAGGTTTAGCGCGAGGAATTGCTCGCCTAACAGCCCCTGGGTACGAATGGCCAGGGAGCTGGTATCCGGGATTTTATCCAGATAACGATCGCTGATCGCCATCGTGACCTGGGGTGACAGCGTCTTCTCATCAAGACCAATGTCTGTCACGCGCCCAATCACCACGCCACCGATTTTCACCGGTGAGCTGACTTTCAGGCCGCCAATATTGTCAAAAGTGGCTGTAAGCTTCCATGTCGGTTCTGTACCAAGAGATTTCACATCTGCCACGCGCAGCGCGAGGAACAGCAACGCGATAAGCGCCAGCAACATGAATACGCCAACCCAGATTTCACTTTTTTTACTTTGCATTCCATCAGTTCCCAAACATCAGTGCTGTGAGCACAAAATCTAAACCGAGCACCGCCAGTGATGAATGCACCACGGTACGCGTTGTCGCCCGACTAATTCCTTCTGAAGTCGGCACGGCGTCATAACCATTGAACAGCGCGATCCAGGTCACCGTAATGGCGAAGACAATACTTTTGATCACACAGTTAATGACATCCATACGGAAATCGACCGCATTCTGCATCGCTGACCAGAAGAAGCCAGGATCAATGCCTTTCCAGCTCACACCGACCAGAGCACCACCGGCAATGCCGACAGCGGTGAAAATGATCGCCAGCAGCGGCATACTGATGACGCCAGCCCAGAAACGAGGTGAAACCACGCGCCGCAGCGGGTCAACGGCCATCATCTCCATACCGGAGAGCTGTTCCGTGGCTTTCATCAGGCCAATTTCTGCTGTCAAAGCGGAGCCAGCACGCCCCGCAAACAGCAGCGCCGTGACCACAGGGCCCAATTCACGTAGCAGCGACAGCGCAACCAGCATGCCGAGGCTCGTTTCGGCGCTATAAGTTGTAAGTACCAGATAACCTTGCAGCCCCAGTACCATGCCAATAAATAGCCCGGACACGCCGACAATCAGCAGCGACATCACGCCCACGCTGTAAAGCTGCTTCACCAGCAGCGGAGCATGTTTCCGCAGCGCCGGTTTACCCACCAGCGCATGAAACAGCATCATTCCAGCGCGGCCAAAGGTGGCGCAGGTAGAAATTCCCTGACGTCCCATAGACGCCAGCATTTTAACCAACATCGATTTACACTCTCCCTGAGCCGGTTAAATCGGCTAAATAGTCCCCGGCAGGATAGCGGAACGGCACCGGTCCATCCGCGTGCCCATCAATAAACTGACGTACTCGCGGATCGGGATCGCTACGTAATTGTTCCGGGCTGCCCTGCGCGATAATTTTTTGCCCCGCCACAATATAGGCGTAGTCGGCGATGCTCAACACCTCTGGCACATCGTGTGAAACCACAATACAGGTCACGCCCAGCGAGTGGTTGAGTTCATCGATCAACTTCACCAACACGCCCATTGTAATCGGGTCCTGACCGACAAAAGGTTCATCAAACATGATGAGATCCGGCTCTAAGGCAATGGCGCGAGCCAACGCTGCGCGACGTGCCATCCCGCCAGAAAGCTCAGCCGGTTTAAGCTGTGCGGCCCCGCGCAACCCTACGGCTTCAAGCTTCATCATCACCGTACTGTGTAAGAGTTCGGGTGGTAATTGCGTGTGCTCACGCAGCGGCCAGGCGACATTTTCATAAACCGTCAGATCGGTAAAAAGCGCGCCGGACTGAAAAAGCATACTCATCTTCTTACGTGCCTCATATAAACCGGCACGAGACAGGGCTGGAATGTTCTCTCCGTTGAACAAGATTTCACCGCGATCGGGTTGAAGTTGCCCACCGATCAGGCGAAGTAGTGTGGTTTTACCAATCCCCGATGGACCCATAATTGCTGTGACTTTACCCGCGGGCACCGTCAAAGAAATATCGTCGAAGATTTTGCGGTTTCCGCGCGTAAAACTCACGCCTCGAATCTCCACCAGATTCGTCTGCTGCTGGGTCATTCTTACCTCGTTATACGGCCTACTCATGGGTTAGGATGGTAGCCTGTAAAAAAACACCTGGCGGATAGTTTTACAGAAACTTACCCGGAAGGTGTGGCGAAAATAGCCTTAAAATTTACTTTTGCCTCTCAGACCGTCAAAATCAGCGCCAGTTCATCCACCTCTGATCCTGAAACCTGCCGGACAAGGCGTGTCGGCACAGAATTTCACCCAAGGATTTTCCATGTTTGTAGCTATTGCCCTGCTGATCATTGGTCTGATTTTGCTCTCTTATGGCGCAGACCGCCTGGTGTTCAGTGCATCGATCTTGTGTCGATCTTTTGGGGTTCCACCGCTTATTATCGGTATGACAGTGGTCAGCATTGGCACCTCACTGCCTGAGATCATCGTTGCGTTTTCTGCCGCCATGCACGGACAGATCGATTTCTCCGTCGGTACCGCATTAGGCTCAAACATTACCAATATTTTACTCATTCTTGGCGTTGCCGCCCTGCTCCATCCACTGACGATTCACTCTAATCTTATCCGCCGCGAACTGCCGCTGATGCTACTGGTCTCACTCCTCAGTGGCATCATGCTATTTGATAGCCATCTTAGCCGGTTAGATGGTGTTGCCCTGCTAGGAATGGCCTTAATTTATCTGTTGGCGGTGATACGCATCGCACGACGTGCAGAACGCGATAACAACGATACGCTAACGCGTGAACAATTGGCTGAGCTGCCGCGTGAAGAGAGTGGTAATGGCAACACCGTCGCGTTTTTATGGCTAGCGGTCGCGCTGGTAATCCTGCCGATGTCCACACGCATGGTGATCGACAATGCTACCGTGGTGGCGGATTTCTTTGGCATGAGCGAACTGGTGATGGGCCTGACCGTCGTGGCCGTCGGCACCAGCCTGCCAGAACTTGCCACCGTGATTGCGGGCGCATTAAAGGGTGAAGATGATATTGCCATCGGAAACTTGATCGGCGCCAACATTTATAATGTCGCTATCGTACAGGGCTTACCGGCGCTGATTCATCCCGGCAACATCGATCCTGCCGCGTTTGCCCGAGACTACTGGGTGATGTTAGGCGTCAGCACCCTGTTTACCTTGTTGTGCCTGTTACGCAGCCGCCGTATTGGCCGCCTTGCTGGTGCATTACTTTTGTGCGGTTTTGTTGCCTGGGTTGCCTTGCTCTGGCTGCAACCCGCGCTGGTTGATGGATAGAAGGATAAATTCACCATGACGAATCATCCACTGAGCCCTGACTTTGACTTTCAACACGCGGGCAAGACCGTGCTACGCATTGAACGTGAAGGGCTGGAACAGCTCGACCAATACATCAATGAAGATTTCACGGCAGCCTGCCAGCTGATTTACGGCTGCACCGGCAAAGTGGTTGTCATGGGCATGGGAAAATCTGGCCATATTGGGCGGAAAATGGCGGCAACCTTTGCCAGTACCGGCACCCCCGCCTTTTTTGTTCATCCCGGAGAAGCCAGCCACGGCGATTTAGGCATGGTCAGCGGCAATGATATCGTGATTGCCATCTCCAACAGTGGTGAAGCGAATGAGATCCTGGCGCTGGTGCCGGTCCTTAAGCGCCAGAAAGTGACGCTGATTTGCCTGACCAGCCGTCCGGAAAGTGCGATGGGCCGGGTAGCGGATGTTCATCTCTGTGTGAAAGTGCCGCAGGAAGCGTGCCCGCTGGGTTTAGCCCCCACCACCAGCACCACTGCCACACTGGTGATGGGCGATGCCCTTGCCGTTGCCTTGTTAGAGGCGCGCGGCTTCACGCCGGAAGATTTCGCGCTATCGCACCCAGGCGGCGCGCTGGGACGCAAACTGCTGCTGCACGTCAGTGATATTATGCACAGCGGCGAAGAGATCCCGTTTGTGCCACGCGATGCCTCGCTGCGTGATGCATTACTGGAGATCACCCGTAAAAAGCTTGGCCTGACGGTTATCGTCGATGAACAGATGAAAATCGCCGGGATCTTTACCGATGGTGATTTACGCCGCGTGCTGGACAGCGGCATTGATGTGCAGACCGCAACCATAGCCGCCGTGATGACACCGGGTGGTGTTCGCGTGCGCCCCAACCTGCTCGCCGTTGATGCCCTCAATTTGATGCAAAGCAAAAATATTACCGCCCTGCTGGTCGCCGATAACGACCGTCTGGTCGGCGTCATTCACATGCACGACATGCTGCGCGCTGGCGTAGTCTGAACAGGAAGAAGTAATGAGTGAACAACAAGCCGTGATCGAAACCTGCTATGGCCCCGTCAGCGAGGATGTGATGACGCGCGCCAGCAAGATTCGTCTACTCATTTGTGACGTAGATGGCGTAATGTCTGACGGTGTTATCTTCATGGGTAACAACGGTGAAGAGCTGAAAGCATTTAACGTGCGTGATGGCTATGGCATTCGTTGCCTGCTGACCTCGGATGTAGAAGTCGCTATTATAACCGGTCGAAAGGCTAAGCTGATGGAAGACCGCTGCAAAACCCTCGGTATCACCCATCTCTATCAGGGACAATCTGATAAACTTATTGCCTATAATGAACTGATTACCCGTTTGTCGTTGCAGCACGAAGAAGTCGCCTACATTGGTGATGATTTGATCGACTGGCCGGTCATGGCCAAAGTGGGTTTGAGTGTTGCCGTTGCCGATGCGCATCCCGTGCTGCTGCCACGAGCCGATTATGTCACTCGTATTGCAGGCGGACGCGGTGCCGTGCGTGAACTGTGCGATCTGATTCTACTAGCGCAAAACAAATTTGAGGATGCCAAAGGGCAATCGGTATGAGTAAAAGCAGGCGTTGGATAACGCTGATCCTGGCGCTAATTGCACTGGTATTGATTGGCTGGAACTTAGCCAATCCCGATGATACCCAGACGCCAGCCGCCACTAACGATCAGGAGCCAACTTACACCAGTGCTAACTCAGACTCGGTGGTGTATAACCCGCTGGGCGGCCTGGCTTATCGTTTGGTGTCTGACAAAGCGACCTATTTCTCGCTACAGGAAATCAGCTGGTTCGATAATCCAGTGATGACCACTTACGATGACAACAAAGTGGCGACCTGGTCGGTACGAGCAGATAAAGCCAAGCTGACCAAAGATCGTATGTTGTATCTTTACGGGCACGTCGTGGTGAAATCTCTGACGGCCGATGCACCTCTACAGCGAATTGAAACTGACAGTGCGCAGGTTAACCTCGTCACCCAGGATGTGACATCGGAAAGCCAGGTCACATTGTTTGGCAGCAACTTTAATTCTACCGGTATGAAAATGCGCGGTAACTTACGAACTAAAAATGCCGAGTTGATTGAAAAGGTCAAATCCTCCTATGAAATTCAAAATTAACTACAGCATTAAGCTGTTGATGGTAAGCGCCCTGCTGGCGAGCAGCGTACCGGCACTCGCCCTGACCGGCGACTCGGACAAGCCGGTGAACATCGATTCAATCAACCAGGCGCTGGATCTACAAGGTAACGTTGCCACCTTTACGGGCAACGTGGTCGTCACTCAGGGTTCAATTAAAATCACTGCGGATAAAGTCGTTGTGACACGTCCCGGTGGCGACAGCAAAAAAACCATCGTCGATGCCTGGGGTAATCCCGCGACCTTCTATCAGATGCAGGACAGCGGAAAACCGGTTCAGGGCCACGCCGCCAAGCTCCATTACGAACTGGCCAATGATTTCATTGAGCTGACAGGCAATGCCTTTATCCAGCAGCAAGACAGCAACATCAAAGGCGACCGCATTACTTATCTGGTTAAGCAGCAGAAAATGCAGGCCTACAGTCAAGGCCAGAGCAAACGCGTCACCACAGTGTTGGTACCTTCGCAGCTGCAAGATAAGAACGGTTCATCCAACGGCGCTAAAAAGAGTAACTGATCCTTATGGCAACTTTAGTCGCAGAAAACCTGGCAAAAGCTTATAAAGGCCGCCGTGTGGTCGAAGACGTCAGCCTGCAGGTTAAATCTGGCGAAATCGTCGGCCTGCTCGGCCCTAATGGTGCGGGCAAGACCACAACCTTCTATATGGTTGTCGGTATTGTCCCACGCGATGCCGGACGCATCGTGATTGATGACGAAGATATCAGTATCTTGCCGCTCCACGCGCGTGCGCGTCGTGGCATTGGTTACCTGCCGCAGGAGGCGTCTATTTTCCGCCGCCTCAGCGTGTACGACAACCTGATGGCAGTCCTGCAGATCCGTGATGACTTAACCGAAGAGCAGCGCCAGGATCGCGCCAAAGAGCTAATGGAAGAGTTTCATATCGAGCACCTGCGTGACAGCCTGGGTCAGGCACTGTCCGGTGGGGAACGCCGTAGGGTGGAAATTGCGCGCGCACTGGCGGCAAATCCTAAATTCATCCTGCTGGATGAACCCTTCGCGGGGGTTGACCCGATTTCCGTTATCGACATCAAAAAAATTATCGAACACCTGCGCGACAGTGGCTTAGGCGTACTGATCACTGACCACAACGTGCGTGAAACCCTGGCAGTGTGTGAACGCGCCTACATCGTAAGCCAGGGCCACCTGATTGCCCACGGTACCCCCGCAGAAATCCTGGAAGATGAACAGGTTAAACGGGTTTATTTGGGTGAAGAGTTCAGACTCTGATAAGGTG
This sequence comes from Candidatus Pantoea multigeneris, assembly GCF_011752615.1. Taxonomy (NCBI): domain Bacteria; kingdom Pseudomonadati; phylum Pseudomonadota; class Gammaproteobacteria; order Enterobacterales; family Erwiniaceae; genus Pantoea; species Candidatus Pantoea multigeneris. The sequence goes on from NZ_VWXF01000005.1 coordinate 199,163, forward strand.
TTCGTAACAATTGATGTAAGCGTTAAGGAAATCCTGTCGGGACTATGAAGCAAGGTTTGCAACTCAGGCTCAGCCAACAGCTGGCAATGACACCGCAACTGCAGCAGGCGATTCGTCTGCTGCAACTTTCTACGCTTGAACTCCAGCAGGAACTGCAACAAGCTCTGGAGAGCAACCCATTACTGGAGCAGACAGAACAGCACGATGAAGTTGATGCACGTGAGTACGAAGAGAAAGAAGCTCTGGATACCCGCGAAGCGTTAGAGCAGAAAGATATGCCGGAAGAGCTGCCGCTGGATGCCACGTGGGACGAGATTTACACCGCAGGGACTCCCTCTGGCACCGGCACCGACTATCAGGACGATGAACTGCCGATCTACCAGGGTGAAACCACCCAGTCACTGCAAGATTATCTGATGTGGCAGGTAGAGCTTACCCCGTTTAGCGATACCGATCGCGCCATCGCCACCTCGATTGTTGATGCCATTGACCCCACTGGCTATCTGACTGTACCGCTGGAAGACATTTACGACAGCATCGGCGACGAAGAGCTAACCCTGGAAGAAGTCGAAGCGGTGCTTAAACGCGTGCAACGCTTTGACCCGGTGGGTGTTGGTGCACGCGATCTGCGTGACTGTCTGCTGGTACAACTCTCTCAGTTTGCGCCAGAAACCCCGATGTTGTCTGAAGCTCGCTTGATAGTCAGCGAGCATCTGGATCTGCTTGCCAACCATGATTTCCGTAGCCTGATGCGCGTGACCCGGCTTAAAGAGGAGATCCTCAAAGCCGCCATGCTGCTGATTCAGTCTCTTGATCCGCGCCCCGGCCAGTCAATTAATACCGGCGAACCCGAATATGTGATTCCCGATGTGCTGGTGCGCAAAGTGGGCTCACGCTGGAGCGTGGAACTGAATAGCGATAGCCTGCCCCGTCTGCGTATCAATCAACAATATGCCGCCATGAGTGGCAATACGCGCAATGACAGCGACAGCCAGTTTATTCGCAGCAATCTGCAAGAAGCACGCTGGCTGATCAAAAGTCTCGAAAGCCGTAATGATACACTGCTCAAAGTGAGCCGCTGTATCGTTGAGCAGCAGCAGGAGTTCTTTGAACAGGGCGAAGAGTTTATGCGCCCAATGGTACTGGCAGATATTGCTCAGGTGGTCGACATGCACGAATCCACCATTTCACGCGTCACGACGCAAAAGTATCTGCACAGCCCACGCGGCATTTTTGAGCTGAAGTATTTCTTCTCCAGCCATGTGAATACCGAAGGCGGTGGTGAAGCCTCTTCCACCGCCATACGCGCTCTGGTGAAAAAGCTGATCTCAACCGAGAACCCAGCCAAACCCTTGAGCGACAGCAAATTGACCTCCATGTTATCAGAACAGGGGATCATGGTGGCACGTCGTACCGTCGCCAAATACCGCGAGTCTTTGTCTATCCCGCCATCAAACCAGCGTAAACAGCTGGTGTGAAAGAAATGAGAAGGAAGACCTATGCAGCTGAACCTTACTGGGCAGAATGTTGAACTCACACCGGCATTACGTGAGTTCATCAATGAAAAGTTTCCTAAGCTGGAACACTTTTTTGATCATATCAATCAGGCCTATATTGTCCTGAAAGTAGAGAAGGTGAAGCAGGTAGCGGATGCTACACTGCATATAAACGGTGGTGAGATCCATGCCTCTGCCGAGGCGGATGACATGTACGCGGCCATCGACGGGCTCATCGACAAGCTGGCCCGTCAGTTGACTAAACATAAAGACAAACTGAGAAAACACTAACCTTCACCTTTGCCGGGCCGTATCAGCGTGCCCCGATGCAGACTATGGGGCGGATTAACCGCCCCGTTTTGCCATCTGTGCAGAGGCCAGCGGCGCGCTATTGCGTCAGGCTGGCAGGTGAACATGCAAGTGAAACCACAATGAACAACGATCTAACACTGGAACTGAGCGCTGTGCTCACCCCAGACTGTACCCGCAGCAGTGTACACTGCCAAAGTAAAAAACGTGCGCTGGAAATCATCAGCGAACTGGCAGCGAAACAGCTAAATTTGCCTCACCAGACGCTTTTCGAAGCGATTCTGACGCGTGAACGCATGGGCAGTACTGGCATCGGTAATGGTATTGCCATCCCACACGGTAAGCTTGAAGAAGATACCTTGCGCGCGGTGGCGGTCTTTATCAGTCTGGAACAACCCATCGCCTTTGATGCGGTGGATAACCAGCCTGTTGATCTGTTGTTTGCTCTGCTGGTTCCCGCCGATCAGTGCAAAACCCACCTGCACACGCTGTCGCTGGTGGCAAAAAGACTGGCGGATAAAACGGTTTGTCGTCGGTTACGTGCAGCGCAGAGCAATGAAGAACTCTACGCCATAATTACAGAATCACCGGAAGAGCAGTAAGTGCATTTTACCGGCGTGTTTGCCGGTTAATAACGGGAGACAAGGTCATGGTGCTGATGATTGTCAGTGGCCGTTCTGGATCGGGGAAATCGGTGGCGCTGCGCGCCCTCGAAGACATGGGTTTTTACTGTGTTGATAACCTGCCAGTCACACTGCTGCCTGAACTGGCGAATTCGCTGTCCACACGAAATATTTCGGCGGCAGTGAGCATTGATGTACGTAATATGCCGGAATCACCGGAGATTCTGGAAGCCGCACTGGATAATTTGCCAGAAAACTTCTCGCCACAGTTGCTGTTTCTTGATGCCGATCGCAACACATTGATCCGTCGCTATAGCGATACGCGTCGTTTGCACCCCCTTTCCAGTAAGAACTTATCGCTGGAAAGCGCCATTGATGAAGAGAACGATCTCCTGGAGCCGCTGCGATCGCGTGCGGATCTGATTGTCGATACGTCGGAAATGTCGGTGCATGAGCTGGCGGAAATGCTGCGTACACGCCTGTTAGGCAAGCGTGAACGTGAGCTGACCATGGTCTTTGAGTCTTTCGGCTATAAACACGGTATTCCGATTGATGCCGATTACGTGTTTGACGTGCGTTTTTTGCCCAATCCACACTGGGATCCCAAACTACGCCCGATGACCGGTTTAGATCGCCCGGTTGCTGCGTTTCTTGATCGCCATACCGAAGTACATAATTTCATCTACCAGACCCGCAGCTATCTCGAACTGTGGCTTCCGATGCTGGAGACCAACAACCGTAGTTACCTGACGGTGGCGATTGGCTGTACCGGGGGAAAACACCGTTCGGTGTATATTGCTGAGCAACTGGCAGACTACTTCCGCTCGCGGGGCAAGAATGTTCAGTCCCGTCACCGCACGCTGGAAAAACGTAAATCATGACGGTCAAACAAACGGTAGAAATCAGAAACAAACTGGGGATGCACGCACGCCCAGCGATGAAACTCTTTGAGCTGGTTCAGAGCTTTGATGCCGAAGTGCTGCTGCGTAATGAAGCGGGCACAGAAGCCGAAGCCAGCAGCGTCATCGCGCTGTTGATGCTGGACTCCGCGCAGGGCGGCCATATTGAAATCGAAGCCAACGGCCCGCAGGAAACTGAAGCCCTGAAGGCCGTGATTGAGCTGTTCGAAGCAGGTTTCGACGAAGATTAATTCAGCCGGTAACGCTGTAAAAATCCTTCTCCTCCCAGTTGGCGCATCTGGCGCATGATCCACTGCTGGCGCGAACGCGTATAGCCAGAAGGTGCATCAGCACGGAACAAAATAGGGTTAGGGAGTACCGCAGCCAACAGCGCCGCTTCGCTGATGGTTAACCGGCTAGCCGGTTTATGAAAGTAGCGCTGTGCTGCGGCTTCGACACCAAATGTCCCGTTACCAAACTCCGCGATATTCAGATACACCGTCAAAATCCGCTGTTTACTCCACAACGTTTCCAGCCCCACCGTCAAACCCGCCTCCAGACCTTTACGCACCCAGCTACGCCCATCCCACAAAAACAGGTTTTTGGCGGTTTGCTGAGAAAGCGTTGAAGCACCACGCATGCGCCCATCATCACCGTTTTCCAACACAGTGCTGATCGCATCCACATCGAAGCCCCAATGGGTCGGAAATTTTTGATCTTCTGAGGCGATAACGGCCAGTTTCATCCAGGGGGAAATTTCATCATGCCCTACCCAATCTGAGTGGGCCACGTTGTGAAAATTGCCCTGCATCAAAGCAGCGATCTGCCGTTCAGCCATGACGGCCGAAAAGGGTACCGGTAGAAAGCGAAACAGAACCAGCGCGACCACCCACAATCCCAACAGAGCCACCAGGGCCTTAAGCACTCCTCGTTTGATTGCTAGCCACAGATTCCCTTTATACTTAATCATGCTTTTTTTCCTGTACCGGTTCCTGGCGTTAATCAATATTTAGCGGGCTGCACGTTGGCAGCCTGAAAAACCGCTCTGATGATGATAAATACGTCGTTTTAGCGCAGCGGATTTTGTTAAAAAAATGTTTTAATTCATACAATAACAGCGCGACATCACAATTTTAGCCCACGATGGGATCGGTACCATTCCTGAGAGTAAGAAACTAATAACGCGGATGAGTATTATTTAATTGTGATCATACTCACATTAAATGATTCACATCTCTTAACTTTCATATTCACTAACGTTTGAAGATCTGTAACACATGCTACGACTAATCTGAAAACGAGCAATTCTGACTCGGTGGTTTTTCCCTGCATTTAATGCTGTATTGATAAAATAGTGCGAAAATTTTTATCTAACATCCGCTGAGAAATTCCAATCTGGAACCTTTTGGAGCGCGTTTCCAGAACGCCTGCTGGCGGCCAGAGCGAAACGCTCAACTTTTCCTGGTTTTCATTATTTTAGAGCGAGTTACAGGAAGTATACTGGCGTTTTAATCGCTTTTTCCCTGACCACCCCGTCAGGCCCGATAGCGCCTGACGTAAACGGCAAAAAAAACAGGATAATTGATCAAAATATCTGCAATACAGCAAAGAAACTAATTCCTTACTTGACTGTGTCACCAAATTAATGTTTTCTGTATTTAAACGATGCTCAACATCACACATTTTAATGAATCTGTTCGCAAGACTTTCTGGATTTGCTAAGGTGATGTTAGACGTTTAACCAATACCACGCTGTTGCACTTAATAACACTAAGCATAGCAACAGCGCCGATTTCCCTGGTGTTGGCGCAGTATTCGCGCACCCCGGCCTAGGCTGGGGTCATTTTTTTTCAGCGGTCTACACTTTTTCCTGATCTGCAACCCACTGACGCAGGACTTCAACGTCATGCATCCACAGATGTTTTAGCTCATCAATCCAGTCAGCCACGTTATCCCACCATGCGGGGAGCTCCGGTGACTGAATCTGTTTTGCCAACTGCTGTAAACGTTGCAGACCCACAGAACCCGCAGCCCCTTTGATTTTGTGCCCCTCTTCCACGATGCCCTTTTGATCGCGCGCCATCATGTTGGAGTCCAGCACTTCCAGGTAGCCAGGCATCATCTGTTCAAACATCGTCACGCTTTGAGTGATTAACCCCGGCCCAACCAGCTCGATGTACTGCTCCAGCATGGTAATGTCTAATAACGCCTGTACGCCTTCCTCAGCCACGTTCTCCTCCTCACCCTGCTCACCCCCTTGGGTATCCCAGAACTTCTTGATAATCGCTGTCAGAGCCGGCACAGCGAGGGGTTTGCTCAACACATCATCCATACCTGCGTCGAGATACTCTTTTTTATCTTTCAGCACGTTGGCGGTGAGCGCCACCAACGGCGGCAATGTGGCATTGTGATAGCGCTGGTGAATGGCGCGGGAGACATCCAGACCGGTCATATCCGGCAGTTGAATATCCAATAGCACCAGGTCAAATTCTGCCGGATCAAACATCGCCAGTGCATCCGTGCCGGTCATGGCAACTTCAACGCTACAGCCCAGCTTTTCCAGCACTGAGCGCGCAACGATCACGTTCAGCTCGATATCTTCGACCAGCAGCACATGCAGCGCGGGCAGCGGTATCGCTTCGGCGCTGTTGGCGTCTTCGATAGGCTCAGCCACGCGTGGGGCTTTGATGCTGACGCTAAAGCAGGAGCCTTCACCTGGCGCACTCTGCACGCTGATATCGCCGCCCATGGCCTGAGCAAGACGACGAGAAACCGCCAGGCCAATCCCCGTACCGGTAGCAGGCTTGCCACCAAACTGATCTTTCACCTGATAATACATGGCAAAGATTTTATCCTGCTCATCCTGCGGGATGCCCTGCCCTGAATCCTGCACCTCAAACCTCAGCGTGGCATCCTGGTCATAGGCCACCTTCACCACGATTTCACCGTGATGGGTAAACTTCACCGCATTACCAATCAGGTTCCACAGGATCTGCCGTAAGCGCGTGCCGTCGGCGTACACCTTATGCGGCAGCGGCAGGCGCGGCATCATGACAAACTTCAGCCCTTTCGGCTGCGCCAGCAGGCCAGAGAGGTTTTCCAGATCGGCGAGGAAACTGGTGAAATCCAGAGCTTGGTTATCTAACTGCACCTTACGTCGTTCGATCTTATCCATCTCAATGACATCATTGAAAATATTGCCCAACGTAATGGCCGAGACATGGATCGTCTTGAGGTATTTAATCTGTTCCTGATTGAGGTCGGTGTCCAACAGAATGCGGCTCAAACCAACAATGCCATTCAGCGGCGTACGCAGCTCGTGGCTGATGGTAGAGATAAAGGTGGTCTTTTCCCTACTCGCGTTCTCTAACGCGTCCTGGTAGCGCTTACGCTCGGTAATATCACGGCCGAAGCCCATCAGCCCACTGCGCTTGCCCACGCGATCGTAATAGGGGACTTTGCGGATCTCAAAACAGGCTTTGCGCCCGTCAGGGTATTGCAGCCACTGCTCATACGTCAGCGCGACATTATGACGGAACACTTTCTCATCGGTTTCCAGCACTTTCGTCGCGGCTTCTTCGTCGTAGATATCGCCCGGCGTCAAGCCGATCAGCTGCTTTTCACTTTTGCCCGTCAGTAACTCCATGGCACGGTTACAGCCGGAGAACTGTTTGTTGATGTTGCGATAGAACACCAGGTCTGGCGAAGCATCGAGGAAAGAACGCAGGAAAGTGGACTGCTGTTCCAGCTCAATTTGCGCCTGTTCACGTCGTGCCATCTCTTCACGCAGCTTGTGCATCACCTGCTCACGCGCCTGCTCCGCTTTGATACGGTCCGAGATCTCCTGATTGAGCCGGGTAATGGTCTCCTGCATCTGCTGATTCAGCTCAAGATCGCGGCGACGCATCTCTTCCAGCTTATCCACCAGACGGGCAAGCCGCTGGCGTGAATCTTCCAGTTGGTCAACAACGACCGAGAGGAAATAGACCGCCCAGGGGGTGATCAGTAAGCCGAAAAAGACCGACCGCACCATATCGATGCTTTCAACATGGCCGCGCAGCACCATGGTGATCGCCATCTGAACAATCATTGCTAACACTACCAGCGCAGAGGCCAGTAGCAGTGAGAAACGGACAAGGCCGAGTTTTACCATTAAATCGACGTAATATTGCGCCAACAGGCGAATTTGTTTCATACCGGCTCCCTGAGTGGTAAACGGGGTCATGATAGCGCAACTCCCCTACCCTCTGCCGCATCAGAGAGTGAGAAGCGATGAAAAACTGCGCTGTTCCATGGCGGAGCAAATCGAGGTGCTATCAAGGTGCAGTGACGGCGTTTAAGCTGTGATCTGCTTCAAATCCTTAACAGTTTTCCGGTTTTGAATAGACCACCTGCTGCTCTTTTTTGGTGCAGCAGGCGCCAAAGGCGCTACGGCGGCACCTGGCGCAGGGTATATCCCTTCAATCGCCCGAACGTATTGAATATAAATTCATGAAAAGTTGCATTCATATGCAAAAATATCGTGATTAATTTTGCTAATCTGCCCGTCGAAATGATTCAAATGTTGCGACATAAGAAAAACAGATACATCCAGTGTAACAAATGAATCATCCAGCATTTAATGCTGCCAAATAGGTAATTCAAAGCATCCAAGGCCGATTTACCCCCCTTCCCACAGTGATAGCATGTGCAATCCCACCTCGCTTGTAAGGCCTATGCTTATTGTGATTTTTGTTTAATTTAATAATAAATTCATGAAGTTAACCTTGTTTTCATGCTATTAGCTGGACAAGGCTCGATATTTGACCTGCGTGTGCTTTCCCGATACTTTGGAATTCCGCTGGATACGTTCCCAACGGGACAGCGTCTCGGCATATCTATGCAGAATATGAAGACTCCCTCGTGATATCACTTCACGCCGCTTATGCACTCAGCCACCTGAGAACAGTTCATACAAGGATGTAAGGTCCTGGGATGAAACGCTCAGGAAATCGGCGTCTGAGTGACTAAGTCAGGAAAGGCCCCTTCGCTGCGCGCTGTGCCCTAAAAAAATAAGCAGGTAATGTCAAAAGAGCAGTTTTAAGGAGGCCCACATGTCCACTCAAAAACCGTACCCATACGGCTTATACGATCCCGCCCAGCAGAGCGATAGCTGTGGTGTTGGTTTTATTACCCGTAAAGATGGCGAACAGACCCATGAGATTCTGGCGATGGCGCACAGTGCGCTGTGTACCGTTCCTCACCGTGGAGGGATGTCTGCCGAGGGCGTAGGTGACGGTGCCGGTGTGAACGTGGACCTCTCACTGAACTTCTTCCGCAAAGTAACGGGGCAGCCGCTGGAAGCTGGCCGTTTCGGTGTGGGCAACTTCTTTGTGCCAAAAGACGCAGAGCTGCGCGCTAACGCTGAGCGTCTGGTGGAAGATACGCTGGCCACTTATGGCCTTGAAGTGCTGATGAAGCGCGACCTGCCGCTGGATAACAGCGTCACTCGCCCAGCGGCTGCGCAGTTCCAGCTGCCTATCGCACAGTGGATCTTTGCTGCGCCACAGGGCGTTAGCGATCAGACCGAATTCGAAAAAGTTATCTATCGCGCGCTGTTGGATATTGAAGCCCGTGCCTTTACTGACAGCAGCTACGGCGGCCTGTATCCGCTCTCTCTGTCTTCACGCACTCAGGTATTCAAAGCGCGTCTGAACTCTAATGAAGTGATCCCTTACTTCAAAGACCTGACCGATGAAGACCATCAGGTACGCGGTCTGTTCTTCCACACCCGTTTCTCGACCAACACCGACCCGCACACCACCATGGCGCAGCCGTTCCGCCTGATGGCGCACAACGGTGAGTTGAACACCGACCGTAAAAACCGCATTGCCGAAGCGGCCCTGATGCTGGCTCGCGGCAAAACCATTGTGCGTCCGAAAGGCCAGTCTGACAGTTCGCGTCTGGACCAGAGCATCCACAGCCGTCTGATGGAAGACAATCTCGATCTGATCACCGCTGTGGTATCTATGATGCCGCCAGCGTGGGAAAACGATGAGTTCCTGTCAGAAGAAGTGCGCGCGATGCTGGAGTACTTCTCGCTGTACGAAGAGAAAAACGATGGCCCAGCGGCACTGATCTTTGGTAACGGTGAAGTGATTGGCGCACGTCTGGACCGTCTTGGTCTGCGCCCACTGCGTTCCGTTGAAACCGCTGACTATATCGGTGCGATGTCCGAAGCCGGTCAGATCGCCTTCCCACCGGAGAGCGTACTGCGTCGTGGCCGTATCGAAGCGGGCGGTATGCTGTACTGGGATCACAAAGAACAACGCAGCTACACCACGCACGAAGCGCTGGAAAAACTGGCTGCGGTAAAAGATTACAAAGCGCTGCTGCGTGCAGCACGCGTTGACCTGAAAGAGCTGCCAACCGTACCGGCTGAGAAGCTGGGCTCACCGCTGCGCTACAGTGGTGACCTGAAAACGTACCAGCGGTTTGTGGCGTACTACTACAACCAGGAAAGCTTCAAATTCATGATGGACCCGATGCTGGCAACCGGTGCAGAGAAAATCTCTGCCATGGGTTACGGCAATGCGATTAACGGCCTGTCCGATCATGAAGGTGGCGTTGCTCACTACTTCTCACAGCGTTTTGCTCAGGTCACCAACCCACCGCTGGACTCCATCCGCGAAGTGGACGGTATGACCCTGCGCGTTGCGCTGGGCGCGAAGCCGCACCTTGGCCGCAGCAAAGGCAAACAAATTGTTGTGCCAACCCCAATCCTGACGCATCTGGATATGCTGCAACTGCGTGAGCAGGATGTCGCGCCTTATCAGCGTTTCGATATGCTGTACACGCCAGTCATTGGTACTGACAGCATCAGCCGCGCCGCGAATGAAAACGCGCTGGAGCAGGCGATCGATGACCTGGCTCAGCAAGTGGTGGATTTCGCCCGTGAACAAGGCGGTATTGCGGTACTGACTGACCGCCACATCTCTTCCAGCCGTGCCGGTATGCCAATGCTGCTGGTGGTTTCTGCCATCAACCAGCGTCTGGTACAGGAAGGCCTGCGTCTGGATGTTTCCCTGGTGGTTGAGAGCGGACAGAGCATCTCTTCCCACCATATCGCTGCGGCACTGGGCTTTGGTGCTTCTGCTATCTATCCGCTGGGCGTACAGATGCGTGCGGAAGAGAAGTACGGTGAAGGCGAAGAAGGCAACAAAGCGTTTAAACGCTATGCCAAAGCCGCAGAAAAAGCATTGATGAAAACCATGGGTAAAGTGGGTCTCTGTACGGTTGAGAGCTACACCTGTGGTGAATTCTTCGAGCCGAACTTCCTTAACACCGAAGATCGCGTGCTGAAGAAATATTTCCCGAATATCAAAACGCCAGTGGGCGGTGCGGGCTTCGCGACCATCGCACAGATGGCGCACGACTGGCACCAGAGCGCCCTGAGAATCCAGGGTGAGTCTGAAGTGCCCTTGCTCGGCCTGTTCAAAGAACGTGCCGAAGGCGCGGGTCACTCTTACGGCACCATTGCAGTACGTACCTTTATCGATATGACCGAGCAGCCGATCCGCTTTGCGGAGAAGCCACAGGAAGAAGATAACTTCATCCGCCTGCTGACGCTGTCTAAGCTGGAAAGCGCGCTGAACATCAAAGCCGCAGCCTTCACGAAAACCAGCTTCGAGCGCATCCCGGATGACGTGATCAACAATTTCCAGATCACCGCCGACTACCGCCAGTTCTCCAGCCTGATGCTGGAAGAGCGTAAGCGTCGTCCAGCGGCACTGCGTGACATCCTCGCGTTCCCGGCAGATCTGACGCCAGTGGACAGCGAAGCAGAATTTGCTCGCAAACTGGGTCGCTACTCGCTGGTGAACAACGGCTATGCCATTCGTGGCCTCTCTTGCGAGAGCAGCAGCGAAGGTGAGTTTGTCCTGCGTCTGAGCAACACCCTGTCAGGCCTGAAACCTCAGTCCGACCGTCTGGCAGCGCTGGCTCGTGCGCTGCAAGGCCGTTTCAATGAAGCTATCAGCCAGGCAGAAGTGGTAGATGAAACCCTGCGTATCAGCGCTACTGGTAAAGCGGCAGATTACCTGTCACGCATCTTTACGGCTCAGCCTTCTATCGAACTGAGCGAAGTACAGCCAGCGTGCGAAATCACCCGCACCTTTGCTTCTGGTGCTATGAGCCACGGTGCTCTGGTAGCCCCAGCGCATGAAGCTGTTGCGCACGGAACCAACATGGTTGGCGGCATGAGTAACTGTGGTGAAGGCGGTGAACACTACTCCCGTCATGGCACCATCCGCGCTTCACGTATCAAACAGTTAGCTTCTGGTCGCTTCGGCGTCTGGGCGGCCTATCTCGCCGACCCGATGCTGGAAGAGCTGGAGATCAAAATCGGTCAAGGTGCAAAACCGGGTGAAGGCGGTCAGTTGCCTGCGCCGAAGGTAACGGTTGAGATCGCCGCAGCGCGTGGCGGTACGCCGGGTGTTGAGCTGGTTTCTCCACCGCCGCACCACGACACTTACTCTATCGAAGATCTGGCGCAGCTGATCCACGACTGTAAAGCAGCACGCGTGCGCGTTATCGTTAAACTGGTTTCTTCTGAAGGTATCGGTACGATCGCTGTCGGCGTAGCAAAAGCGGGCGCGGATGTTATCAACGTAGCCGGTAACACCGGGGGCACGGGTGCGGCTTCCGTTACCAGCCTGAAATACACCGGTCGTGTGGCGGAAATCGGTATTGCGGAAGTACACCAGGCACTGTGTGCTAATGGCCTGCGCGATAAAGTTCTGCTGCGCTGCTCTGGCGCACAGCAGACCGGTAGCGATGTGATCAAATCTGCCCTATTGGGTGGTGATAGCTTCGAATTCGGTACCACTGCGCTGATGATGCTGAAGTGCGTCATGGCGAAAAACTGTAACGTGAAATGCCCGGCCGGTCTGACCACCAATGCCGAAGCCTTTGATGGTGACCCACGCCAGTTGGCGCAGTACTTCATCAACGTTGCTCAGGAAGTGCGTGAGATTCTGGCTCGTCTTGGCCTGCGTTCTCTGCGTGAAGCGCGTGGACGCTCTGACCTGCTGCACCTGATGGAACACCCGCTGGAAGTGGGCAAACTCGACTTCCGCGCAATGTTAACCGTGGTGCCAGAAGTCAAAATCCACAATCCGGTCTATCTGGAAAAAGATTTCGAGCTGGACAACGCCTGGGTTGAAGAACTCAACAACGCCTGGCATCTCAACGCGAACGCGCCAGTTCAACTGGGCAATGGCGTAGCGCTGAACAACCGTAACAAGAGTGTTGGTGGCCAGTTGGCTATCGATATCGAACGCGTACTGAACTACAAGCTTTCTGCTGAGCAAGTGGCTGCGCATCCGGCCGTGTTGCAGGATGACCGTGGTCGCCGTTACCTGGCACCGCGCAGCGTGAACGTCTCTACTACCGGTTCTGCGGGCCAGTCTTTCGGTGCCTTCTGTAACGATGGTATGCAGATGAAGCACAGCGGTACCTGTAACGATGGCGTAGGTAAAGGCCAGTGTGGCGGGGAAATCCTGGTGCTGTCCCCGGGCGGTGGCTCACAAGAGAGCGATGGCAACGTACTGATCGGCAACTTCGCCTTGTTCGGTGCCACCGGTGGACGCCTGTTTGTTCAGGGTCAAGCCGGTGACCGCTTCGCGGTGCGTAACTCTGGTGCGACTGCCGTAGTGGAAGGCGTGGGTGATTTCTGCTGCGAATATATGACCAACGGTGCAGTACTGAACCTTGGCAGCTTTGGTAAAGGTTTCGGTAACGGGATGAGCGGTGGCTTCGCCTACCAGTATGACCCGTACCACAAACTGGCTAGCCTGGCATCGGTGGATTCCGTGTTGTTTGGTGCTATCACCGATGACAACGAAATGGCGCGCGTCCACAAAGAAGCGGTCTTCACCATGCTGAACTGGCACGTTGAAGCGACCCAGTCACCGCGTGCAGCCTGGTTGCTGGAGCACTGGGAAACCGAGTGCCACAACTTCGCCTACGTGATGCCACGTTCACTGTTGCTGTATCAAGACAGCGCAGAGATCCTGAAAGCGAAAGCGCGTAAAGATCTGCTGGAAGAGCTGTCTACGGCACTGGCGACCCATCAGGTCACCAAGTTCAAAGCCGCATGGCGCAGTGGTAAAACCATCGCTAACGGTGCAGTACCTGCCTATGGCGCAACGGATACGCCAGAGATGTTTGTACTGCTGAACAACTACACCGTGCTGAGCTTCGCACAGCAACTGGCGCTGACCAAACTGCCGAAAGGCACTGCGGTTGATGGCCCTGAAGTTGAAAAAGCGGTACGCAACTTGCTGATGACAGAAGACTTCTCGTTGATCAGCAAATTACAGCGCCATGCGCGTTCAGCGATTGAAGGCTACAGCGATGATGAACTGGCCAGCCTGATCGCCAACAAGCGTATGACCGATTATAAAGCGGCATTGACGCAGCGTAATATTCGCTCGATGGACAGCCTGGCAACCTATGGCTGGATCATTTATCAGGATGCTTCAAACCGTGAAGTACTGGGTAAACTGCCTGATTTCGAAGAGCTGTTCGCCCGCGCTGCACTGCCGGAAATCGCTGCTGCTGTCGGAAAATTGTCCTGACAGCAGGCAGGAAGCATGTGAATATTGACTGAATAAGACGAACGGGATTGAGCACAGAAAACTGATGAAAATACCTTATATTCCTGAAGACGCCCCTTTTAATGGCGAGCAGAAGTACTGGCTGGCAGGTTTCCTCGCTGGACTGCATTCACGCTTACTGGTACTCGAAGACAAACAAACTGCCGCAGCGCCTGGCGCTGCTGCCCAGACCCAGCTGCACATCCTGTTTGGTTCACAAACCGGTAATGCAGAAGCTCTGGCACAGAGTGCAGCCAAAGTTGCCCGTTCGAAAGGTCTGGTGCCGGTTATCTCGGCACTGGACGATGTCGATATGGATGTGTTCGCCACCATGCGCCACGTCCTGATCGTCACCTCTACTTATGGCGAAGGCGAAATGCCAGACAACGCCCAGCTGTTCTGGCAGGCGCTGTCCGCCAGCACCGCGCCGCGTCTGGAGCAGATGCACTTTGCCATTCTTGCTATTGGCGATACCGGCTATGACGGTTTCTGCCAGGCAGGTAAATTCTTTGATATGCGTCTGGAGCAGTTGGGTGCGAAGCGCCTGACCGATCGTATCGATTGCGACATCGATTTCGAACAGCCTTCCAGCGACTGGATCAACGCGACCATGCCGCAGTTTGCCGCAAATGCGGGCAGCAACGGCCCAGCGTTGGATAACCAGCCAGAAGCGCCTGTCATCCCAGGCAGCAACAAACAAAACCCGCTGGCGACTGCGATGCCAGTGAACAAGCGCCTTTCTGGTGAGCAATCTGGCAAAGACATTCGCCACTTTGAATTCGACATCAGCGGTAGCGGCCTGACCTATGAAGCGGGTGATGCGCTGGGCGTGTTCCCGGTTAACGATCCGGATCTGGTACAGCTGCTGCTGACCCAGCTGAAGGGCGAATATGACACGCCGGTGCCGGGCTTCGAACGTAATCTCGGCGACCTGCTGACCTATCAGTTCGAGATTTCAGAGCCATCACGCAAGTTGATCGACTGGGTGGGACAGAACACCACCAACCAGGAACTGCGTCATATTTTACAGCACGACGACAAAGATACGCTGGGCGTATGGTTGTGGGGCAAAGATACCCTTGATCTGCTGCAACTGGATCTGACCCGCACGCTGAGCGTGCCAGAGTTTGTCGCGATGCTGCGTCCGCTGCAACACCGTGCTTACTCCATCTCTTCCAGCTCGAAAGCGCATCCAAACCGCGTCCATCTGACCGTAGCGGCCGTGCGCTTCCACAGCGGTGGTCGTGAACGTAGCGGCGTGTGCTCCACCTATATGTCGGACCGTATCGGTCGTGGCGATCAGCCTGCGATCTTTATCTCACCGAACAAGAGCTTCCGTGCCCCTGCCAGCGGCGATGCGCCACTGATCATGGTTGGCCCTGGCACAGGTATCGCTCCGTTCCGTGCCTTCCTGCAAGAGCGTGAAGCCACGGGCGCAAAAGGCAAAAACTGGTTGTTCTTCGGCGATCAGCATCAGGAACATGACTTCATCTATAACGATGAACTGGCAGCCTGGCAGGAAAGCGGTTTACTGACCCGTCTTGATTTAGCGTTCTCACGCGATCAGGAGAAAAAGATCTACGTACAGACGCGCATGCTGGAACAAGGTGCTGAGCTGTGGGCATGGCTGGAAGAAGGCGGTCACTTCTATGTGTGTGGTGATGCTTCACGCATGGCTAAAGACGTTGATCGTGCCCTGTTCGAGGTGGTGAGCAAGTTTGGTGGTCTGTCTGCGGAGAGCGCAGCAGCCTACATCGATCAGCTGAAGAAAGAGAAACGTTACCTGCGTGACGTTTATTAATCGCCTTCAGTGAGTGAAAAGCCGGTAACCGCAAGGGAGCCGGCTTTTTTTATGCCGGTTTAACGGTAGCTGACGGTGAGAATGCCTTCACGCTGGCTGCTGTCCAGCCAGGCCAGCTGAGCCTGGGTGCGATTATCGTTGAAAGCCAGTGCGGAGGTTGTACTGACCTTTAACGCCCGCTGCTGGAACTGCCCCTGCTGATAGCAGTTACTGGCAACCGTCGCCTGATCGACGTTGATACGGCAAGCCGGTTCATAAATCTCCCCGCTAAAAGCCACCCGTCCGCTGGAGACCACACCAAAACGCTCCTCTGCCGTTGCCTGCTGCATGACGCCCGCCAGCAGTAATGCGGCAACCAGTCCTGACTTTGCAATAACCCGAACAGATATCGTCATGTTGTGTTCCTCTCTCAATCATCAGGGGCGGCCCTGTGTTAAATCGAGCATACAACAAGATTTTTCCGATTGAGAACACACTTATGAACAATTAGCAGATGTTTATTTCTATTGTTTACTGACAATTAATTTATAAAAACGATCAATGATATATTGACGAAGTTATCGCAAATAAAAACCATAAATTCAGGACATAAGACAAATCTGGCAGATGAATCACCTGGCAATAAATCTACACTCGCCTGATGACAGAATGGCGAAAAAGGCGAATTTGTTGGCAGGAGGCAAAGTTGAGAGGGTGATGGGATAAAAATGCAGCGATCCAGCGAGTGAATTTCCGCCAGACAATGAGCTATTCGTGCTACTGCACTCAAGCCCGGCTTTCAGGCTTGAGTGCAATACGTTTATTTGAATGTCACATCTACGTTGGCTGAGGCGTTGAATGTGCCAATGGCCGGGGAGCTGTTGATCCAGCGCAGGCTAGCGACAAAATCATTCTGCACCACTTGTCCGTTGGCATAGCCCAGCAGCGTGCTGGTGTTAAACGGAATAAAGCTGGTCGGCGCGGAGGCCGGGGAGATAGAGATACCAAAACCGCTGCTGCTGGTCGGCATCAGCATATCAGTGCCACTGGTGGGATACGTGGTGCTGAAACTCGCCATCAGCGTCTGTCCCTGGCAATCCTGGCCGGTGCCCGTCAGGTTAGCGACTACCGAGAACGGCACCTGTTTTTCTGTTACCCCAGCCACTGCATTGCTGGCGCGAATCGTGCCGAAATTCACGATCGAGCCGTTGTTCCCTGCCACGCTGATCTGTGGCTGGCAGGAGATAAACCGAATGTTCCCGAGCCCCGTGATATAGGCGCGGAAGTTGCTGTTTGGCGTGCTGTTCAGACCCAGGACGCCATCCACCTGGAATACGGCATACTTTCCATTGTTTGCGATGCGACCGCTGGCTGGCGGTGCGCTGCCGGTGGCTTTGATAAACACCGAATAGCTAACCGTGACCGTGAGAGAACGCGCAGGTGAAGCACAGCCAAAGCCCGAGCGGCGGCAAGAAGTGCCTGGTCCAACATCGTTACGCTGCCCCGGAATTAAGGTGATGTTGACGCTGTTATACGTCACGCCGACCTGAATAGAGGGGTCGATGCTTCTGAGTTCACTTTGCGGGTCCCAGTAGAGATAGGCATCTTCTCCGCCAGGGTAGTTGTTGGTATCAGAGCATTTAAACGTCGAGGTGTAGTTCTGTGAACGCCACAAGATCGTCCCGGCCTGGAGCGTCGCGGTTGAGACCTGAATGTCTTTATCAATATTGATCAGCTGCGACAGGCTCCCGGTGGAAGCCTCCACGCAGGAGAGCGCCCAGGTCAGCGGGGAAAACAGGCAAAAAACCAGGCCCACCAGGGTAATAACCAGATATTTAAATTTTTTTAGCAACGCGGATACCTCGACTTCATCCTGTTAATTTTGCTGGCAAACCAGCGTTAATTCCTTATATCCCGCTGTGCTCGCTTTGAGCTCAGGTAGCGTAATCTGGCAGCTCTCCCCTTTTACGTCTCCCCATTTCACCAGCAGCGACTCTTCACTCTTCACACCCGCGACGAAGGTATCGCCGTTGGTACCGACGGTGCCAATATTGCTGCCTGCCGCGTTGAAGACTGAGGCTCCAATCATCGGCACATCCCCTTTGCTGAGATGCGCATGAATCAGCACACTCTGCCCGCTGCGGGTGTCAAAGGTGACGCGACTGATTGCACCGTAAGTCGGGACCACATCTTTCGCGGCCGAAGGAATATCCAGCCCGGCACCAATATCTTCAGTGCGCAATGCCACGCGGTTATGGCGATACGGTGTGGCGGAGTTCATCACTGCATAGCCAAAGTGGTCAATCGAAACCCCAGGCTGGTTCTCCAGACGTACGCCCTGCGCACCTTTGGCTTCCACTAACACCACGGTGTTTTGTAATGGCTGGCTCAGCGTGACACCACCGCTGTGGGCTAAAGCGCCGCCTGCCAGATTCAGCGAGGTCTGCTGGTAATTGCCACTCCAGGTGTAGCCCAGCTCCGCTGTGCCCATGCTGCCCATGTAGCTCAGATCCGCCGTGCTGGTTTGTCCTGATCCGCTGGCGTGGCCGCTCTGCAAGTAGTAGTTCAGGCGGTTGTCATCCAGCGCGCTGCCCGAGATGCCGGTGTTGTAGCTGTCACCGCTCTGTTTGCTGTGCGTCATATTCAGGCTTACGTTCATCGGGTGATGCTCAAAGGCGCTGAACGGTATGCTGACGGTCAGGGTGGCGCTACGTTCGCTCTGGCCATAGTTGCTACGGCTATCCTGCACGTAGAGACCATAGCTGACATCGTGCCAGGTACTGTTGATCCCGGTCTGAATGGTACGATCGCGATTCTCAGTACCCCAATAGGTCTGATTGGTCACGCTGGTGTACAGCGTGAACGGGCCAACGTGCTGGTTGAGTGTGATCTCCAGCCGCTGACGTTTGTTGTTATAGGTGCTGGTGTAGTAATACTTATGCTGATTCTGCGCCCAGGCTGGCACACCGGTTTCCGTGTCGTCGGTATCCGTATATTGATTACGATACTGACCATTCTCGTAGTCGGCGCGTTCTGCCACCATATCGCTGAAGTCGTAATAACCGGAGGTCGAGTAGCGATAACCGGCAATTTGCAATTCCGTTCCCAGGGTGTTCAGGGATTTTGAGTAGAGAAAACGGAAGCTCTCCCCCTGCTTGTCATCACCGTTGGCCAGTGACGTCTTCGCCCAGGCTGCATCAAACGAGAGTGCCCCAAACATGCCAAGGTTTTTACCTATCCCCACCACCGCAGAGCTGTAGTGATCTGCCAGCAGCACGCCACCGTAGGGCGTCATCTCATGGCCGATACCCCGGGACAGCGTGCCCTGTACAAAGCGCGGATGATAGTTAGTGGAACCATCCACATACTTACCCGCCGTCAACGCATAATCCCAGATCCCCTCACGCAACATGTTGGTCACCGAGGAGTAAGGCACCGTGAAGTGCTGCTGCGAGCCATCGGCTTCGTTGACCGTGACCTGTAAATCACCGCTCAGAGTGCTGGGATAGATGTCCGTCAGCGAGAACGGGCCAGGGGCGACGTTGGTGCTGTAAACGGTATAGCCATTCTGCCGCACATCTACGCGAGCGTTGGTTCTTGCCACACCGCGCACCACTGGCGCATAGCCACGCAGGCTATCTGGCAAGATGTCGGTAACGCTGGAGATTTGCGCGCCACGGAACTGGAAGCTATCAAACACCGCATTATCGGTGCTGCTCTGGCCGAGCAGCAGGCGGGAACGCCACGGAACAATATCGGTTTCCGCCCAAGTGGAAATAGACTGCCAGCGACTCCCGGCATCACTTTGCTGCTGCCAGGTCGAGTTATTACGCAAGCGCCAACGGCCCAGGTTGAGGCCATTGTTAGTCGAGAGATAATAATAACGGGTATCGCCATTCGCCCCACTGGCGCGAGTGCGATAATCGGAACCGCTAAAATTATAATTGACGAAAGCCGCATTAATGCCGTTATCGTAGACGCGGGGCGAAATTTCCCCTTTAGGCTGCGCCTGCATAAAGATCTGCGGTACTGAAATATCGACTCGCTGTACGCCAGCATCATAAGTCAGTGATGCGCCTTTGATGGCCTGGGTTAAATCAACACAGTCATCCTTAGCATCGATATCATTCAGTTGCACACCGTAGGAAAATAATTCCTGCGCGGAAATGCACGGGCGAATAGGTAATTCCGGATCAACTTTACGAAATTCAACATCACGGTGATCGACACGCTGTTCATTCACGTAAATATCGAACGGGTAACGTCCAGGCAGAATATCATCGCTGGCAGAGAGTTCGTTGACGATAGAAGCATCGCCATGAATAAAGGAGGTATTGAATTTTTCTTCTGCACAGGCCAGCGTGCTGCTACAAAGCGAGACGGTAATAGCAATAATTTTCAGTGGCAGAATAAAATCAGCATGTTTTACCAACATGCTTTTATTCCACTGCGCTGCTTTCACCATGATCCGTCTCGCAATAAATGATTCTGGCCTGTTGCATTTAGCAATTACAGGCGAGCGTCAGTCCCTGAGGAATTTCCACCAAAATCATTGATATAGGTGAACTGTACTTTGCTTGCGCTCTCGGAACCTGCTGGCAGATGAATCACAGCCTTATCAAAGGCTTTCACCATATCTGCGTTCACATCCCAGGTTTTACCCGCGCTATTTTTCAATTTCACTACGCCTAAAGTGACGTTAAGCGGGCCAGCATTCTCGATCACCAGGTTATTATTTTCCCGGTGCCATTTCAGCTTGTCAGCCTGCTGTGCCAGGGTGGTATTCAAACCTTCCGGGCGATAGAACAATTTTACTCGGGTGCGTACCGCGATCTGTAAGACATTTTCCTGCTTCGGTGCCGGTGGAATTTCCTGCACATTGACCCAGAAAACAGATTCACGATCCTGCGGTAAGCCGGTGCCAGAATAAATAAAGCGTAAAATCGCCTCTTTTTTTCCTGCCACTTTCAGGACGGGCGGAACCACCTGAATAGGAATATTTTTTGGTACCTGGCGTGCATCTCCGTTATCCAACCATGTCTGCACCATATAAGTGTCAGGCTGGTCGTTGCGGATATCTAATGAAGCCGATTTCGCGTTACCATTGTAAATCACGCGGGTTTCGTCCACCTGAATACCAGCAACGGCATTCACGGAGACGGAGATTAACAGTGCAGCCAGTAATTTTTTCATTCATCAACTCTTCTTTGAAGACGCCGTCCCTGGCATCTACAGGGATCAGACGTTATTTGTATTCAATGGTGAAGTTAGCGTTTGCATTCGCGTCACCTGCAGTCACCGCTGAAGCGTATGACTTATAGCGTGCTTTCAGGTTGAAAGTCGCAGTGCCGGTGGCGTTTTTCGAATCGGTGCTGTTATTGGTAATCGCTACCCACGGCGTTGTGCTATCTGCAGTCTGGTTAATTGGCAGTACGTTCTGCGCGTTATCCAGGATCTCGATACCTACGCCAGTTGCTGCGCTAACAGACAACAGGTTTGGGCTACCTGCAACGGTTGGGCCGTCAAAACGCAGGGTGTAGTTACCGGTTTCACAGTTGGTCAGGTTAATGGTGAAGGCTTTAGAAGCCGTCACATCACCGATTTTGGTGAAGGCACTGGTAGGGTATTTACCAATGAAAACCTGTTTGTTTTGATCGCCAGAACTCACGCTACAGGTTGAGTTCACGATGCTACCTGTGAAGGCTACTGTACCGTTGGATGCGTGTGCATTCATTGCCAGTAAGCTCAGTCCAATTGAAACCATCGGCAGCAGAATTTTTTTCATTTTTATCTCCAGAAGGGGAAGCAGTCGTTCAGTTTTAATAAGAATTTCCCCCTCCACGCACCCCTGTTACGCTTGCAGGCCATGCTGCATTTGCGTCCATGTGGTTAGGAAAACTCTTAATTCGCAGCGACTATACCGGGCTACCTTCTGGTGAATGATTGGTAATAACTTTCGTTTTCTTTACATGAATCATTAAAAACGATGAAACATAGGTGTTTTTTGTAAGTCAAATTTCGACATTATTGCGTCTTTCCCCCCGGTATGGGGGCCATCTGGACGCAGTAAAACACCACTAAGCCAAATTTTATCTTTTAAATTCAATGAGTAATTAAAAACACTTACCTAAAACCCTAACGGAAATTAACGTAAGCGTTTGGTACGTTTCAGGTCAAGAATCAACTCCATGACCACCTCTTCCATCTTGCGTACAAACGCTGGCGAAGGTTTCGCAAACATGCAGGAGAGCGTATGCCAGCTCACGGTTTGCCCCTCATCATCAATATGCGTCAGCGCTTTCATGTTTAACAGATTGAGATCAACCGGCCATGTGCCAAACTTGCCGAGATAAATGGTCATGTTTTTCAATAACATGCCATTGCGAGTGAGAGTGGGGAGCGGCTGGGTACATTGCAGCTGTAGCCCATGCGCAGAGAGATCTTTTATCGCGAAGGTGTAGTTAAAACCGTCTCTGAAACGCCCTTCACAACGGAAGCCGTAGTAGTCAGGCACGGTAATACGCATACTCTGACGGCGCTGGATAACGACAATTTCCTCAGGAAAACCATAAACCAGATGGCCAGCTTGCTGGTCAACGCTTTGCAACTGCGCATTAAACTCAATTTTTTCGCCAGAACCTTTGATGACCATGGGCAGAAACTCGCTGATGGCAGAAAGCTCTTCCATCCACGCCACGTGAAAGCCATTTAAATCGACCTGGAGAAACGGGCAGCTCAGAATTTTGTCATCATAGGCGATCTCAATATGGCCGCTTTTTTTTCTGGCTTCCCGCATCATGGCGAGAATTTCGAAACGGTCTTGTTTGGTAATTTCCTTATAAAGTGTATTTTCCATCGAGAGTGAAAGTCCTTATCGCAAGCTGTGTTTAATTTGGGTTTTTTAAGAAAACAATATTTACATTTTAATCCAGGGGATGGCTGCAATGATCTGGCTGCCACACGCTGCCGTCTGAACTCTTCTCACACACAGTGAATGAAACTCACTGCTGTGATGCATCTGACTTTTTGCCTTGCTATGTAAATATAAAAATCGGGGAATTTGTTTTGTAAAAACACATCCCTCTAAAATGGGCACTTCATCACTGCCGCGATGAAAAATCGCAGCAACGTTTTCCGGTGCTTTTTTCCTTTCCCACAGACGCAAGGTGCCTAACGCACCAGAAATGACACTTAAAAAAACCTGTCATAACACACTGTTTTTATTAGTTATTTTTTCAAGTAAATTTGGTGCGCCGTTATCCTACAATAAAATTAAACATGAGTCCAGAAAGGTCTTATGGTCACCAATTGAACGCTTTTTTAAGCGCAAATGCTGTGAGAAAAATGCACAAGTCATCATGATTTATTTAACAGCTCATCTGTTTTAACCGCGCATAAAAGCCCTGAGCACTGACAAAACCTCATTAACCTTATTTTTAGCATGGTCATTTTATTGCTGCGCTTAACTATTTTTCCCGGTTCGTTTTCAGGCTGCATCTGAAAAAAACCATCCCCCTTTACAGAAAAATGTTAAGAAAGAATAAAGATTGACAGCACGAAATGTTAAATAACATTCCGATATTTTCTGCGTAAAATCATCGCTCACAAAAAATGGAATTTTAATAACAATGAAAACTAAAATCGTTGTACTGGCACTTGTCAGTACTGCTTTCTGCTGCGCGGCATTTTATCTCTGGACAAGCAACACCCGCGCAGAAAAGGATGTGTTAGCCTGCCAGCACATGACGGTTGATGATGCTGATAATATCGTAGTCAATGATTTACTCAGCAATGCACCGGCAGAGGTGTTCAATAAGTCTCGCGTGACCATTGGCTCCATTTATATAGAAAAATCAGATATTTACACCATGAATCAGCGCTATTATATCGTGCCATTCTCGCTAACAGGACAGGCTTCTGGTCAGTATCAGGCCACTTTTAGTTGCTCTGATACGCAAAATATTCGCTACTCATCGCGTTAAATAAGGGCGTTAATCAGGGATTAAAAATCACAAGACGTGAAGAATGACGCGAGGGAAATAAGATGTGGAAAAAAAAGATTCGAACTTAAAATAAAAAAACCGGCTACTGAAGATTAGCAACCGGTTAATTGAAGCGCTTATTTTACTACGCGCAATGCTGGACGGCCGCCACGTGGTGGTGGCTCATCATCAGGCGATGAATCGTCTTCTGCATCATCTGGTCGGTTACCTTCAATGAC
Organism: Candidatus Pantoea multigeneris; assembly: GCF_011752615.1. Taxonomy (NCBI): domain Bacteria; kingdom Pseudomonadati; phylum Pseudomonadota; class Gammaproteobacteria; order Enterobacterales; family Erwiniaceae; genus Pantoea; species Candidatus Pantoea multigeneris. The sequence goes on from NZ_VWXF01000005.1 coordinate 223,128, forward strand.
TGACATCACCGTCTCTTCCGGGCTGTCATTCGTCACTTCGGCACCTTCTTCGTAAGCGGGCTCAGGTTCAAACATCGTCCCTGCTCCATTCTCACGCGCATAGATAGCCAGCACTGCCGCCATAGGTACGACGACCTGGCGAGGTACACCGCCAAAGCGGGCGTTGAATTCAACGACGTCATTACCCAGTTCGAGATTGCCTACTGCGCGAGGAGCAATGTTCAGGACAATTTGCCCGTCACGTGCATACTCCAGCGGCACCTCGACACCTGGTAGATGGATATCCACCACCAGATGAGGCGTTAACTGATTGTCGAGCAGCCAGTCATAAAAAGCCCGTAGCAGATAAGGACGACGGGCAGTCAGTTGCGACATTTCCATGACAATTAGCTCAGGCGCATTTCACGTTCAGCTTCGGTCAACGAAGCCAGGAAGGAATCACGCTCAAAGACGCGAGTCATGTAGCCTTTCAGCTCTTTAGCACCAGCGCCTGTCAGTTCAACACCCAGCTGGCTCAAACGCCACAGCAGCGGTGCAAGGTAGCAATCTACCAGGCTGAACTCTTCGCTCATGAAGAAAGGCGTACGTGAGAACAGCGGTGCAATTGCCAGCAGCTCTTCACGCAACTGTTTGCGCGCAGCATCAGCTTCAGCAGCATTGCCTTGTTCAATCTTCTTCATCAGGCTGTACCAGTCCTGCTCGACGCGATGCATCATCAGGCGGCTTTCACCACGAGCAACCGGATAAACCGGCATCAGAGGTGGATGTGGGAAGCGCTCATCAAGGTATTCCATGATGATACGAGATTCATACAGCGTCAGTTCACGGTCTACCAGCGTTGGTACAGTACCATACGGGTTGAGGTCGATCAGATCCTGCGGCAGGTTATCCATTTCAACCTGTTCAATCTCCACGCTCACTCCCTTCTCAGCCAGCACAATGCGCACCTGATGACTGAAGATGTCAGTAGGACCGGAAAACAGCGTCATTACCGAACGTTTGTTGGCAGCGACAGCCATGAAAACCTCCAAGTTTGTTCACAAAAAAATACTGCGAATAGCCAACCACACGGCGACTCACCTGCTGAACCATCTGGCACTCTTACCTACCGTTCCGGTTGCCAACCGTCAGAATAATCTTTAGTCAGCAAAATAACGGTGGTAGCGAGCACAAAGTTGCAGAGAGTCTACCAGATTTTAGACACCTTGTGGGGGGCCATCGTGAGAATTGTGGGTAATTTACGTGCAGCACAGGCGTTTTCTCTACCATACGCCTGTTTTTCAGAGCTACCTTGAATTTCTGACGCGAACCCGCCAGATACAATGACGGTAGCGCGAAGTTTTCCTGCGCCAGAAAATAAAAAACCCACGCCGAAGCGTGGGTTTTTGCCAACTGTATCTGCCGAAGCAGAAACAATTAACGTTTGGAGAACTGTGGACGACGACGTGCTTTACGCAGGCCGACTTTCTTACGTTCAACTTTACGTGCATCACGGGTTACGAAGCCCGCTTTGCGCAGTTCTGAACGCAGAGATTCGTCGTATTCCATCAGAGCGCGGGTGATACCATGACGGATCGCACCGGCCTGACCTGAAATACCACCACCTTTAACAGTGATGTACAGATCCAGTTTACCAACCAGATCAACCAGTTCCAGCGGTTGACGCACGACCATACGTGCAGTCTCGCGACCGAAATACTGCTCCAGAGAGCGCTGGTTGATTACGATGTTACCGCTACCCGGTTTGATGAAGACGCGTGCGGATGAGCTTTTGCGGCGACCAGTGCCGTAGTTTTGAGTTTCAGCCATTGCCTGTAATCCCGATTAAATGTCAAGAACTTGCGGTTGCTGTGCCGCATGGTTGTGCTCGTTGCCCGCGTAAACTTTCAGTTTACGGTACATTGCACGACCCAGCGGGCCTTTCGGCAGCATGCCTTTAACCGCGATTTCAATCACACGCTCAGGACGGCGTTCGATCATCTCTGCGAAGGTCGCTTGCTTGATACCACCGATGTGGCCAGTGTGGTGATAGTAAATCTTGTCAGTACGCTTGTTGCCGGTTACAGCAACTTTTTCTGCGTTCAGAACGATGATGTAATCACCAGTATCAACGTGCGGGGTGTATTCCGCTTTGTGCTTACCACGCAGACGGCGTGCCAGTTCAGTCGCCAGGCGACCCAAGGTTTTGCCAGTTGCGTCAACAACATACCAGTCACGCTGTACGGTTTCTGGTTTAGCTGTAAAAGTTTTAATGGACATAAAAAAGCTTACCCAAATTAAGTTACACGTTGGTGAATACCCAAACGCTTAAGTAAACGATTGAGGCTCACACGACAATTTTGCCCAGTAAGCCCACCCACTTATGATGAGTTACCGGAACACAAAGGGTTTTGGGAAAAAAACCATCTGCTGTAACGTGGGGTCGCAAGATTATAGAGAAGTCATCCCTAAAGATCGAACATTTTTTTACGACCCGGCACAGTAAAAGTTACGGCAGATGTGGCAGTGCGAGGTACTCCTCACTCTGCATCTCCTGCAAGCGTGACAGACAGCGCTGATACTCAAATTTGAGCCGCGTGCCCTGATAAATTTCGAACAGCGAGGTCTCGGCGGCAACCACCAGTTTGACGTGCCGCTCGTAGAATTCATCCACCAATGCGAGGAAACGACGTGCCTGATCTTCAGTTTTGTAGATCATCACCGGCACATCATACAGCAAAACGCTATGAAAACGGCGGGAAAGCTCAATGTAATCATGCTGGCTACGCCCTTCGCCACACAGCGTGAGGAAGTTTATCGCCAGAACGCCATCACCCACGCCCAACGTTGGCATGGCACGGTGGTTGATTTCCAGCACCGGGGCTTCGTCACGCGCTTTACCAGACAGCGCCTTAAACATGCGCTCCATTTCCGCGTGGGTTTCATCGTTAAGCGGGAAGTTCCAGAGATGCGCGGAGGTTAATGTACGCAGACGATAGTCGATGCCGGCGTCCACATTCATGATGTCGCAATGGGTTTTAATCTGTTCAATCGCAGGCAGGAAGCGCGCGCGCTGCAGACCGTTGCGATAGAGGTCATCTGGTGGAATGTTTGACGTTGCCACCAGCGCGATTCCCCGCGCAAACAGCGCTTCCATCAATGTGCCCAGCAGCATGGCATCGGTGATGTCCGAGACAAAGAACTCGTCAAAGCACAGCACGTCGGTTTCGGCTTTAAAGATATCCGCAACCGTCTGCAGTGGATCGCTTTGCCCCTGCAGTTTGGTCAGCTCTTCATGTACACGCAGCATGAAGCGGTGGAAGTGCAGACGGGTTTTACGCTCACCAGGAATTGACTGAAAAAACATGTCCATAACCCATGTTTTCCCACGTCCTACGCCCCCCCACATATACAACCCGCGAACGGGCTGCTGGCGGGTATTTTTTTCTTTGTTCATCAGCGAGGAGAGTCGGCCAAACAGGCCTTTTGCCGGTGCCGGGTTTTCGCCGGGCCGGGCTATCAGCGCCTGTTGAATGGCGTCCAGCCGGGTGATGGCTTCGCGTTGTACCGGATCGGGTTTGAAGTCGCCCTGCGACAGCGCCTGCTCATAGCGCGCAAGGGGAGATAAGCTTTGCATTGTTGTCTCAAAGTCCCTGTAAAAGGTCTTACACACGTATCGGTTGACGAAAAAAAGTCCGCTCTACACTAAGCGATGCTGCTCCAGAGTTCCACAACCATAAGATTAACGGGTATAGTGATTAAGAGTGAAACGGTGAATGCCCTACGGAACAACGGAAATTACACGGGAGTCTTTATGACCTGGGAATACGGGCTAATTGGTTTAGTCGTTGGTATCATTATCGGCGCAGTGGTCATGCGTTTCGGTAATAAAAAATTACGTGAGCAACGCAGTCTGCAGTACGAACTGGAGAAATCCAAAGCCGAACTGTCTGACTATCGCGAAGAGTTAACTAACCACTTCGCACGCAGCGCTGAGCTGCTGGACAATATGGCGCGCGATTACCGCCAGCTGTATCAACATATGGCGAAAGGCTCCAGCGATCTGCTGCCGAACCTGCCGGGTGAGAAGAACCCGTTTGCCTATCAGCTGACCGAAGCAGAAGCGGATAACGATCAAGCCCCAGTGCAGATCCCGCGCGACTACTCTGAAGGTGCATCTGGTCTGTTACGCGCCGGTGAGCGTCCAGCCAGTAAATAAACATTTTGGGGCGCTCCCTACTAGCGCCCCAGGTTTTTTCCGAACCCTGACCTGAATCCACTGTCACATACTTTTACTCCCCCTTCTTTTTTGCAGCGAGCTTTGTAGCGATGAAAAAACATTCACAACTGTTAAGCGCATTAGCACTGAGTATTGGATTAGGCCTTGCCGCTGCACCTTACGCTACGGCCGCCTTACCGGCTCAGGTTCAGGGGCAGGCCTTACCAAGCCTGGCACCCATGTTGGAAAAAGTGCTGCCCGCCGTAGTGAGCGTGCATGTAACAGGAACCGAGTCTGCTGACCAGGCCCAGGACATTCCTGAGCCGCTGAAAAAATTCTTTGGTCAGGGGCAAGGCAATAACAGTCAGCCACAGCCTTTTGAAGGCTTAGGGTCTGGCGTGATTATTGATGCCGCCAAAGGCTACGTCCTGACCAATAACCATGTGGTGAACGGCGCCGACAAGATTAACGTTCAACTGAGTGATGGCAGCGAATACGATGCCAAACTGATTGGGCATGATGAACAGACCGATATCGCGCTGATTCAGATTCAGGGCGCGAAGAATCTGACCCAGGTGAAGATTGCCGATTCCGACCAACTGAAGGTGGGTGATTTTGCCGTGGCGATTGGTAATCCCTTTGGTTTGGGCCAGACGGCAACCTCCGGCATCGTTTCGGCATTGGGTCGAAGTGGCCTGAATCTGGAAGGGTTGGAAAACTTTATTCAGACGGATGCTGCGATTAACCGCGGTAACTCCGGCGGCGCGCTGGTCAATCTTAACGGTGAACTGATCGGGATCAATACCGCTATCCTGGCCTCAAGCGGTGGCAACATCGGGATTGGTTTTGCTATCCCAAGTAATATGGCCTTGAATCTGGCCGATCAGCTGATTAAGTACGGCGAGGTGAAGCGCGGTCAGCTCGGTATTAAAGGCACCGAGATGACGGCAGATATTGCCAAGGCGTTTAATGTCACTGCACAGCGTGGTGCCTTTGTTTCTGAGGTATTGCCGAAGTCAGCCGCTGAGCAGGCGGGCATCAAAGCCGGTGATATTATTACTTCGGTCAATGATAAGGCGATTACCAGCTTCGCCGAGTTGCGCGTGAAGATTGGCACAACCGCACCAGGCGAGAAGGTGAAGCTTGGCTTGCTGCGTGATGGTAAACCGCTGACGGTCGAAGTGACGCTGGAACAGAGTGCCCAGACCACAGCCAGCGCCCAGTTGCTCTCTCCGGCGCTGCAAGGTGCCACCCTGAGCGACGGCCAAACCAAAACAGGCGATAAAGGTGTGACGGTGAGCAGTGTCGATAAAGGCACGCCAGCTGAGCAGGTTGGTTTGCAGAAAGATGATGTGATCATCGGCGTGAACCGCAATCGCGTGCAGAATTTGGCTGAGATGCGCAAAGTGCTGGAGAGTAAGCCACCGGTGTTAGCACTGAACGTTGTGCGCGGCGGCGAGAGCATTTATTTACTGTTGCGTTAATCCCTCGTTAAGGCGGACACAACCGCGTGTTTGTCCGCCTGTCTCGTGTTATTCTGCCCTGCGATCCCCCCAGACCTGAAATAACACCATGTTTCCTAAACTTTTGCGTGCCATAGTAACGGGTTTAATTGTTGCCATGATTTTGCTGGTAGCATTACCGACTCTGCGTCAGGGTAGCAGTATCCTGTCGGACAGTAAGAGCAGTGACAGCGAAACGCCCTTTAGTTTTAATCCGGGTGTCCGTAGAGCTGTGCCTGCTGTTGTTAACGTGTATAACCGCACCAGCAATAGTAACCATGGTATTACAACCCTCGGCTCCGGGGTGATCATGAATGAGAAGGGTTACATCCTGACCAACAAGCATGTGATCAATAACGCCGATCAGATCATTGTTGCCCTACAGGATGGACGTTTCTTCGAGGCCACGCTGGTTGGCTCAGACAGCATGACGGATTTAGCGGTGTTAAAAATTACGGCACCTAATCTGCCCGTGATTCCCATTAATCCGGCACGTATCCCACACATCGGTGATGTGGTGATGGCGGTTGGCAACCCCTACAATTTAGGCCAGACGGTGACGCAGGGGATTATTAGCGCGACCGGCCGCATTGGCCTGAGTTCATCAGGCCGTCAGAATTTCCTGCAAACCGATGCGTCCATCAACCGGGGCAATTCCGGTGGTGCGCTGATCAATTCGCTGGGCGAGTTGATGGGCATTAATACCCTGACTTTCGATAAGAGCAACGATGGCGAGACGCCAGAAGGCATCGGTTTCGCCATTCCTACCGCTTTAGCCACGAAAATCATGGATAAGCTAATCCGAGACGGGCGCGTGATTCGCGGTTATATCGGTATTACTGGCAGCGAGTTGCCACAGTTGCACGGCCAGAGCAGCAATCTGGATCGTATTCAGGGCATTATCGTGAGTAAGATCGAGCCTGGAGGGCCAGCGGATAAAGCCGGCATTCAGGTGAATGATGTGCTGGTCAGCGTGAATAACAAACCGGCAATTTCCGCCCAGGAAACGATGGATCAGGTTGCTGAAATTCGCCCAGGCTCAGTGATTGACGTGCAGGTACTGCGCAACGATAACAAGCTCACCCTACCCGTAACGATTCAGGAGTTCCCTGAGAGTAACCAGTAGGCCTGCGGACTGTGTCCGTGCGTTCCAGTTGGGATGGTGCGGTGGGTGTTCTTATGTTTCAGGTTGGCACGGTGCGGCTGGTGTTCGTGCGTTTCAGGTTGGCACGGTGCGGGTGGCGTTCTTATGTTTCAGGTTGGCACAGTGCGGCTGGTGTTCTTGCGTTTCAGGTTGGCACGGTGCGGGTGGCGTTCTTATGTTTCAGGTTGGCACGGTGCGGCTGGTGTTCGTGCGTTTCAGTCGCAGATGGTGGGGAGTGCCGTAAAGACGCCGTGAATCCTCCCTGGAGGCTCTGCCGCTGCATCCATGCAGCGGAAGCTTTACTCTACTCCCCACCATCCCCGCCTTCATGTGAGTGATGCGCAGACCTTCGTCCGTGCGATTTGTGGCTGCACAACTCACAGACATACCCTCTCCCGCGGACGGAAGAGGGAATGTGCAGCACAGTTATCACATGCATCACAAGGCGGGCTCCCTCTCCCGCGGACGGAAGAGGGAATGTGCAGCACAGTTATCACATGCATCACAGGACGGGCTCCCTCTCCCGCGGACGGAAGAGGGAATGTGCAGCACAGTTATCACATGCATCACAGGACGGGCTCCCTCTCCCGCGGGCGGGAGAGGGCTGGGGTGAGGGGAAGTCTGCTACAACCCAACACGCAATCACATCACTCTCAGCAGCGATCCACCGGGAAGGCAATCACTTCACTCAGTGATTCTGCTTTCAATGCCAGCATAATCAGACGATCAACCCCTAATGCCACACCTGAACAGGCCGGTAGACCGTGGCTCAGAGCGTCCAGTAACAGCGTATCGATGGGGTGTTCCGCTAAGCCACGCGCCACGCGACGGCGATTATCCTGCTCAAAGCGCTGACGCTGCTCACGGCTGTCAGTCAGTTCACGGAACCCGTTGGCAAGTTCAATGCCCTTGTAATACACCTCAAACCGCTCAGCAACACGGTGGTCTTCGGTACTGATCTCCGCTAATGCCGCCTGACTCGCCGGGAAATGATAAACAAAAGCCGGTTTATCCTGGCCAATCTTGGGTTCCACACCCAGCATAAACAGCAGCATCAACAGCGTATCACGATCGTCTTCTCGCGCGGCCAGCTCGCCCTCTCCCAGCTTCGCTGCCGCTTCACGCAGTTCGTCTTTACTGGCAGAAAGGGGATCAAGATTCAGATGGCGTAAAAAAGCCTGCTGATAAGAGAGTGACTCCGCGCTGTCGCACTCCAGCACTTGCTGGAGCAGATCGTCCACCTCATTCATCAAACGGTACATATCATAATGCGGACGATACCACTCCAACATGGTGAACTCCGGATTATGATGACGCCCCGCTTCCTCATTACGGAAACAGCGCCCCATCTGATAAATCGGCCCACTGCCCGCGGCCAGCAGGCGCTTCATGTGGTATTCAGGGCTGGTCATCAACCATAAATCCTGCCCTTCAGAGACACCAGGACCAACGAAACGGGTCTTGAACGGCACCAGATGCACATCGGTAATGGTCGCCTGACTCATTGCCGGTGTATCGACCTCAAGCACGCCACGATCGGCAAAAAAGCGCCGTACTTCAGCCAAAATAGCGGCACGCTTCAACAAATTGGCCATAGGGGCGCTCGGCTGCCAGTTCGCCGTTTCGCTCATGATTGGTGACTCCTCAGAAAATAAGGGGTGGAAGTCTACCTGCATTGAAGGTGGCAAACAATCGCGGTAGCGACGTAAACAGCAGAGCCCTGGCGTTCTATACTTAAGGGGAGAAAAATCAAAAGGAAACCCTATGTCACCGTGGAAAATGCTGATCGCCAGCCTTGGCGCTCTACTCTCCGTCTCGTGTAGCACCACACCACCAAAAAATGTCACCGTTATTGAAGGCTTTGACAGCCAACGTTACCTCGGTCAGTGGTATGAAATTGCGCGTCTCGATCACAGCTTCGAAAGCGGTCTGGAACAGGTCACGGCCACCTACAGCCCACGTGAAGATGGCGGCATTAAAGTGGTCAACCGGGGTTATAACCCGAATAAACAGCGCTGGCAGGAGAGCGTTGGCAAAGCCTACTTCACCGGGAGCCACACACGAGCCGCACTCAAGGTCTCGTTTTTTGGCCCCTTCTATGGCGGATACAACGTGATTGCACTCGACAAAGATTATCAACATGCGCTGATCTGCGGACCCAACCGCCACTACTTATGGATACTCTCGCGCACACCGCAGTTGGATGAAGCCGTGAAGCAGAAGCTGGTCGCCCAGGCACAAGCAGCTGGATTCCCGGTCAATGAGTTGGTTTGGGTAAAACAGTAAGGAAATAGGTACGAAGCGGGCGCTTCGTACCGGTCTTTAACTACTGAGCGCTGCGCTGAATGGCGTGACCACCGGCTGAAATATCCTCACCGACACCACGCGTGGTGTTGCAAGCAGTCAGCACAGAAGAGAGCACCAGAACGGAAAAAATCGCGATAATACTTTTTTTCAACATGGCAACATCCTTTTGGTTTGCAGAAAACAGACAACGCTTTAAGCATAGCTCGTGGCACAAAAAGTGCGCGTAACAAACATCAAAAAGAGGCAGCCTGAAGCGCTATTCCGCCGCGTGCTCAATATCTCCGCCCAGGTGAGAAACATCCTCACCAAAACCATGGAAGGTGTTGCAGCCGCTGAGTGCAGAAGAGACCAGGAGGGCAAACGCCAACCATTTAAAAACGTTTTTCATCTATCCGTACCTGTATGAGCTGACGCCAGACAAAAAAAAGGCGCATCCGCAGATACGCCTTCTTCCTACTCTTACTTAACGCGAGAAACGTATTCGCCAGAGCGGGTGTCAACTTTTACCACTTCGCCAATCTGTACAAACAGTGGCACTTTGATCACAGCACCAGTAGACAGCGTTGCTGGTTTGCCGCCGGTACCTGCGGTGTCACCTTTCAGGCCTGGGTCGGTTTCAGTCACTTCTGCTTCGATGAAGTTTGGTGGCTGAACAGCGATTGCTTTATCGTTCCACAGGGTAACGATACAATCTGCGTTGTCCTGCAGCCATTTGGTCACGTCATCCAGCACTTTAGATTCGATCTGATACTGCTCGAAAGACTCTGGGTGCATGAAGTAGTAGAAATCGCCGTCGTTGTAAGAGTACTGCAGCGTCATATCACGTACGTCTGCGCCTTCGGCAGAGTCGGTAGATTTGAAGGTCTTCTCAACGCGAGAACCGGTCAGCAGACGACGCATTTTAACGCGTGCAAATGCCTGGCCTTTACCCGGTTTGACGAACTCACTGGCTTCGATGGCATATGGCTCGCCTTCGAACATGATTTTAAGACCGGGACGGAAATCGTTGCTAAGATAAGTCGCCATAAAGGCCCTCTGTAAATATTGAACTGGTAATAGCCAAAAAAATGGCACACATTGTAACCCTAAATCCCCCTTCCAGAGAAGATTGGTTGCAGCAACTTGCTGATGTTGTCACCGATCCTGTTGAATTATTGCAACTTTTAGCGCTCGAACAGTGCTCAGAATTGCACAATGGCATTGATGCCAGGCGTCTTTTCGCCCTGCGCGTGCCACGATCCTTCATTCAACGTATGCAACCAGGCGATCCGCAGGACCCACTGCTGTTGCAGGTGATCACCAGCCAGCAGGAATTTACTGATGCGCCAGGCTACAGCACCGATCCGCTGGATGAGCAGAGCAGTGTGGTGCCAGGATTACTGCATAAGTATAGAAACCGGGCGCTGTTATTGGTGAAAGGCGGCTGTGCCGTCAACTGCCGCTACTGCTTCCGTCGCCACTTCCCCTATCAGGATAACCAGGGCAACAAACGCAACTGGCAAAGCGCGCTGGACTACATTACAGAGCATCCTGAACTGGATGAGATTATCTTCTCGGGTGGCGATCCCCTGATGGCCAAAGACCACGAGCTACAGTGGCTGATTCAGGCGCTGGAGAATATCCCGCACATTAAACGCCTGCGCATTCATAGCCGTCTGCCGGTGGTGATACCGGCACGTATTACCACCGGGCTGTGTCAAATGCTGGCGCAAACGCGTCTTCAGGTGCTGATGGTCAGTCACATTAACCACGCACAGGAGATCAACGCTGAGCTGGCCGCAGCGATGCAGCAGTTAAAACGGGCGGGCGTTACGCTACTGAACCAAAGCGTCCTGTTGCGCGGCGTGAATGATAATGCCCAGACGCTGGCAGACCTCAGCAATGCGCTGTTCGATGCGGGAATTTTGCCCTACTACCTGCATGTTCTGGACAAAGTACAAGGTGCGGCGCACTTCTTTGTCTCGGATGAAGAAGCCCGTGGGCTGGTGCGCGAACTGCTCACCAAAGTATCCGGTTATATGGTGCCCAAACTGGCACGCGAGATTGGCGGCGAGCCAAGTAAAACGCCGCTCGACCTGCAACTCAGACAGGAATAAAAAAAGGCCGGATATCCGGCCTTTTCGCTGTCAGGGGCACTTATACACCTGACCACTCATTTTGCTGTCGAGCGGTGCAAAAGCAGACAGTAAATTCTGCGTTGGGCTGGTGGCACCGTAAATCACATTGCCGCCCATTTCTGCTGCGCGGTTACGCAAGTCGTTGGCTGCACCACGCAGAGAGCTGCCTTCGCCGCCTGAGCCACTGAGCCAGTTACTTTGAGAACCGGTCACATTACCCAACAGTTGGCACTTGCTGCCTGGCTGCTCATCGGTAAACTTCACGTTCTCACCGTTAGAACTCAATTGTGTGGAGCTGCTGCATCCTGCAAGCAGGAACGCACCCGCTACCAGTCCGGGCAAGAGGTTAATACGCATTGTCATCCCCATTTTTCTTATCATCAGAGTCGGGAAGCAGCGTAGCAGAAAAATAAAACATTTTTCTGAACATTCATTGCCCTGGTCCCGTTTTAGCGTATTAAAACGCCTTTAATTTATACCCTGTTCGCCACCAAAAGAAAAACCCCCGAGCGTTGCCGCTCAGGGGTTCTTTTCTGTGCATAAGCGCAGGGGCTGATTACATCATGCCGCCCATTCCGCCCATACCACCCATGCCGCCAGCGCCAGCACCTAAATCAGGAGCATCGCCTTTTGGCAGGTCAGTGACCATCGCTTCGGTGGTGATCATCAGACCAGCAACAGAAGACGCGTACTGCAGCGCAGAACGGGTTACTTTGGTTGGGTCCAGGATACCGAAGTCGATCATGTTGCCGTATTCTTCAGTCTGAGCGTTGTAGCCGTAGTTGCCGTCGCCTGCTTTCACGTTGTTAGCAACAACAGATGGCTCTTCACCGGCGTTAGAAACGATCTGACGCAGTGGAGCTTCCATTGCGCGCAGCGCAACTTTGATACCCACGTTCTGATCTTCGTTCTGACCTTTCAGGCCAGAAGCAGCGATTTTAGCTGCAACGCGAACCAGTGCAACACCACCACCAGCAACCACGCCTTCTTCTACCGCAGCACGGGTAGCGTGCAGGGCATCTTCAACGCGTGCTTTCTTCTCTTTCATTTCAACTTCAGTTGCTGCACCTACTTTCAGAACGGCTACGCCGCCTGCCAGTTTCGCTACGCGCTCCTGCAGTTTTTCTTTGTCGTAATCAGAAGTTGCTTCTTCGATCTGCTGACGGATCTGAGTAACACGGCCAGAGATTGCACCCTGATCGCCCACACCATCGATGATGGTAGAAGTATCTTTGTTGATCACAACACGCTTAGCCTGACCCAGATCTTCCAGAGTCGCTTTTTCCAGCTCCATACCGATCTCTTCAGAGATTACGGTACCGCCGGTCAGGATTGCGATATCCTGCAGCATTGCTTTACGACGGTCGCCGAAGCCAGGTGCTTTAACAGCAGCCACTTTCACGATACCGCGCATGGTGTTAACGACCAGCGTTGCCAGTGCTTCGCCTTCAACATCTTCAGCGATGATCAGCAGTGGTTTACCGGCTTTCGCAACCGCTTCCAGTACAGGCAGCAGTTCACGGATGTTAGAGATCTTCTTGTCAGCCAACAGGATAAACGGTGCATCCAGTTCGATTGCGCCGGTTTCTGGCTTGTTGATGAAGTAAGGAGACAGGTAGCCACGGTCGAACTGCATACCTTCAACGACGTCCAGCTCGTCTTGCAGGCCGGTGCCTTCTTCAACGGTGATAACACCTTCTTTGCCCACTTTATCCATCGCTTTAGCGATCAGGGTACCGACTGACTCATCAGAGTTAGCAGAGATGGTACCAACCTGAGCAATCGCTTTGGTATCCTGGCAAGTAACAGACAGCGCTTTCAGCTCTTCAACAGCAGCGACAACTGCTTTGTCGATGCCGCGCTTCAGGTCCATTGGGTTCATGCCAGCAGCAACAGCTTTCAGGCCTTCGTTTACGATAGCCTGTGCCAGTACGGTAGCAGTAGTAGTACCGTCACCCGCAGCGTCGTTTGCTTTAGAGGCAACTTCTTTCACCATCTGAGCACCCATGTTTTCGAACTTGTCTTCCAGCTCGATTTCACGTGCTACAGAAACGCCATCTTTGGTGATGGTCGGTGCACCAAAAGATTTATCCAGAACCACGTTACGGCCTTTCGGGCCCAGGGTAACTTTTACTGCATCTGCCAGTACGTTAACGCCACGCAGCATTTTTACGCGTGCGTCATTACCGAATTTTACGTCTTTAGCTGCCATTTCAAATATCCCTTAAATTCGTTTGTTCAGTGAAGTACGCGTAAAATTACGCTTCAACAATCGCCAGAATGTCGTTTTCGGAGATGATCAGCACTTCTTCGTTGTCGATTTTTTCAACTTTCGCGCCGTAGCCTTCATTGAAGATAACCAGATCGCCAACTTTCACATCCAGTGGCTTCACTTCGCCATTTTCCAGGATGCGGCCATTGCCTACAGCCAGGACTTCAGCACGTGAAGATTTACCTGCCGCAGAGCCGGTCAGAACGATGCCGCCAGCTGATTTTGCTTCAACTTCTTTACGCTTGACGATAACGCGATCGTGCAATGGACGAATTTTCATGTGGTCGCTCTCCTTCAGGAAATCCAATCATTCGGTTTTAGGGTTGAACGCCGGGTTGCTGGGCAACCGGCCTCGTGCAGGAAGAGATAGGGGCGGAAAAAAAGCTTTCAAGGGGGGATAAACAAATTTTTTACTTTAAGGCGATAAGTGATGAATTATTCACCACTTATCGCGGCAGAAGCTTAACGATCGTCGCGATCTTTCCGCTCATCATGATGCTCAATCACATCATGATTTTTGCGTTCAAACTCGCCATCCATGGTGTAGCCCGCATCGTTGCTTGCTCCACCACGCCAGACGCGCAGATGCGGCATCAGCTTCAACGTCAGATGTTTTTGAATCGGTGGCAGCAGCAATAGCAGGCCCAGCATATCGGTAAAGAAACCGGGCAGCAGAAGCAGGAAGCCAGCGATAATCAGTGAAACACTTTTCACCATCTCAGCCGCCGGGCTCTCGTTGCGCGCCATCTTCTCCTGCATCAGCATGAAGTTTTTCACGCCCTGATTTTTCACCAGCGAAACGCCGATGCATGAGGTGAAGATGACCAGCAGCATGGTCAGTAATACGCCAAGAACATGAGCCACTTTGATAAACAAGGTGATCTCAATCCAGGCCAAAACAAAGAAAACGATAAACGGTAGCCAGCGCACTGGTCTCTCCTGTAGTTGCGGCCATCCGGCCAAAAGCGCCAGACAGCAGAATGGGTTACTCCAGCGGAGTACAAAAACAGAGATTGGCACTCTGAAGCCCAATTTCAACCGATCGTGTCAAATTTCTTCATGGGGGTTAATTTTGTGTTCAACTTCACATATCGTTAATTCTGTGGCAGTCGAAGCGGTATGTGAGTGAACACCATGCGTACTTTTCATCTGCAACAGCATATGATCGGGCTCGCCAGTGAGCAGAGAGTCTTAACTGTTGTCACTGGCACTCCACGACAAATTAAACACATCACCTGTGATGGAAAAGCCGAAACAAAGCGGCAATAAAAAGAAGGTTATCATGGCGAACAACATTCGTATCGAAGAAGACCTGTTGGGTATGCGCGAAGTACCCGCAGAGGCTTACTACGGAGTGCATACTCTGCGTGCGATTGAGAACTTCTACATCAGTAACAGTAAAATCAGCGACATACCCGAATTCGTCCGGGGTATGGTGATGGTAAAAAAGGCAGCTGCACTCGCTAACAAAGAACTAAAAACCATTCCACGCAATATCGCGAACACCATCATTCAGGCCTGTGATGAGGTGCTGAACCACGGTAAATGCATGGATCAGTTCCCGGTAGATGTCTATCAGGGGGGCGCAGGCACCTCAGTGAACATGAACACCAACGAAGTGCTGGCAAACATCGGGCTTGAGCTGATGGGCCACCAGAAAGGGGAATATCAGTACCTTAACCCGAACGATCATGTAAACAAGTGCCAGTCCACCAACGATGCCTACCCAACCGGTTTCCGCATTGCCGTTTACGCTTCCATCCTCAAACTTATCGACGCGATTGGCCAACTGAGCGAAGGCTTTGAGCGTAAGTCGAAAGAGTTCGCCAGCATTCTGAAAATGGGCCGTACCCAGTTACAAGATGCCGTTCCTATGACGCTGGGCCAGGAGTTCCATGCGTTTAACGTTCTGCTGAACGAAGAGACCCGTAGCATTCTGCGTACCGCTGAACTGCTGCTGGAAGTGAACCTCGGCGCAACGGCTATCGGGACTCGCCTGAACACGCCGGATGGCTATCAGCAGTTGGCAGTACAGCATCTGGCAGCGGTAAGTAACCTGCCGGTGGTGCCAGCGGAAGACCTGATCGAAGCAACTTCAGACTGTGGCGCCTACGTTATGGTGCACTCATCCCTGAAGCGCCTGGCGGTGAAACTCTCCAAAATCTGTAACGACCTGCGCCTGCTCTCCTCCGGCCCACGCGCGGGTTTAAATGAAATTAACCTGCCAGAGTTGCAGGCGGGTTCCTCTATCATGCCGGCCAAGGTCAACCCGGTGGTGCCAGAAGTGGTGAATCAGGTGTGCTTTAAAGTGATCGGTAACGACACGACCCTGACCATGGCGGCAGAAGCAGGTCAACTCCAGCTAAACGTGATGGAACCGGTGATCGGCCAGGCGCTGTTTGAATCAATCAGCATCCTGACCAACGCCTGCTATAACCTGCTGGAAAAATGCGTGGATGGCATCACGGCTAACAAAGCCGTGTGTGAAGCTTACGTCTTCAACTCCATCGGGATTGTCACCTATCTGAACCCGTACATTGGCCACCACAATGGTGACATCGTCGGTAAGATCTGTGCTGAAACCGGTAAGAGCGTACGTGAAGTGGTGCTGGAGCGCGGCCTGCTCACCGAAGCGGAGCTGGACGATATCTTCTCTGTGCAGAACCTGATGTACCCGGCGTATAAAGCGAAACGTTATCTGGACGAAAACGAACAATAAACGGTAATACACCAAACCAGCCTGTTGCCGCAGGCTGGTTTTTTTCTGTCTGAATTAACCCTCTGTGTGCTATTTACACACTGAAACCTGGCGGTCCGCCTTGCCGTGCTATGATGGCGTTTTACCGAACAGTACAGTGAAATCAGGTCATGGCTGCACGCTTTATTCGCTTAGCTGGCGTCTTGCTGGCACTTCTTTTCTGCCTCCAGGCGCAGGCGTCGATTTTCTCCTCCAGTAACAATCATTTTGTCACGGTGAATCAGGCCTTTGGTTTTGATTTTAACCAGCAAGACCATAAAGTGACGCTGAGCTGGCACGTTAAACCGGGCTATTACCTCTATCGTCAGCAAATCGATATTACCGCACAGCAGGCCAGCCTGGTGCCTCTGGTGCTGCCGCCAGGCCAGCCACATGAAGATGAATTTTTCGGTAAAACCCAGATTTACCCGCAGGATGTCACCATCCCGGTGACGTTACAGCAGGCCAGTGATGGCGCAACCCTGACCGTGACCTACCAGGGCTGTGCTGCCGCAGGCTTCTGCTATCCGCCAGAAACCCGCGTTATTCCGCTGAATGCGGTTGCGCGACACAGCGCTGAGCAGAGTGCTCCAGTTCCAGCAGTCACTGCGCCACCGGCCACCACATTGCCTTTCTCACCGCTGTGGGCGTTGCTTATTGGTATCGGTGTGGCTTTCACACCCTGCGTGCTGCCAATGTATCCCCTGATTTCCGGCATCATTCTGGGCGGACAGCGTAATTACACGCTGCCGCGTCTGTTTGCTCTGGCGCTGACCTATGTCATGGGGATGGCGTTGACCTACACCCTGTTAGGTATCGTCGTCGCAGCGGCGGGGCTGCGTTTTCAGGCTGCGCTACAAAGCCCGGCGATCTTGATCGCGCTTTCTGTACTATTTGGCGTACTGGCGCTTTCTATGTTTGGCCTGTTTAGTCTGCAATTACCGGCCAGTGTGCAGACGCGTTTGACGCTGTGGAGTAACAAACAACAAGGCGGCTCACTGCCTGGCGTGTTCCTGATGGGCGCACTCGCGGGGCTGATCTGCTCCCCCTGCACCACCGCACCGTTAAGTGCCATCCTGCTGTATATCGCCCAGAGCGGAAATATGTTGGCGGGCGCAGGAACGCTATGGCTGTATGCGTTTGGTATGGGACTGCCGCTGATTATCGTCACCCTGTTTGGTAATAAACTACTACCGAAAAATGGC
The DNA here is from genome assembly GCF_011752615.1 of Candidatus Pantoea multigeneris. Taxonomy (NCBI): domain Bacteria; kingdom Pseudomonadati; phylum Pseudomonadota; class Gammaproteobacteria; order Enterobacterales; family Erwiniaceae; genus Pantoea; species Candidatus Pantoea multigeneris. Next base: position 240,610 of record NZ_VWXF01000005.1, read on the forward strand.
CCGTGGATGCAAACGGTGAAAGAGGGGTTTGGCTTCGTGATCCTTGCGTTGCCGGTGTTTTTGCTGGAGCGAATCTACGGTGATGTCTGGGGCCTACGCTTGTGGAGCCTGCTAGGCGTCGCGTTTTTTGCCTGGGCTTTCAGCGTGACGCTGCGCGGCAACCAAGGGGGCTGGCGCGTAGTACAGGTCCTGATGCTGATTGCCGCGCTGGTTGCCGCCCGCCCACTACAGGACTGGGCCTTTGGCAGCACCGCGACACCGCAGAGCGTCGCGCATCTTCCGTTCCAGACCATTCGCAGCACCCAGGATCTGGATCAGGCGCTGCAGCAGTCGCAGGGTAAAATCACCATGGTCGATCTCTATGCTGACTGGTGTGTCGCGTGCAAAGAATTTGAGAAATATACCTTCAGCGACAGCAGCGTGCGCAGCACTCTGGCTTCCGTACAGCTGTTGCAGGCCAACGTGACGGCGAACAGCCCAGCGGATAATGCACTGCTCCAGCATTTACAGGTGTTGGGTTTGCCGACGATTTTGTTCTTCGATGGTACGGGGCATGAGATCCCGAACTCGCGCATTACCGGCTTCCTCGATGCCCGCGCGTTTAATGCGCATTTGCACAATTTGCCGCAGTAAACGACACTAGTTGCACACAGATACTGCCGCTCTGGCGGCAGCTATCGCAGCAGAGGAGAGTTCACTTGCAACGAGAAGAGATACTCGAGCATGCATTAAATGTGCTTGAACAAAATGGCCTTGCCGCCACCACCTCACTGGAAGAACTTGCCGGCGACAGCGGACTAAGTCAGCAGCAGCTACAGCAGTTCTGGCCCGATCGTGATGCCCTGCTCTATGACGCATTGCGTTTTCACGCCCAGCAGATCGATGCCTGGCGGCGACAAATCACCCTCGATAAACATCTCAACGCCGAACAAAAGCTGCTCGCGCGCTACAACGTTCTGACTGAATATGTGCGTAAAGGCCGCTTTCCCGGTTGCCTGTTCATTGCCGCCTGTAGCTTTTACCCTCAGCCTGACCAGCCAATACATCAATTAGCGGAACAACAAAAGCAGTCCTCATGGCGCTTCACGCATGAAATTCTGGTGGCACTGGAGTTGGATAACCCACTGATGGTGGCCGATCAGCTCGAACTGATCCTTGAAGGCTGCCTTAGCCGTCTGTTGGTCAAACGCAATCTAATTGATGTCACCACCGCCCAGCGGCTGGCGGAAGATGTGTTAGGCATCGCGTTGTGCCGTAAACACGGCGCGCTGGCATAAAAAATCGCCATCTTGCACGGAAAGCAGGCAGTTAGCACGGATTTTAAGGTTTTTTGACAAAAGCCGTTGACGCGATTCGGCCTTTAAGGTTTAATGCGCCCCGTTGCCCGAATAGCTCAGTCGGTAGAGCAGGGGATTGAAAATCCCCGTGTCCCTGGTTCGATTCCGGGTTCGGGCACCAAAATTCAGAAAACCCAGCCAATGGCTGGGTTTTTGCTTTTCTGCGTCTGCAAAATGATGCGCTGCGCCATTAAGCACCGCTCGCCAACCTTCCCCTCTGCACACACTTAATGGACGCTACCGCCCTGGCATAAAGCCATCGCCGACAGTGCCGACTCTGTGTAATTAGCTATTCGCGTAAATCATCAGATAAATATCGGTGATGTGCTGCTAATCAAAAATAATTGCGATTACTGACGCAAAGAAAAACAAAAATACTCCCCTCTTTCCATTTGAATTTCCTTAATAAATCCACCATGCCCTCACGCTATTAGTCGTCCTACTATTTTTATTCCTCTTTTAACCCGATAAATTTTATTACGCATTTTACTTCTCAACATCAAATGAACTTAAGTCTGGCTTTCAAGACCTATGCATTTTTGCTGTTGATAAAAAACCGTACTTCTGGGGAAAGTTAATGATGGAAAATACTGACGGCATAAAAATGAAACGATTAAACCTTAACGAACTGGGATGTTTCATTACCCTCTATTTTGGTCAAGATTACGACCTCATTGATGAAAGTGATGACATTGCTCCAAAAATAGAGGCTTTCATACGCGACTCACACCGCGCCAATATGTATGGCCTACTTGCGGATATCATCTTATTGACTGAAGAAAGTGAAGATTTGACTCACGAGTTCATGGAACGTTATGGCGATGAGTTTGATCCTCAACTCTGGGGTACTACCGCCACTGAATTCCTGGCGCAGGTGCGGGAGAAAGTCTCCTGTGCCCTTGCTATGCCCTAATCTCTGCCAAACTGTACCCGCTCGTCGGGCCTTGCCTTTGATGCTTCAACACCCGTTAGATTAAGCGTCCTACTAATATTCAGCCGTAAAATGACTTTCTGGGCCGAAAATTAACTTTGCCCATATTTCAATAGCCATTTAATATCAGATCCGCATCACATTTATTTCAATCTACGCGAAAAAATATCGACATCAAGAAAAAACAAAAACCTTAGAAAATAACACCAAAATGAAAAAAACCGACAAATCTTTAAACTTCCCACCTCATTTTTCAGATGCAGATCGTGGTATTTTTTATTTAGCCACAAAAAACACATCTCAACGGCAACATTTACCCCCTCCTGCACACCTACTGTTACCCGTTCTACTATTTTTTCTCTCCCTCGGCTTATTTATATTCTCTCCGCCCGATGGATGGGCTTAGAAACAGGAAACCAGAGAGATGAAAACATTAAATTTAGCAGAAATGGAACAGGTCTCAGGCGCAGGTAATTTCGCGGATAAATCCTCCGGCGGCCGCGTGAGCGATGATTCGCGCGGTGGCCGTCGAGGCGGGAAAGGCGGCGCGCCGCAGAGCTGCAACAACAACGTCGGTGCCGGAGCGATCATTGGTGCTATTGGTGGCGCTTTAATGGGCCCGGTTGGCATGGGCGCGGTCGCTGTTGGCGCAGTCACCGGCGGCCTGGGTGCCAGCCTGTCCTGTAATAACAGCCCCTACGGTGGAAACGGCGGTAACAACCGTAATACCGGCTCAAACAACTACGGCGCTCAGTGCCGCTGGTAACAAGGAATCACCATGAAACTTTTCGGCCGTGGCTCAGCATCACGGAGACTCGCAATTAACTCCGCGTGGATATTTACAGTATTTCCGGTGGTTAAGCTGATTTATCCCTGCACGCAAATCAGCGTTGGCGGACTGCTGGGGATAATGTCGGTGCTGTTTATGCTGATTGGCATCTATGCATTCTACGCTGGACTGTTTCGCTTATACGACTGGTATAAAGGTGATTAAGTGCCAGGCTTCCCCTGCATTGGGCAGTACGTCTGCTACAATGAAAGCCTCGCCCAACTGCTACCCGGCGGCAGTCATCTGTTTCAACTGACGCTGTGGGTGCCCGATCGCAACCTGCCCTACCTCAAAGTCGGTGCGCCGGTCGGTATTCGCTATGATGCATGTGACGGGGAGGCTGATCACCTTATATGCTGATCGCATACCCGCCTACTGTGCAAATTTCTACATTACCCAGGTGATTGTGGCGCATCGGCAAAGCACCATTGACTCGGCTGATGCGGTGTTTCATTTGGACAAGTGGGGAGATCGGGAGGAATAGCGTGGCAGGAAGGAGATTTCCCGCAGGCCGCTCCCGGCGATGGGACGCGACCAAACGGGAAATCGTATCACGACTACTTTTTACCGTTCGCTTCCTGGGCCTTGAGGCGGCAAGCCTCAACCACCCATGCTGAGAAGTTCTGGCTGTTTTCGACTTTCATACTCTCTTCAATCTGATCGATCAGCATATGAGGAAAGCGGATATGTTTTCGTCGGGTTTTCGAGTTGGTCATTTTATCCATGTCTTTACCTGGTCAGTTGTCTCACGAGTTCTGTTTTTATAATTAGAATCATACAAATAAGTGCTCGGGTTGCCCCGAGCAAAAAGAAAAGCGTTGTGGCCTGGGTGGGAAATCAGCCTTTAGTTGATATCGAGCTGAAGTCGGCTGTTTGCCAACACCAGCGGTTGAATCTGATGGGTCACCAGCAGCGTGGTTTTGCCCTTGATCAGATCTTTTAAACAGTTCAGCACCAGATCGGTGTTCACCGCATCCAGCCCTTCCGTGGGTTCATCCAGCAGAATGATTGGTGCATCAGACAGGTAAGCGCGTGCAATCGCAATCCTGCGTGCCTGGCCGCCAGAAAGACGCGCACCCAACTCACCGACCAGCGTATCCAGGCCTTGTGGGAAGGTACGGACTTCGTCTGCCAGGGCGGCACGGCTCAACGCCTCCCATAACTGCTCATCGGCAGCATCCGGCGCAACCAGGCGCAGGTTGTCGCGAATCGAGGCGTTAAAGAGGTAGGTCTTCTGCCCAACCACAGAAATCAGCTGTCGCAACACCTCATCAGACAAGGTTTTGACCTGCTGACCACCAATTTTGACTTCGCCTGCCGTGCAATCCCAGAATCCCTGAACCAGATTGAGAATGGTGGTTTTCCCCGCCCCACTTGGGCCGAGAATCGCGAGACACTCTCCTGCTGGCACATTGAAGCTCAGCTGATCTAACACCTTAGGGGCTTCTGGGGCATAGCGCATGGTGACCGCGGAAAATGCCAGTTCAAAGCTTTCTGGCTTACGGCTACTGGCAGGGAGCACCACGGCGGGTTCGATTTCCGCCATTGAGAACAGGCGACGTGCCGCCTCACGCGTCGTGCCAAGGGCGGCAAATGCCGCAGGTAATCCCGCCACAGCTTCAGTGCTGGCGAGCACCGTGAACAGCAGCATGACGATTTCGCTGGCGGTAATATGGCCTGCGTACCCGGCACGGAACAGGAAGAGAAAGGCAACAAACATGCCCAGTTGGCCCATCAGCGCTGAAAGCGAACCACCCAGCGCTGCCAGCCACGCCTGGCGACGCTGCGCGCCAATCAACTGCTGTGACAGCTGACGCAGATGATCGGTCTGACGCGTCACCGCGCCCACCACCTGCAACTCGCCAAGACCACGCACCAGATCGGTTGAAGCGGCCTGAAGCGCCGCACGCAGCCTGGCAATCTGATGGCCACTGGCGTGGGTCGCGGAGGCGATCAACAGCGGGATAACGATCCCGGCTAACACCAGCACCACCGTATTAATCACCGCAACCGCAGGCGAGAACCAGAACAGCGCAGCAAGGATAATCACAGAGGAGATAAGACCGGCGATAGCCGGTGTCAGAATCCGCAGATAGAAGTTATCCAGGCTATCAATGTCTGCCCGTAAGCGGGCCAGCACGTCACCATCACGGAAATCCTGCAAGCGTGCAGGTGCCAGCGGTGCCAACTGCTGATAGAACCAAACGCGCAGCACGGACAGCAGGCGCAGCGTGGCATCATGCGTCACCAGGCGCTCAAGATAGCGCGCGAAAGTACGCAACACCGCCAGCCCACGAATGGCCGCAGCCGGGGTAAAGAACTCCAGCACCAGCGAACCGGCGCCGGCCAGTGCCATCGAGGTAATAAACCATCCAGACAGCGCCAGCAAAGCCACGTTAGACAGAATAACCGTCACTGAAAGCAGGATGCCCAACGTCATGCGCAACGCCCAGGGACGTGCCAGGCGTAACAGATGCAGCAGATCACTCATGCGATAGCTCCTTTCTGCAAACGCTCCAGTTCAGCAAATACACCACCTTTAAGCAGCAACTCCTGAGGCGTACCCGACTCAATCACCTTTCCGCGCTCCAGAATCAGCACCCGGTCTGCTGTCGCAGCGATTTCAGTATCGTGGGTGATCAGTAAATGGGCCGTATCTGGCAGCTGTTCGGCTAGCGCAGTGATCATCTGTTTGGCCGTGGTGTTATCTAAAGCCACGGTTGGCTCATCCAGAATCAGTACCGCCGGGGCGGTTAATACGGCGCGTGCCATGGCGATACGTTGAATTTGCCCGCCAGACAGCCCCTGACCACCATCACCTAACTGATAGTCATAACCACCAGGTAACGTGCTGATAAACGTCTCAGCCTGAGCCAGCTGTGCCGCAGCCTGCACCGCACTGTGGCTGATATCCGGCCGCGAAAGCACGATGTTGTCACTGACAGAACCGGCAAACAGCGTAGGTCGCTGCGGTAGCCAGCCAATCTGACGTTGCCATTGTGCAAGATCCCGAGTGGTTAAATCGTTGCCATCCAGCAGAATTTCGCCGCTTGCCGGAGTGATAAACCCGAGCAGCAGACGCGCCAGGGTGGTTTTACCCGCGCCGCTGGTGCCTACAATCGCCAGGCTCTCACCACGGCGCAGTGTGAAGGAGATATCTTCCACACCTCCGCCTTCGGCATGGCGGTAGCTTACGCCGCGCACTTCAATCTCTTGCGGGCCAGCCTCAGCAATCGCGCCACCCTGCGGACGCTCTGGCACTTCGGCGTTTAAAATAGCCAGCAGGCCTTCGGTCGCACCAATCGCATCCATACGGGCATGATAGTGCGCACCCAGATCGCGTAACGGGCGGAAGAACTCCGGTGCCAACAGCAGGGCAAACAGGCCAGGCAGGAAGGCCATCTCACCGTAATAGAGGCGGAAGCCAACGTAGACCGCCACCATTGCGGTACTGATGGTGGCAAAGAATTCCAGCACCAGGGAAGAAAGAAAGGCGAGACGCAGCACTTTCATGGTGGTCAGACGGTAACTGTCAGAAATCGCGGCAATGATCTGGGTCTGGCGACGCGCAGCATTGGTCTGGCGCAGCGTGGTCAACCCGGAGATCACATCGAAAAAGTGGGCGCTCATCAGACTGAGCTTATGCCACTGCCGCAGACTCATTTTCTCTGCGCCCTTACCAACAACGATCATAAATAACGGAACCAGCGGTGCCGTTACCAGCATAATCAGGCCGGAAACCCAGTCAAAAGGAAACAGCGCAACGAGGATCGCTAACGGCACAATGCCGATGATCATTTTCTGTGGAAGAAAGCCGGAAAAATAAGCCTCAATCGCTTCGACACCCTCACCCAGCGAGTTGGCGATACTACCGGTGCGTTGGTTCTGGCTCCATGAAGGCCCCAGTGCCGCAATACGTTCCAGTAACATTCCGCGCAGCCCCTGGCGAATGCGTGCAGCGCTTTCAAAAGCAAAGCCCTGGCGCAAAATATCCAGCCCGGTGCGTAGTAGCATCACTACCGGCAGCAGCCAGAGATAAGGCATCATTTGAGAGAAGGTTTTAGCACTGAGAACAGCCTGGCTAATAAGCCAGGCCAGTAGCCAGCACTGTGCAATCATCAGTACGGCGCTAAGTGCCGCCATACTGATAGACAGGGAAAATAACCCGCCCGCCTGGCGACGCAGGCTTGAGAGCCAACGTTCAGCCAGACGAGCAGCCATTCCACTTGGAGGAGGGCTAGCAGACATAATGTCTTAGTGATCTCCGTGACCAACCAGTTTAGAGATACGGCCACGGAATACCCAAATCTGATACCAGTTATACATCAACATCACTGGAACAAAACCGCCCATGGTCATGGTGAAGGTAATCATAGAAACCTGAGGACTCGCGCCGGCCCAGATGGTCCATGTGCCTGGAACAATCCATGGGAACATGGTCAGCAACATACCGAAGCCCAGAATAACCGCTGCGCCGTTAAACCACATTACCGCAGCAAAGTCTTTGTCCTTCAAGGTGTCACGACGTACCTGCTCAATACAGAATAGCGCAATCAGACCAAACAGGCCCCAGATCCAGAAGTGAGGACCAAACCATTTCGCACGCGCCCAGTCAAACAGCACCGCACTCCAGATCCAGGTGATAACAACGGCAGCAATCGCTAACCAGAAGATCACTGCAGTCCAGCGCGCCGCATCCTGACGGATAGGCTCATCTTTTTCAAAGCGAGCACGCACGAACAGCACACCGGCCAGAGTCATGGCAATACAAGAAGCCACACCGGTCCAGATAGAGAATGGAGAGATGAAGTTAAATGCACCGCCCACGTAAGTTGGCACGCCCTGCGCTGGGTTATCCAGCTGGAAGCCTTGCAGCAAGGCACCTACGCTCATACCACCGAAGAAGGTCACAGCAAGGCTGGCAACACCGAAAATGCCGTCAGAGAACTTCTGCCAGAACGGCGAAGCCAGGTGACGGAACTCCAGCGCTACCGCACGGGACATAATGCCCCACAGCACAAGGGCCATTGGCACCATCAGGTAGCTAAATGCGGAACCGTATACAAACGGGAAGGTACCAAACATGATACCACCCGCGACGATCAGCCAGGTTTCGTTGGCATCCCAGGTCCCGGCCATCGCAGACATGATGGCACCGCGCTCATCATGGTCACGTACGAAGAGCGAGAAGATCCCTGCGCCCAGGTCTGCGCCATCCAGCGCGATATACAGAAGAACACTGACACCAAACGCTAACCACCAGGCGATGATCAGGAAGTGCTGAGTCGAATTAAGCATGTCCATGGATTTATTCTCCCATCAAACCGGACGGATATATTCAGGATGGTCAGCATGGCCACTGGCAGGCATATCGAGGTGCCCCAGATGATCATGCCCTTCGCCCGGAAGTTTGCTGGTCAAATCAGGTCCCATACGTACCACTTTAGCCAGGAACCAAATGGTGCCTGCAACTACAGCGGTTTCGAAGATAGCGAAACCAACCAGCCAGAAGATAGACAGGCCCAGGGTCATCGGACTCATACCGTCTTCAGTACGCATCAAACCGTAAACAATCCACGGCTGACGGCCAATCTCACGCGTCCACCAACCCGCAATCACCGCGATGTAAGGCAGAACAACCATCGCTGCTGCCAGCGCCAGGAACCACTTGTGACGTGGAGCCAGCTCAACGGTCATACGACGACGAGCGATCAACCAGGCACCCCACAGGCTCACCAGCAGAATCGCACCGGCTGCACCAGACATGGCGCGGAAAGCGTAGAACGGCAGCACAACTGGCGGCTGCTCATCTTTCGGGAAGCTGTTCAGGCCTTTTACCGGGCCGTTCCAGGTTTTGGTTTCAATCAGGCTCAGACCGTGTGGAATGTCGAGAGACCATGCCAGACCGGTGCCTTCTTTGTTCGGCCAACCCAGGATGTGCCAGGCGCTGTTAACATTGCCAGCCGCATCATAGGTATCGTAATGACCTTCCATTGCTGCCAGAGCCGCAGGTTTGTGTTCCAGGGTCGCTTCACCCAGCACGTCACCCATGTAGATCTGTACTGCGGCAACCACGGCCAGTGCAGCCAGTGAATACTTCAGCGGTTTCAGGAAGAGTTCGACGTGACGCTGTTTCAGCACGTACCAGGCACAGGTGGCAACCACAAAGCACAGAGACAGCTCGAAGCTTGCCAGCAGCATGTGCGGGAAGGCACTCAGCGCATTCGGGTTCAGGATCGCGCCGAGCCAGTCGGTAACCACGAAGATGCCGTTATGCAGCTCAACACCCGTTGGTGTTTGCATCCAGGAGTTAGCAACCAGAATCCACATAGCAGAGAGCGTAGAAGAGAGTGCAACGTTAAAGGTTGCAAACAGATGCATACCTCGGCTGATCTTGCCCCAGCCAAAAATCATCAGCCCGATAAAGCCAGCTTCATACATAAAGGCGGTAATGGTCTCATAGCCAAGAACCTGACCAAAGAACGGTCCGGCAGCCTGAGAGAAACGGCCATAAAGGATACCAAAGGCCATTTCCATGGTGACGCCAGTAGCAACACCAGCACCAAAGTTCACGATGAACAGCTTTTCGAAAAAGCGGCACAGGCGATACCACTGTTCGTCTTGCTTGCGTACCCACATCAGTTCAGAGATGAACAGAAGTGCAGCCAGACCAATGGTTAATGGCGGGAAAATGATGTGTATGGATGAGATTAGCGCGAAGTCGATACGCGTGATCAGCGATGTAAGATCGTTACTTAACATGACTATCTTCTTTTAAATGAGTGACCGTGTTAGTTAACGGCAACAAAGCGCCGTTTCTCTTGCCAGGGAGGTGAAATGGTAAAGCTCAGATATAACAAGTAGAAACTGGTGCCGCACTGTCGTCTTCCTCTTAGCATCGGGCAACAACCAATAGTATATTTTTCAGATTAAATGTGTCTGAAAAATACAATATTCACAGTGGTGATAATCTTTATTTACATTTTGGTTACGCAACCGTTATAGCTGACGGATTGCCTGCCAGTAAAACTGAGCGAAATAATGATTCAGGTCATGCCCACGATAAGAAAACTTCTGTAAATTATTTTATATTTTCACCAGAGCAAAGGCACTGCAATTATAGGGCGAATTTGTAACAAAAAGAAAATGACTGTTTAATGAATCGAATATTTACTCCCGCACAAATAAACAAATTCAACAAAAAATAATAAATAAAACCACACATCAATTCATTAAAATCATATAGTTAAATGAAACTCAGTGCATTGTGTAGCCATGCGAATTAATAAATACAAGGCAAGTAAGGGATAAAATCGCTAATATCTTACTATTCAGCTGTGTTACAAATTCTGGAAATCAACGATTAACAAATGACGCACAATAAGTTAACAACCCCGAATAACACCCTTTTATTTAACATTTAAAACCCCATGAATTAACACCGGCAACATGGCTGTCTCAGGCCAATTATTTACAATTAAGCCGCACCAAATTGAATTATCGATCACAAGGTTACTTTTATATTAAATAAAGCAACAACTGTGCGCACATCATGATAACAAATGCGGTTTTAATAAAAATCAGCCTGACTATTTACACCTTACCCGGTATTGAGAAGTCATCTGGCAATTGGGTAGCCACTAACGGCAAAACATCCCAGACAACATTCTCCTGTGACAAAGATTCCAGCTCAGGAACCAGCACATAACCATCACGGCTGATCAGTGTGAGCGCCTGCGACGATCGCAACGCATAGCGCGTACCGTTGGCATCTTGATGAAACATCCCACTCAATATGACTTTTCTGGCACGCTGCTCCTCGCCTGGCAGAATCTCCAGTACAGAGCCGTAACGATGAACCCGTATTTCGCTGCTGTCGAAATCCAGGTTGAGTTCAGTCTTTGCCAGACCTGTAGCAAGGCCCGCTATCATCACCTGATCCACCGTTCGCGCGATATAAAAGCGAGTCAGATGCTGAGACGTAAGCCCTTCTCCCACATCAATATCGATCACCCCTCTGCCATTGACCACATAGACATCAGATCCGGCACCGCCGCACGCTCTGTCACCCATGCCGTTCAGCACCAGTACACTGTCTCCCTCGGAGGCGGTGATAAAGCTACGCAACTGCGCAGAAGTGATCACATTACTGAACGCGCTGAGTTTGCTGGTCACATTGTTTGCCGTGGTCAGATAACCGTGAGATGAACGAGTAGGCAGTTTGATCTCAATTTCACTATCGGTGCCACGGGGGACGTAGTTGAGATGGAGCGTGTTCCTGCCCCTACCGCCATCAAACAGCCCGGCATGTGTCGGCTCCACATTGATCTGAAACGTATCCTGACGATCTCCGCCAGTGAGGGTTTTAACGCCCCGCCGGATATCAAACGTATTATTACGGTCACGCACTCCCGCCAGACGGTCGTTGCCATCGCCAGTAGACCAGAAAATATCAGTGCCTTGCGCCACAGGATTGCTGACCACTTGCGCTACCCCCTGAACCCCATTGCGGCCATCAATGACATCATTTGCTGCGTTATCTTCCACTGTCGGCGCATTCTGTAGCGTCACGGTGCCAACAAAAGCGTCTTCAACATCTGGAGGCTGTGGTGTGATCGCCGCCTGACCAAAGAGCGCAAACTGAAAGCCTGGGTTTTTTGCCATGAATTGCTGCAGCTCAGCCGTTTTCTTGCTCCGGTAGCGCTGCGTGGCCTGGTGAACCGCCAGCCGATCCTGAATATATTGCGGTCCGCTGCCACCAAATACGGCTGAGATACCGGTGACAAAGCGATCCCAGCCCGTCAGTTCAATCTGGTTAGCCAAATCTTCAACATAGCGCACGCCGGAGTAGAGACCACTTCCCAGCGCCAGCAGTGTGCCCAACGCAATGCCAATCGGTCCTGCCGCAGCAACCCCCGCATAAGCGGCGCCGGCAAGCGCTAAAGCACTACTGGCCCCCGCGACCGCCAAGCCGCCGTGAACGTAGTGGTCCTGTGCCGCTTTACCCCGACTTTTACCGGCAGCGGTAAACGAACCCGAGGCGCTGTAAATATCAAAAGGTAACGAAATCAGTACCCCAATCGCCCCCGCCGACCGGCCGATGTTATTGCTGATACGCGAGCTACCGCCCAGTTTGATCCCCACCGGCGTCTGCGCAAATGCATTGAAAACCTGAACCTGACCCTTCTGGAGATATTTGCCAAACGCAGGAAGCCAGCGCTCGGCAGCAAAGCTGACCCCCTCTGCGGACAGTGCGCCAAGACTCACCGCCAGCTCATCCGGCTTGCCTTCAGCAATCCCCTGGTGAATCCCCCGCACGCTGTTATAAATACCAAAGATTTGTAGCCCAACGCCCGTATGCCTGACGGCTTTCTTTCCGGGCAAAATGAGCGTCACCAAATTTTGCTGCAACCGCGCGCGGCCACGCTGGGCCAATCCATTGAGTTTCGCCAGTTTGAGGTTGATCAATGAAAAGAGTTTGCCAATATTGCCGCTACGATTGACCATCAGCGGTCGCGTTGAGGTTCTGTGCTGACTAATGGCAAACAACACTGCGTGCTGACGCAAACTCGACTGTGACGAGTGATGATGGGTTCTCAGTAAGTCGGCAAAGATCTGACTGTCAAACTGCAACCGATTAGCCAGTTCACCACGGGAAGGCTGGACGCGGATACCTTCAGGCCCAATAGATTTGCCATCCAGTAATACACCCATGTCATAGAGTTCAGTACGGCTGACCCTGACGTCACCAAAGCGAAGCGTCCCTGATTGATCGTCCTGTCTGGCCAAATGCCGCCGGTAATCTACTGCGGTCTGCATGGTTATCCACGGATTTGGATGATGGGTAGACGGCGCTTCAAGGCGAAACTTTTTGCCAGACAGAATGCTCTCCATCCAGCTTTTTTCCGTCGGTGATGCCCTTTCGCCCTGCGTATTGACCAGGATTTGGCGGCCAGCACGCTGCCAGCGCTGCATGGTGTCCGACAAGGTTGCGATATACTCCGGCGCGGCAGAAAGTACTCCCGTCCAGCCATCAGCGATCCAGATGCCACGCCAGTTAGCAAAATTAACGCTCTCTCGCGCCGGAGGATGGCCAATCACCGTAAAGGCATGATCGCCAACTTGTTCAAATGACCAGACTTCCGCATAGCCCCCTTTCAGCACCACTTCTTTCGCAATAGCACGCGCCAGTTCACCGCAATTTCCTGCTTCAAAGACCTTTTTACCCGCCATGGGGGGAACAAACTGATTACGTAGGTTTTCCCGATTTTGTCGCTGAAGAAGTAAATTCACCTGCTCTGCGGCAGCGGCACGCCGAACATAGAAGTTATCTTCGGTGTCTGCGCCATACACCTTGTTGGACGATTTTAAGCCGTTGCTGTATGCACGCCGGATGGTACGAAAGGCTTCTTGCGCAATGTCGGCATTACTGCGTTGTGGCAGTGATTCAGAGTGCCGTAATGTGGGATGAAAGTGGGAAGGTGCGGCGATAGCGGGGATTGAGGGCGACATACAAGCCTCCTGAACTCAGACGATAATTCCCCTGTCGCAAGACAGGCAGCGTCTCAATGAGTAAAGGAAGAGGAGACAAGTTCAGATCAGCAGCCACATCCTTGTGGCAACGCTATCAGTAACAATCGGGGACAATCATGCTGGCAGGCACCGGCTGGCGGGCATAGTCTTCACGATGAATGCGCTCTGGCAGCGTAATACGGCTGCTTTCGCAGCTCTCATACGGCACTTGCTGTAGCAGGTGGGAAATGCAGTTAAGGCGCGCTTTTTTCTTATCAACACCCTGAACAATCCACCACGGCGCTTCTTCTATATTCGTCCGGGCCAGCATCACCTCTTTGGCTTCTGTGTAGTCTTCCCAGCGACGGCGGCTCTCCAGGTCCATCGGGCTGAGTTTCCACTGCTTAAGCGGATCGTGAATGCGGCTGAGGAAACGCAGCTCCTGCTCTTCATCGGTAATAGAGAACCAGTACTTCACGATCTGAATGCCGCTGCGCGTCAGCATACGCTCGAACTCCGGTACGCTACGGAAGAACTCTTCATACTCCGTTTCGTTACAGAAGCCCATTACCCGCTCCACCCCGGCGCGGTTGTACCAGCTGCGGTCAAACAGGACGATTTCACCCGCCGCAGGCAGATGAGAAACATAGCGCTGGAAATACCACTGAGTTTTCTCGCGATCGTTGGGCGCGGGCAGCGCGGCCACACGGCAGCTACGCGGATTGAGGCGCTGCGTGATGCGCTTGATCACGCCCCCCTTCCCTGCCGCATCGCGTCCTTCAAAGATGATCACCATACGGTGCCCGGTACGCATCACCCACTCTTGCATTTTCACCAGCTCGCCCTGTAAGTGCAGCAGCTCGCGGAAATAGCGTCTACGCCAGTGTTTTTCTTCACTGCTTTCACTGCTGGCCAACTCTGAGTGACTCTCTTCCAGTTCCAGCTCTAGCGCTTCGTCGTAGCTGTCATAGAATTCTTGCAAAAGGCGCGCGGTGAACATTTCGTTGTAATTGATTTCGTGAGTAGACATCGCTTGTTATCCCTGTCGCAGAAAGAGTTACAGTGTTTCCAGAAGCCAGTACAACGCGGCAGAAAGGATCGCCGCAGCCGGTAATGTCAGTACCCAGGCCAGCACCATATTGCGCAACGTCTGCATCTGTAAGCCTGAGCGGTTAGCGGCCATGGTGCCGGCAATGCCAGATGAGAGAACGTGGGTGGTAGAGACCGGCAAACCAAACATATCTGCAGCACCAATGGTGCCCATGGCAACCAACTCAGCGCTGGCACCCTGTGCATAGTTGAGATGGCTCTTGCCAATCTTTTCGCCCAGCGTGGCAACAATGCGACGCCAGCCCACCATCGTTCCCAGTCCAAGCGCCATCGCTACCACGATTTTGACCCAATCAGGAATGAACTGCGTGGTGGTGGTCAGTGCCGATTTCAGTGCAAGCAGGTCTGGCGATAGCACCACTGACTTGTCACTCTGCAAACGTTTGATCGACTCAGAGGTGAGGAACATTGCGTTGCGTAAAGCGGTCACACGTGCCGCTGGCACGTTATCCAGTGAACCCGCCAGACGCACTTCATTACCCACCATTCCTGCAACCTGGCCGATGGCAGGCAGCACATCAGCAGTACGCATACCGTTACGCAGATAGGTGGTGAGCACGGCTTCGGGCTGCTGCACAGCAGAGGCCGTTTGTAGCTGGGTGCTGACGCGCAGTGCTAGCTGTGGCAGATCCGTGTCCGGCTGAGCACGGTTCAGTGAGTAAGTAACGGGCAGTGTCGCGACTAAAATCAGCATGATCAGCCCCATCCCTTTTTGCCCGTCATTGGAACCGTGGGCAAAAGAGACACCGGTGCAGGTGAGAATCATCAGCCCGCGGATCCAAACTGGCGGAGGGGTATTCCCGGTAGGCGTCTGGTGCAGTTTTTTGTTTTTAATGAATTTTTTAACCAGCAGCAGCAGCACGGCTGCACAGACAAAGCCCACCACCGGTGAGACGATCAGTGAATAACCAATGTTCATCGCCTGGCCCCAGTTCACCCCACTGGCCGCACTTCTCCCGTGTAACATCGCATTGGCAACGCCAACACCAATGATTGAGCCAATCAGCGTATGTGAAGACGAGGCAGGCAAGCCGAGCCACCAGGTCCCGAGGTTCCACAGAATCGCCGAGAACAGCAGCGCATAGATCATGGCAAAACTGTTGCTACTTCCCGCTTGCAGAATCAGTTCTACCGGCAGCAGCGAGATGATGCCAAACGCGACCGCACCGCTGGAGAGCAGTACGCCAAGAAAATTGAACACCCCAGACCAGACCACCGCGACGGTAGGCGGTAAAGAGTGGGTATAAATAACCGTTGCGACTGCATTGGCGGTGTCATGAAAACCATTAACAAACTCAAAGCCTAAAGCCACAAGCAGCGCAACGCCTAACAGCACAAACGGCACGTAACTGGTGAACTCAGCGCCACTGGTGCTAACGTCGTTTAATACGCTGAATCCTGCATAGATGCACCCGGCGAGTAGCAGAGTAATGAACAATACCAGCATACGTTTGCGGCCTGGGCCGGCGGGTGTATCAAGCGGGGAAGCATTCAGTGGCAAGGGTTGAGTGGAGATGTAATCGCTCATCAGGGAATTTCCTATAAACCTCAAAAGCAGCATTAAGCACAACGATTTGTGTTACCAAACTATAAAAGTTTTATGTCAGTTATATGACAGCAAGAAGAAAAACCACTATTTGCTAAAATCGGATTTACACCATAACTCCATGAGATAACAGCATTTAGCACTCCTTAATCAGCTTAAATCAGTGGTTATCATCCAAAAGAATTACTTATGGATAACAACTCACTGATTTTCTGCTGTCTTTTTACTGTCACAAAACCTTCTTTCTGCCTTAACTTTGTGCAGATCGCACTAAAAACACACACCCTCCCTTCCCCGATACTTAAACGGTATTTTTTGGTGCAACCACTCAAACCCTGGCCCTGTTTTGCACCAGCGTAGCCTTGCCTTTTTAACAAAGCTTCGCCGTTAAAATTGAAATTATCAAAGCCGCTGATTCCTGATAATAAATAGGCAGGCGATAAAACTTTTACTCCAACGCCAATTCGCAAACATAACAACATATCTGCAACATCGCAGACTTTTCCGGACGAGGGAAATAATGAAAAAAGCAGTGGTGATCGCTGCGCTGGCGCTGTTATCCGAAGGCGCTAATGCGGCAACTATTTATAATACCGATGGCAACAAACTTGATTTATACGGCAGCATTCGTGGCCGTCACTACTTCAGCCAGAAAACCAGCCAGGATGGTGATTTTACCTATATGCGCTTCGGTTTTAAGGGACAAACCAAAATTAATGATGCGATCACCGGCTATGGCCAGTGGGAATATCAGGCGCAGGCCAATAAAGCGGAGTCCGAAGGCAATAGCTCAGACCGAACCCGTCTTGGCTTTGCGGGCCTGAATTTTGGCCGCTGGGGATCGATTGATTATGGTCGAAACTACGGTGTCTATTACGATTTGGCCGCCATTACCGATCTGGCCCCCATTTATGACATCCTCACCGACAGCAACGTGGATAACTTCCTGACTGGACGTGGCAATAACCTACTGACTTATCGCAACAAAAATGGCTTTGGCCTGAGCGACAAAGTGATTGTTGCGTTGCAGTATCAAGGGGCTAACGGCGTGGGCGAAAATAACAGTAGCCGCAGTGCTTATGCCGCCAACGGCGACGGTTATGGGGCTAGCCTGGAGTGGGATGTTACCGATGATTTCGCCTTACTGGCAGCCGGTGCCAGCTCTAAACGCACTGCCCAGCAAAATGCGTTAGCCTTGGGTGATGGCCAACGGGCAGATATCTGGGGCGTAGGCTTTAAATACACACCTGGCGCATTTTATCTTGCGGCCAAATATGCTCAGGCCAGTAACATGACGCTGATCAGTGGTTATGGATTCGCCAATAAAACGCAGAATTTTGAGATCTACAGCCAATACTCGTTTGCCAATGGCATCGTGCCTTCACTTGGCTATTTCGTGTCAAAAGGACAGGATATTGAAGGCTACGGCGATGTTGATCTGTTGAAATATGTGGATGCGTCTCTGCGCTACTATTTCAATAAAAACATGTCAGTGTACAGTGATTATCGCATCAACCTGCTGGATAAAAATACGCCGTTTGGCATCCTGACGGACGATACGGTCGGTTTGGGTATCACCTATCAGTTCTGATAAAACAGCAGCGGCGCACTTTGCGCCGCTGTATTCGCTTAGAAACGCCGCGCCGGGCTAAACGGTGCCATTTCTATTGCACTGCGTTCCCCCGTCATCAACTGTGCCAATAACATCCCGGTCGCTGGACCCAGGGTAAAGCCCTGATGCCCGTGACCAAAGGCACACCACATCCCCGGCTTACCTGGCACTGCACCGATTAACGGCTTCATATCCGGCAGGCAAGGACGTGCGCCTTTCCACGGCTGCGGCTCGACGGCTGAGCCTAAAGAGACCAGGGAGCGAGCGACCGGCTCAACGGCAGACAGCTGGGTCGGCGTTGCGGGTGCATCAATATGCGTCAGCTCTGCGCCAGTAGTAATACGTACACCACGCGCCATCGGTGCCAGCAGATAACCGCGCTCTTCATCCAACATCCAGTGTTGCAACGGATGCGGTGAATCGTCACGGAAATGCTGATGATAACCACGCTTCACAAACAGCGGCGGGCGGAAACCAAAATCGCCCGTCAACTGTGTGCTCCACGGGCCAAGCGCCACCACCACCTGGCGAGCAGAAACCCACTCACCGCTGGCAGTCTGGACTTGCCAGCCGCCATCAGGCAACGGGCGCAACGTGGTAGCATCACCGCGTAATTCGGTGGCACCACGCTGAAACAACAGCCTGGCATACGCTTTCACTAAATCACCGGGATCGCGCACGGTCAGAGGATCGGTCCAGTGAATGGCCCCGCTCAACCGCTCACGCAATGCAGGCTCTTGTGCCTGGAGTTGCGCGCCATCCAGCTTACAGTGATTCACCCCCAACGCGGTGAGCTTATCGGCATCGGCAAACGCTTCATCACGGCGCTTATCGCTGCGGAACAGCATCAGCCAGCCTCGCTTACCCAGCAGATGCTGTGCATTGGCGTCGGCTAACAGGCTTTCGTGAGTTTCCAGAGATAAAGCAATCAGTGAGGCATAAGCGGCCGCAATCGGTTGATACGCAGCGTCCGCAGAGTTGCGGTAATAACGCAGCAGCGGCGACAGTAACGCTGGCACCGCTCGCGCATGGTAACGCACATCCAACCGCCGGTTGCCCGCAACACTCAACAACGTACTCAACTCACGCGGGAAACGATAAGGATGTACCGCTTCACGCTGAATAATCCCGGCATTACCGTAGGAGGTCTCTTCCCCAGGATTGCGTCGATCCAGCAGCGCGACATCCAGCCCGCGCTGCTGCAAATGCAGTGCACAGCTCACACCCACCATGCCAGCACCTAATACCAACACATCGTGCTTCATCATTTACTCCGCTGCGGGCTTCTGAGCCACGACGGTAATCTCTAACAACGCATCCGGTAAGACCAGACCCGCCAACACCGTTGTACGCACCGGCAAAGGTGCGCTAAACCACTTCGCATAGGCCTCATTGAACGGGGCAAATTGCGCTGCGTCAGTCAGATAAACAGTGCAGGAGATAACATCCGCCAGCGTACACCCTTCCCCGGCAAGCGTAGCCTGTACGCGTTGCAGAATACGGTCGGTCTGATGGGTGATATCAGGCACCAGGCTGCCATCCTCTTCGAAGCCAATCTCGCCGGAAAGCCACACCAGTGAACCTGACTCACGTACTTTGGCAAAAGGTAAATTCATGTCTTAACTCGCTTATTGTCCGAGGGGGAGATAAAAATCAGGCATGGTGGCGATCGGCTGCGCACCACGTAACATCGCCATATCAGGCACCGGCCGTGCCAACTGCGGCTCTTGCTTAAGTTTCTGTTCCAGGGCTTTCGCTACGCGCAGTACACCTGCATCATCGCCGCGTTTGCCGATGATCTGCAAACCAAACGGCATCCCGTTGTGGTCACGTCCCACGGGCAGTGACAGTGAAGGTAATCCCCCCAACGACGTCACGTAGGCCAGCGCCAGCCAGTGATAATAGGTGCGCGTCGCCTGACCATTGATCTCTTTAGGATAGAGCTCCGTCCAGGGGCGCGGCGAAATGGTCACTGCCGGTGAAACCATATAATCGAAGTCATTGAAGAACGCAGCCCAACGGCGGAACAGTTGCGTCTGTAAATCCAGCCCGCGGGCAATATCCTGCGCGCTGTAGCGTAGGCCTTCCTCAACGTTCATCCGGACATTTTCACCCACCTGCTGCGGATCTTGTTGATACAACTCGCGCGTGGCAGTGAGGAACATCAGTGAACGCAGCGTCTCAAACGCTTCGTTGCAGCCGGTGCAATCTGGCGTAGCCTGCTCAGCGGAGGCAAACAGCGGCGCAATATGTTGCATCTTATGCTGGAAGCTTTCGGCCACGACGGTTTCGGTCGGTGCAAAGCCAAAATCACTGCTGTACGCAAGACGTAGCGAAGAGAGATCGCTGCCTGCCAGCGGGAAAAACTCTTCCGGCTGACGTAACTGGCGGCCCGGCACCACGTGGGAGAGCGGATCGCGTGCATCTTCCCCCGCCATGACACTGAACATCAACGCAGCATCATCTACCGTGCGCCCCATCGGGCCAAGCGTAGAGATCTGCAACCAGGCACAACCACGTTTCTCCGCAGGAATCATCCCTGGTGTTGGACGAAAACCGACTATGCCATTGAAGGCTGCGGGATTACGTAGCGAACCGCCAGTATCAGAACCTGTTGCCAGTGAAACCATACCGCAGGCCAGTGCCGCCGCAGATCCCCCGGAGGAGCCAGCAGCAGAGCGGGTCGTATCAAAGGGGTTCCCGGTGGTGCCATATACGGCATTACGTGAGTTACCGCCCGCACCCCATTCAGGCACGTTGGTCTTCCCGACAATGTTAGCGCCAGCAGCACGCAGCACCGCCACCAGACGCTCATCTTTGCTTGCCAGATTATCGCGTTTGGCAATGCTGCCGAAGGTGGTAGGCAGTCCGGCTGCATCAATCATATCCTTCACGCCTAGCGGCAGCCCATGCAGTGGGCCAAGCGGCTCTCCCCGCAGCACGGCTTTATCCTGCTCTGCCGCCGCTGCGCGTGCAGCGCTGAAATCGCAGGCGACCATCGCGTTAACTGCGGGGTTCACTGCCTCAATCCGGGTAATGCAACTCTCCAGTAACTCACTGGGAGCAATACTTTTTTCACCAATCAGCCGCCGGGCTTCCGTTGCAGAGAGGTCGCATAAGCTATTCATATCTCATCCTTATTTGTTTAATGACGTCAGCGTGACAGGCTCATGTACCGTCTTTGTGGTGCGAATGGTCAGGCTAATTACGCTGGAGAATGCAGCAGCCCCCATCAAGAACAGGAATGCGGAACCGAAGCTGAAGTACTGCACCATCAGACCAATCCCCAGCGGGGCGATAAAGCCCGCTGCCTGACCACCGAAGTTGATGATGCCAATCCCGGTGCCAATCATGCGTGGTGCCAAAATTTTGGTGGGCAGTGCAACGGCAACCGCCAGCACAAAAGATTTAAAGAAATAGGTGAATGACTGCGCCACAATAAGCCCCGTCAGGCTTTCAGCGCGATACATGCAGCCGATAGAAATTGCGGTAAATAATGCGCTGAACAGCAACATCATATTCTCGCGACCATTGAAGAACTTCACCATCACCCAGCCGCCAATCGCGGTAGCAATACCTGCCATCAGATAGGGGATGGGCAGAAGCACACCGACGGCTTTCAGGTCGAGGTGACGCTCCTTCATCAGATATACCGGCATCCAGGAATCCAGGCCTTTATTAATTAAGCTCAGACCAAACCAGGCGGCTGCAATCTTCCACAACAGCGGGTGCTTCAATACCTCGCGCATATCTTTAAAATTAATACGCTCCCTGCTGCTGGCGCTGTTTACCGCGGTATTGCGCACCGTCAGGCTATATATCAGAACAAACACCAGTCCCAAAATCCCAATTAGCATAAAGCTATGACGCCACTGGAAATTCAACAGCAGTGGCGCAATCAGCAAGGGCGCAATCATGCTGCCGACATAGTTCGAGGAGACCAGCAGAGAGGTAATTTTCGGTTTTTGTGTGGCAGGATAGTTCTCTGCGGCATTCTTAATCGCCGCCGAAGGGAAGGCGCCCTCTCCAAGACCAAACAGTAAGCGAATAAGTATCAGCGAAGCCAGCGAACCGGCAAAACCAGTCAGCATGGTGAACAGCGACCATAATCCAATCGCCATGATCACGACATACTTAGCACCGAAGCGATCCGCCAGCCAGCCACCAGGCAGTTGCATCAGCCAGAAGCCAAAATAGAAGACACTCAGTACCAGGCCTAATTCAGACGGCGAGAGATTTAGCTCGGCGGTGATGGCCGGCGCACCCATACTTAATACAACACGGTCAATAAAGGCGATACACCAGGCTACATACAATAAAAACAGGACCCAGTGTTTATAATGAGATGAAGGCCGCATGGAGATTCCTCAATACCGGAGCGAAACAGGATAATTTCATCCTATCTCCACGGCATCTTTATCACCAATTCAACTTTTACACGATATCGATATCAAAAAAGCAAAGATAAGCCCATGATAAGTCATTATTATCTTCAGCCCGAAATAGTGGCGAAAAATATCCCATCCCCTGCGATAAAATAAGTAAAAGTTATGGCAATGCGGCTACCATGATTCTGTCCTGTTCCATTTCCCGCATAAAATGATCGATAAATACATTCACCGCTTTCGGTAAACTGCGCCCGGCCAGGGTGTTGAGCTCAATATTGATGCCATTAAGATCCTGACCAATCAGCGGCACGGCTTTGAGTTGGTGATAGCGCACATGTTCACGTACCGTCAGTTCCGAAGCCACCACCACGCCCTGCTCATAGCGGGCAAAAGCCAGCAGTGCGCTGATCGAGTTGGTTTCAAACACCGGCGCAAAATGAAGCCCCTGCCGGCTGCAACAGGCATCAATCAAACGCCGCATCATAATCGGCCGTTCAGGCAATCCCAGAGGATAACCGGCTAACTGCGAAAGTTGCAGCATGTGACGCTGAGCCAGAACGTGATCCGGCTGCATCACCGCCACCAGCCGCGACTGCATACGCCAGGCGACGTGAATGTTCTCTTCCGGCTTTTGGCTAAACGTCAGGCCAATATCACTCTCCCCTTCGCGCAAACGGCGCACGATATCTTCAGCATGGGTGACATGTAAACGGAACTGAATATCGGGATAGTGATGACGAAAAGAGGCGATCATCTGCGGCAGTAGATCAACGCTAAACCCCGCCGAGCTATCAATGCGCACTTCACCTTTACGCAATCCCCCGAGTTCCGCCAACTCATGCAGCACCTTTTCGCTCTCTAACTGGCTGCGAATCGCCCAGGCCGCAAGCAATTCACCGGCGGCCGTCGGGATCATGCCCTCTTTGCGTCGCTCAAACAGCACTTCTCCTAGCCTGTCTTCCAGGCCGCTGATTTGCCGACTGATGGCCGAGGCTGCAACGTTCAGCTTCTGTGCCGCAAGGCTGAGTGAACCACTGCGCACCACTTCGAGAAAGTAGCGCACCGCATTATCCTGGAGATAGCGAGCTTTCAAGGTCTGTTACCGATAATTCAGGGGGGAAGGCAGTGATAACACAGAAAAACCGCCGCAGGCAATCGCGGCGGCAGGTCAGTCCCGGCTACGCTTGCGCTAACATCGCCTGCAAGAGCTGTTTCAGCACACGCTTTAATTCAGCAGCGCGCGCCGGGCGATAAGTGAAGGGGGGAGTTTCATCCATATAGTTCAGTTGGGCCAGTTCAATCTGCACTGCCTGCTGCTGCTGGGCTGGCGAGCCATGGTGGCGGGTGATGTGCCCACCTTTGAAACGCCCATTCAGCACCCAGCTAAACGTGTTCTGTTCACCGCACACTGCACACATCGCCGCACTGATGGCCGGATCGCAGCTACGGCCATCGTTAGTCCCGATATTAATATCCGGCAGCGGCCCGTCAAACAAACGGGGAATGACCGAAGCGATCGAGTGTGCATCATATAAAAGTGCCTGACCGTGCAAGGCTTTCAAGCGGGATAATTCGCTGGCGATTTGCTGATGATAAGGCTGCCAAATCTGTTCGATATAGCGCTGACGAACAACGCTATCCGGTGCCTGGCCGGGATGGAATACG
Organism: Candidatus Pantoea multigeneris; assembly: GCF_011752615.1. Taxonomy (NCBI): domain Bacteria; kingdom Pseudomonadati; phylum Pseudomonadota; class Gammaproteobacteria; order Enterobacterales; family Erwiniaceae; genus Pantoea; species Candidatus Pantoea multigeneris. The sequence goes on from NZ_VWXF01000005.1 coordinate 264,540, forward strand.
GGCCGACCATCAAACAACGTCTCTGGAAACAGTCCGGTCGTGGCGGTGGTATACAGCGGGGTGTCATCCGCTGGGCGATTCAGATCAACCACAAAACGCGAATAGTTAGCCACCAGCAAGCTGGCTCCCAGCTCCTCGGCAAAGTCATATAACAGAGGCAGATGCCAGTCGGTATCCGGTAATGCGGCGGCTTCCGCCGTTAAACCGCGCTCAACCTCCGGTGTTAGCTGGGTACCGGCATGGGGAATGCTCACTAACAGGGGCTGCGTACCTTGTTTAAAATAAAACGGTTTCATCGGATCACTCCTCGATAAACGGTGTGACAAGGCAGCGTACCACCCAGCCAGTAAGCCAGTTCCGCCGGATGCGCCAGCGGCCAGTGGACGAAGTTGGCGATTTTCCCCACCTCCAGCGAACCCTGACTCTGCGCTAAACCCAGCGCCTGAGCAGCATGGATCGTGACGCCTGCCAGCGCCTCTTCCGGCGTCAGACCAAACAGCGTGCAGCCCATATTAAGCATCAGTCGCAGTGAAAGTGCGGGCGAGGTTCCGGGGTTACTGTCGCTGGCGAGTGCCATCGGTACGCCATAACGGCGGAACAGCGCCACAGGCGGTGACTGCTTTTCTCGCAGCAGATAAAACGCCCCCGGCAGCAATACCGCCACCGTGCCGCTGGCGGCCATCGCTGCGACATCCGCTTCCGTGGCATATTCCAGATGATCGGCAGAGAGTGCAGCATAACGCGCCGCGAGGCCGCTTCCGCCCAGGGCTGAAAGTTGCTCCGCGTGCAGTTTCACCGGCAGCCCCAGCCGCTGTGCGGCTTGAAAAACCTGTTCCACCTGTGCGGGTGAAAACGCCAGATGCTCGCAAAAGGCATCCACGGCATCAATCAGGCCGAGTGCCTGCGCCTGTGGCAGAATTTGTTCACAAATCAGCGTAATCCAACCCTCGGCATTATCGCGAAATTCCGGTGGGACGGCATGGGCGGCCAGGCAGGTGGTCACCACATCGACCCTCTCCTGCTCACCAAGCTGTCTGGCCGCCAGCAACATGCGCAGTTCCGCGTCAAGACTCAGACCATAGCCCGATTTTATCTCTACGGTAGTCACCCCTTCGGCCAACAGATGCGCCAGACGCTGGCGGGCGCTGCTCACCAGCTCAGCGACGCTGGCGTTACGGGTCGCCTGCACCGTGGAGAGAATACCGCCGCCCTGGGCCGCGATTTCGCTGTAACTTACCCCATTCAGGCGCTGCTCAAACTCCGCACTGCGATCGCCACCGTAGATCAGGTGGGTGTGGCAGTCGATCAACCCCGGCGTCACGATCCCGCCCGCCAGCTGATGCGTGGTTGTTGCCTGGAGACTAGCGGCTTCGGCCTGCGGCCCGATCGCCACGATCTTATCGTCCGTTACGGCGATAAATCCCTGTTTTATCGTGTGATAGCGCCCGTCACGCAGGGTCACGATATCGGCGCCGATCCACAGGCTGTCACAGTGCTGTTGCGCTGCCATAACACCTCTTGATTTACAGAATTCGTCAAAGTATGTATATGTATATACAAGCACGCTCACCAAGGATCAACCATGTTACGCTTTTTTATTACCCAGGCGCTGCTGGGGGAAAAATGGCAACACAACGTCACGCTTGAGGTTAACGATCAGGGCATGATCGCCGCGATCATCCCCGATAGCGAACCTGGGGATGCCACCCAGCTCAATGGGGCGATGATCCCCGCCATGACCAATTTGCATTCGCACGCTTTCCAACGCGCGATGGCCGGGCTAACGGAAATTGCCGGTGATCCACAGGACAGTTTCTGGACCTGGCGTGAGCAGATGTACCGGCTGGTGGGCCGCCTGACGCCGGAGCAAGTGGGCGTCATTGCCCGTCATCTCTACTGTGACCTGTTGCGCGGTGGCTATACGCAAGTGGCGGAATTTCACTACCTGCATCACGATCTCTCCGGCCTTCCTTACGCGCAGGATGAGATGCTGCAACAGTTGCTGGCAGCCGCAGTGGATAGCGGAATCGGACAGACACTGCTGCCGGTCCTCTACAGCTATGCCGGATTTGGCGCGCAACCGCCGCAACCGGCACAACGGCGTTTTATCCAGAACAGCGATCAGTATCTGGCACAGCAAGATCGTCTGGCGCACCTTATTACTCCCTACCCGTTGATCAATCGCGGACTCTGTTTCCACTCACTGCGCGCCGTCAGCGAAAGCCAGATCGCTCAGGTGCTCAGCGCCAGTGCTGCCGATCTCCCGGTCCATATTCACGTCGCGGAGCAGCAAAAAGAGGTGGATGACTGCCTCGCCTGGAGCGGACAGCGCCCGGTGGGGTGGCTGCTGGACCACGTAGACGTGGATGCTCGCTGGTGCCTGATTCACGCGACCCATATGACACCGTCAGAGATTGAACGTCTGGCGCGAAGCCAGGCGGTCGCGGGGCTGTGCCCCACCACGGAAGCCAACCTTGGCGACGGTATTTTTCCAGCCACGGCGTATCTCGCCGCACAAGGCCGCTGGGGTATTGGTTCCGACAGTCACGTTTCACTGAGTGCGCTGGAAGAGTTACGCTGGCTGGAGTACGCCCAGCGGCTACGCGATTGTCGTCGTAATCGTCTGACAAGCAGCGCTACACCCGGCGTGGGTAACTTACTGTGGCAGCAAGCCGCACAGGGTGGCGCGCAGGCCTGTGGTCTGGCACTGGGCAAGTTGGCGGTGGGTTATCGTGCTGACTGGCTGCTGTTAGATGACGCCGCCTGGTTTAGTGGCTGCCCCGATGAACAGCGGTTAAATCGCTGGCTGTTCGCCGGAGATAACCGCCAGATTCGCGATGTTTTCGTGGCGGGTAAGCAGGTGATTCATCAAGGCCAACACCGGAATGATGAACAGAATGCACGCCAGCTCCGCACGGTGATGCAGGCGTTAAACTCTTGAAAAAGCGCTATAACGTCAATAGCCTGCCAGTAACACCGTGGAAAAACGGCGGCGGCGAAACCCGTGAAATCATCGCGATTCCCAGCACGCAGGCAGAATTTAGCTGGCGAGCCAGCATCGCCACGCTTAGCCAGAGTGGCCCTTTTTCCTCTTTTCCCGGTGTGGATCGCACCATTACGTTACTGAGCGGCAGCGAAGTCACGCTGGAGATTGACCAGCAACCACGGCGTTTACTCCAGTGGCAACCCGTGGCGTTTGCAGGTGAGCAAAGCGTGTTTTGCCACGTCGGCACTCAGCCCAGCCAGGATTTTAATATTATGGTGGCGCGGGCTGAATACCGCGCTGAGGTCAGCGTCACCGCCGCTGCTGCTGCGGCGACGGAAGGGGTTTGTCTGGTACTCAGAGGGCGCTGGCGGGCAGGAGATGACAGGTTAGCGCCCGCAGAGGGGATCTTCTGGCGCGGCCAGCGGGTGACGCTGGAACCGGATTCAGAGCAGGCAATGCTGCTTTTCGTCGCCTTAATTCCTCAACCGTGACCGCGAAATTTACCCAAAAGCTTATAGCGCGTTCCCGGATAAAGCAGACGGGCGTAGGTTACCACCTTGCCGTCGCTCCACGTCTGACGGCGGATCAGCAAACACGGCTCGCGATCGTCAATCATCAGCGCTTTTTGCTGCTGACGGTCAGGCATCACCGCTTCAACCACATGTTCACCCGCCGACAACGGAGCAACGTTCATCAGATAGGTATACGGCGTTTCCTGCTCATAATCATGTTGCAGGTATTCCGGCGCCATCAGTGGGTTCACCAGTCGATCTTCCAGCTGTACCGGCACATCATTCTCATAATGCACAATCACCGAATGAAAGGCTTTCTGCCCGCTGGTGAGCCCTAACAGCGCGGCCTCTTCGGGGTCTGCTTTCACTTCGACCAGTCGCAGGACTTTACTGCTGTGCTTATGTCCGCGTGAGCGAATTTCTTCAGCGATATTATGGACTTCCAGCATGGCGGTATAACCTTTGCTTTCGGCGACAAACGTTCCTACCCCCTGCATGCGCATTAAAAAGCCTTCGCTGGTCAGTTCACGCAGCGCACGGTTGATGGTCATGCGGCTCACGCCCAGCTCATTCACCAACTCACTCTCTGACGGTACGCGCTGATGGGCTTTCCACACCCCCTGGCGAATCTGGCTGATGATCGCCTGCTTAACACGCAGATAAATGGGCGCAGGCTGATCGCCCATGGCGGCAGCTAACTGAGAAACGGCGGACGGCCCGGTCATAGAGGGTTCCTTCTGTGAATGAAGCGCTAGTGTACCCACTGGCAGAATAGCTGTATAGACGAGCCAGCATCGGTTGAACGGCTTTTTCATCTGCCAGTGCCAGTGTGATTGTGCTTCCAAAACACGCGCTGATCTATGCCTGATCTCTCACTTGTATAGACAAGCATGTACACTTATGCTTCACTGCATGCATACCTCGATTGTTACGATCCTTCATCGCCTGCTGATCGCGCGATGATCATCACCACCTTGTCTATACAGGAGTATTTATGTCATCCACAGCGTACGACTGCTGTCTGACACCAGGTGAAGTTGACCTGGCGACATTGAAAGCCATCTACCACGGGAACGTTAAGCTGCGCCTCAATGACGAGGCGCGCCAACGGGTGAGTGCAGCACGACAAACGGTGGAGACCATTCTGGACTCTGGCGAGGTGGTGTACGGGATTAACACTGGCTTTGGTAAGTTGGCACAAACCACCATTCCTGCCGATCATCTGGCGGAGCTGCAACGTAATTTGATCCTGTCACACAGCGTTGGGCTGGGCGATCTGCTGCCGGACAACGTGGTGCGTCTGGTAATGGCGACCAAAATCATTAGCCTGGGCCGTGGTCACTCCGGCATACGCCTGGAACTGATTGATGCGCTTATCACACTGTATAACGCCGGTATCATGCCGTGCATCCCAGAGAAAGGATCTGTCGGTGCGTCCGGCGATTTAGCGCCATTGGCGCACCTTTCACTGATGCTGCTGGGCGAGGGGCAAGTCCGGGTTGAGGGAGAACTCGTCCCTGCGCTGCAAGCACTCGCCAGCGTCGGCCTTGCGCCTTTTGAGCCTGCCCCCAAAGAGGGACTGGCGCTGCTGAATGGCACCCAGGTTTCAACAGCACTGGCGCTGCGCGGTCTGTTTGAAGCTGAAAATGTGTTTGCTGCCGGATTGATTGCCGGCGCATTTTCGCTGGAAGCCATCAAAGGTTCGGTGAAACCCTTTGATGCCCGCATTCATCAGGCGCGCGGCCAGCAAGGGCAGATCGCGGTAGCGGCAGCGGTTTCCACTCTGCTCAACGGCAGTGAAATCCTCAGTTCCCATCTCCACTGTGGTCGTGTGCAGGACCCGTACTCGATCCGCTGTGTTCCACAGGTCATGGGAGCCTGCCTCGATAACCTGCACTACGCGGCGCGTATCCTGCAAATCGAAGCCAACGCGGCTTCTGATAATCCCCTGGTGTTTACCGATACCGGCGAGGTGATTTCCGGCGGTAACTTCCACGCGGAGCCGGTTGCCTTTGCCGCCGATATTATCGCCCTGGCCGTCGCCGAGATTGGTGCCATTTCTGAACGCCGTCTGGCGCTGCTACTGGATAGCGGCTTGTCTGGCCTGCCGCCTTTCCTGGTGCAGAATGGCGGCGTTAATTCCGGGTTTATGATCGCCCAGGTCACAGCTGCGGCGCTGGCCTCGGAAAATAAATCCCTGGCCCACCCTGGCAGTGTCGATAGCCTGCCCACGTCGGCCAATCAGGAAGACCACGTTTCAATGGCGACCTACGCCGCTCGCCGCCTCGGCGCGATGTGTTTCAACACCGCTGCGGTAGTGGGTATTGAAGCGATGGCCGCCGCGCAGGGCATGGAGTTTCATCGCCCGTTGCAAAGTTCCCCGCTGATGGAGCCACTGTTCGGCGAGATACGCAGCCGTGTCGCTTTCCTCGATAAAGATCGCCTGCTGGCCCCCGATATTGACGCCATGCGCCTGTGGGCCAGCCGCTCTGACTGGCCGGAAGCCGTGAGCCAGTTGTTGCCCAGCCACCCGAAAGGAGAAGTTTGATGACTGACTCACTGCGAACGGCCATTGCCCGCGAAGTACGCGCGCCGCACGGCAGCGAACTGCACTGCGCGAACTGGCTGATTGAAGCAGCCTGGCGCATGATTCAGAACAACCTCGATCCCGATGTCGCCGAGCGGCCAGAAGATCTGGTGGTGTATGGTGGTATTGGCAAAGCGGCCCGTAACTGGGAGAGCTTCGAGCAGATCCTGCGTTCATTACAGGCACTCCAGCCCGACGAAACCCTGTTGGTGCAGTCTGGCAAACCGGTCGGGGTGTTTCGTACCCATGCCGATGCGCCGCGCGTGCTGATCGCCAACTCAAATCTGGTGCCGCATTGGGCAAACTGGGACCACTTCCACCAGTTGGATCAAGCTGGCCTGATGATGTACGGCCAGATGACCGCAGGTTCGTGGATTTACATTGGCGCGCAGGGCATTGTGCAAGGCACTTATGAAACCTTCGCCGAAGCGGGTCGCCAGCACTATGGCGGCGATCTCGGTGGACGCTGGATCCTGACCGCCGGGCTGGGCGGAATGGGCGGCGCACAGCCGCTGGCGGGTGTGTTAGCTGGGGCCTGCGTGCTGGCGATTGAGTGCCAGGAGTCGCGCATCGATTTTCGTTTGCGCACCCGTTATCTCGATCATAAAGCCCATACGCTGGATGAGGCGCTAGCGCTGATTGAGACAGCCACCGCAGCAGGTAAAGCGATTTCGGTCGGCCTACTGGGTAATGCGGCTGAGATCCTGCCTCAGTTAGTGGATCGTGCCCGCAGCGGCGGCCTGCGCCCGGATATCGTGACCGATCAGACCTCCGCTCACGATCCGATTAACGGCTATTTGCCGCTTGGCTGGACGTTAGAGCAGTGGCAGGAGCAGCGTCAGCTGAATCCGAAAGCGGTGGAGAAAGCCGCGCGGGCTTCTATGGCACGCCACGTACAAGCCATGTTGGATTTTCATCATTTGGGGATTCCAACTGTGGATTACGGCAACAATATCCGTCAGGTGGCGTTTGACGAAGGTGTGAATAACGCCTTTGATTTCCCTGGTTTTGTGCCTGCCTATATCCGTCCGCTGTTTTGTGAAGGCAAAGGGCCATTCCGTTGGGTGGCGCTGTCGGGTGATCCCGAAGATATCCGTAAAACCGATGAGAAGTTAAAACAGCTGTTCCCGGACAATGCCCGCTTACACCGCTGGCTGGATATGGCGCAGGCGCGTATCGCGTTTCAGGGTTTGCCAGCGCGCATCTGCTGGCTGGGTCTGGGAGAGCGTCATCTGGCCGGGTTAGCGTTCAATGAGATGGTGCGCAATGGCGAACTAAAAGCGCCGATTGTGATTGGTCGCGATCATCTGGATTGCGGCTCCGTTGCCTCCCCAAACCGGGAAACGGAAGCGATGTTGGATGGTTCCGATGCGGTGTCTGACTGGCCGTTGCTGAATGCGTTGTTGAATACAGCGGGCGGCGCAACCTGGGTCAGTTTGCACCATGGCGGCGGGGTTGGGATGGGCTTTTCACAACATGCTGGCGTAGTCATCGTGTGTGATGGCACGCCGGAAGCCGATGCTCGTCTTGGTCGGGTACTGTGGAACGATCCCGCCACGGGCGTGATGCGCCACGCCGATGCGGGCTATGAAAGCGCGAAGGCCTGCGCGCAGCAGCACCAGCTAAACTTACCGATGGTGTAACCCGTTCGCTCTCCCGCTCATTTGCGGGAGAGCGATAAACCTACCCCTTAGCCAGTACAGAAGCGCCCGCGTGTTTCTCCATGCGGAACACATCAACCAGCGAAAACACCACCAGCAGGGCAATACCCGCGAAGGCGACATTAATGTCGCTGTGTTCTGGCGTACTGTGCTGTTGCCACTCCATCGACAGGCGCAATAACAGCGCAGAAATGGCAATACCCGCACTCATACTGAACTGGAACAGAATGCTGAAAATAATCGAGGCATCGCCCATCTTCGCCTGGGGCACATCCGCAAAGCCAAGGCTGTTATAGCAGCTAAACTGCATGGAACGTGTCAGGCCACCAATAAACAGAATCGCGGCGATCGTATAGTGCCCCAGCGACTCGCTCAGCAGTAAACACGCCAACAGCGCCAGCAGACTCAGCACGCCATTCACAATCAGCAAGCGACGGAAGCCCCAGCGCTGCATCAGCCAGGTCGTGGCGGGTTTCATCGCCAGATTCCCGGCAAATACCCACAACACCATGGCCCCGGCCTGCGCGGCACTCCAGCCAAAACAGAGCTGGAATAACAGCGGCAGTAAAAATGGCGTCGCGTTAATTGACGCGCGGAAACAGGAACCCCCGACCACCGCCCGGCGGAAAGTATCGATCTTCATCACCGAAAACGGCAGCAGTGGCGTAGGATGACGCTGACCATGACGCACCGCCAGCCAGGCGCAGAGTAATCCCGCGACCAACAACACCAGCCCCTGGGAAATATGCATCTGCCCCAGCCACTCCAGCGCCATAATCAAACTGGCACAGGCCGCTGCGGTCAACACAAAGCCCCAGCCATCAAACGGACGATGTACATCGGAAATACGTTTAGGCACCAGCCACAGCGTCGCCAGCAACGCCAGAATACCCAAGGGGATATTAAGCCAAAAAATCCAGGGCCAATGGCCGTAGCTCACCAGCAAACCACCCAGCGGCGGCCCTAAAACCGGCGCAATCAGACCCGGCCAGGTAATAAAAGCAATCATCTGCACAATCTGGCGCTTTTCGGCCACGCGCATCACCACCATGCGCCCTACCGGCACCATCAGCGCGCCCCCTATCCCTTGCAGCACACGGGCCGCAATAAACAGTGGCAAAGTCTCACTGGCACCGCATAACCATGAGGCGAGGGTAAACAGCACGATGGCACCGGCAAACACCCGCCGTGCGCCAAAGCGTTCGGCCAGCCAGCCACTGAGCGGAATGCCAATTGCCACTGCCAGCAAATAGGCACTGATGCCGATATTCAGTGCAACCGGGCCTACATCAAACACCTGCGCCATTGTGGGAATGGCGGTGGTAATCACCGTGGCATCAAGATTTTCCATAAAAAACGTGACCGCCACTAACAGCGCCAGCCATATGACTTTATTCGGGTGAGAAGATGAAATCTGCGCTTCCTTGTTCAACATTGCGTCCTCAAAAAAGAAACTCTTCACGTTTTAACATGAATACAACAAGAGGGGCGTTGAGAAATTCTCAGGTCAGAGGAGAGCACCGCGCGAGGCAAAGCGGTTTCCCTTCAGCCTGGCGCGATGAGTGGCGTCACCAGGCTTAAGAAAAGCAGGTTTAAAAGCGGAATAATGCGGCGATATGCATCAATCAGTACCAGATCCGGTTTAGCAATCGACCCACACTGCGCCAGCATCAGCGGAGGCTACACACTTCTCCACCCACCGCACGCCTGTCAGTCCGGCATGCACGCCGGGATACCAGAAGTCCTGTAGAAATGCGCTATCATCCCTGTCGGTGGCATCCATTGCTTGGGCGAAACGTCGATACAAATTCGACCACGCCTCAAACAACCCCTCAGGGTGTCCGCCACCGATGCGGTCATCCGCCAGCGCGCTCGCGGCCAAATACCCCATGCCGCGCTCAAGAATCCGCACCGGCTCGCCCTGCACTTCATAGCGCAGCTGATTGGGTTGCTCATCCCACCACTCGAGGCTGGCCTTCGAACCAATCACACGCACCTTCTGTCCATGCATCGAACCGCAGTTCACCGCTGAAGCCCACATCGTGCCAACCGCGCCGTTGTTGTACTCCATCAACACAAACGCATTATCCTCCAACGGCGCCCGGCTCTGGACAAAGCTCTGCCGTGAGCACAGCAGACGTGTTACCTGCAAATCCGGCACCATGGTCTCGGCAATAAACAGAGGATGCGTGGCTAAATCGCCCAGCACATAGCTTGGCCCGACAAAACGCGGGTCCACGCGCCAACGGGTGCTGGCATTTTCCAGCTCTACCGCCTCGTGATGAAACCCGTGGGCAAACTGCATATTGATAATGCGAATGTCCCCTAGCTGTCCGGCGGCAATCATCTCCCGGGCTTGATGAATCAGCTGGTGTCCGGCATAACCATATGTCACGCCAATCACCTTATTTTTCTCTGCGCACAGCTGCTCCAGCTCATCGGCTTCGGCGGCAGTGAAGCACAGCGGCTTTTCGCACACCACATGCAGCCCCGCATTCAAGGCTGCCCGACAGATGGGAAAGTGGGTATTGTTGGGGGTGGCGATGGAGACCACTTCAATGCCATCTTCTCGCTGGGCTTCAGCGGCAAACATCGTCTCGTAATCGCTGTAGCAGCGATCGGCTGCGACACCAATCGACTGACCAAAAGCGCGGCCACGCTCGGCATCAATGTCAAAAGCCCCCGCCAGAAGGGTAAAGTTACTGTCGCGCAATGCCGCCGAACGATGAATATAACCAATCTGACTGGTGCCACCGCCGCCAACCATGCCCCAACGCAGCGAACGATTCAGTGCTTTCATCCCGTTAATCATCTGCGTCTCCTTAAAAACCAGTGGACTGCAAATGATGCAGGCGGATAGCAGCCTGACGCGGATATTGCGCCTGCTGGCGTGCGATCTCTTTATGAGCATGTGCCTGAGTGGCACCCTTCAGGACTTTTGCCACAGCGGAATAGTGTGCGCCCCAGCAGCAGGGCGCGTTAGCGATAGGGTTCGTCATGATCTGTCCTTGCGATGTGTGAGGTGGACAGTATCAAATAAAAATTTCATCCCTAACAATAATGAACATTTCATTTTTTGATAGAGATCATAATATTTTAATATCATAAATATGATAGTTAACTATCATATTTCACCAACAACCTGACAAATCAGAGATTTTCACGCGTCACCACATCGAAAGGCAGCACCACTTTAATGAAGTGCTGGCTGTCGCTGAGGTGCTGTAACTGCAATGTGCTGGCAATGGTCTCGGCTAAATTATCGATTCGGTGGCGTAACATCACGCTGATAGTGCCATCAATCAGGGCTAAATCCCCCTCCTTCACCGGACCGTGGGAGATCACCGCAACCTTGCGTTCTGGCTGGCTGCGCAAAGCACGAATCACCCCTTCAATGCCGCCACAAGGCGCAAAAATCAGCGCCAGATCGGGATAATCCCGCAGCAGTTGCAGCGTCGCCTGATAGCCTCCCTCAATGCTCTCATGGGTTTTTAACGGCTCCAGCACCTGGCGAGAAGCGTCATGCTCACGCAGATAGGAGCGGAAGCTGATTTCACTGCTCTCCTGGCAGGTAAAACGGTGATCGCCAACCAGCACCGCAAACGGCCCTGGCGGTAGCGCCAGATGATGGGCAAACCAGCCCGCAGTGCGTCCTCCTTTCTGGTTATCAATGCCAAAATAGCCTGCATGGCCGCAGGGAGAGAAGTCAGAGAACAGTGCATACACCTTCACCCCAGAACGCGATATGGCTTCAATGGCATGACGGATCAGCGGGTGATCCAACGCGACCAGCGCGATCACATCCACCGATGCGGCCAGCGCATGCAGCGAAGCCGCGACACCCTCGACATCATTAAGGTCGTGGTAACGAAACTGGGGTTCCACGCCAACAGGGTGAAATTCTTGCGTCTCTCGGGCCAGCGCTTCACTCAGGGTGGCGTAAAAAGAGTAGGTAGGCGGCAAGAGGATAAACCCCATGGACAGCGGGTTCTGCTGTAGCGGTTTTCCCTGCGTCAGCAGCTGGGACTGCCCCATGCGATAACCCAGGCGGCTGGCAGCACTCAGGACTTTTTGTTCGGTTTCGGCGCGCACTGGCGCTCGGCGATTGAGTACCCGGTCCACTGTTGCCACGCCAACGCCCGCAGCCTCCGCAATGGCGGTCATGGTAATTTTGCTCATAGTACGTCGTCCTGGAATGATAAAAAAACATCAGAAAACATTGAGACTATACCTCTTAAGTGGCAAAAAAATCCCCTGACGATCAAAATTACTGTCTATTTTTGATAGCTTTTCTCTCATAAATTTGATCACCTTCGCAAAAATAGAATTATACATTTCATTATAATGTTATTTGGAATGAATGTTTGATATTAATTTACCAGCAAATTCAGCGCATGGCCTGATGGCTTTACATCAGCAAAGCACTAGAGCGGCAAAAGCAATCCTACCTATATTGTTAACCAATACCTTACGTATAAATAACAAATGGAGATGATATGTTCCCTTCGACCTTACCTGTACCCCGCCGTCCCGTAGCCAGTGACATTCCTGTATTACGCTGGGGCATTGTCGGACCAGGCTGGATTGCCGATCATTTTGCCAATGCACTGCGCCACCACACGCAACAAAAGCTGGTTGCGGTCTCTTCACGCAGCCATGCCAAAGCGCAGGAATTTGCCACCAAGTGGGACATCCCACACGCCTGTGAAGGCATTGATGCCTTGCTGAGCCGCGATGATATTGATGTGGTGTATATCGCCACCCCGCACAACCATCACTATCCGGATGGTCTGCGCACGCTACAGGCTGGCAAGCATGTGTTGATCGAAAAGCCCCTGGCGCTGAATGCCGTGCAGGCCGCTGAGCTGCAACAGGTTGCGCGTCAGCATAACCGGCTGTGCGTGGAGGCGATGTGGTGCGATTTTGCGCCTAAATATGATGTGATTCGCCAACTGCTGGAAGATGGCGTGTTGGGCGACATTCATACCCTTATTGCCGATCATGGTGAATACTTCTCTCCCGAACACCGCATTTTTAATGCTGATTTAGCCGGTGGTCCGATGCTGGATTTAGGAAGCTACCTGATTGGCTTCAGCGTATTGGTGGGTGGTGCCCCAGACAGCATCGTGGCCCGTGGGCAATCTGCGGCGCACTATGTCAGCCATCTCCCACGTGAAAAGCAGGTAAACGGCCAAATTTCCATGCTGCTGACCCATGCACAAGGCATGCACTCCGTACTCAATACCACCCTGTTCAGCAATACACCCGGTGGTGCGGTGATTGCCGGACGTGACGCCACGCTGGTGCTGGATGGCCAATTCTACGCGCCAGGTAATTTCCGCCTCACCTCCAGTGATAACCGCCACACCCTGCTCTGGCAGGAACCGAACAATCGCTATCACCAGCTCTCACATGAAATTGAGCACACCGCCTGGTGTATTGGTCAAAACCTGACTGACTCACCGGTTCGCTCGCTTGCCACCTCCATCAGCACGCTTAAAGTGATGGATGAGGTCAGAAGGCAGATTGGCGTGGTCTTTAATGAAGAGCGCCAGTCTTAACGCGCAGGAGAAAAGAATGAAAATCGCTTTTGATGTGGATGTTATTCGCCATCTGGGTATTACCCGCATGGTGCACCAGGTGGCTGAATGGGGCTATAAATACATCGAGCAATCGCCACATCCACAGATCAACCCGTTTTATAAACACCCGAAAGCCAGCCGCGAAATTATCCGCGAGTATAAAAATGCGCTGAACGCCACTGGGGTAGAAATCTCTTCCTTTATCACGGTTTATCGCTGGTCAGGCCCGGAAGAAGCTCGTCGTCAGGCGGCGGTGAAGAACTGGAAGCGCATGATTGAAATCGCCGTCGAGATGGGTGTTCAGGTCATTAACACCGAGCTGTCGGGCAATCCAAACGAGCCGGAGATCTGCGAAGAGATGTTCTATCGTTCGATGGAAGAGCTGCTTCCCATCTTCGAACGTGAAGGCATCCGCGTGGAAATTCAGGCTCACCCGTGGGACTTCTGCGAAGAGAGCAACGAAACCGCCGATATGGTGAAGTCGTTCCGCAGCGAGAACGTGAAGTATATCTACAGCGCACCGCACACCTTCTACTACGACAAAGGCAAAGGTGATGTGAAAACCATGCTGGAGTATGCCGGTGATGACCTGTCGCATATGCTGATCGCCGATACCATGAACCACACCAAGCACTGCCGTTACATCGTCAACCCACCGGGCGTCGATGCCACTATCCACCAGCATGTGGGAGTGGGTGAAGGAGAAGTGGATTTCCCCACGCTGTTTAAGACGCTGCGTGAGATGAATTTCGCCAATCGTAGCTTCAAAGTGGGCGGCGAGCCGATTATTGCCGCAGCGCTGTTTGGCTATCCGGAAAAAATGCCGGTGCAGGCAGTGGAAACCCGCGAGCTGATTGAACGCGAGCTGTTGGGGCAATAATGTCCGCCAACGCCGCACGGACCTGAAGCCGTGCGGCGTTGTGGTTAAATCTGCTCGACGTGAACGAACTCACCACGCGTCAAAGAGAGCTGTGCGGCTTCGGCAATGGCCTGGGCACGTAAGCCATCAATCAGCCCCGGTAATCCCTGCACCTCTTCACCATTAATATGGCGTACAAAGGCATCAAGATGGGTGTAGTAGGTTTCCCGTACCCGGCTGAACCAGTCCGCATACAGTCCCGGTTGGGTAATATTTTGCCCCTGCCAAAGTGTTGCGCCCCGCACGGCCTGGCTGTCTGAAGCCAGCATGCCTTCACTTCCCATAATACTGATGCGCTCATCGTAGCCGTACGCGGTGCGGCGCGTATTATCCAGCTGCGCCAGTGCACCCTGCCGCAAGCGCATGATCAACACCGAAGTGTCCACATCAAACGCTTTGATTTCGGGCATCGCTAACGCCGCGCCCATGGCCCCTACGGTTTCCACTTCATCTTCCGTCAGCCAGCGCAGCAGATCGAAAAAGTGAATCGCCTGATCGCGCATCTGCCCGCCAGAAGATTGCAAATAGCTGAGCGGTGGCAGCTCTGAGGCGCGGCACACCATTTGAATCAGTTCAGCCTGACCAATCACCCCCGCTTTAAAACGCGCTTTTAACTGCTGATGGCTGTGATCAAAGCGGCGATTAAAGCCCACCGTGACAGGCACTGACAGTGGAGAAATGCGCTTAACCACATCGCGCGCACGCGCCAGTGACAAATCAATAGGTTTTTCACAATACACCGCTTTTCCGGCACGTACGGCCTGCTCCAGCAGATCGGCATGGGTTGGGGTCGCGGTGGCAATCAGAACCGCATCAATGGCATCACTGCGTAGCGCCTGTTCGACGCTGCCCGCCTGCGCACCGAACTGTTGTGCCACCTGTGCCGCGCGGGTCGGATCAAGGTCGCACACCAGGTCGAAGCTGATTCCAGGGTGTGCCGCGAGGTTTGCCGCATGTACCTGGCCAATAAAACCGCTACCCAGCAAAGCAAAACGTTGTACTGACGCCATTTTTTTCTCCATTGTCTGCACGGTATGTGAGTGACTCTGGCTGTCAAAATAGCGGCTTATTATGGGTGGGTAACACCCCTATTTTGAGGGGAATCACTCAATTTTTTGCCGCCGGAATCACCGCGACGTTATGCGTTTTGTGCGGAAATCCTATGCGGAATACGACTTTGCAGGTTTCAGCCAGCGCGGTTAAATGCATAGCGTTGCCCCCTGCTAGACTCAACCCCAATTAACCGCAAACACAAGGCGAACCCCTATGTCGGAAAATCAGTATCAGCCCGCGAAAGTCTGGACCTGGGATCCGGAAGCGAAAGGTAACGGCGCGAAGACCAATCGCCCGACCGCAGGTGCCACCCATGAAAAAACGCTGCCAGTGGGTAAACATCCGCTGCAGCTCTACTCTTTAGGCACACCTAACGGCCAGAAAGTCACAATTTTGCTGGAAGAGCTGCTGGCGTTGGGGATCAAAGAGGCGGAGTACGATGCCTGGTTGATCCGCATTGGTGATGGCGATCAGTTCTCCAGCGGCTTTGTTGAAGTGAACCCGAACTCTAAGATCCCAGCACTGCGTGACCACTCCGTCACGCCACCACAGCGGGTGTTTGAGTCCGGCAATATTCTGCTCTATCTGGCAGAGAAATTTGGTCACTTCCTGCCGCAAGATCTGGCAACCCGCACCGAAGCGTTAAACTGGTTGTTCTGGCTGCAAGGTTCTGCGCCTTATCTGGGCGGTGGCTTTGGTCACTTCTATTTCTACGCGCCAGAGAAGATTGAGTACGCCGTAAACCGCTTCACGCTGGAAGCCAAACGTCAGTTAGACGTGCTGGATCGCCAGTTGGCAAACCACACTTACCTGGCTGGCGAAGAGTACACCATCGCCGATATCGCCACCTGGCCGTGGTATGGCAGCCTGGTGCTTTACAACCAGTACAACGGTGCCGAATTCCTGGATGTTTCCTCTTATAAAAACGTGCAGCGCTGGGCGAAAGCCATCGCTGAACGTCCAGCAGTACAGCGCGGCCGCAAAGTGAATCGTCTGGTAGGCGAACCCCAGGACCAGCTGCATGAGCGTCACGACGCGAGTGATTTTGACACCAATACCGAAGATAAGCGTCAGGCACGATAACCGGAGATTTTGAATGAGCGCATACGTTATTTTTATTCGTGACAACACCACGGACCAGAATGAGTTAGATACCTACGCCAGCCTGGCCGATAAAGCCCGTGGCACTCACCCAATCACACCCCTGGCGTTTTACGGTGAGTTAGAAGTGCTGGAAGGTGCCGACGCCGAAGGTGTGGTGGTCATCCAGTTCCCGGACAAAGCTGCTGCCCATGCCTGGTATGACAGCCCAGCCTATCAGGAAGCCAAAGCCCACCGCCTGAAAGGCGCGAACTATCGCGTGCTGCTGGTCGAAGGTATTTAAGATCCCACTAGCGCGATCTCAGCCGATCCTTGCGATCGGCTTTTTTGATCTCACCTGATAATGGCTATTTTTCACCCATCACTTTGGTGTACTATGTACTCCAAAGTGATGGGTGGGAACAGCATTAGAGTTTATTGAAACACCCATTTTTACCAGGAAAATTAAGCAGATAGCAACAGACGATGAGCTTAAAGAGCTGACAAAGAGGCTAAAAAATGAGGTGTGATATGCGCTTTTTTGATGAACTTAAAACATCTCTGGAAGAAGCCATAGAGATAAAAGAGGGTGTGCAGCCTGCGACAAAGATTACGCGTTACGAAATCGCAGATGTAAAAGCCATCCGGGAAAACCTTAACATCTCACAAAGCGAGATGGCCAAAGCATTAGGGACCAGTATTGATACCATCAAAAGCTGGGAGTCAAAGCGGCGTAACCCAACTGGACTGGCTGCAAAGGTTCTGGCCGTAATACAAGATAACCCGGCGTTCTTTCTCGAACTGGCTGCACATTGATAAGCCTTACCCCTGCGCCAGATGCTGCTGGAGAAAATCCACAAAGGCGGCAATGCGCGCGGGCTGCTGGCGCTGCCCTGGCCAGACGGCAAAAATGTCACCGTCTGGCGCGTGCCATTCCGGCAATACGTGTAGCAGCTCACCACTCTCAACGCTGTGCTGTGCATCCCACCAGGAACGCAGCAAAATCCCATGTCCGTCCAGCGCCATCCGCATAGCCACTTCACCGTCGTTGGTAATCAGCGAACCGCGCACCTTCTGACTGGCCTGTTCGTCACCACGGGTAAAACGCCACAAGGCAAAATCACTGTCGTGCTGGCGGAGCAGAATACAGTTATGACGTGCCAGTTCGGTAATCGAACCCGGTAAACCTTCGCGAGCCGCATAGCCCGGTGAGCAACAGAGAATACGTGGATTGGTGCGCAGCTTGCGGGCTACCAGCCGCGAGTCCGGTGGCTCTCCCACGCGAATATCAATGTCGATATGTGCATCAAGGAAACTCAACGGCTGGCTGCTGAGCTGGAGTGAAAGCGACAATTGCGGGTGCAGCGCCGCAAATGCTGAGACGCACGGGGCCACATGCCGACGGCCAAAGCCAAACGAAGCATTGATGTTTAAACTGCCGCGCAGGTGCGCAGTCTCGCCACTCACCGCCTCTTCCAGCTCCGCCAGTTGATCAAGCAGTGGACGAGCGCCCGCAAGATAGCGTTTGCCTTCAGCACTCAGTTCTAACCGCCGGGTGGTGCGCTTGATCAGCAGCACGCCCAGTTTCTGTTCCAGCAGGCTGAGGCGCTTACTGACCGCCGCCAGTGACAACCCCAGCTCATGGGCCGCCGCCGTTAAGCTGCTGGCGCTGGCTAGCCGGACAAAAAAAGCGAGGTCATCACTGGAGGTGCGAGATTCTCTACTTTGATTCAACACTGGTTTAAATCCTGGGCTGATTATTTACTTCTGACGCAAAGTTATACTGCCAGCAGAACATCCACCGCAAGTAGCGAGAACCCTCATGGCAGACAAAATTCATAAGATCGCGGTAATTCCGGGCGACGGTATTGGTAAAGAAGTGATGCCAGAAGGCATTCGTGTGTTGGAAAAAGCCGCTGAGAAGTTTGGTATCAAACTGGAGTGGGAGTGGTTCGACTTCGCCAGCGCAGAATACTGGCAGGAGCACGGCAAAATGCTGCCGGACGACTGGTTCCCACGCCTGAAAGCCTTTGATGCCATTTACTTCGGTGCCGTTGGCTGGCCAGAAGTCGTGCCAGATCACGTTTCTCTGTGGGGCTCGCTGCTGCAGTTCCGCCGCGAATTTGATCAGTACGTTAACCTGCGTCCGGTGCGTCTGATGCCGGGGGTTAAGGCACCATTGGCCAACCGCAAACCCGGTGAGATCGATTTCTGGGTGGTACGTGAGAATACGGAAGGTGAATACTCCAGCGTGGGCGGCACCATGTTCCCTGGCACCGACCGTGAAGTGGTGATTCAGGAAACCGTAATGACCCGGACCGGCGTCGACCGCATCCTGAAATTTGCCTATGAACTGGCACAGAAACGGCCAAAGAAACACCTGACTTCGGCGACCAAATCCAACGGAATTGCCATTACCATGCCTTACTGGGATAGCCGCGTCGAGGCGATGTCACCCCAGTATCCTGAGGTGAAAGTCGATAAATATCATATTGATATCCTGACAGCGAACTTCGTGCTGCATCCAGACTGGTTTGATGTGGTGGTCGCCAGCAACCTGTTTGGTGACATCCTGTCCGATCTGGGTCCAGCCTGTACCGGCACCATTGGCATTGCACCATCGGCCAATATCAACCCGGAAGGCACCTTCCCAAGCCTGTTTGAGCCGGTGCACGGCTCAGCGCCAGATATCGCTGGCCGTGGCATCGCGAACCCAATCGGTCAGATTTGGTGTGGCGCGATGATGCTGGAGCACCTGGGCTATCCGGCTGCCAGTGATGCGATTGTTGATGCGATTGAACGCGTGCTGAGTGAAGGCCAGCATCTGACGCGTGATTTAGGCGGGAATGCGAATACCCAAACGCTGGGTGAAGCGATCACCGCTGCGCTGTAACCCTGCAAAAACGGCTCTCAGTTAATGAGAGCCGTTTTAATCGAACGTTACGCCAGCCGGGCAGCGAGCATCAGCGCTCCGCTGAGGGCATCTGCCACCGGTTCGGTGAGCCGCGCCTGTAAGTCAGATGACAACCACGGGCGAATCGGTTGAGCCAGTCCCCCCATCATCGCCAGTTGGCTGGCACCCCGTAAAAACAGCTGTTCAGCAAGGATGCCGATATCACTGGCCGTCTGTTTAACCAACGTCACCGCGTTGACATCACCGCTACTGGCCGCAGCGAAGACTTCCGGCACTACCCTCGCCCAATCCGCAGGTTGCGCCTGACGCGTCCACTCCAGCATCTTTTCCGGGCTGTTTTCAAACTGCAACATGATGTGCTGAGTAAGTGCCGAAGGTGGCACAATCGCCTCATGCGCCTGTAATGCCAACCGCAAAGCACGATGGCCCAGCTCTGAGCCCGATCCCTGATCGGAAAGCGCGAATCCCCACCCCCCTAACGAGGTAAAGTGCTCGCCATCCCATGCCGCGCCCTGACTGCCAGTGCCGCAAATAAATACGGCGCCTGGCTGTCCGCCGTGCGCACCCACGCAGGCAATTTCCACATCACTGACCACCGCCAACGCAGCGCAGCCCGGCTGCCAGTTATCTAACCGTGCCTGTACTGAGGTCACATTGGCCCCCGCCAGCCCCGCCACAACGGCGGTATCCTGCAACGCTGCTGGCGGCAATCCGGCGCTTTGCAGCGCGCGCGCCATCAGCGCTTCCATGGTCTGTACAGCGGTTTCATATTGTGACCAGACGTTAGCGGGCCCGCCTTCACATTCGGCTAACCGCTGACCGGCACGGTCAGTTAAACGTACCCGGCAGCGCGTGCCGCCACCATCAATACCCAGGAGATAACGTGTCTGCACAATCGATTTCCAGCAACTAAGAACCGGCACAGACTACTCCTGTGCCGCTTCATTCTCCAGTTTCTGCCGCCGCCGCAGATGCGGGAACAGCACCATCCAGACGCCCACCACCACCAATGTTCCCACTCCGCCCAACACCGCCGCCGGTACAGCACCCATGAATGCCGCCAGCACGCCAGATTCAAATTCACCAAGCTGATTGGACGTATTGATAAAAATGGCGTTAACGGCGTTAACCCGGCCGCGCATATCATCTGGCGTATCCAGCTGCACCAGTGAGCCGCGAATCACCATACTGACCATATCAAAACCCCCCAACGCTGCCAGTGCCAGCAGGGAGAGCCACAGCTGTGAGGAGAGGGCAAAAATCAGCGTCGCGACACCGAAGCCCGCCACCGAGCCAAACATAATCATCCCGACATTTTTTTCCAGCTTGTTGCGACTCAGCCACAGCCCCACCAACAGGGCACCAATCGACGGCGCGCCACGCAACATACCCAACCCCCACGGGCCGGTATGCAGAATATCTTTGGCGAAGATCGGCAACAGTGCTGTGGCACCTCCCAGCAGTACCGCAAACAGGTCGAGCGAGATAACCCCTAATACATCTTTGCGGGCGCGGATAAAGTGAATCCCGGCGAATAAGGTAGAGAGAGAAGCGGGCAAGCGCGGTTGCTGTGGACGGGTGTAACGAATGCGGCCAATCAACACCAGCGACAGCAGGTAAAATGCCGCCGAGACGCTGTACACCACATCCGGCCCGGCCACATACAGAAATCCGCCTAACGTCGGGCCGACAATCACTGCCGCCTCACCGCCAACCGCGTTCGCTGCAGTAGCGCGCGCCAGAATCGCCGGGGGCACCAGTGATGGCAGCATGGAGGTCATCGCTGGGCCTTCTAACGCCTTGGCGACGGCCAGCACAAACACTAACCCCCAGAGGGCGGTTTTATCCGTCCAACTGAACAGCGTCAGTAACACCAGCGCCAGTAACGCCCCCCACTCAATCAGCTGAGCACAAATGACGATACGGCGGCGATCGAACTGATCGGCAAGATGACCGGCAGGCAGCGCCAGCAACACGGAAGGTAAAAATTGCATCAGGCCAATCATACCCAGCGCCAGCGCGCTGTTGGTCAGTGAGTAGATCTGCCAGCTCACCGCCACCGAAAACATCTGAAAACCAAATGACGAACAGGTACGCGCCAGCCAAAAGGCCACAAACGCGCGTTGTCGCAGCAGCGAGCTGTCCGCTACTGTTGTTTCTACATTCATATCCCATCCCGTGATAATGCTAAATTCCAGCCTGAATTGGCCTGTTATCTGGCGGCAAAAACGCCCCCTTTTTTGTCAGGGTAGAGTGCGGGATTTTCCCTGCGCAGGCAACAACCTGCCGTGCGGTGCTTTATCCCGGCGGATGCGCAGTGGCCCTATTTAATATTGAGATGGAATAATTAACAGCCTATTTGTCCTGATGAAAACATATTATGAATAATCGGATGTCGGCCATGTAAATAGCGCTTACAGAGAAGAAAAAAAGATGTTTTCACTGAAAAAATCGATCTATATTTAACGGCTTTCGTCATTAAGCCAGCAGCAGGAACTTAATGATATTTAAGATAAAAATAATTTATTCTAAGAGATAAATGGAAAACATATTATATCCCGATTGTGCGCTTGAGCACGTTTTTAGACCCGATGGCACGCTGTTCGCGTCCTGTTACTCCCCTTCACAGCAGACCAATAAGGAATATCTCCCCTTAGAAAATATCATCTTACGACATAACACTTCAGATGCGGCCAATCAGTTGCTGATATTTCCACTCGCCACAACCGATCTGATCAGGCTACCCGAGTGGTTAGCCGCACAGCCGGAAATAAACCTGGCAAACATCAGATTTGCCATAAATTACGACCAGTTAAATACCCATGCAGATTGGTTGCAGAGCGTGAGCGATCGACTAAGCTTCTGGTTGTACGACTTTGCACCACCAGGCAGTCACTGGAGCAAAGTTGAGAGTGTGCCTTTAAGCGGGGTGGTCTTTAGTGAAGCCTTTTTCCGCGAAAATTACACCCTTTTCACCTTCCCTTTCCTGCTCGAACGTCTCAGGCAGGAGGGCAAAGAAGTACTGGTGCGGGCCGCCGAGCTGCCTTTATTGCCTGATGACTGGCCAGGATTACACCTGACCGGTTGGCAACCGCAAACGGGCACCGAAGACCTGCTGCATTCCTGATTAGATTTTGTCCAGAAGTATGAAACGAGTGTTTTACGCTAAAAAAGTCAAAACTATTAACGTTTTTGAGATAAAATCTACCCCAAACGGATTACATATGCTCACTGGAAGAGTTAATAAGGACACGCTTACCTACCGTACGCTATGACTGGAGAACAGATAACTTTTTGTTTTCCGTGTTTTTTATGGCAAAAAAGAGGTCTTTATTATGGGGAAAAATTCCTCATCCTTAGGCGTGATTGGCGTTCTGACAGCGTTGTTCGCTCTGCTGACAGGTGCATTCATGCTGGTAGGTGGCGTTTGGTTAGCTGCCATTGGAGGTTCCTGGTACTACATCATCGGCGGTATTGTTTTACTGATTACCGCTCTCCTGATCTGGCGTCAAAAAAGCAGTGCACTGGTGCTTTATGCATTACTGCTGCTGTTTACCCTTGTGTGGGGCGTGTGGGAAGTCGGCTTCGACTTCTGGGCATTAGCACCGCGCACTGACGTTCTGGTCATCTTCGGCGTCTGGTTGATGCTGCCGTTTGTTTACCGTCGTTTCGCGCAGAATGCTAAAGCAGGTCTGAGTGCAATCGCTGTTGGCGTTATTGCCAGCGCGCTGGTGCTTGCCTGGGCAGTGTTCCACGATCCGCAGGAAATTAACGGAACTATCCCAGCAGCGGATAACGGCACTCCGGCACAGCCGCTGAGCGCTATCCCTGATGGCGACTGGCCAGCTTACGCCCGCGATCAGCAAGGCACCCGCTTCTCTCCACTGAAGCAAATCACCGATCAAAACGTGAAAACGTTGCAGGTGGCCTGGCAGTTCCAGACTGGCGATCTTAAAACCGCCAACGACCCGGGTGAAATCACTGACGAAGTTACCCCGATCAAAATCCGCGATACCCTGTATCTCTGCTCACCACACCAAATCCTGTTTGCGCTGGATGCGAAAACCGGTAAGCAGAAATGGAAATTTGATCCGGGCCTTAAGCCTAACCCGACCTTCCAGCACGTAACGTGCCGTGGCGTTTCTTACCACGAAGTGCCTGCCGCAGCGGATGCCGCTAACGCACAGCCTGCTGCATGTTCACGTCGCATTTACCTGCCGGTAAACGATGGTCGTCTGTTTGCGCTGGACGCAGATACCGGTGCTCGCTGCGCGGCATTTGGTAATGACGGTGAGCTGGATCTGCAACACCTGCAGCCAGTGAAAACCCCAGGCCAGTATGAACCGACTTCACCGCCAGTTATCACGGATAAGACCATCGTGATTGCAGGTGCCGTCACCGATAACTACTCTACTCACGAGCCTTCTGGCGTGATCCGTGGTTTCGATGTCAACACCGGTAAACTGCTGTGGGTATTCGATCCAGGTGCCAAAGACCCGAATGCGATCCCAGCGGATGAGCACAGCTTCGTGCCTAACTCACCGAACTCATGGGCGCCAGCGGTGTACGATCCGCAACTGGATACTGTCTATCTGCCGATGGGCGTATCTACCCCGGACATCTGGGGCGGCAACCGTACGCCAGAGCAGGAACGTTACGCGAGTAGCGTACTGGCTCTGAACGCCACCACCGGTAAGCTGGTATGGTCTTATCAGACCGTTCACCACGACCTGTGGGACATGGATTTACCGTCACAGCCAACGCTGGCTAACATCACAGATAAAGACGGCAACACCGTTCCTGTGATCTACGCTCCGGCGAAAACCGGTAACATCTTTGTGCTGGATCGTCGTACTGGTAAGCCAGTAGTACCGGCTCCGGAAACCCCAGTACCGCAGGGTGCGGCGAAAGGCGATCACGTTTCGCCAACACAGCCATACTCTGAGCTGACTTTCCGTCCAGAACAGCATCTGACCGACAAAGACATGTGGGGCGCGACCCTGTATGACCAGCTGGTGTGCCGCGTTATCTTCAAGCGTCTGCGCTATGAAGGTCCGTTCACGCCACCGTCTGAACAAGGTACGCTGGTGTTCCCAGGTAACCTGGGCATGTTTGAGTGGGGCGGTATTGCCGTCGATCCAAACCGTCAGATTGCAATTGCTAACCCAATGGCACTGCCGTTTGTTTCGAAACTCATCCCACGTGGACCAGGTAACCCGATTGAACCACCTGCTGATGACAAAGGCGGTTCAGGTACGGAAACCGGTATTCAGCCACAGTACGGTGTACCGTACGGCGTTGAGCTGAACGCGTTCCTGTCACCGTTTGGTCTTCCATGTAAACAGCCGGCATGGGGTTATATGTCTGCGGTTGACCTGAAAACCAACAAAGTGATCTGGAAAAAACGTATTGGTACCGTCCGCGACAGCGCACCTGTACCACTGCCGTTTAAAATGGGGATGCCAATGCTGGGCGGCCCAATCACTACCGCAGGTCACGTAGCCTTTATTGGTGCCACCGCAGATAACTATCTGCGTGCTTTCAGCACCAATACCGGTGAACTGCTGTGGCAGGCACGTCTGCCAGCAGGCGGCCAGGCGACACCAATGACCTATGAAGTGGATGGCCAGCAGTATGTGGTTATCGCTGCTGGTGGTCACGGTTCATTCGGCACCAAGCTGGGTGACTATGTGATTGCATACAAACTGCCGCAGTAAGGCAATGTAAGCAGCTGAAAACAGAGGCGGACTTCGGTCCGCCTTTTTTATTACTGCGTTTTACGCCGCAGCCACCAGAGATTCAACGCGCCGCACAGCGCCATCACGACACAGGTGGCAAGAAATACCGGCCTCATCCCCAGAGCGCCCCCGACAAACCCACCAAACAGCGGCCCCCCCACCTGCCCGACATACTGCGCTGAGGTGGAATAGCCCAACATCCGGCCGACCTGAGAAGAGGGCACATTATGGCGGATAATCGCCGTGATGCAGGGCATCAACCCGCCTAACGCCACGCCCATCAGGAAGCGTAAGATCACCAGTTGCCAGGCGGCAGTGATAAATGCCTGAGGAATCAACAGCAGTGCGCAGGCCAGCAATCCGGTAACCAGCACTTTGCCATGACCGATACGATCGGCCAGTCGTCCCATGCGCGGAGCCGAAACAATATTACCCAACGCCGCCGCGGCCATGACCACGCCCGCAGTCAGGGTAATGGCGTGATCGCCCGCGACAAACTGACCGATATAGAGTGTGATAATCGGCTCTATCGACATGTTCGCAAAGATCAGCAACGCCCCTGATAACCACATCAACCACACCACGCCCTGCTGCACCGTTGCCACCTCCCCCGCGACAGCCGCTTTTTTCTGTGCGGTCTGGCGCGGCGGATCGCGCAGCAGGAAAGTGGTCGCAAGAAACGCGACAAAGATCACCGCACCGGTCAGCCAGAAAGTGTGCCGAATGCCGATCAGTGGCGGTAACGCCCCGCCTAACAGCGGCCCCACCACATTCCCGGCCATAATCCCGGAAGAGAGGATGCCCAGTGCCCAGCCGGTATGCTGCTTTGGCGTCTGTGCCGCCACCATGATGGTGGAACCTGATGCATAGCCTCCCAACAGCCCCGCCAGCAAACGCAGCGCGACCAACTGCCAGGGCGCTGTTGCCATGCCAATCAGCGACATTGCCACCGCCATTCCCAGGCTGGCACGAATTAACATCAGCTTGCGCCCGTAGCGATCCGCCAGCTTCCCCCACAGGGGTGCCGTCAGCGCCGCGCTGAGAAAGGTTGCGCCATAAGCAATGCCTGACCAACGGGCAATCGCCGCAGGTTCAGTCACACTCAGTTGCTGTACGTAGAGCGGTAAAAACGGCAGCAGTAACGTCATTGCCACGATGGTGCTGAAAGAACCAAACACACATACCCACATATTGCGGCGCCAGTGTATTTGTTCCGGGGGGAGTGTCTCTTCCGTTGGTTGCATGATACCGGTCCTGTTGGATAACCAGCTCTCAGGCTAACAACAGGATCACAGCCGCAACAGATCGCGCACGATATTTACTCTCCAGCGTTCTGATGTTGCTGGAGAGCAACAATCAACCGTTCGCCAGCCCGGCGATCAGCGCATCACACAGCAGATTCACTGGTGAGGTAGCCTGCTGCGTCTCTTTAATCATCAGGAAGCACTGCAGGCGGTCCATTTGCCACTCCGGCAGCAGTTGCACGATTTCACCCCGCTGCATCGCTTCCTGCGTCATGTAGGAAGGCAGATAGGCAATGCCGCTGCCAGCAAGGGCGGCATTGAGGAGCGCCATACTGTTGTTGGCACGAAAGCGGCTACGGACATCCATCATCAGCTTCTGTTTTTCCCGGCGGAATGGCAGTGCGGCGGTATGTGCCGCACCGTGAAACAGCAGCAAATCATGGCGCGGCAGTTGCTCAGGATGCAGAATCGGCGGGCGCTGATCCAGATAACCCGGCGTGGCATACAGCCCCCAGTTAATGTCGGTCAGGGCGCGGAAATTTCCCTGTAGCGGCGTGCGCGCACGAATCGCAATCACCGCATCCACCTCTTCTGGCACGCTTTCACCAATGCGGTCAGTCAGATCGAGATCAACGTTGATATGCAGGTGACCGCGTAAAAAACGGTTGAGTACCGGCACCACACACTGGCAGCCAAAGGTCACCGGGGCCTGTAAACGCACGTTACCTGCCGGTTGCTGATGAATCTGCTTCACAAAGGCATCTGCGCGATGCATTTCCGCCAGCATTCGTGTACAGAAGGGGTAGTAGGCTTGACCAAGTTCAGTCAACGTCATTTTGCGCGTGGTGCGCTGGAGCAGTTTGATTCCCAGCCTTAGCTCAAGCCGGGCAATCTCACGGCTGACGTAAGATTTCGACAGCCCGAGATCGCGTGCGGCTTCGCTAAAACTTTGCAGCTCTACCACGCGAGCAAACAGCAGCATGGCGGTGAGGTTATCGCTATTTTCCATGAATTCCCGGATGAGGCTATTGTTTCTGAATTAAACAACATCTACCGGGAAGCATAACAGAATTCGGGCTATTAACTCGCTACCGCCACCGGAAACAGCAGCCGATCCGGTTCAACGCGACGCTGACGGCGCAGTTGACCCGGCGTCACACGGAAGTAGTTTTTAAAGGTGCGCGTGTAGGCTTGTTGCGTATCAAACCCGAAGTTCATCGCCACCTGCAAAATCGCCTCATTACTGTTGAGCAGGCTCAGGGCGGACTCGGTGAGACGACGTTGACGAATATATTCCGCCAAAGAGTAGCCGG
Source organism: Candidatus Pantoea multigeneris (assembly GCF_011752615.1). Lineage (NCBI taxonomy): Bacteria > Pseudomonadati > Pseudomonadota > Gammaproteobacteria > Enterobacterales > Erwiniaceae > Pantoea > Candidatus Pantoea multigeneris. The sequence goes on from NZ_VWXF01000005.1 coordinate 292,129, forward strand.
TGTGTTGACGGAACAGACGCTGTAAATGCCAACGAGAGTAACCAGAACGACGCGCGACTTCGTCAAGATGCAGGTCGTGTGCAAGGTTGTTCTCGATCCACTCCAGCAAACTACGGATAAATTCGCTCTGATTCATGATGCTCTCCTGAAGAGACTGTTAGGCAGTAGCGTCACTGTAGCGCGTAAAATTTATCCCTTAATTAGCGAAAACTTAGCGCAGAATTAGCAAGGCTGAGATCGCGGTTAATTCTGCGCTAACTTTTCAGCGTTACACTGCGTGTAATGATGGCTGGAGGCATCCTGATGCGTGTACTACTGGTAGAAGATGATGAAATGATCGGTGCTAACCTTCAACATGCGTTGGAAGGTGCTGGCTGGTCAGTAGATTGGGTACGTGACGGCGTTTACGCCAGCAATGCCTGGAGCGAAGGTGGCTACTCCTGTGTACTACTCGACTTAGGCTTACCGCGCCAGGACGGGCTGCAAGTATTAAGACATGCCCGCAGCCGTGGCGATATGACGCCAGTGCTGATCCTCACCGCACGCGATAGCGTCTCTCAGCGCGTGCAGGGTCTGGACAGCGGAGCCGATGATTATCTGCTAAAACCCTTTGATCTACAGGAGGTTCTGGCCCGTATGCGCGCCATAACTCGTCGTCGCCATGGTGCGGCAGACTCCTTACTCGGCAGTGGCGATCTGCAACTCGACATGATGACGCGAGAAGTGTTGTACAAAGGCCAGCGCGAGCAGTTAACTGCGCGAGAGTATGCGCTGCTCTATGCACTGCTGGAGCGTCCCGGTGCCATTCTTTCTCGCGAACAGTTAGAGAACCGCATTTACGGCTGGGGCGAAGAGGTCACCAGCAACGCCATTGACGTACTGATTCACGGTATGCGCCGCAAACTCAACAACGATGCCATTCGCAACGTACGCGGCCTCGGCTGGCGGGTGCCTGCCATATGAAAACATTGCCCTTTATGCGTTCGTTACGTAACAAACTGCTGAGTACGCTGTTTATTATTCATCTGTTGGTGATTGGCGGCGTGACCTGGTATTTCTTTAGCTGCTACGGCGACATGATTGGCAGCATGAAAGACGACCAGCTCACCAAAATAGCGGATGCCTGGGCAGTCAACAAACGTTTGCCGGTGCTGATGCCGCTATTGGTCAATGCCGATAAGGTAAAAAGTGCCTATGTGGTGCAGCTATGGGATGCCAACGGCAAACTGCGCGCCAGCTCGTGGCCGGAACTCAATGCCCCGCTGGTGACGCAAAAGGGCTGGCACAACGTCTACGTCGGTCACTGTCACGACTGCCAATGGCGTATCTATACCCGCCCCGGCGAGCCAGGCAGCGATATTCGCACCATTCAGGTCATGCACAATCTCAGCTATATGAAGTCGGTGATGGTGTCCCGTACTTTATCGGCGATCATCCCCCTGATTCTGATGATGCCTCTGTCAATGCTGGTGATCTGGCTGGTGGTACGCAAAATCACGCGCGATCTGCGCGTGGCCGCCAGGGAGATTGCCGCCCAGGAGACGCTGAATCCGCACACGGTAGCCTCGCACGACTTGCCGGATGAGCTACAGCCGCTGATTGCCGCCTATAACTCCCTGTTACACAAGCTGCATGCGGCCTGGTCCTCCCAGCGACAGTTCCTGGAAGATGCCGCCCATGAGCTACGCACGCCAGTCACCGCCGTGACGCTGCAAGTGGAAAATCTGCGCCAGCATATTCAGCCAGGGGATGCCAGCCGACAGTTTGACCAGCTGGAAGCGGGCGTGACCCGCACCCGCCATCTGGTGACGCAGCTGCTGAATATTTCGCGTCAGGAAGATCACAGCGTGGTGGCAACGGTCGAAAATATCGATCTCGAAGGGCTGCTGAAAGAGAGCATTGAACAGCTCATGGTGGTAGCCGATAAGCGCGGCATTGATATTGGTTTTAACGGCAGTACCCAATATCAGATCCAGGCCAGCCGCTCAGAATTGCGCAGCTTGTTCGATAACCTGATCGGTAATGCGATGCTACACACGCCAGAAGGCAGCCTGGTGGACGTGCTGTTACATCGCGTCGCCGGCAAAACCGTGGTCGATGTGATTGATAACGGCCAGGGAATGGAAGAAGCGTTTATCGATCGTGCTTTTGATCGCTTTACCCGCTCGTCGGATGTGAAAGCCCAGGGCAGCGGTCTTGGCTTGTCCATTGTGAAAAGCGTGGCTAACAAACACAGCATTCAGGTCGCGATCAGTAACTGCCTTAACCCGCAGGGTGTGATTTGCGGTTTGCAGGTTCGCGTCACCCTCCCCTGATTTCCTGCATCGCAACGGAACCGGACAACGCAAACGGTTGTTCGGTTCCGTTCGCCTCAGTTTGATTATGTGATGCACGTCACATTTCCAATGATTTAAAATGCAACACGTTTTGACAAATGTGAGCAAAATCTATTTTCTATGCGCTGATAAACGGCACGCTACGCACGCTGTTTATCTGATTGTTACAGCGCATTTCCCGCGGGGAATTGATTTCACTCCGGCCGCCCCACGAGCAGCGGTCATCAGCATGTGGCTTATGATAATGAAATATAAAAAACTGATAGCAGGCGCTTTACTGGCAGGTAGCATGGCAGGAGCAGCCCAGGCTGCTGACGAACCGCAATATGTTTCTGACTGGTGGCACCAGAGTGTTAACGTGGTAGGCAGTACTCACACCCGTTTCGGACCACAGTACAACAATGACGTGTATCTGGAATATGAAGCCTTTGCACACAAAGACTGGTTCGATTTCTATGGCTACGCCGACCTGACCAACTTCTTTGGCACGGGCAACAGCAACGCCAACGGTATTTTTGACCACGGTTCGCCGCTGTTTATGGAGATTGAACCTCGCTTCTCCATCGACAAACTGACCGGCACCAGCCTGGCATTTGGCCCGTTCAAAGAGTGGTACTTCGCGAACAACTACATCTACGATATGGGTCGCAACCCATCTCAGCGCCAGAGCACCTGGTATATGGGTCTGGGCACGGATATCGATACCCATTCTGACGTTGGCCTGTCGCTGAACGTCTATGCCAAGTACCAGTGGCAGAACTACCAGGCTGCAAACGAAAACAGCTGGGATGGTTACCGCTTCAAAGTGAAATACTTTGTACCGATTACCGACCTGTGGGGCGGTAAGCTGAGCTACATTGGCTTCACCAACTTCGACTGGGGCTCAGACCTGGCGGAGAAAACCGGTCCATCACGCACCAGTAACTCCATCGCTTCCAGCCATATTCTGTCGTTGAACTACGCACACTGGCATGTTTCAACCGTGGCGCGTTGGTTCCACAACGGCGGTCAATGGGCGGATGGTCAGGAGTTGAACTTCGGCAATGGTCCGTTTGAAGTGAAATCTACCGGCTGGGGTTACTACCTGGTTGTAGGTTATAACTTCTGATAGATCGGGAGTGGGCATCTCCACTCCCGCATCTCGGGTTCCTTCCCCCGCTCCGGGAGAAGGAACCGGCTGTTAACCTTGTGGTTTATAAGCATTCACCATCCACGGCACGCCGAACTTATCGGTAAACATCCCAAAGCCATTTGCCCAGAATGTGGGTTCCCAGCTTTTTGTTACCGCTCCACCTTCCGACAGTGCGTCAAACCACTTTTTACCCTGAGCTTCATCGGGCGTAGAGAGGCTGACTGCAAAGCCACCATAGCGCGTATCAGAAGGTCCATCGCTCAGCATGATTTCACCCTGCCCAATGCGCAAATGCGCATGCATGATCTGCTCAGGCGGGAACGTCATTCCCGTAGGGCAACCTTCACCGCCTCCTTCAGACTCCGGCATATCACCAAACGTCATTTTAAACAGTAGCGTGGCATCGGTAGCGGCAAGATAAAACGCAATCGCCTCTTCACAGCGCCCGTTATAAAACAGATAAGGTGTGACTTGCATGATCGACTCCTGCGGAAATAACCCGCTAGAGAGTGTAGTGCGGTTTTTTTCACCCGGACGCGAGCCAGGCCACACTCTTAACTTTGCTGACAATAGCGCCGGAACAGCTGCGCCATATACGCCCCCATTGGGGTAAGTGACGTGTCCTTACGCTGAATAAGATAAAACTGTGCCAGTGGCAGCGGCTCGTCCAGTTCCACCGCCTGCAACTGGCTGCCCAACACCGCATCGTTAATCACATCCTCCGACAGAATGCTGACAAAGTCGCTCTGCGCCACCAGGCTGATACAAGCCATGAACGTTTCACAGGTCACCACAATATTGGGTGCCATGCCGCGTTCGGCAAACAGATCGTGCAGCAGGCGGTAGTAACTGCCTTTGCGCGTTGGCATCGTCCAGTCACAGTGTTGCATCTCCTGTAGCGATCGCGCTTTTGCCATGGGATGGCCTTTGCGCACTACCACGCGGTATTCGCGCGTCATCACCTGTTCGTAGCTCAGCTCCTGATCAAGATGGCTTTGATCGTAAGTGTTAATGGTGAAATCCAGCTCACCCTGACGCAGTTCTGGCACCATGGAGACCAGTTGCCCTTCAACAATACGGACTTTGACACGCGGGTATTCACGATGAAACTGCGTAATGACCTGAGGCATCACGGTGCGAGCAATACTGCCACCCACGCCAATATTCACCTGTCCCCCCGCCAGCCCTAACCGCTGCTGAATCTCCTCCTGCGCCACGCGGAGTTCTTCCAACACCAGACTGGCATGGCGAAAAAAGTTATCACCGATGTCCGTCATTCGCACACCCTGCTGGCCGCGAATAAACAGCCGCGCGCCAACCGCCAGCTCCAGCTCCTGAATCGCTTTCGTGAGCGCCGGTTGCGACAGACCAGACAGGCGGCTGGCTGCACGAATGCTGCCCTGGCGTGCCACATCGACAAAGGCGCGCAGTTGATGAAGTTTTAGCGGTGCTGGCATGGGTATCCTCGTGATAACCCCTGTTTATCATAGGCAAGATATTCGCATCTTATGCCCCCCAATACCATTGTGTAGATTCAGGTTAAAGACCAAAAAACCAACATCAAGGATCACACCATGACTACCCTTTCTCAGCAGGTTTCCGACCTGGTTCCACAACTGCAAAGCTGGCGTCGCGATTTGCATCAGTTTGCTGAATCTGGCTGGCTGGAATTTCGCACGGCGACACTGGTCGCGGAAGAGTTACACCAGTTAGGTTATCAGCTTCAGTTAGGTCGCGAAGTGATTGATGCGGAAGCCCGCATGGGCTTACCAGACGCCAGCGTGCTGGCCGCACAGGAAGCGCGCGCGCTGGCGCAAGGCGCATTGCCACAGTGGATTGGCCACTTCTCCGGCGGATTTTGTGGCGTGGTAGCCACCCTCAACACTGGCCGCCCTGGCCCGGTGATGGGTTTCCGGGTTGATATGGATGCACTGGATCTCAACGAGAGCCTGGCGGCCGATCACCTGCCTGTGCGTGAAGGTTTTACCTCCATCAATAGCGGCATGATGCACGCCTGCGGTCATGACGGTCATACGTCCATTGGCCTTGGTCTGGCCCGCGTCTTAATGGCAAACCAGGCGAAGTTGAGCGGCACCATTAAACTCATTTTCCAGCCTGCTGAAGAGGGCGTGCGCGGGGCGAAAGCCATGGTGGCGGCGGGCGTACTGGATGATGTCGACTTATTCACTGCGATCCACCTCGGGACTGGCGTACCGGCCGGTGAAATCGTCTGCGGCAGCGACAGCTTCCTGGCAACCACCAAGCTTGATATCCATTTCACCGGCGTGGGTGCGCACGCAGGCGCAAAACCCGAAGAGGGCCGCAACGCCCTGTTGGCCGCGGCACAGGCAACCCTTGGCCTGCACGGCCTGACCCAGCACAGCGGTGGCGTAGCGCGCATGAATGTCGGCGTATTGCAGGCAGGCACCGGGCGCAACGTGGTACCGGATACCGCGCTGCTTAAAGTCGAAACCCGTGGTGCCAATAACGAAATCAACGATGCGGTCTATCAGCAAGCACTGCGCGTGATTGAAGGCGCGGCCGTGATGTATGGCGTGGAATATGACATCAAGCTGATGGGCGCGGCGCGTAGCTGTAAACCAAGCCAGGCCTGGGTCGAGTTCATCCATCAACAGGCTGAAAAACTCAATATCTTCTCATCGGTGGTGGACACCAAATCGGCTGCCGCCGGTTCCGAAGATGCGACCTACATGCTGGAGCGCGTTCAACAGCGTGGTGGCCAGGCTTCCTATGTGATTTTTGGCTGCGATCTGGCTGCAGGCCATCACAACGCCAAATTCGATTTCGATGAGCAAATCATGGCTGTCGCGGTGGAAACCCTGGCCACGCTGGCGCTGCATCAGGCCGAATTCAAGGTGCCGGCATGAGTTTGACCGGTTTTATTGAAGAGTATATCCAACAGCATCAGGCCAAGTTTACGGCGCTGAGCGATGCCATCTGGGATATGCCGGAAACCCGTTTTCAGGAGACGCGCTCGTCTGCCCTGCTGGCGACTGCGCTGGAGCAAGAAGGCTTTCAGGTCGAACGGGCCGTAGGTGGCATTGATACTGCCTTTATCGCCAGCTTCGGCAGCGGTAAACCGGTGATTGCTGTTCTCGGTGAATTTGACGCATTGGCCGGGCTGAGCCAGCAGTCTGGCTGTGCCACACCGGCTCCGGTGGTGGAAAACGGCAACGGTCACGGCTGTGGTCACAACCTGTTAGGCACCGCAGGCGTGGCAGCCGTCTGCGCGGTGAAGGCATGGATGCAGCAGCAGGGCACTGGCGGAACGCTGCGTTTTTACGGTTGCCCTGGTGAAGAAGGCGGTTCCGGCAAAACCTTTATGGTGCGTGAGGGGCTGTTTGACGATGTCGATGCCGCCGTCACCTGGCACCCGGAAGGCTTCAGCGGCATGTTTAACCTCAGCACGCTGGCCAATATTCAGGCTGCTTTTCATTTCAAAGGCGTCGCCGCCCATGCGGCCAACTCGCCGCATCTCGGACGCAGTGCGCTGGATGCGGTAACGCTGATGAATACCGGTGCCAATTTTCTGCGCGAGCACATCGTGCCGGAAGCACGCCTGCACTACGCCATTACCAATACGGGTGGCGCATCCCCCAATGTGGTGCAAGCCGATGCAGAAGTGCTTTACCTGGTGCGCGCACCGCAGCTCGATCAGGCGCAGGATATTTATCAACGCGTCATCAATATCGCACGCGGCGCAGCCCTGATGACCGACACCACCATGACGGTACGCTTCGATAAAGCCTGTTCCAACTATGTGCCTAATCGCGCCCTGGAAGCGGTGATGGAGCGATATTTGCATCAGTTTGGCTTACCGGAATACAGCGTTGAAGAGCAGGCGTTTGCCGCAGAAATTCGTGCCACGCTGACCAAAGACGACCTGCGCAATGCCCGCCTCAACGCCGCACGCACCGGCGGTAGCGCAGGCACGGCATGGGCTGAAGCGTTAGGGGAGAAAGTCTTGATGGATGAAGTGGCCCCGTATGCTATCAGTAATGAGCTGATGTTTGGCTCAACCGATGTGGGCGATGTTAGCTGGGTCACCCCGGTTGCGCAGTGCTTTACGCCCTGTTTTGCGTTTGGCACCCCACTCCATACCTGGCAGTTGGTGGCGCAGGGGCGCACATCTCTGGGGCACAAAGGCATGTTGCTGGCGGGGAAAGTGCTGGCAGCCAGCGCGCTGACCCTGCTGGAACAGCCCGATACGCTGGCTGCCTGTCGGGAAGAGTTTGAACGGATACGCCAGCAGCAGCCTTACCGCTGCCCAATCCCGGACGGTATTCAGCCGTCACCGCTGGCTTCTTAGCATTACCCGCGTCGGCAACGGCGCGGCTGTACTACCCATAAAAAATATTACATCTAAGCAAACATAACGACACGAGGAATACCCGATGGATTTCACCACGGAGAACCGCAGCCCAGGGAAGCTGTTTAGCTTTATTGAGCGTATTGGCAATAAAGTCCCCAACCCTTTTCTGCTTTTTATCTATCTGATCGTGGTGCTGATGGTAGCCACTGCGCTACTGAGCAGTTTTGGCGTCACCGTAACCAACCCGACCAACGGCGAGATCATTCAGGTGAAGAACCTGTTGAGCATTGCCGGGTTGCAGTGGATGCTGCCGAATATCATCAAAAACTTCAGTAGCTTTACGCCGCTGGGATCGATTCTGGCTCTGGTTCTGGGCGCAGGCCTGGCCGAAAAAGTCGGCTTATTACAGGCACTAATGGTGAAGATGGCTTCAGGTGTCAGCCGTCGCTACGCCAGCTATATGGTGCTGTTTATCGCCTTCTTCAGCCATATCTCTTCTGATGCCGCGCTGGTGGTGATGCCACCACTGGGTGCGCTGATTTTCCTCGCCGTGGGCCGCCATCCGGTCGCTGGTTTGATGGCTGCGATTGCGGGGGTTGCCAGTGGTTTCACCGCTAACCTGCTGATTGTGAATACCGATGTGCTGTTGTCTGGCATCAGTACTGAAGCGGCGAAATCCCTCGACGGTGCGATGCATGTCAACGTTATCGATAACTGGTTCTTTATGGCCAGCTCGGTGATTTTGTTGACCATCGTTGGCGCACTGTTAACCGACAAGTTTATCGAACCCCGCCTGCAACCGTGGCAAGATCGCGATGGCGATCGCCTGCCAGCCTTAACTCCGCTGGAAAACCGTGGCCTGAAAGCCGCAGGCATTGCTGCGCTGATCTTCTGTGGTTTGATTGCTCTGCTGGTGATCCCGGATCATGCGCCACTGCGAAATCCGAACGGATCGCTGGTGCCATCACCGTTTGTGCAGGGCATTGTGCCACTGATTATCATTCTGTTTTTTGTCGTCGCCATTGCCTATGGCGTGGTAACAAAACAGATTCGCCGTCAGGATGATATTCCTCAGTTGCTGATCGACCCGATGAAAAGCATGGCGGGCTTTATTGTGATGGTGTTCCCACTGTCGCAGTTTGTCGCCTTCTTTAGCTGGTCCAATATGGGCAAATTCATGGCGTTTGGCATGACGGATATGCTGGAGAGTGCAGGCGTTAGCGGGGCACCGGCTTTCCTCGGGCTGATGTTCCTGTCGGCTTTCCTTTGCATGTTTATCGCCAGCGGCTCGGCAATCTGGTCGATTCTGGCACCGGTTTTCGTGCCGATGTTTATGCTGCTCGGCTTTCATCCCGCCTTTGCCCAGATGATTTTCCGCATCGCTGACTCCGCCGTCCTGCCGCTGGCACCGATGTCGCCGTTTTTACCGCTGTTCCTCGGCTTCCTGCAAAAATACGAGAAAAACGCCCAGCTTGGTCGTTACTACGTGTTGATTTTGCCTTACCCCATCGCGTTCTTTATCGCCTGGATTTTGCTGTTAGTGGTGTGGTATTTCCTCGGCCTGCCTATTGGCCCTGGCATCTATCCGACGCTGCATTAATTAGTTATCCTATTAAACATATCGACTAAAGGATTAGTCGATATATAATAACCCTGGAACAAGAGAATAATAAGGCTTTCATCTCATAAACTTCATATCCTTTTTGCAATTTCATTTTTTTCTGTGAGCGCGCGTATAGTTATTAACACTCCTCTTGAAAACCCCACCTTCCCAAAGTAACCTCCATCTCGCAAGCTAGCAATAAAAACTGTAAAATCAACAAATTAAACAGACTTACTCGCTATAAAAAAAATCATTGTGACTTTATAATGACTTATTAAGGGTTATGATTTATCATTCAGGAAGAAATTAATAAATATTCGTATAAGTAGAAGGATGTTGTGAGCATGGGTAGCATATCTCCCACACAGGATAAATCTCTGTCAAAGATGTTCTCAGCATCACTGATTTCAGAGATAGCGCGTAAGGGGAAGTCAGCCTCTCTTGCCCATCTACTCCATGAGAATGATATTATTGGCAACCATAAGAATGAAAACAATACGATTGGCGATGCCTTTAATCATGCCTTCAACATTTTACGAAAATCAAATTCTCGTGGCGATTACATCTATCGATCTGCCTTAATAAGGAAATCACTGTCTGGCAGAAATCCTTTAAAGAACTCAACTTATCTACCAGAGTTCAGAATTGGTTTAAGTAAGGCAGACATGGTAATAATTAATGAAACCGCGTCTGTTTATGAAATAAAATCAGAAATTGACTCTTTGTCTCGCTTGGCGAAACAAATCGGCGATTATCAGAAAGCATTCGCGAAAGTATTTGTGATTGCAGGTGAATCACATATTAACAATGTTATGTTGAAAGCACCTGATCAGGTTGGGGTATTAAAACTTGATCGTAGAAATAAAACTACGATTGTCAGGGATGCATCTTTTTTTAACGATGCCCTCTGTTCAACCACGATGTTTGAATCACTGAGAGTGAGTGAGTCTTCTGAAATATTGAGGAGAATGGGTATAGATATACCCTCCTTACCAAACACGCTAATTAATCGGGCGTTAAAGGATATTTTCTCCTCCCTTAACGCGATAGATGTAAATTATCATATGGTAAGCGTATTAAAAAAGACGCGTAACCTTGCACCATTAAATCCGTGCATAAAGGCAATACCTGACGCCTTGCAAGCGCTGGTTTTAATGATGCAGTTACGTAATGTTGATCGGGAACGCCTTATCGATACACTGAACAAACCAATCGAAGAGGCACTGACATGGGGTTGATAATTAATGTATTTTCCATATTTCAGAGGCAAAACATTTGAATTAATAGCAATTCGAGAAAGCGCCGCCGTTATGGCTAACGCTGGATTTATTCCAATTATTGAGCCTGTTAAAGAAAATTTTAATGGTTTAGAAAGAACGTTAGCAGAAATTTCTAAAAATGGCGGCAAAGCAATCGTCATAGTCAATCCTATTTATGGTGACCATGCTGAAAATCAGGCCTATATATCTCAGTTAATGACTGAAAATCTTTATGAGTTTGATAACATTTCAGCAGGGATTATAGCCAGCGCTAATACATCACCAAATACCATCTCAGATTTATTACAAGTCTATGAACAACACAACCCAGTGCTAATACATTATGGGTTTACAGACCCTAAATTTTTAGTAAGTTCTTCCGATAAAAAAGTAAAACATAATATCTTCATAGATCAATATTGTACTCGCTTGTACAGAAAACATTTCAACCAAACAGAAAGAACACTGGTTCGTGATGGTTTCAAAAAAAGGAAAAACTCTGAATATCCTGCCGTTGAGAATTTTTCTGAATTGCATGTTACATACCAAGATGAGGGTATGGATAGTTTTGGTGACTTTCTTATTGTGGGCGATGAGTATTCAGAGGGTGGTGGTCCAGCCTATGCAGTTGCCATTCATCTTACGATGATTGACTCCAACAAAGATGATGAAATGTTGGTGTATCATTTTGTTTCTACAACAAATGATACACCTACCGATCCAGCAGGAAAATTTGGTCAGGCATTAGATAAACTCATTGCCGAGATCAATAGTCAGCATTCTCAATTCTATGAGAGTTCAGCGATACAAATATTTCGCCATTTACACTCTGTAGGACACTTTCCTGGGCTCGCTATGGTGAAAAAACTCTCCATGCAGCATCACATAGAAACGCTTGCGAATTATTTCAGGGACTGAAAATGAAACGAATGTGTTGTCCACAATGCTTTTCTGATAGTGGGTTAGAAAACCATATCCTTTCCGAATCTCTTGAGGGGTACGGGAATTGTTCATATTGCGGCTCCATGTCAGTCCCTCTGATACAACCAGCTTCTCTTTCAGGTTATTTTGAATTCTTGATAAATATTTATGAAATCGATCATACCGGTCAAAGCCTGGTTGAGTGCCTTAAACAAGACTGGATGTTATTCCAGCACAGTAAAATGGATAATGCACACGTTAAAGAACTTCTGTCCGATATTCTTGATAATGGAGAAATTGTCAGGAAAAGTTTCTCTCCTTCCAAAAAATATGAAAGCCATGCGCTAGCTGAATGGGATACACTGCGTGATGAGTTATTACATAAGAACCGATATTTCCTTGAGGGAAATATTGACCAGGCTCGCCTAAAAAAACTACTCGGCTACTTAGTAATATCTAATCTACAACCCACCTGGCACCGTGCAAGAATTAATCAAACTCGGGAAGGCTACGCTTTAAGTGAAATGGGAGCGCCGCCAAATATGCTTGCGAGTCATGGCCGAGCTAATCCCACAGGCATTCCCTATCTTTACCTTGGTTCCTCCTCTGAAGCGGCTATTTCAGAGATACGACCTCATACGGGCGAAACTGCAACAGTTGCGGAATTCTTAATTAAAGAAAAGATTAAATTAGTAGATCTTCGCTCTCCTCGAAAATCTATTTCGCCATTCTTACTTCCCACTGAAGATGATATTGGTAGAGTACGGGCTGATATTCCCTTCCTGGAACGACTGGGAGAAGAACTCACTCGTCCCGTGTTACCGAGAAGCGCCGCAATTGATTATATTCCCAGTCAGTATCTCTGTGAGTTCATAAAGAAGTCTGGTTTTGATGGTGTTGTTTACAGAAGCTCTGTCAGCGATGGCATAAATCTGGCTTTGTTTAATCCAGATAATGCACATGCTATTTGCGTTTCTCAATTCAGTGTTCATAGGGTTTCAGTATCTGTGGCAAGTCTTGGCCCCGTTGAATAGATCAGTCTGATGATGGGCATACAAGCACCCGTTGCCCATCATCAAAAACGCATCTCAGTTTCCTCTTGGTGTTTAATTGCTCTTACAAATTCTGCAACGCACGTTGCCAAAAACTCAGCACGCTACCTCTCGGCAACCTGCGGCGAATTGATTATTCTGCCTCTTCTTCGCCTGCTAATGGTTTAACTCTTTTAACAACATCCTTGCCGTTAGTGGGTTTTGCAAACATCGTCACACCGAGGTTATTACAACAATGACAACAGCCAGCACCCCAGGGATCGCTTCTGTTCCACCCATCACCACACCCGCCAATAGTCTGGCAGGCCGTATTGACGCCCTGCCGTCTTCAGCCGGGTTATGGCGCTTTATTTCACTGCTGGCGTTAGGCGGCTTCTTCGAACTGTATGATCTGTTTGAGACCGGCTATATCAGTTCAGGTCTGCTGGCAGCAGGCATTTTCCACACCGGCAGCGCTGGGGCATTTGGCATTGCGGATCAGGCTGCTTTTGCGTCCGCAACGTTCCTCGGTCTGTTCGTCGGTGCCAGCCTGCTCGCACCCTATGCCGATCGCTTTGGTCGTCGCCTGACCTTTATGTGTGCCCTGTTGTGGTACGGCTGCTTCTCCCTGCTGATGGCTTTCCAGCAGAGTGCTGAATCGGTGATTTTCTTCCGCTTTCTGGTCGGGATTGGACTTGGCGTCGAGCTGGTGACGATCGATACCTATCTGACCGAATGGGTACCGACCCGGATGCGCAGCAAGGCATTTGCTTTCTCCTTCTTCATCCAGTTTTTGTCTGTTCCGGCAGTGGCGTTGATGTCGTGGTGGCTGGTGCCGCAGACTATCCTGAGCCTGGAAGGCTGGCGCTGGGTGGTGATTGCCGGGGCGCTGTGCTCGCTGGTGATTTGGTTTATCCGTAAAAACTTACCTGAGTCCGCGCGCTGGCTGGCACAGCAGGGTCGCCATCAGGAAGCGCATCAGGTGATGAGCCAGATGGAGATCCGCTGCGGTCTGACGCCAAAAGCAGATTTCCCACAGGATGATGCCGCCGCTCAGTTGCCACAGCGCGGGCGTTTTCGCGAGATTTGGGCACCAGAATGGCGTAAGCGTACCCTGATGCTGGTGGTGATGAACTTCTTCCAGGCCATCGGGTTCTTTGGTTTTGGCAACTGGCTGCCTGCGCTGTTGTCTGGCAAAGGCACCACGGTCACGCACAGCTTGCTGTATGCGTTTTTTATCACCCTCGCCTATCCGATTGGTTCACTGATTTGCAGCCGTTATGCCGACAAGTTCGAGAATAAATGGCAAATTGTCGGCTCTTCGCTGATGACCGTGGTGTTTGGCACCCTGTTTGCGCTGCAAACCAACCCGGTGTTGCTGATCATCTGCGGCTTCCTGATCACCTACTCAAACGCCTGGCTGACCTTTAGCTATCACGCCTATCAGACGGAGATTTTCCCTACGCACATCCGCGCACGCGCAGTGGGTTTCTGTTACTCGTTCAGCCGCCTGTCGACGGTGTTTAGCAGCATTCTGATTGGTTTGATTCTGGAGTATGCAGGCAGCCAGGGTGTGATTCTGTTTATCGTGCTGAGTATGCTGGTGGTGATGCTGTCGGTGGGCATTTTCGGGCCGAAAACCCGCGGGATTGATTTGGAAAACATCTGATTTTTCGAGCTTTTCCCCTCACCCTAACCCTCTCCCATAATGGGAGAGGGAATAGAGAGTGCAGACTTTGCTCCCTCTCCCATTATGGGAGAGGGCCGGGGTGAGGGGCCGTTACTTCTGCCCTTCCAGCACTTTAATATCCGCGCTACCTTGCTGATCCTTCACCGTTTTACGCAGTTTTGCTACCTGGCTGGCGCTCACCTGCTGCGGCGCGCTGTTACCCCAACTGCTGCGGATGAAATTCACGACGTCAGCCACTTGCTGGTCGTCCATCCGCCAGCCAAAAGCAGGCATCGTAATGGTTGAAGGTGCGCCGCTGACGCCCGGCAACTGTCCGCCCACTAATACGATATGGATCAGCGAAGTCGGATCATCCGCTAACACCACCGGATTCCCCTGCAATGCCGGGAAGAAGCGCTTGTAGCCGGTGCCATCGGTTTTATGACAGGCGGCACAGCTATCCACATAGGCAGCCGCACCCGGTTTGCTATCATCACCGTGCCATAAAGCCTGGGCTTCGCTGCTATTCGGGCTGAAGGCCACCTGATTCACATCTTTCGCCCCCAGTGACTTGAGGTAACGGGCAATTGCCGTGATATCCGCGTCGTTGAGGTGTTGCAGGCTGTGTTCCACCACATCGCTCATACCGCCAAACACCGCAGTATGATCGTTACGGCCATAACGCAGGAACTGACGCAAGTCCTCTTCGCTCCAGCGGCCTAAACCGTCACGGCTATCACCGCGCAGGTTACTTGCGGTCCAGCCATCCACCGGCGCGTTGCTGCCAGACAGGAAGTTGCTGCCTTCGGCATTGTTCAGCGCCTTCTCCTGCATGGTGAAACTGCGTGGCGTATGGCAGGCACCACAGTGGCCCAGGCCTTCAACCAGATACTGACCGCGCGTCAGGACCGGGTCCTGCTGCTGTGGCTGAATCGGCGCGACTGAAGGCGCGAACATGCCACGCCACACGGCCAACGGCCAGCGCATCGACAGCGGCCACGGGATCTCGCTCTCTTTATTCGCCTGATTCACCGGCGCGACACCCTGCATAAAGTAGGCGTAGAGCGCGTGCATATCGGCATCGCTGATCACCGCATATGATGGATAAGGCATCGCTGGGTAGAGCGTCGTGCCCTCTTTGGTCACGCCGTGGCGCACGGCTTTCTCAAAGTCATCGTAGCTGTAGTCGCCGATACCGCTGGTTTTATCCGGCGTGATATTGGTGGAATAGATCGTGCCGATCGGCGTTTCCATCGGTAAGCCACCGGCAAAGGGCTGACCACCTTTGCTGGTGTGGCAGGCGATACAGTCCCCGGCACGTGCCAGATATTCACCCTGTTTTACCAGGTCAGTGTTGCCTTGATCCGCGAGCGCAGCGCACGACAACGAGCCCAGTAGCAGGGCCAGAAAAATCTTTTTCATGGTCATGTTCCTTACGCTTGCACCAACGGGCCGGGGTTTTTCAGATACTGTTCACGGATCGCTTTAGCCGACCAGTAGGTCAACGCGGCCACCATGCCAGTGGGGTTATAGCCCAGTCCCTGCGGGAAGGCTGAAGCCCCTGGTACGAAGACGTTCGGCACATCCCAGCTTTGCAGATAACGGTTGATGGCGCTGGTTTTCGGGTCTTCTCCCATAATCGCGCCGCCGTTCATGTGCGTCGTCTGGTAGACGGTGGTGTCGAAATGGCTCCCAGGTGCTTTCGCTGCGCCCATGATCAGTTTTGGATTCATCGCCTCGGCGATGGTGTGCATTTTGCTCACCATGAACTGCGCCATCTTGATGTCGTTATCCTGCCAGTCAAAGGTCATGCGCAGCAGTGGCTGGCCGTAGGCATCTTTGTAGTTCGGATCGAGATCGAGATAGTTAGCGCGGTAAGACTGGTGAGCGCCGTGCGCATCCATAGAAATGTGATGGGTGTACGTTTCCGCCACGGCGTTTTTCCACTGGCTACCCCAGTTCGGCGTACCCGGAGGCGTCGGCAGGCCAGAGATCGGCTTGGTACCCGCCTGGTTAACCCAGAACGGTGAACCGCCGACAAACCCAAGCGGGCCGTGGTCAAAGTTATCTGCGTTGAAATCGTCGATACCCACACCCGCGCCACCCGCGCCGATAAACGGGTTAGTGGTGGTGTTTTTATCAAACAGCGCCTTCAGCGTTGAGATGTTTTGATAGGCAAAGTTACGTCCTACCGTCCCTTCGTTGGTGATAGGGTTGTAAGGCTTACCGATTCCGGACAGCAGCATCAAGTGGACGTTGTGGAACTGGAAGGCTGACAAAATCACCAGGTCAGCAGGCTGTACCTGCTCACGTCCCTGCGCATCAAGATAGGTCACGCCAGTGGCGCGTTTTTTATCTTCGGTCAGATTGACCCGCAGCACATAGGAGTTGTTACGCAGTTCGAACTTCGGTTCCTGACGCAGCGCAGGCAGGATGTTGACGTTCGGAGAGGCTTTCGAATACATGTAGCAAGCATAGCCACTACAGTAACCGCAGAAGTTGCACGGCCCCATCTGCGCGCCATAGGTATTGGTATATGGGCCCGACGTGTTGGCAGAAGGCAGATCGTAAGGGTGGTAGCCGACAGATTTTGCCGCCTCAGCAAAGAGCTGCGCCGAGTAAGTGCGCTTCTGTGCGGGCAGTGGGAAGTTATCCGAGCGATCCGGTGCAAACGGGTTGCCACCGCGCTCTTTACCCACTACCTGGCCTTTAATACTCCAGGCGCTGCCTGAGGTACCAAACACCTTTTCGGCCTTATCGAAAAACGGTTCCAGCTCGTCGTAGGTCACGCCGTAGTCCTGAATCGTCATGCCTTCAGGAATGAAGTTTTTGCCGTAGCGCTCTTCATAGTGGCTACGCATACGCAGTTCGATAGGATCGACACGGAAATGGACACCTGACCAGTGCAGCCCCGCGCCACCCGTTCCGGTGCCCGGTAAGAATGCCGCCAGTTGGCGGTAAGGCACGGCGGTCTGGGACGCATCGTGACGGATGGTGACGGTGCTTTTTGACAGATCCTGGAACAGCTTTTTACGGATGTTATAGGTCAGTTCATCAATAGACTGTGGATAAGCGCCGTCTGGGTAAGTATCACGCTGAGGACCACGCTCCAACGCCACCACATTCAGACCCGCTTCGGTCAGCTCTTTTGCCATGATCGCGCCCGCCCAGCCGAAGCCAACGATCACTGCATCTACTTTGTTCAGTTCATTTGCCATGCTTATGCCCGCTCCCCACGAATTGAAACTGACGGGAACGGATAACGCTCTCCGCGCTCTACCCAGTCCATATAATCAGCGCGTGCGCCAGGGAAGCCGATCAGCTTCCAGCCCACCATGCCCTGATTGCCGCCGTGGATGGGATCGCTAAAGAAACCTTCGCGGGTGTTCTGCAACAAGAAAGCAAAAAACGTCTTCGACGGGAGTTGTTCAAACACAATGCTGCCACTTTCCAGCGCATGCAGCATCGCTTCCTGCTGCTCGGTGCTGAGTTCCGCAAACACTTTGCCGTGCTGCTTTTTACTGTAGCTGTCAGCTTCTGCCAGCCCGAGGCGATAAACCTGCTGAGGCGTCAGCGGGAGTTGATAGCCCAGCTCTTTAGGCATATCCGGGTTAAACGGCCCCTGCATATACCAGTTCGCACCGGTAGCAAACGGCGTATTCATCTGGCGATCGATAAATTCTGGTACACCGGCTTCCAGTGCGCCCGGCCCGCGCTCATCTGCGGGAATCAACCGGGCAACGGCAGCAGTGATAAAGGCGAACTCTTCTTTGGTGAACCAGTTTGGCTGGTAGTCGCGCGCTTGTTGCGGCCCAGTCTCTGTAGCTTCGGCTTGCGCCAGCGGAATAAACCCTAACGACCCCACCGCAGAACCACCGACGGCCATCGCCGGTGCAAGCGTGATGGTCCTCAGCAGAAAGTCCCTGCGTGACTGACCTGTTTTCTGATCTGACATGACATTGCCTCATTGCCGCGTGAAAGCGACATGAAAGTTAAACGGCTGGTTGTAATAGTTTTTATGAGTTGTTGAGGGTTACAGTCCGGTTGTTACCGGTAACATCGCGAGGATTGTATCACCATATGTAAGGATTTATTAGCGCATTTATAAACATCCGCACAAATTCATTAACAAGCCACACTTCCCCGCTACGTAAATAACACTCTGCGCCTCGCTGTCATGCACAGAAACAACCGTCATAAGACAAGACCGGCCCTGGTGCGATATAAAGGAGTATTCAACACAGCGGAGTGCCTATGTTTAAGTCGTTTTTCCCGCGGCCAGCGCTGTTTTTCAGCTCTGCCGCTATCTGGAGTTTACTGGCTATTTTTGCCTGGTTTGGCTTTGCCGAAGCGCTACCACAGCACTGGCCATCTCTCGCCGCAGCCATGAAACAGCCGTTACCCGCGACTGCAATGCGCTTTATTGCGCCGGGTCAATTGTGGTTCTACGCCTACTACTGGCTGGTTGCCGGGATCTTTGCCTGTGCGTGGTGGGTGATTGACCGCCATCCCTGGCAGCGTTGGTCTGTATGGGGCACCGCCTTGATGATCTTCGTCACCTGGTTTGGTGTGCAGGTCAGCGTGGCCGTTAACGCCTGGTATGGCCCGTTTTACGATCTGATCCAACAGGCGCTGAGCAAAGCAGGTTCAGTACCAATTGGTGATTTTTATCGCGGCGTCTATGCGTTTCTCGGCATTGCGCTGATCTCCGTTGTGATTGGCGTCATGAATGCTTTCTTCATCAGCCACTGGGTGTTCCGCTGGCGTACTGCCATGAACAATTACTATGCGCATAACTGGCAGCGTTTGCGTCTGGTGGAAGGTGCGGCACAGCGTGTGCAGGAAGACACCATGCGCTTTGCCAGCACGCTGGAAGACTGGGGGATCAGCTTTATTCAGGCGATCATGACGCTGATTGCCTTCCTGCCAGTGTTGATGGCGCTTTCGGTACACGTAAAAGATATTCCCCTGTTGGGCAATATCCCGTACGCGTTGGTGATTATTGCGCTGCTGTGGTCGGTATTTGGTACCGGATTACTGGCGATGGTCGGGATTAAACTGCCAGGGCTGGAGTTCCGTAACCAGCGCGTTGAGGCCGCCTATCGTAAAGAGCTGGTGTACGGTGAGGACGATCCACAACGCGCGGCACCCCCTACATTGAACGAACTGTTCAGTCGTGTGCGTTTTAACTATTTTCGCCTCTATTTCCACTATCTTTACTTCAATATCGTGCGCATTCTCTATCTGCAAATCGATAACGTGTTCGGTCTGTTTGTGCTGTTCCCGTCCATTGTAGCCGGGACCATTACGCTGGGTCTGCTCAACCAAATCACCAACGTGTTTGACCAGGTGCGTGGCTCATTCCAGTACCTGATCTCGTCGTGGTCAACGCTGATTGAGCTGATGTCGATCTACAAGCGTCTGCGCAGTTTTGAGCAGATCCTGGCCGACATCCCCCATGAAGAGATGATGCGTGAAGCCTCTGAGTAGCGGTTTAACAGCGGTGCCTCCTGGCACCGCTGTGTGTTTTACCCTTTGCTCAGCGCGGCAAAAACCTTCTCTACCGCATACGCCCCCGGATCTTTCACTCCATCCAGACTGTGCTGACTCAGATAGGCGGAACGCCCCGCTTTGGCACTTTGCATGGTAGCGGTCGCTTCTGCACCACGCTGCGCGGCGGCAGCGGCCTGCGCCAGCGGCTCTCCAGCCACTAAGGCTGCCAACGCGGGTTGCAGTGCATCCACTAGCGTACGGTGGCCCGGCTGCGCCCCGCCATAGTGTTTCATCTGCTCTAAACCATGCTGTAACGCCTGCGCTAGCGGTTCTCCCTGCTGCAATGCCTGCCCGGCGGCGGTGAACAGAATCGACATCAGTACGCCGCTGGAACCGCCCATCACCGTTGCCAGCTCTTCGCCTACCAGCGCCAGCAACTGCGCGTGGTCCGCCAGCGGCAGCTGGTTTTGTTGCGCCAGTTGCTCAATACGACGCGCCGCCGCCGCAAAGGTTGAACCGGTATCACCATCGCCTACTTTGGCATCCAGCGCATTCAGCTCCTGCTCCAGCGCAATCAGTTGGGCAGTAATACGGCCCACTCCCTGCCGGGTTGCGTCATGCTCAGAGGGGGTTATCTGGAGTTGGCTGGTGACTTTTTGCGCTGGCAGTGCTGCAACAGGTTGAAGTGCCACCGGTTTGATCCAACCGACCACTTCAACAGGGGCTTCCAGCGCGGCCAGAAACGCCTCTTCAAGCTGCAACAGCGTCAGGGAAATGCCTTTCATATCCAGTGCCCCCACCAGCGTGGCAGGGCCAAGCAGGTGCGTGACATGCTGCGCGAGCGGGGTTTGCAGGATTTCATGGGTTAACTGCGCCAGTTCCAGCTGCGAAACGCCACCGAGATTGTTGAGCATCAGCAACTGTTGGCCGTTGAGAGGACGCTTTGCCGCCAGGGTGTGGGTCATCGCAGCGATCACTTCACGACTGTTTTGCGTTGCCAGCGTTGAAACCCCAGGTTCGCCGTGAATCCCCATCCCCAGTTCGCTGTGCCCGGCTTTTACCCGCTCATCACGCGGCTCTCCCGGTAAATGACAGGTAGAGAAAGCGAGGCCGATGGTGGCGCTGGCATCTGCGGCGCGCTGCGCCATCTGCTTGACCTGCGCGAGGCTTTGTCCCAGTTCTGCGGCATGTCCGGCAATTTTATGCACCAGCACCGTCCCCGCAATCCTACGCGGCTGCGGGTTCTCAGGCAGTGCAATATCATCCTGCACCAGCACCATCTCAACCTTATAACCAAGGTTTTTGGCTTTTTCCGCCGCGAGGCCAAAGTTCAAGCGGTCGCCGGTGTAATTTTTCACGATCAGCAGGCAGCCTGCCTCACCGGTAACATTAATAATGGCGGTTAAGACCGCATCGACGCTGGGGGAAGCAAAAATATCGCCGCACACGGCGGCTGTGAGCATCCCACGGCCGACAAAACCCGCATGGGCTGGCTCATGGCCTGAACCGCCGCCGGAGATCAGGGCAACCCGGCTTTTATCCCAGTCATTGCGCGCCACCACACGAATCGCGTCCCCGGCATCGAGACGCCCGAGGTTATGCCACGGCGTGCTGTGGAGTAATCCGGCAATGGCTTCATCAACCACACTGGCTCTGGCGTTATAAAAAAACTGGCTCATCCGATTCCTCATAGGCTGGTTTGCAGGCAGCTTAAGGGTAGCTGAATCGAGGACGGTATCCTGAGAAGCAGGTCAGTATTATGCAGATTTGAGAGGAAGAAGAACCAGCCAGCGGGCGCTGACTGGTTGCACAACGGATTACAGCGCGATGCGCAGTACGCTGTCAGGTTTGCCAGGCTGTGGAGCTGGACGTTTTTCAGCTCCTGCTTCTGGCTTCGCGGCAGGGGCTTTTTCGCCCTCTTTCGCACCCGCTGGTTTACGTGGCGGTCCAGGCTGCTTGACGCTGACGAACAGGGCTTTACCGTCGGCAGAAATCGCCAGGCTGTTTGGCAGACCTTCGGTTTTCACCGTGCGCTTAACTTTATAGTTGCTGGCATCGATGATGCTCACTTCAGACGCCATGCGGTGCGTCACATACAGTTCATCACGTTGTGCATTGAACAGCACAGCCAGTGATTCTGGTACGGCGATGCGCTCAATCACTTTCTGAGTTTTCAGATCAACCACCAGCACCTGAGCCTGTTTAGAATCGGTGATGAAGGCACGCTGACCTTTGGTATCCAGCGCGATGTTCAGGAAGAAGTGATCTTTGCCTTCATCCAGTTTCACACGCTTTTCAATCGCATTGGTGCGGGTATCAATGGTGACTAACTCGCCATCAGCGTTGGTGACGTAGGCTTTCTGAGCCGCAGAGTCCAGCGCAATACCGGTACCCATTTTGCCGGTGTTCGGGATGGTGCTGATCAGTTTCAGGTCTTTCCCGTCAACAACCCATACCACGCTCTCTTTGCCCAGGCCGGTGATGTAAACACGGTTGGTTTTCTCATCCACCGCCAGCTCACGTACCGCCAGAGGACGTACATCGCCTTCGCGCTTGGTGGCATCCAGCACCAGGTTCTTCAGCTCTTTACCGCTGGCCACATCCACAGAGGTCACAGCGCTGTTAAGGGTGTTACCGACATACAGCACGTTGGTCTGGTTATTGATGGCTGCGCCAAAGGTTTTCAGCTCGGTAGGGATTTTGCCCTGCACGGCCAGATCCTGCGCGCCCAGGCGGTAAACCACGCCGCCGCCTTCGCCACGACCGTTTGAGGTGGCAACGTAGAGTGCATTGTTGGTGTTGCTAAAAGCCAGCTCATACGCGCCCTGACCTACTTGCTGAGTGACATCAGCGGCAGGTGCAGCAAATGCTGCCGAGGCAGAAAACAGGGCAGTAGCCAGCAGCAGAGGACGCAGGGCCCACTGTTGTGTAGTTTTTAAAGCTTTCATGACTTCTCCATAGCAAACACTGCTCAGCGGCAGCAAATGAACGATCGCGCAGACATCCAGAACACGGGCCATAGCGGCAAGCAGGCGATCCTTTTTGAGAATAATAATTATTTAAAGTGTAAAGGAACAGTGATTTTATCTTACGGATGCGGGAGTGGGATGCGGAGAAGAGCAACGCCGCCAGGACGCCATAAGGCGTCCTGTCAGCAACAGAGGGTATTCAGCAGGCTTATTTATGCAGCTCGGCAGTCATGTGTACGCCGTTGTTGTTGTACGCTTCGGTGATGGTGTACTGCTCACCCAGTTTGTGTGCTTTAGCCGCGATTTGTGCTTCAGCACCATCCAGTGTGGTGTCACATGCAGTCACAGATTGCGCGAAGCTGGCAATTGGCATGACAGCAAAAGCGATAACTGCAGCAAAAGTTTTGATAGATTTCATGGTCATTTCCTCAGAGTTTTTCGTTTGTTTGAAGCGCTGTGCTTCGATGTGGGAAATGATATGAGAAAGACAGGAAAGGAAAAAGCGGGAAGATTTGCCATTCTCATTCAAATTAAATGAACAAAAAACAGCACGTCTGGACAAGAGATGCCACAGGGGGTTAAAGTTTTGCGCTGAAAAAGTCCCCGTGCTTAATCAATCTGGGGCTGGCAGCGATTTTGCCAGCCCATTCGGTCATGCGTGACGTCGAACCTGAGTCACCACCAACAGTGTGCTCAGTAGAATCACCACGCCGCTGCTGGCAATCACGCCGCTGGTGCCATGCCCATCGACAATCAAACCACCGGCCGCTGCGCCAAGCGTAATGCCGAACTGAATGGTCGCGACCATCAGGCCACCGCCCGCTTCGGCATCATCATCAGCGACTTTTGCCAGCCAGGTTGACCAACCCACCGGCATTGCGCCAAACGCCAGGCCCCACAGCGCCACGCCCAGTGCAGCCAGCCATGGCGTACCTTCGCTGTTGACCAACACCAGCGCCATCAAACTCATGAGCAGTGACATGCCTGCCAGCGTGCGCCAGACGCTACGTGCCAGCAACCAGCCCGCCAGCGAAGTGCCAAAGAAGTTAGCGATACCAAAGCCCAGCAGCACCAGAGAGAGCTGATTAAGGTTGAAGCCAACGCCGGTTTCCAGGTACGGACGCAGATAGGTAAAGAAGGCAAAATGTCCTGTGAACAGCAGCATCACCGCCAGCAGCCCCCAGCGCATTACCGGCCGACGCAGCAAGTTCATCGCTCCCCCTTCGGCAGATTTCTCTTCCGCAGGCAGTGATGGCAGGCTGAAGAACAGCCACACCAGGGATACTCCGCTCAACATGGCCGCTAACAGGAAAGTGTCACGCCAGCCCAGTAATCCCCCGAGATAGCTGCCCAATGGCGCGGCAAACACCGTCGCCAGTGAAACACCACTAAAGACAATCGACAGCGCACGTGGCACCTGCCAGGGCGCAACCAGACGCATCGCCATTGCGGTGGAGAGTGTCCAGAAGCCTCCAATGGCCATACCCAACAGCACACGAGCGGCCAGAATCATCGGCAAATTGACCGCAAAAGTCACCAGTAGGCAAGAAGCGATCAGCAGGACGAAGAAAATCAGCATGACGCCACGGCGGTCGCGGCCGCGCGTGACCTGAGCGGTTGCCAGGCTGGCAAGCAGCGCTACCAGCGCCGTTGCAGTAATGGTCTGCCCGGCTAGCCCTTCAGTCACATGCAGCGACGCCGCCATTGGCGTCAGCAGGCTGACCGGCAAAAATTCCGCGCTGACTAACACAAATACGCCGAACGCCATCGCCACCACTGCGCCCCATGCGGCGCGAACCGGGGTGGCAGATTCGCCAGCCATTTCGCTATTTACACTCATAGAAAACCCCACAAAAAATAATAAGAGGAGGATAGAGCGGGAAGGCAAGACGATCTATGATACTTACACCGTGTTTATTGATAATTCGTCCTGGAATGCGATGAGCCACTACGAAGATTTAACCAGCGAGCTGCTGATGGGCATGCGCCTGTTTGGCGTTGAGTACCAGCGGATTGCCCTGTGCGCGCCGTTTGGCTTGCAGTTTGAACATGCCCCTGGCCGTGCACAGTTTCACTTTATCGGACGTGGCTCACTCATGGTGCGCAGCGCTACCGGTGAGGTCTATCAGTTACATGCCGGAGATGCGCTGCTGGTGCCACATGGCCGTCCTCATGCGCTACTCTCTTCCACTGAAGTCAGCTGCACCACCTTATCCACCTATAAAAGCAAGCCGATCTGCGATACGGTCTGCGCCATTGCCGATCCGGTGATTGAAAGTGACGACCACAGCGTCATCCTGTTCAGTGGCTGCATGGCCTTTGAGCTGGGCGGGATGCAGCCGCTGATCAACACCATGCCAGATATCATGCTGGTCAGTACGCTGCTGTCACGCTACCCGGAAATTCAGCCCATGCTCAATGCGATGGAGCGTGAGGCCTGTACGCGTCACGCGGGTTCGGCGGGTATTTTGTCGCGCCTGGCTGATGTGGTTGCCGCCCTGATTGTGCGTGGCTGGGTAGAGAATGGGTGTGGGGCCGGAAGTGGGCTGGTACAGGCGCTGCGCGACCCACGTCTGAGCATGGCCATGGCCGCAATGCATCGCTTCCCTGTAGAGAAATGGACGGTGGAACGGCTGGCGAAAGAAGCAGGCTGTTCACGATCGGTCTTTGCCGGGCGTTTCCAGCAGGCCACCGGCATGACGCCGCTACGTTATCTGACGGAGCTGCGTATGCGTCTGGCGACCGAACGCTTAAATAAAGGCCATGCGGTAGAGAAAGTGGCGTTTGATCTCGGCTATGGCTCACTGGCCGCCTTTAGCCGGGCGTTTAAGCGCACCGTGGGGCACTCGCCCGGTGCCTTGCGTTCACCGCGAGAAGTGGCGAACGCAGGCACCTGAGAACAGGCCACAACACGGAGTTGCGACCTGAACCAGGCGTTAGCGGAAGACGCTGATCGCTTCAACCAGACGGTTGGCCTGATTAGCCATACGCGTTGATGCCTCAGCACTCTCCTGGACACGCGCCGCATTACGGTGGGTGATCTCATCCAGATCTTCCACTGCAATGCTGACCTGGCTCAGCGCCACGGACTGCTCGGCAGTCGCTGCGCTGATCTGTCCGATCAACGTGCTGACGTTTTGGATCTGCGCCACGATCTCCTGCATCGTTCTGCCAGCGGCATCAGCATGATCGCTACCCGACTGCACGCGCCCGGCGCTGGTATCCACCAGCGTTTTAATCTCGCTGGCCGCTTTCGCACTACGCTGTGCCAGGTTGCGGACTTCTCCGGCTACCACAGCGAACCCTTTGCCCTGCTCACCGGCACGCGCCGCTTCGACCGCGGCGTTAAGGGCCAGAATGTTGGTCTGGAAAGCAATGCCATCAATCACGCTGGTAATGCTGGCAATACGCTTCGAACTGTCGGCAATTTCGGCCATCATGCCGACCATCTCCTGCATCACCTCGCCGCCTTTTAAGGCCACGTCACTGGTGTTGTGTGAAAGGGTATTTACCGCCTGCGCTGTTTCAGTGTTGCTCTTCACCGTGGCGGTCATTTCGTTCATGGTCGCCGCTGTTTCCTGTACGTTCGCGGCAGCCTGTTCGGTACGACGGCTCAGCTCATTATTGCTGTCAGCAATGGCATCACTGGCACTTAACACGTTAATCGCCTGGCCGCTGACATCATCTACCAGCCAGCGGAACATCAGACCGAGTTGGCTGATGGCGCGGGAAGTCATGCCAATCTCATCCGCCCGATCCAGGGTTTCAACTTTATGGCTGGCCCCGGTAGCCACGTTCAGCGCCTGCCGGTACATCTGTTCGAGGGGGCGAACGATCTGCTGCTCCAGACAGATGTTGGTGATCAACAACAACAACGCCATCAATCCTGCTGAGCTCAACAACATGGCGTTGCTGGCCCCTAACGCAAACAGGCCCGCCAGTGAAAGGGGCCACAGCGCCAGCATGGCCGAGCGTACACGCCAACGCAGCGGCATGGTTTTCAGCAGTGAGGCCACTCCGCGCACACCACGGCGAACAATCAGCCCCTTATGGAAATGGCGACCTTTCGCTTTGCCTTGACGAAAATCGCTATACAACGCTTCCGTCGCGCGGATCTCCTCTGCGCTCGGCTTAGTACGCACTGACATATAGCCGCGCACCTGACCGTGACGCACCACCGGAATGGCATTGGCACGCACCCAGTAGTGATCGCCATTTTTGCGGCGGTTTTTCACCAGCGCCGTCCACGGCTCGCCCTTTTTCAGGGTTGCCCACATATCGGCAAACGCTTCCTGCGGCATGTCAGGGTGGCGCACCAGGTTATGCGGTTGTCCGTTGATCTCTTCGGCGGTAAAACCGCTGACTTCGGTGAACGCATCGTTGGCGTAGGTGATGTGGCTATTGAGATCGGTGGTGGACATAAGCGTAGCGTGATCGTCGAAGACAAACTCACGCTGAGTAACGGGCTGATTATTTCGCATGTAAGGGTCCTTGGAAGCCGCGAGGGAGTGCAGAATTGATAATGTTTTTTTACATTTTCGGCACGACAAGGACCTGACTTTAGAGCGGGTGCGTTTTTTACTGCATTAAAGCAAAAAAACGCGCTTTATTAGCGCGTTATTCCAGCGATTAGCGCCGCTTTCAGGCGTTAGCGGCCTGCAATGCCAGGCGGATAAAGCCTTTATGCTGCCCGAGCAATTCGGCTGCCTGCTGCGCATCTAAGTCCGCCAGCACCATCACAATGGCTGTTTTACAGTGGCCCCCACAGGCTGCCAGCGCCGTGGCGGCCGTTTTGCTGTCACAATCGGTGGCTTGCATGACGATATCTTGCTGCCGCTGCACCAGTTTCTGGTTAGTGGCTTCTACATCAACCATTAAGTTACCGTACACTTTACCGCTGCGAATCATCGACCCGGTGGTGAGCATATTCAGCACCAGTTTCTGCGCCGTTCCGGCTTTCATACGGGAAGAACCGGTGACCACTTCCGGCCCGACAACGGGCGTCAGGGCGATATCCGCTAACTGCGCCATTGGGCTGTTTGGGTTGCAGCTCAGCGCCGCAGTGGTTGCGCCCTGCGCTTTTGCCCATTCCAGCGCACCCAGCACATAGGGCGTCCGGCCACTGGCAGCAATGCCCACCAGCACATCACGCCCGCTAAACGCGATATCACGCAGGTCCTGTGCGCCCTGCTCGCGGTTATCTTCGGCATTTTCCACCGCTTGTAAAATCGCGGTATGCCCGCCTGCAATCAGGCCCACCACCTGCTCGCGCGGCGTGCCGAAAGTGGGTGGGCATTCACTGGCGTCCAAAATGCCTAAACGACCGGAAGTGCCTGCGCCACAGTAAATCAGACGGCCACCCTGCTGGAATGCCCGTGTAATAGCCTCCACCGCCTGAGCGATGTGCGGCAAAATAGCCTCTACCGCCAGCGCGACTTTTTTATCTTCATCATTAATCACACGCAGCATGGCTTCGGTGCTGAGTTCATCAATCTGTTGGCTGGCCGGATTACGGCCTTCAGTGATCATACGGCTGAGGTCGAGCGACATAGCAGCTCCTGTCGAAGGGTTTGCGCCACTATAAACAGGATTCAGCCATAAAAAAACCGGGGTTTCCCCCGGCTTCTTTCATCACAGATTGCCGCTTAAGCGGTCTGCGTTTTTAGCTGCAACTCGTATTCGCGAGCCTGTTTTTCATCGAACTGGTTTTCCCAGCGTGCGATGACCAGTACAGCCAGTGCATTACCGATGACGTTCAGTGCGGTACGAGCCATATCCATGATGCGGTCAACACCGGCAATAAACGCCAGGCCTTCCAGCGGGATACCCACGCTGCCCAGGGTGGCTAACAGCACGACGAAGGAGACGCCAGGAACACCGGCGATGCCTTTCGACGTCACCATCAGCGTCAGCACCAGAATAATCTCATGGCCGAGGGACAGGTGAATGCCATACAGTTGGGCAATAAAGATGGCTGCGATGCTCTGATACAGCGTTGAGCCATCAAGGTTGAATGAGTAACCGGTCGGTACCACAAAGCTACAGATCGATTTCGGCGCACCGTACGCTTCCATTTTCTGCATGATACGTGGCAGCACAGTCTCAGAACTTGAGGTGGAATACGCCAGAATCAGTTCATCTTTCAGGATGCGCATCAGGGTTGTGATACGCAGCTTGCAGAGACGAGCCACCGCACCTAACACCACGAAGGCAAAGAACAGAATGGCGGCGTACACCAGCAGCACCAGCTTCGCCAGCGGCCACAGTGAGGCAAAACCGAAGTTCGCGATGGTAACGGCAATCAGCGCAAAGACCCCAACCGGCGCATAGCGCATGATCATATGGGTCACTTTGAACATGGTCTCAGAGATGCCACGGAACATGTTGACCAGCGGGTCACGCTGTTCAGCAGGCAGCGAAGAGAGGCCAAGACCAAACAACACAGAGAAGAAGATGATCGGCAGCATGTCACCCTGCACCAGCGAGGCGAAGATGTTCTGCGGGATCAGTGACAGAATCGTCGTGACCAGACTGTGCGGACCGTTCTGCACCGCCTGAGTGGTGGCTTCATATTTTGAGATATCTACCGTGACCAGCTTCGACATATCAATGCCGCTGCCAGGCTGGAACACGTTCGCCAGCGTAATGCCCACGATGATGGCAACGGTGGTGATCACTTCAAAATAGAGAATGGTCTTCACCCCGATGCGACCCAGCTTCTTCGCATCACCCACGCCCGCAATGCCGACCACCAACGAGGTGACAACAATCGGTACGACAATCATCTTGATCAGATGAATAAAAATATCACCGGCTGGCGTCAGCACATTGGTGGTTAACCATGCACGATCGTCCGGCATGTTATGCAATACCGAGCCAACGACGACACCCAGAACCAGAGCAATCAGAATCTGCCAGGCGAGGCTGATTTTAGTACCTTTCATAACGCATTATTTCCTCAGTGTGAAACCCCTCTCTCTGCCGCTTGCAGGCCGCAGAGTTTTAACCGCAGGGAAATGAGCAAAAGCCCGGTAATTTCGAGGGTTGTGGTGGACCACGTCCAGTATGTTTGCTCAGCGGCAAACGTACATTTTTCAGACGCTGTCTGAATTGAAACCTGCTACGCAGGGGCGAGATAAGTACCATTTAAGCCAGGGTAAATGCAAGCCCTGGTGACTTCGTTTAAAAATCAGCCACTCAGCCAGCATAAACTGCTGACAGACAAATAAATTCATAACTAATTGTTATGAAAAGTATTAATTCACCTTCCTGACGCATATCTATGCAAAAAGTGAAAAAAACGTGCGATTCAACAGCCCATATTTTCAGCAGGTTATGCCCGGTTTTTCTCCGCCTGGTGCCGCAGGGGTGACAAGTAATTACCCGACAGGTTATAAGGTGAGAAGACGTTAAATCGCTGAAGGTGTTCCGCGTGATCTGCGGCGCAAAAAACAAACAAAGCGGCTGTCGCAGCTTCAATTAACCTTTGGTTGACATATCATTAACATCTTCAAGGAGATCCGTCATGAGCCAAATACATAAACATCCTGTACCCGCTAATATTGCCGAAAATACCCTGATCACTGCTGAGCAGTATCAGGCGATGTATCAACATTCCGTTGAAGATCCGGCGGCTTTCTGGGGAGAGCAAGGCAAAATTCTTGACTGGATCACCCCTTATACTCAGGTCAAAAATACCTCTTTCGCCCCCGGCAATATTAATATCCGCTGGTATGAAGATGGCACGCTGAACCTGGCCGCTAACTGCCTCGATCGCCACCTGGCTACGCGTGGAGATAAAGCCGCGATTATCTGGGAAGGTGATGACGCCAGCGAAAGCAAAACCATCACTTACCGTGAGCTGCATGCGGATGTCTGCCGTTTCGCCAATGTGCTGCAACAGCTCGGCGTTAAGAAAGGCGATGTCGTTGCTATCTATATGCCGATGGTGCCGGAAGCCGCTGTAGCGATGCTGGCCTGTGCGCGTGTGGGCGCGGTGCACTCCGTCATTTTTGGCGGTTTCTCACCAGAAGCCGTTTCTGGCCGGGTGATCGACTCCAACGCCAAACTGATCATCACCGCCGACGGTGGCCTGCGTGCCGGGCGCGCTATCCCACTGAAGAAAAATGTCGATGATGCGTTGAAAAATCCGGGCGTCACCAGCGTGAAAAACGTGGTGGTATTACAACGCACGGGCAAAGACGTTGAATGGAAAGAGGGGCGCGATCTGTGGTGGCACGAGCTGACAGCTAAGGCCAGCGCGGAACATCAGCCGGTTGCTGTAGGTGCCGAAGATCCGTTGTTTATCCTCTATACCTCAGGTTCTACCGGAAAACCCAAAGGCGTGTTGCACACCACTGGCGGTTATCTGGTGTATGCCGCGACCACCTTTAAATATGTTTTCGACTACCACGAAGAAGATATCTACTGGTCAACCGCAGACGTTGGCTGGATTACCGGCCACAGCTATCTGGTGTATGGCCCACTGGCGTGCGGTGCCACAACGCTGATGTTTGAAGGCGTACCAAACTGGCCTACGCCTGCGCGCATGTCGCAAGTGGTAGATAAACATCAGGTGACGATCCTGTACACCGCCCCGACCGCTATTCGCGCCCTGATGGCCGAAGGCGATAAAGCGATTGATGGCACCCATCGTAGTAGCCTGCGCATTCTCGGTTCCGTGGGTGAGCCTATCAACCCAGAAGCCTGGGAGTGGTACTACAACAAAATTGGCGATGGTCGCTGCCCGATTGTTGATACCTGGTGGCAAACGGAAACAGGTGGTTTCATGATCACGCCACTGCCGGGCGCGACAGAACTGAAAGCCGGTTCAGCCACGAAGCCGTTCTTCGGCGTGCAGCCCGTGCTGGTCGATAATGAAGGTAATCCGCAAGCAGGCGCGGCTGAGGGCAACCTGGTGATTGCCGATTCATGGCCGGGCCAGGCGCGTACGCTGTTTGGCGATCATGACCGCTTCGAACAGACCTACTTCTCTACCTTCAAAAATTACTACTTCAGCGGTGACGGTGCGCGTCGTGATGAAGACGGTTACTTCTGGATCACGGGCCGCGTAGACGACGTTCTCAACGTGTCTGGTCACCGTTTAGGCACCGCGGAAATCGAGTCAGCGCTGGTTTCCCATCCGAAGATTGCAGAAGCAGCGGTCGTGGGCATCCCACACAGCATCAAAGGCCAGGCGATCTACGCCTACATCACGCTGAATCACGGGGAAGAGCCTTCACCTGAACTCTATACCGAAGTGCGCAACTGGGTGCGTAAAGAGATCGGCCCGATCGCAACCCCGGATATTCTGCACTGGACGGATTCTCTGCCAAAAACCCGATCCGGTAAGATCATGCGCCGCATTCTGCGCAAGATCGCGGCGGGTGATACCAGCAACTTTGGCGATACCTCAACCCTGGCCGATCCTGGCGTGGTAGAGAAATTGCTTGAGGAGAAGCAGTCCATTCAGATGCCATAACCTGACCTACCTCCGGCAGGCGGGTTCACTCCGCCTGCCAGCCTTCCCTACGCTGTGCTTTTCGTAATCGCAAAAACAAAAACATAAATCAGGCCCGAGCCTGGCATACCTCTGGAGATGCTGTGATGAACGAAGCTCAAACCACACTCGATGTGCGCTATCAACTCATCGAAAATAACCCACGGTTTCACGAACTGGTGCATAAGCGCCAGGCCTTTGCACTGTTACTTTCCCTGATAATGTTAGTGCTGTACGTCGGCTTTATTTTACTGATTGCCTTCGCCCCCGGCTGGCTGGGGACACCGCTGCATCCCGGCACCAGCGTGACGCGTGGCATCCCCATCGGCGTTGGACTGATTGTGATTTCCTTTGTGCTGACCGGCGTTTACGTCTGGCGGGCTAACGGCGAGTTTGATCGCCTGACCAAAGAGATCGTGCGCGAGGTGCAATCATGAGAAACCGCTTTCTTCCCCTGATGCTGCTGTTTCCGTTACCGGCACTGGCGGCCGATGCCATCACTGGCGCTGTACAAAAACAGGCGACGAACTACCAGGCAATTGCCATGTTTCTGGTGTTCGTGCTCGCCACGCTGGGCATTACCTATTGGGCATCCAAACGCACCCGCTCACGCAGTGATTACTACACCGCTGGCGGCAACATCACGGGCTTTCAGAACGGGTTAGCAATGGCCGGTGACTTTATGTCTGCCGCCTCCTTCCTCGGTATTTCTGCGCTGGTGTACACCTCCGGCTATGACGGATTGATCTATTCGCTGGGCTTCCTCGTTGGCTGGCCGATGATCCTGTTTTTAATTGCGGAACGCCTGCGTAATCTGGGGCGCTATACCTTTGCGGACGTGGCCTCATACCGCTTGCAGCAAAAACCGATTCGCACCCTTTCCGCCTGCGGGTCGCTGGTGGTCGTGGCGCTGTATTTGATTGCGCAGATGGTGGGGGCCGGTAAGTTAATCCAGCTGCTGTTTGGCCTTGATTACCACGTTGCTGTGGTGCTGGTTGGCATTCTCATGGTGATGTACGTGCTGTTTGGCGGCATGCTCGCCACCACCTGGGTGCAAATCATCAAAGCGGTCCTGCTGCTGTTTGGTGCTTCATTCATGGCCATTATGGTGATGAAGGCCGCCGGTTTTAGCTTCAATACTCTGTTCAGTGAGGCGATGGCGGTGCATGCCAAAGGTGAAGCCATTATGCGCCCCGGTGGACTGGTTAAAGACCCGATTTCAGCCCTGTCGCTAGGGTTGGGGCTGATGTTCGGTACCGCCGGTTTACCGCATATCCTGATGCGCTTCTTCACTGTGGCAGATGCACGTGAAGCGCGTAAAAGTGTGTTCTGGGCCACCGGTTTTATGGGCTACTTCTACTTCCTGACCTTTATTATCGGTTTTGGCGCCATCTTGTTGGTGGGAGCCAATCCGGCATTCAAGGATGCCAGCGGCGCGCTGATTGGGGGCACCAACATGGCGGCGGTGCATCTTGCTGATGCCGTCGGCGGCAGTACCTTCCTCGGCTTTATCTCGGCCGTGGCCTTTGCCACCATTTTGGCTGTGGTTGCCGGATTAACCCTGGCAGGGGCTTCTGCGGTTTCACATGACATCTATGCCAGCGTGATCCGTAAAGGCCAGGCCACGGAGAAAGAGGAGCTACGCGTATCGAAAATTACCGTACTCGCACTGGGCGTGGTCGCGATTGCCCTGGGGATTCTGTTCGAGAAACAGAACATTGCCTTTATGGTCGGGCTGGCGTTTTCTATCGCAGCCAGCTGCAATTTCCCGATCATCCTGCTGTCGATGTACTGGTCGAAGCTGACCACGCGCGGTGCAATGGTGGGTGGCTGGCTCGGGCTGCTAACGGCGGTGATCCTCATGATCCTCGGCCCGACGGTCTGGGTGCAGGTGTTAGGCCATGAGAAGCCGGTCTACCCTTATGAGTACCCGGCGCTGTTCTCGATGATTATCGCGTTTGTTGCTACCTGGCTGTTCTCGATTACCGATAACTCGCGCCAGGGTGCCGAAGAACGTTCGCGCTTCCGTGCGCAGTTTATTCGTTCACAAACCGGCATTGGCGTCGAACAGGGTAAAGGGCATTAATGACACTCGTTGCGGCACCCGCTTTCCGGGTGCCGCCTCTCTCCGCGGTTTGTGCAGGCAGTGCGCTGGTGAACCATGACAAAAAAGAGACCTTTTGTGTCATTGGGTTTTACGGAGACTTACGCTGAGCTGATGAGGTAACATCAGAACGTTGAAATATTGGATACCAACGACTGTTATGAATCGTAAACCCACTATGAAAGAGCTGGTTGCAGCCACCCAGTTAAGCCGAGCCACTATCGATCGCGTCCTGAATAATCGTGCCGGAGTGAATCCCAGAACCGTTGAGATGGTGCAGAATGCCTATGCATCATTACTGGTTCAGGTCGCTGATGAGGTAAAACCGGCCCCGGTAAAAGTGGATGCACATTTTGCCGTGGTGGTACAGGCCAGTGAGGAGTACAACGACGCGGTGAAGGCAGCTGGTGAACAGCTTACCAGCCAGCTGCAAGCCCAGGGGATTAACCTCGATATCAGTAGTTGTTCGGATGTGAATGACGAAGAGGTGGTGCGCTTGATCAACCAACAGGCTGAGCGTGCTGATGGTCTGGCGATCGTCGCTAAAAATACCCCAGAAATTAATGCCGCAGTGCATAAGCTGAAACAGCAGGGCAAGGCGATTATTGCGCTGGTAAGTGATTTGGATGCGGACGTCAGGGAAGCCTATGTTGGCATTAATAACCGCGCGGCGGGCCAGGCAGCCGGTTTTATTTTGGGTCGACATTTACAGTTTTGCGCTGAGGCCAGGGTTGCCGTGATCGTCGGTACGCTCTCTTATAGCTGCCATGACGACCGTGAAATTGGTTTTCGCGCACAAATCCGTAAGACCTTTCCCACGGTGCATGTGCTGGAAGCCATCTCAGGGAACGACAATACTCAGCAGACTTATACGGCAACCAAAGAAATTCTGCGCCATCACCCCAACTTGCAGGCCATTTATAACGTTGCGGGTGGCAATGACGGACTGTCACAAGCACTAGATGAACACTCGGCAGCGATCAGGCCCATCGTGATTACTCATGAGGTCAATAAGGTGACGGAAAGCCTGCTGCTCAGTGAGAAAATTGATTACGTCATCTCACAGAACATTCCGCAACTGCTGATAGAAACGGTGAATAAACTGATGGCGTTGAAACAGCAGCAGCCGGTGACGGCACATGCCTATTTGCCGATAGAGATTCTGACGCGCTTTACGTTACCCACCAGTGGCTGATTGTGGGTACAAAAATGCCAGGCAGCAGTGGCTGTCTGGCATGTGATCATTACACCGAATTAGAAGCGGACTGACGCACCCACATAAGGTCCATCAACCAGCACGTTATCTTTGCGGCTGCCTTTGTTATCCAGTTCCGCATACTGATAACCCACGCGCAGATTCAGCAGAGAAATTGGCGTGAAGCTGATGCCACCGCTGATCTCTTTGTAGTTATCAAGATGGGTGCTGAAGGACTCTGGCGCATAGTAATATTCGCCGTACAGGCCCCACATGTTGTTGAAGCTATACTGCGCACCTGCACCCACCGCTACGGCAAAACCATCACGGCCATTGTTTGGGTGAGTGAAAATCGCTTTCGCTCCCGGCGCCAGACGCAGTGGGCCAACATCAACGTTATAGCCCACGCCCGCATCAAACACGCTACCGTCATCGTTGCTGCGCAGCCAGTTGCCGTTCAGAAACAGGCCTGGCGAGCTGGTACCCAGCCCCAGATTGAGGTTGGTGCTACGTTCACTGACGTTAACGCCACCTTCGATGGCCTGAGCTGCGCCGCTGATCAGCGCTAATCCCAATACGCCCCCGGTAACAAGTTGCTTAATCATCTGTCCACTCCATGCTGGAAAATTATTTCGCGGCAAGGTTAACAGCCTGACACCGGGACACAAATTAATTTTAGGAGCTTTACGTAACAGCCCGTATTATCAGACTATTCTCTATCTGGTTAGTGAATACTTACGCGCTCCACATCACATGACTAATCACCGGTGCCAGAAGTACGGTGACAACACCCGCCAGCATCATCACCAGACTGGAAACGACCCCTTCCTGCTGACCAATTTGATAAGCGCGTGCGGTGCCAGCGCCATGAGAAGCCGCGCCAAATCCGGCCCCTTTTGCTACCCCCTGTTTAATGGCGATACGCAAAAACAGCAGGTCGCCGACGGCCATACCAAATACGCCGGTAATCACGACAAACAGCGCCACCAGATCCGGTTGCCCGCCCACCGGTTTCGCCGCTGCCAGGGCGAACGGCGTGGTGATCGAGCGCACCGCCAGGCTACGTTGGATGCTTTCAGGGAGCATCAACAGCCGCGCCAGCCATACCGAACTGACCACAGAAACCAGCGTAGCGGTGATGACGCCAGCACTCAGCGAGAGCCAGTGGCGTTTAATGATCTCAATGTTTTCATACACCGGCACGGCAAACGCCAGGGTTGCTGGCCCCAGCAGCCAGAG
The DNA here is from genome assembly GCF_011752615.1 of Candidatus Pantoea multigeneris. NCBI lineage: Bacteria > Pseudomonadati > Pseudomonadota > Gammaproteobacteria > Enterobacterales > Erwiniaceae > Pantoea > Candidatus Pantoea multigeneris. The sequence goes on from NZ_VWXF01000005.1 coordinate 328,912, forward strand.
TAGCCAGTGGTTATCCACGATATAATCCTGCCAGGTGATGTGAGTAATCACTATCATCGCGACCAGCACCAGTGGAGTCATCACTAATGGCATCAGCAACAATGTGCGCCAGCGGGCGTACAGCCGTTTATTAAGGTAATAAATACAGATGGTCACCACGACACAGAGCAGACTGATGGCGAAATCACGCATCTTTGGCCTGCCTGCGCGCAGCACGTGCGACTTCAAAACGGTAAATGCGATCCACCACCAGTGCCGTTGAGGCCAAAACCAGCAGTGTGCTGATCACAATCACCAGGCAAATACGCCAGCCCTCGACGCGCAGCAAATCGCTGTAGTTCACGACCGCCACCACGGCGGGTACGAAGAACAGCAGCATTTCTGCCAGCAGCCAGTTTGACCCGGCCTTCACCCAACGGAGCGGGAGGATGCGCGCAGCGATCAGCACCAGCATCACTAACAGTCCGACAATGTTGGCCGGTAATGGCAGATGAAACAGCCTGACGAGCTGATCACAAGCCATGAAAATCCCGATATATAACACCACCTGCAGTGGCATCCAGAGTTTTTGCAGCCGGTCCGTTCTGTGCGGACTTAGCGCTATCGCCATTTTGTATTACCCTCAAAAAAATGTGATGCAGGTAGTATAAATCGGGCACAGTATGTGAAAAAAATGAATTAATATTATTCAATTCATGCCTAAAAGGAATAGTTTATGGACGTCCGCGCCCTGCGTTACTTCACCGAAGTGGTCCGCCAGCAGAGTTTCACTCGTGCGGCACAGAAACTGTTCGTCACACAGCCCACCATTAGCAAGATGCTGCGACAGCTTGAGGAAGAGCTGGGCTGTACGCTGCTACTGCGCGATGGCCGTCGGCTGCATCTGACGGATAGCGGCCAGGCCGTCTATCAGCGTGGGCTGGCAATTTTGCAGGAATTTCATCAGTTAGAGGCGCAGATTGGCGATATTAACCAGCTCAAAACCGGTGACTTGCGTCTTGGCATTCCCCCGATGGTCGGTATGCAGATTGCGGGATCTGTTTCTGCCTTCCGCCGCCGTTATCCCGGCGTCTCCCTGACGATTTCTGAGTTTGGCGGCCTTACGGTGCAGCAGGCGGTATTAGCCGGTTCTCTGGATATTGCCCTGACGGCGTTACCGGTTGATGAGGACTTGCCGCTGAATACCCTGCCTCTGATGCATCACCCACTCTGTGCCCTGCTACCACGTCATGAGCACTGGCTGGCGCGCAGCTCCGTGACGTTGCGCGAACTGGCTGCGCACCCACTGCTGATTTTTAACGAAGAGTTCTCTTTGAATCGCCAACTAATGAAGGCTTTTCAGCGCCAGAATCTGACCCCAGAAATTGCCGTACGCAGCGGGCAGTGGGATTTTCTTGCCGCCATGGTACAAGCCGAAATGGGGGTAGCGATTTTACCGGAACCCATTTGCCAACGTCTCGATGAGCAATCATTGCTGTGGCTACCGCTGGAATCGGAATTGAAGTGGAGTCTGGGATTGATCTGGCGGGAAGGCAGTTATTTGTCGCGCAGTGCGCAAGCGTGGATTGACTGTTGTCGTGAGTATTGGCCGGGAGAAGCCCCTCGCCTCTCGCTACTCAATAAAGATAGCGAGTAGTCAGGCGTCAGCCAGAGACTGACGCCTGAGGCGCATTACTCTTCTTTTTCGATGAGCAGCGCTTCCAGCAGGTCGAGATCGCGCAGTAACTTTTGCATACTCTCATTGCTGATTTGCTGTGTGGCGCGCAAATGATAGACCTCCGCGCGTTCCGCTCGCAGCGCCGTCAGACGGAAACGGCGCTCCAGATTTTCAGCAAACAGCGCATTATCGAGGTCATTTTTCCCTTCTGCACGACGACGTAAATTCCCCATCACGCGCAGGCTGATCTCTTTAAGCAGGTCAGGATCGATGTTCTCATCGCTGTCGTTACTGAGGCGTTCTTCCATCTTTTGCAGGCTTTCAATCGCCACACCCGCCATCGCCGCGCGGGCGCTTTGCAGCTCATGGCGATGGCCCGCTTTATCTGTCCCGTCAATTCCACGCAGCAGCAGCGGCAGAATCACCACCCCCACCAACAGCGAGAACAGAATCACACCGGTAGCGATAAAGATGAGTTCATAGCGCGCCGGGAAAGCCGTGCCATCGGTAAGGAACAGCGGAATAGAGAGCACACCAGCCAGCGTGATGGCACCACGCACACCCGCAAATGAGGCGATAAGCAGGTCACGCAGCGAGTAGTTGCTGAATTCCATCGGCTTTTTCTTCAGCCAGCGGTGGCTAAAGCGCTGCATGACCCACAACCAGCCGAAACGCACCAGCATCAGCGCGGCATACACCAATACCACATCAGAGAACAGTACCCAGAGTTCGACATTAGGATCGGCATTTGCCTGAGCAATGGACGTTTGCAGGATGTCCGGCAGTTGCAGGCCGAGCATCAGGAACACCATGCCGTTGAAGACGAACTCCAGCATTTGCCACACGCTGTTAGCACGCAGGCGCATTGCCAATGGCGCCTGGCGGATGATGCCAGAACGGGTGATAGTCATACCCGCTGCAACCGCCGCGAGGATGCCAGAGACGCCCAGGTGTTCTGCAATCAGGTAAGAAGCGAACGGCAGCAGCAGCAGCAAGACCGTTTGTGTTGCCGGGTCATCTCCGCTCCAACGGCTAAGCAGGCGCAATGAACGCCCATATAGCCAGCAAATAGCGACACCGGCCACAAGGCCGCCGACCGCCACTTTGAGGAACTCAACGCTGGCACCGCCCCAACTGAAGACCATCGTGCCCATTGCAACGGCGACGGCGAATTTCAGTGAGACCAGGCCAGAAGCGTCGTTCATCAGCGCTTCGCCCTGAACAATCGACATGATTTTTTTCGGGATACGCCCTTCACCCACAATACCGGATAGCGCTACGGCATCCGTTGGTGACAGGACTGCCGCCAGCGCAAAGGCAGGGATTAATGGAATCCCCGGCACCATCCAGTAGATCAAGTAACCGATACCAATAACGGTAATCAGTACCAGCACCAGTGCCAGGCCAATAATTTCCCGCCCATGATGCAGGAATTCATTGATGGGGGTTTTCCAGCCATCGGCAAACAGCAACGGCGGGATAAACAGGACGAGGAACAGTTCTGGATCGAAGTCGACATGTAAGCCAAAAGTCGGCCAGGCCAACAGCGCCCCCATTGCAATTTGCACCAGCGGTAACGGAATTTGAAAAGGCAAAATACGCGCCGCCACGCCGGAGAGCGAGACCACAAGCGTCATGATTAAAATGGTAAAAAAGATTTCCATGCTTTCCTTAGGCGTAGAGTTTTAGGCGTAATGTTGTGAGGGGTTAGTGTAAAACATTCCTTAAGCATACGGACCACCAGACGTGCGACTAGCGGAAAAAACGGAAAATTCGTTGAGATGAGGTTTGTGTTGATGCGTTGTGGTCGGGAGGGATGCGGCTAATAAATGGAAGCAAGCCTGCTGCGTTCTGTACCCTCACCCTAACCCTCTCCCTAAAAGGGAGAGGGAATGTGCGGTGCTGTTGTTTCAAAGGGAGAGGGAATGTGCGGATTCGATATTTAAAAGGGGTAAGGGATTTACGGCACAGTTATTACACATATCACCGATCGTGCTCCCTCTCCCGCGTGCGGGAGAGGGTTGGGGTGAGGGGCTTAGATCGCCCAGCCACCGGCATAGAATGCGACGAGTGCCACGGCAATAATCACCGTGCCAGCGTTCAGCTTACGCCACTCACCGGCAAACAGGCGGCCAATCACCAGCGTGGCGAAACCGAGCATAATGCCGGTAACGATGTTACTGGTTAGCACGATCACCACCGCCGTTAACAGGCCCGACATCGCATCTACAAAGTCTTTGAAATCGATCTTGGCGACATTACTCAGCATCAGCAAACCGACGTACATCAACGCAGGCGCAGTTGCGTAAGCCGGAACCAGATAAGCCAGTGGTGACATAAACAGAATCAGGAAAAACAGTAATCCAACTACCACTGCGGTTAAACCGGTCTTTCCACCTGCTGCTGTGCCCGCAGCCGATTCGATGTACACCGCCGCAGGTGCTGCTCCCACTAAACCAGCAAACAGGCTACTCACTGAATCAGACGTCAGCGCGCGGCCACCGTTAATAATCTGCCCCTGCTCATCCAGCAGATTTGCCTGACCTGCAACTGCACGAATCGTGCCGGTAGCATCGAACACCGCTGTCATCACCAGCGCCAGTACGCTAGGCAGCACTACCGGGCTAAGCGCGCCGGCGATATCCAGGCGGAACAGCTGAGAATGTCCGTTACTGTCGGTCAGCGTCGGCAAGGCAAACAGCCCCTGCCAGCGCACCGCCGGATCAAAGATCAATCCCAACAAAGAGATCGCCACGATCACCAACAAAATACCGCCCGGCACCCGGCGTTTTTCTAAACCAATAATGGCCGCCAGTCCCAGCAGTGTCATCACTACAGGGAAAGCGGTGATATGTCCCAACACCACCGGCATCCCTGCGCCAGGGTTTTTCATCACCAGGCCCACACCGTTCGCCGCAATCAGCAGCAGAAACAGGCCAATCCCCACGCCAGTGCCGTGCGCCACGCCCATCGGCAAATTACGTAAAATCCAGCCACGAATTCCGGTGGCAGAAATCAGGGTAAACAACACGCCCATCAGGAATACGGCACCCAACGCCACCGGCACACTCAAGTGCTGTCCGGCCACCAGGCTATAGGCGGTGAATGCGGTTAACGAGATCGCACAGCCAATCGCCATGGGCAAATTAGCCCACAGGCCAATCAAAATTGAGCCAAAACTGGCTACCAGACAGGTCGCAACGAACACGGCCGTTGGCGCGAATCCAACGCCACCCAACATGCCGGGAACCACGATGACGGAATACACCATCGCCAGAAAAGTGGTCAAACCGGCCAGGATCTCCTGACGCACGCTGCTGCCACGTGCGGAAATAGCGAACCAGGCGTCCAGCTTGCCAGCGGACGGGCGTGATTCTACAGACATAATTGAACCTCAATAGCAGGGAGTTAAGGCGAAAAGTACTGGCGGCAACACTGCACATTTATTAACCAGATGATACGCAAACGATTATCCGGCCTTTTCTGGCAGAGGATCAACTGCTGAATTGCGATATAGCAGAACAATTAATGGTTACTCTGGATTTTCAACATGAAGTGCTGCACAGCTGAAGTCAGCCGTACGGCCCCAGAGCCAAACGGGTGCTGTATCAGTCATCTCTCCGCAACGGGGTCGTTGCCAGAATGCTTAGCCGTGGGGATCTTCGCCTTTCTCCTCCTGATGCGGCTCCAGCAAGACGGCACCGGACCCCTGTTCACCCAGTTTATCGCCGGGATTGCGCAGCGGGCAGTCGCGCATTGAGAGGCAGCCGCAGCCAATACAGCCATCAAGGTCATTACGCAAACGCATCAGCGTATCAATACGGTTATCCAGCTCCTGACGCCAGTGCTCAGTCAGTGTATTCCACTCCTGCGTAGACATGCGTTTGTCCGGGCGTAAATGCATCAGACTCTCACTGACGGTGGCCAGCGGTATCCCAATACGCTGAGCAACCTTAATGATTGCCACTCTTCTGAGTACGTCACGCCCGTAGCGTCGTTGATTACCGCCATTACGCGTACTGGAAATTAACCCTTTGCTTTCATAGAAATGCAGGGCCGATACCGCTACGCCGCTTCTTTTTGCCACCTCACCGGGGGTAAGAACGGGCTTGGGATAATTGCGTTCTTTTTTCATTTTGGCTCTTTACCTCAAGTTAACTTGAGGAATTATACTCCCCGACAGCTAAATCATGAATCCCTCGGGCGATCCTGCCGGTTTTGATAAGGATAAGACGATGATGCAAGAGGAAATTATTTTTTCACTCACCCACTGGATTGAGCAGAATCTCGATAAGACGCTCTCCATTGATGAAGTGGCCGCCAAATCTGGTTATTCAAAGTGGCATCTGCAGCGTATGTTCCGTTCTGTGACGAAACAGACGCTGGGTGGTTACATTCGTGAACGCCGTCTGACGCTGGCCGCAGAAGCGCTACGTCAGACCCAGCGTGCAGTTTTCGATATTGCGATGCAGTATGGCTTTGATTCACAACAGACATTTTCGCGGGTGTTTCGCCGCCAGTTTGCACAGACACCCACGGCTTATCGCCACACCATGCGGCGCCAGGCCATGCAGCGTCCGCGTCTGGTAACCTTCGACTGTAATGACAACACCAGTTTCAACTCACGCCCACAGGGTGAGTACTGCCCGATTTTCTGATAGCCCTTCACGCGCCCGTTCCGGGTGCGTGGCTTTCCTGCCTGCTCAAAAAATTTGCTGCCGATGAAGGTGCAAATTTTATTCATATTTTCAAATCCAGTGATATAATGTGAGCCAGGTCACATATTGACCACCTGTTCCGCAATAGCAGGATGCCCCTGACATCCTGCTGTCTCATGCTATGTCGTACGCCTGTCAGGGATGAATGCCGAAATTTGAGGTCCATGCCAATGGCTACGTTAACTACCAGTCTGCTCGTTATGCGTTGGGAACTGCTCAGCGCCGTTATGATGTTTTTCGCCAGTACCATGAAGATAAAATTCCGCCGCAACAGCAATCACCTGCTGGCTTTTGCCTGTGGTGGCGTAGGTCTTGGCATGTCATGTTGGTTCGTCACCGGTCTGCTCGGCATTACGTTGAGCATGGAGACACTGACCCACATGGTAGACGTCACCAAAACATCATTCGTTAACGTAATGAGTATGACGCCAGCCACCTGGCCGATGCCGTAAGCAAGTACCGCTTCCTGACAGCACAATAAAAAACCCTGCATTGCAGGGTTTTTTATTGTGCTGTGTGGTCAAATTTTCTTAGGTATAGTGGCGATGCCGACCTCACTGGCTTTCACGCTTGCGCTCTTCGTCTCGCCACGATCCTGAATCCACATATCTCCCATCATCTGATTTAAGCCTCGATCCAGCCCGGTCACCAGCCCTGCTCCCGGCGTAAAGGTCAACTCGCCAAAGTAAATCCGCTGGTCGTGGATGTACCAATCCACCCGGACATAATCGAAATCACTGGCGAGGACTTTGCTCAGCTCCAGCGCCTGTTGCAGCGGCGCTTTAAGTGCCGAGATATCCAAACCGGTATCACGGATCTTATGAAACGCCTCGCAGAGATTGTTGACGAAAAAACTCATCGATAGCGCAGGATTTTCCCGGTTATAGATCACCTGCAACACATACTCAAAACGGCCATCGCGTTTGTTAAACATATGAAATTTATAATCAATCGGCGGTTTTGTGCCATCGCCAATATACTGTTCAACAATGATGCGAGGCTGAATAAAACGGTAATGAATTTCCCGCGATGCGCTGGCATAGTCGGTGTTCAACCATTGATGACAGCGTTGAATGATCTGCTGCTTTTGCCGCATATCCGGCTCTTCCAGCATAATCTCCACCAGGCTGGAGGCGTGATTGGGTTTGATTACCGCGCCTTTCCACTGCGCTAATCCGTTTAACGTCGTGGGATCCGTGGTTTCATGCAACAGCGGGATCAAGTACGCCGACCCGATCCTGGATTCAATATGTTCACGCACCAAAAATTTGTCAGACAGGCGTGCATAGCGTTGGTGGTCACCGTAGACAAACTTCCGATACAAGACCTTTTCGTTAAACACTTTGGGCTGCCGCAGGTTCGGCAACTGGTGAAAGGTGCGGTAGTAGTAGAGGCGATCCTGGTATGCCCAAGGCATTTTTTTAATGAAGTATTGGACGCTTCTTCTGAGTTCGTCTTTCAACTTTAACATCTGGAACCTCATTTGTAGGTTTTGTAGTTGAGTGAGGAGATCTGAATTTTTTGGATAACGCCGTTTTTGAAGAAGTAGTTCATCACGGTAAGGGACAAAAGTTCTGAAAGAAAAACACTCCACGCGGCTCCCAAAATGCCGTGCTGATGAATCAGCCACCACGAAAGCGGCAGGCTAATTGCCACCAGACAAGTAATTTTTCCCAGTAGGTAGTTAAAGCCTCCCTCTTTAACCATGTAGCGATAGGCTACGGTCCCCATTGCCGAAAAGCAGGTTGCTGACGACAGCAACGTGATGAGACTTCCTGACTGTGTGTACTCATGGCCGTACAAGGCAATAATGATCTTCTCGCCAAACAGCGCGACGACGAAAAGCATCAATAATGAAACCCCCATCACATACCCATGCAGCCGTGCCGCTAGCCGCAGAGCAACTTCCCCACGCGCTCTGAAAATTTCCGTAAAGCAGGACGTAATCAGCGCGACAGGAATAAAAATCCACGACGCCGCGACAGTATTTGCCGCGGCAAACAACCCCAAATCACGCGCAGGTGCAATGCCAGCAAGGAACATCTGGGCGGTTTTTACCTGCACCGCAATGAAAATACTGGAGATAGCCAACGGTAAACCGGCATACAGTAAGTAACGTAAGTAAGCGGGTCGCTTCGCCGGCGGCGGCGCAATATCGGTTGCTTGACGATAAAAATGATGCCGCTTAATGGCATAAGGAATCAGCGTCACGCTGATCATGGATAACGTCAGCCACAGCGGATCGAGGCGCTGCCAGGCAATAAAAAAACTGATGGCAAAGCTCAGCACCAGCCCCGTTGCGTTAGCGAGGGTATTTAATCTCGAGGCCAGACGCGCATTGTTGTAAACGCTGAAAGTATCCTGGGTAACAAATACTGAAGCCACAAATGACGCTAGCGCAAACCCGATAAAGTTTTGCGGCATTGCGTACCACACCCAAGCCAGCAGAGGAATTGCCGTCACTAACAGCAGCACGAATCGCAGGCTGCGTGCAACGCGCATCAGACGAAGTCCCTTTGCAGTGCTTTTGCTGATGCTTTTGAACAGGATAGTTTCAGTACCAAACACCGCGATGGTTTGCACCATGGAAAACAGCGAAACGGAAAAGGTCATCTGGCCAAACACCGCAGGACCAAATGCCTTTGCCACATAGGATGTGACAAAAATCACGCCAAATACGGAGACAATTTTCTCTGACATCATCCAGGCAGCGTTAGACATTACGCTATATTTCATCGACTCATTCCTTCGCGTGAAACCACTACAAACAGCTAACTCACTGAACGCTATTTATTTTCCGAAATTATGCTTTGCGTACGATAAATCTGAAATCAGGGATACGCACTGAGCATTAAGGTGTAGGTCATAACGCGGAATGTTGACTCAGGATAATTCCGATTATAACTGCGATCAGTTATCTGGCTAAAACGATTTCATCCCTAACCCACTGAAAATAATACCCTCTGGCAAGGTTATTTCCGTAGTTTAGGCCCTTTCAAATGAAAGTAAGTTATCTTTGTGACGTGGTGAAAAGAATTTATATCAAAACCCCCATTCCCGAAAGGGACGCCCCGCCATTTGGAATAAAATAAGATTTATCCCATGATGATATTTATTCTAAATAAATTAATTTATACCTAGTACTTCAAATCGAAAAATTTAATTCTGCTTAATAGCGGGCGGCAGTGCCAGATATTAATGCAGTTAATTTCATTCATTAATTGATAAGAAAGGTAAGCGGACTTATGAGAAAGTCACGATATAGCGAAGCACAAATCACCAATGCTATTAAAGCATCTGAATCCGGCGTTAAGGTCAGGGAGATTTGTGCCGAACTGGGCATTTCAGAAGCCACTTTCTACAGCTGGAAGAAAAAATTCTCGGGCTTATCCTCCGAAGAAGGAAGGAAAATCAAGGATCTGGAAGAAAAGCTTTCTGTTATGAGCCGCGAACTGCAAGCGCTCAGCTCCGACAAGGAGATGTTACAGAGTGTGCTGAAAAACTTTTTCACCACCCATGAAAAACGTCAGGCCGTCAACTTTTTACAAAGCACCTTTGAAATAGGCACCCGCCGTAGCTGCCGTTTACTGGATATTAGCCGCAGTGTGTACCACTATCCGCCTCAAATGGACAACCAGAATGACTATCAAGACCATTGATTATCATTTCGTTGCCAGGAATTTTCCGCCCCACGACGGTTATTGGTGCTATTAATCAAGTTTCCCTAAGGTGAATTTTGCACCGGGATTTTCATATATTTATGTTCTGTAATTGACACGCTTTTGACAAAAAGCTTGATAAACACCAGCAAAAAACGCCAGCTTTCAGCTTGTTTGCGTGTCCCCGATCTCATTTTAAGTGAGATCGGGGGTTAATTGTTCAACTCAGCTTTTCTGACACTGTGGTTTGTTTACAGATAACTTTGTTTAACTGCTCTGAACAAAAAATCGATGAATGCGTACGACACAACAAGAGAGTGCTGGCCCTGCTTTGTTTTAACAACCCATTTACATTCTGGAGGCAAATGTCGTTTTAAAATACGGTCTGGCAGAGAACACGTTCACTGGAAACTTTAATAAAGCTAAAGATTAAAGCCAGGGCATGACTTTAATTCACAAAAAATGATCGACGAACAACTTAAAAATTAATGTTTTATTGCAACGGGCGGTACTGTTCCTGGCAACACAGGAGCTACAAATTGAAGAAAAAGTGGTCTATTTGCCGGTCACGGCAGGGCCAAAAGCTGCTGAGAAAGCGCTGTAGGGTTGCACTATTGCTGTAACAAAGCTTACGACTGACCGATTTTTGCAGGGAAAAAGCGCGATATATTGTCTGAGGCGACCTCTCCCTGGCCTAAAAGTGGCCTTCAGCGATACGTGAGTCAGAGAAAAATCATGATACTTTGCCGTACTTTCGGCCATTAAACAGAGAGAAATGAGGCCATGCTCAGCGAAAGTACCGTTTCCTGGCCTGGCGTAAATCTGAAAAAGCCCCTGCGCTAACGTCCTGACAACAGATCCTGATAGATAGCGCGCAGCACTCCTCCTTCAGCAAACTGCTGGGTAATCCACTGAGTCACCTGCCCGTTTGCTGCATGACGCGTTGCCAGTAACATCCCCGACTTCTGCCGTGGGTTAATCACTTCACGCCGCACCAGCAGCCCTTTTTCGATAGCATCGTTTGCCATGTACTCCGGCAGGAAACCAATGCCTTCTCCCATAATCTGGCAATGGCACTTGGTATTGAAATCAGGCACCAGTAACACTTCCTGCCCATGCAGTAGCCAACCGACTTTTTTATTGATGGTGTCCGCCGTATCTTCCACCATGATGTTGGGATACAGCCGCATCTGACTCTCTGACAAGGGTTCTGGCATATGCGCCAGTGGATGAGTCGGTGATAGCGCAAAGACCCAGCCGATAGCACCAATTTCGGTGTAATCGATACCGCCGCCATCCAGTAATGTGCCTGGCGCGCCAATGGCGATATTCACCTGATTATTGATCATGGCTTCCCAGACTCCATTGTAGACCTCTGTCGTTATGGTGAACTGGCAAGTCGGGAAGCGCGTTTTAAGGACTTGCAGCAACTTTGCCGTGTGCCACGGCGTATAGAGGAGCTGATTAATACAGATGCGCAGCCGTGCCTCGATCCCCTGGGCGATCGTATCTATGCCCCGTCGAATCATCTCGAAATCATTGAGCAGATCCGACGCCTTACGATAGAAATAGAAACCGGACTCCGTCAGTTCAATACTGCGCGTGTTACGTTCAAACAGCACCACACCCAATCCGGTTTCAATACGCTTTATGGCATAGCTGATTGCAGAGGTGGTCAATTGCAACTCCTCGGCGGCTTTACTGAAACTGCTACAACGTGCAGCGGTAGTAAAAACCAACAGGTTTTCTTCAGTGAAAATCGAGTTCATTTCCGCCCTGCTCCCGCAATAAATGACGGATCTACCGCGGTCGCAGCAGATCTTAGTGAAAACGTCAGAGTGAATGAATGTGCCACTGAATCACACCTTGCAGCATGACCTGCATCACAGAACAGGGTGATTTCAATTGCAGACGGTTTAGAAAGTGACTTTTATTTCTTTTTTCTACTCTTTCAGTGTAAATCAAAGTAAATAAAAAATCATTATTGAACGTTATTCAACAGTAGTGCTGATCAAGTTGAATAGTCTTTAATGGGCTATTTTTAACAAATTAACCTTGCTATCCTTTCGCCATCAATTCAGGAATGGAGCACTTTCATGTCATCTTATCAAGATATCGATAGTTTCTTTTCTGCTGCGGCGCAAGGCGATATTGCTATGCTAGAAAGTTATCTGGCGAAAGGCATTGATATTAATGCCACCGATAAGCAGAGAAGAACGGCCATTATTATCGCCAGCCTTAATAAGCAATATTCATGTGTACAACATCTCATTTATGCGGGTGCTGATATTAACCAGCAGGACGATACCTGTTTTAACCCTTTTCTTATCAGTTGCCTCACTAACGATCTGACGCTGCTGCGAATTGTTTTACCGGCTAAGCCCGATCTTAATCGCCTGTCACGTTTTGGTGGTGTCGGTATTACCCCTGCCAGTGAAAAAGGCCATATTGAGATTGTGCGTGAGTTATTGAATTGTACTGATATCAATGTGAATCACACTAACTTTGTCGGCTGGACACCCTTACTGGAAGCCATTGTGTTAAATGATGGCGGCCCGGTGCAGCAAGAGATCGTCAAGCTGCTGCTGGAACACGGCGCAAATCCACATATGACCGATAAATACGGCAAAACACCACTGACTTTAGCGCGTGAGAAAGGCTACCACGAAATGGCTGAGCTGCTGATCGCCGCCGGAGCCTGATCTAAGGAGAAATGCTATCTCAACGCACCCCAGATTGTGCGTTGCAGCGCTCTCTGCTGATACGAAATTCCCCCGCCAGTCGTTAACAGGGGTTGTTCAGCAGGTGTTTCGTCGCGCGGTGAATCTGTATCAGCCTCAGCAGCAACAGCTTTTCACCCTGCTGAGCCAGGAATATGACAACGGCCCGAATAGCTGCAGAATCGCCACTACGCACTTTAATACGTTGTTTCGTCCCGGTGAAACGGTCGCATTTTCCCCGCACGGCATCGCGATCGGCACAGATAAGTGGATAGATTACACCCACTGCGCTATCTGGCATCCGCCGGTAATATCCATTACTCGGGAGGAATTAAATACTGTTTGCTGGCGCTCATGGCAACAGCTCATTAATAGTGAAATTAGATATAGCAATAGTCTGTTTAAATATCGCGGTGATAATTTATTTCATCAACAACTCGCAACATTATTACAACAAGGCCGACAGGCCATTATAACGTCGATAAAGAATAATCTGGATCCCACGCCGGCCATGCGCAGTCTCATCGGACTTGGCATCGGTTTGACCCCTTCAGGGGATGACTGGTTATGTGGATTTAGCATGATATTTTTCCTGCCAGGCCATCCTGGTGAAAAATATCGACCTTTTTTAATTGATGCGCTGGCATCCGGGAAACCAAAAACCACGTTATTAAGTGCGATTACGCTGGAGCACCATTTACAGCACCGTTATCGCGAACATGTTGGTGAGTTTATTACGACACTGCTGAGTAACAACCGGCAAGCCATTAAACCCGCCATTCAAAAGATAAAAGAAATCGGGTCGAGTTCAGGCTGCGACATGCTCTGCGGTATCGCAGACGCCTGCGCTTTGACTGCGGAAATCGGAGAGCATTATGTCCGTCAAGATAGTGATTAAACCCAACACCTACTTTGACTCCGTCTCATTAATGTCTGTTTCTACTAAGGCTAATCAGTTAGATGGCGTTGAGCAGGCGTTTGTCGCAATGGCGACAGAGATGAACAAAGGCGTTCTGAACAACCTTGGGCTGATGACGCCCGAGCTGGAAGCTGCACGCAATGGCGATCTGATGATTATCATCAAAGGCCACAGCGATGAGGCGAATGAAGAGAATCTGCTGGCAATCGAAGCGCTGTTCACCCAGAAAGGGAGCAACAGTGGCAGCCACGAAGCAAGTTTTGCCACATTAGGCAGCGCAAAAGCGCATAACCCAGACAGCAATCTTGCGGTTATCGCGGTGAATGGCCTGTTTGCCGCGCGTGAAGCCCGTCTGGCGCTGGAAAACGATCTCAACGTCATGCTGTTTTCTGACAACGTCTCGCTGGCTGACGAATTGGCCCTCAAGCAATTAGCCCACGAAAAAGGCTTATTGATGATGGGACCTGACTGCGGCACAGCCATTATCAACGGTGCTGCACTCTGCTTTGGCAACGCGGTTCGTCGCGGCAACATTGGTATTGTGGGCGCTTCCGGCACAGGTAGTCAGGAGCTGAGCGTACGTATTCATGAGTTTGGCGGCGGTATTTCACAGCTCATCGGCACCGGTGGACGCGATCTCAGTGAGCAGATCGGTGGCCTGATGATGCTGGATGCCATAGCAATGCTGGAAGCCGACGCGCAAACCGAAGTGATCGTGCTTATCTCTAAGCCCCCTGCTCCAGCAGTGGCAGAGAAAGTGCTGGCTCGCGCTCGCCTGTGCCATAAGCCGGTGGTGGTTTGCTTCCTTGGTCGTCAGCCACAGCCTGAAGATGAAGCGGGCTTACAGTTCGCCCGTGCCACCAAGCAAGCGGCACTGAAAGCGATTCTGCTGACAGGCGTTAAGGAATCCAGCCTCGATCTTCATCCGCTGAATCTGCCACTGATTGAAGAGGTGCGTGCTCGTCTGACCCCACAACAGAAATACATTCGTGGCCTGTTCTGCGGCGGTACGCTGTGTGATGAAGCGATGTTTGCTGCCATGGAAAAACACCCAGAGGTTTACAGCAATATTCACCCCGATCCGGCCTTCCGTCTGCAAGATGTCAACCAGAGCCAGGGGCACACCTTCCTTGACTTCGGTGATGATGACTTCACCAATGGCAAACCTCATCCCATGATCGATCCCACCAATCGTATCAGCCGCCTGATCCAGGAAGCGCGCGATCCCGAAGTCGCCGTGATCGTGATGGATTTTGTGCTCGGTTTTGGATCGCACACCGATCCGGTCGGCGTGATGATCGAGGCGATCCGCGAAGCAAAAGCGATCGCCGCAGCGGATCAACGTCCACTGGAGATCCTCGGTTATGTGCTCGGCACCGATCTGGATACCCCGTCTCTGCACCAGCAGTGCCAGCTATTAACCGATGCGGGAGTGATCTGGGCCAGCAGCAGTACCAATACCGGTCTGCTGGCGCGTGAATTTGTCTGTAAAGGGGAGAACGCCTGATGAGCCAGACACTGTTTAATCAACCACTAAACGTCATTAATGTCGGCATCGCGCTGTTTCGTGACGATCTGAAAAGCCAGCATGTTGCGGTGACACATCTCGACTGGACACCGCCAGGTCAGGGCAACATGCAGGTGGTAGAAGCGTTGGATCAAATCGCCGATCCCCGCCTTGCGGATAAAATTGCGGCCGCTAACCAGCAGGCGCTGGAGCGCATAATCCAGTCTCATCCGGTTCTGGTTGGTTTTGACCAGGCGATCAACGTGGTTCCAGGCATGACGCCTACCACCATTTTGCACGCCGGGCCTCCCGTCAGTTGGGAAAACATGTGTGGTGCAATGCGCGGAGCCGTGACCGGGGCGCTGGTGTTTGAAGGACTGGCACAGAGTGTTGAAGAAGCGGCTATCCTGGCAGCTTCGGGGGCAATCACCTTCTCCCCTTGCCACGAACATGACTGTGTCGGGTCGATGGCGGGCGTGACCTCCGCTTCAATGTTCATGCATATCGTCGAAAACAAAACCTACGGTAACCGCGCTTTCACCAACCTCAGCGAGCAGATGGCCAAGATCCTGCGCATGGGCGCTAACGATCAGAGCGTTATCGAACGTCTGATCTGGATGCGTGATGTGCTTGGCCCAATGTTACGTGATGCCATGAAACTGGCCGGTGAAATCGACCTGCGCCTGATGCTTTCTCAGGCCCTGCACATGGGTGATGAGTGCCACAACCGTAACAATGCGGGCACCACGTTGCTGATTCAGGCATTAACGCCGTGGCTGATTCAGACCGGTTATCCGGTCGCACAGCAGCGAGAAGTGTTTGAGTTTGTTGCCAGCAGCGACTACTTCTCTGGCCCCACCTGGATGGCAATGTGTAAAGCTGCCATGGATGCAGCACACGGCATTGAATACAGCACCGTGGTCACCACCATGGCGCGTAACGGCGTGGAGTTTGGCCTGCGTATCAGCGGTTTGCCAGGCCAGTGGTTTACCGGCCCCGCCCAGCAGGTGATTGGTCCGATGTTTGCGGGCTATAAGCCGGAAGATTCAGGCCTGGATATTGGCGACAGCGCCATCACCGAGACATACGGCATTGGTGGGTTTGCGATGGCAACCGCGCCAGCCATTGTGGCGCTGGTGGGTGGAACCGTAGATGAAGCGATTGATTTCTCGCGTAAAATGCAGGAAATCACTCTCGGCACCAATCCGAACGTCACGATCCCCCTGCTCTCCTTTACCGGTGTGCCTACCGCCATCGATATCACTAAAGTGGGCAGCAGCGGCATTTTACCGGTGATCAACACCGCTATCGCCCATAAAGATGCCGGGATCGGCATGATCGGCGCGGGTATCGTCTACCCGCCGTTTGCCTGCTTTGAACAGGCTTTGTTGCACTACCGCGATCGCTACTGCCAGTAAGAGCAGCCGGGGCGATAACACGCCCCTTTTATAACGCATCGCGCATGTTGTTCACCTGCAGGACCGGGCTAACCGCCCGGCACATATGACCCTGTGAAGGACACTCTTTCATGAACCGTTTAAAACTCCAGTGGACACGAGGCGATTGGGCGGGCTATTTCGGCCTGATGACCAATAACCTCACTAACTTGCTGACGATGATGGGACTGCTGATTTTTGTGGTCGGCATTCCAACTGAGATCGTCTACGGCCGTATTGCGCCTGCCTTTGGCCTGGCCGTAATGACAGCGGCGATTTGCTACACCTGGTTTGGTATCCAGATGGCAAAACACACCGGCCGCAGTGATGTGACTGCACTGCCTTCCGGCCCTAGCGCACCCTCAATATTTACCGTCACGTTTCTCGTGCTGATGCCGGTGTATCAAACCACTGGTGATGCTGAGTTTGCGATCCAGATTGGCCTGGTGTGGTGCTTCGTTGAAGCGCTGATCCTGATCGGGGGATCATTCCTTGGCGAATCGATCCGCCGGATGATCCCACGCACCGTGCTGCTCTCTTGCCTGTCTGGTCTGGGCCTGCTGCTGCTGGCCATGAACCCGATGCTTCAGGCCTTTGAAGCACCAACCGTTTCGTTCATCGTACTGCTGCTGATTTTTATCAACTGGTTTGGTAAGAAGCCAATATTTGCCCGCATCCCAACCGGGCTGCTGCTGCTGATTGCCGGTGCGGCGTTGGCCTGGATTTCTGGCCTGCAAAGCCCGGAAGCGATCAAAGCCTCTATCGCTTCATTTGGTTTCCATCCACCGACAATTCAGATCTCCAGCTTTATGGATGGCTTACCTCATGCGTTGCCTTATCTCGCTTCTGCCGTGCCTCTGGGTCTGGCGAACTACATCTTCGATCTGGAGAACATTGAGAGTGCGCATGCCGCAGGGGATGAGTACAACACCCGTAACGTGATGTTAACCAATGGCTTGGCCTCAATTCTCGGCTGCCTGATGGGCAATCCTTTCCCGGTCACGGTGTATGTCGGCCATGCCGGTTGGAAACAGATGGGCGCACGCATCGGTTATACCCTGGCTTCTGGTGTGACGATGTTTATCGTACCGCTGTTTGGCCTCGGTGCTTTTATGCTCTCCATCATCCCGATGACCGCCATCGTGCCGATTCTGGTGTTTATCGGCGTGGTGACCGCCAATCAGGTGGTACGGGAAACCCCGAAAGCAGAAGTGCCGGTGATCTTTATCTGTCTGTTCCCGTGGATTGCCAACTGGGCGCTGACCATGATGAAGAGCGTACTGAGTGCCGCGGGCACCTCAGCCAGCGAAATCGGCACCGATGTGCTGCACAGCAAAGGCGTCTACTGGGATGGATTAGTGCATCTCGGCAGCGGTGCGCCGCTGGCCAGTATGCTGTGGGGCTGCATCGCTATCTTCGCCATCATGAATAAACCGCTGCGTGGCGCAATTGCTGCGGCTTGCGGTGCCTTCCTCGCACTGCTCGGCATTATTCATGCGCCTGCTTTAGGCCTGGCTCAGGGGACTTCCATGCTGTTCGTCATCGCCTATCTGATGATGGCCGCCATGCTGGTCGTAAAACATTTCCTCGATAGCCGTGAAACCGCTGTCACACAGCCTGCTGATAAAACCGCATAACACCTCGGGCGAGCTCATGCTCGCCCCAGTACTGGAAACAGAGATGAAACAACTCGTTGTGGTTGCCATTGGTGGCAACAGTATTGTGAAAGATAACCAGAGTCAGTCGGTTGCTCACCAGGCCGAGGCCGTCAAACAGGTGGCGGATACCGTGCTGGAGATGCTGGGCAACAATATTGATGTGGTGCTGACCCACGGTAACGGTCCACAGGTAGGGCTGGATCTGCGTCGCGCCGAGCTGGCACATCAGCATGAAGGTCTGCCTTTGACGCCACTCGCCAACTGCGTGGCTGATACTCAGGGCGGCATTGGTTATCTGATCCAGCAGGCACTGAATAATCGCCTCCAGACACTTAACGGTAAAAAAGCCGTGACGGTGGTCACTCAGGTCGAAGTCGATGCCGAAGATGCTGGCTTTATCACCCCAACCAAGCCGATTGGGGCATTTTTCACGGCCGAAGAGCGCGATGCTTTACTAGAAGCCAACCCCGACTGGCACTTTATTGAAGATGCCGGACGCGGTTTCCGTCGCGTGGTCGCTTCGCCGCAGCCGCAGCGTATTGTGGAAGCTGATGCGATAAAAGCTCTGGCGCAACAAGGCTTTGTAGTGATTGGCGTGGGCGGCGGCGGTATTCCCGTGCTGCGCGCTGCCAATGGCGATTACCGCAGCATCGATGCCGTGATCGACAAAGATCTCTCCACGGCCTTGCTGGCAGAAGAGATCAAGGCCGATGTGCTGGTGATCACCACTGGCGTAGAAAAAGTGTGCGTACACTTTGGCAAGCCAGAGCAGCAGGCATTGGGTGAAGTCACTGCGAGCGAGATGCAGCGCTATAGCCAAGAAGGGCACTTCCCGCCAGGCAGTATGCTGCCAAAAATCGAGGCCAGCCTGGCCTTTTTACGGCAGGGAGGAAAACGCGTCATCATCACTACGCCGGAATGTCTGCCAGCCGCACTACGTGGTGAAACCGGCACGCATATTGTGGGGGGTTGATTTTAAAGCGGTAGAAAAATGGCAGTTGGCCGGGTTCCTGAACGCAATCCGCTGACTGCCAGACATGAAAAAACCTCGTCCTGTGAGGTTTTTTCATGTCAATCATGGTCACGCATAAGAGTTTATCAAAGGTGTTTGTGTGCTGTTTCTTTCGCTTTCCACAGGGCAAACAGCGTGATGGCCAGCGCCAAACTGACATACAGCGACACCCACAGCGTGCTACCCATTTCCTTAAACAGCGTCGTGATAATCAACGGTGCAAAGCCACCACCAATAATGCCTGCCAGGGTATAGGCCAGTGACGATCCAGCATAACGCACATGACTGGGGAACTGTTCAGTGACAAAGGCTGCCTGCGGACCATACATCATCGCATGGATCAGCAACCCGCCGATGACCGCCAGCACAATCAATACCGGTTGGGTACTGTCGAGCAATACGAAGAACACAAACGACCAGACAATCGCCAGTAATGCCCCGGTGATATAAACCGGACGGCGGCCCCACTTATCTGACAGCGCGCCAAACATCGGTACAGTAATTGCGTTACCGATCGCCCCCAACATCGTTGCCATTAATGCCAACGGACGCGGCAGTTCTAGCACCGTGGTGACATAAGTCAGGGTAAACACCACCACCAGTGCGTAGAGCACATCAGAACCAATACGTGAACCACCGGCAATCAGCAGCTGTTTCGGATAACGCACAAACACCTCTTTTAACGGGGTATGCGTCGTTTTCTCCGCAGCCTGCATAGCGACAAAAGTCGGCGTCTCTTCCACACCGCGACGCAGCCACAAACCAAACATCACCAACAGCAGGCTGAGCAGGAAGGGAATGCGCCAACCCCAGGCCTGGAACTGCTCGGCACTCATCAATACCGTCACTAAGGTAATAAAGCCCGTGCCAATGAGCGTTCCGCAAGATGGCCCAACTTGCGCAAAGGAGGCGTTACGT
Organism: Candidatus Pantoea multigeneris; assembly: GCF_011752615.1. Classification (NCBI taxonomy): domain Bacteria; kingdom Pseudomonadati; phylum Pseudomonadota; class Gammaproteobacteria; order Enterobacterales; family Erwiniaceae; genus Pantoea; species Candidatus Pantoea multigeneris. The sequence continues at coordinate 349,116 of NZ_VWXF01000005.1, forward strand.
CCGCGCTTGTCAGGATCGCCATGCTCCATCGAAAGCAATACTGCGCCTGCCCATTCGCCCCCTAACGCAATACCTTGCACAAAACGCAGCGCGACCAGCAGCACAGGACTCCAGATCCCCCAAACGGCATAGCCTGGCAGTAATCCCATGAGCGCAGTGGTCACACCCATGATCACCAACGTGATGATCAGCACCGCTTTACGACCGGCCACATCCCCTAAATGACCAAAGACAAATCCACCAAGCGGACGTGAAATGTAGCCAACCGCATAGGTCGAGAAGGCCAGAATGGTACCGACCAGCGGATCGAAGCTGGGGAAAAAGACATGATTGAACACCAGGGCTGCCATGATGTTGTAAACCGTAAAGTCATACCATTCCAGCGCGGTTCCAATCGAACTGGCCGCAGCCAGTCGACCGGTTTTCGAAGTGGTGCGCTTAGCGCGCACCGTCTGCTGCAAAGAGGAATCTGTATTAGCCATGTGCCAACTCCTGTTTAGTGAGCTGCCAGCTCAGGGCATAACGTTGACTTACGCCTGAAAGTGCTGCGGCTGCGGTCGTCGCCAGTTGATCACAAGTTTGCGCGTCGCTGCAGTGAATCAGCAGCATGGGGAGCATCTGACGCGGTGTTTTGGGCTCCATCGGCAAAGGTGAGCTGAGTTCAGCATCCGGGGTCAGTAAGCTGGAAGAGATATAGCCTGACGTCTGGCTGACCTGTTGCTGCCATGCGATTAACATGTCGCTATCGAAGCTGCTTAACGTCACCACCGCCAGATTATTGCCACTGCCTTGACCATGGCGATGGGTAACGGCACTGACCCGGCGCATCGGGTTCACCATTTTTTGCAGATTTTTCACGGACCACTCAGTTTGGCGAGTGAACGCCGCGTGATAGTCCGCGCTGGTGAACGCTTCCAACGATTCGGTTTCATATAAGCCAAGATATTTGCGCTCAGCGTTGATCGCCTGATAGCGCGTTCCACTTAAGAACCCACTGATCGCCACGCGCTCTTCAACGTGTTCATGGTCATACCACTGGTTAAAATCAGCTTCATCTTCAGCACTAATGTTAGTGGCGACAAACAGCATGCCGTGAGGTTGAGTCATTATCAGGATCTCCAGTTGAGGGCAGTTTCCACGGCAAGAGACCAGCTGATTAAGCGGGCATCGTCACCATGAACAGAAGCAAGGCTTAGGCCAACCGGCGCACTGCCGGCGGTGTGGCAAGGTAAAGAGAGCGCACAGCCATCCAGCATGTTGATTACGCTGGTGTTGCGCAGCATCAGGGCATTGATCTCCATGTAACGCTGTGGGTCATCCAGTGAAGCAATGCCAGGCGCGATACAGGGCACAGTTGGCATCAGTAAAGCGTCAAAGCCGACCAGGGCAGCATTTACACGGCGCTGCCAGGCTTGCCGTTGTTGATAAAGCACTTCCGCATCCTGAGCGGTGAGATGGCTGCCCCGCTGTACGCGCACCAGTACTTGAGGATCGTAAGCTTCCGGCTGCGCCAGCACGGTTTGTTGGTGCCACTGCCACGCCTCATACGCCGTAATACCGCCACGGGCATTCATGCTGTTCAGTTCATCCAACTCATTGAGTGGAATATCGATTAGCGTTGCGCCTGCCTGCTGCAGGGTGTGAATTGCCTTTTTCCAGGCATCAGCCACATCGCTATCCAATCCGTCCAGTACACGCGTCTGTGGGATAGCAAAGCGCGCTCTGTGCAAATCAACCTCTTGCATCTCCAGCGGCTGTTGCGCAATGACGCTATCGAGCAGCCAGCAGCTGCGAACGTCATGGGCAATCACGCCAATACTGTCGAGAGAGGTAGAGAGCGGCAAAGTTCCTGCCTGATTGATCCGGCTGGCTGTAGGTTTAAAGCCGGTCAATCCGCACAGTGCAGCAGGGATGCGCACTGATCCCCCTGTATCCGTGCCAATTGCGCCGAGACACATGCCATCAGCTACGGCGACGGCCGCACCGGAGGAAGATCCGCCCGGAATACGTTGTTCTGCTCGCTTCCAGGGATTAGCCGGTGTGCCGAAATGTGGGTTGATACCCAGCCCTGAGAAGGCAAACTCGGTCATATTGGTTTTGCCAACCACCGCGGCACCCGCCTGTTGCAGGCGATCGACCACACTGGCGTTAGCCACGGCTGGCGCTGCATTCAGGAGAAGATGAGAACCCGCCGTCGTTGCCTCGCCCTGAACATCAAAGAGATCTTTGATGCTGACAGGTAAACCATCAATTGCACTGCGAGATTGCTGCTTCTGCCAGCGCTGTGCCGCGTCAGTCGCCTGTTGTGCTGCCTGAGATACATAGCGCCTGGTAAAAACGCGTGCGCCCTCTTTCGCCGGATCTTGTGCTGCATGCAGTGCCGATGCGGTGAAGCTTTCAGGACCCGTTTCACCGGCCAGCAGTTGCTGACTGGCTTGCCAGAGTGTGGTCATCAGCGAGCTCCTTATGCCACCACCGGCAGTGCACCGGTTTGATAAGCGTGTTCCAGCGTGCGCTTCAACACGGGATCGTGCAGAGACATACGGAATTCACTGGCCGGGCGAATGCCGCCAATAGCCCCTAAGGTGCCGCAGGACATCGCCATTCCTTCTCTCGCTTCAGCTCCCTCCAGATAACGCGCCAACAGCTCTTGCGGCGTAAGCAGTGAGGCAAGCGTGCCTTGCTGATAAACCACCCACTCATCGTGCTCTTTAATCCATGAGGTCAGCACCAGTGAATCCCAGTGCTCAATCACCTCCACCATGCGCCAGGCAGTGCGGGCAACGGGTTTAATACAGGCTTGCTTGGAGAGCGCTACGCTAAATGTCTCCAGATAGCGGTCAGTGTGGTCAGAGGTGAGAGAAACCCACCACTCCCCGCGATGGAAGAACACGAAAGGCTCGGCTTCACCGGAGGTTTCATTTCCCACCACTTCCAGCTGCTGCTGCTGGCTTAGCTGATTAGTTGCGACACGATAGAACAGGGGCACTGCACCAGGAGCGGGCACGCCTAAAGCCTCAAGTTCCCTGATGTGGTGCAAAACAGCGTCTTTATCGCGTCCTGCCCAACCCGCAATAATAAAATGAGTAACCTCAACATCGAGGGTCGTGGCGGTTTGATCGCCGAGAGTGAACTGAAGGTGCATGCGATAATCCTCTCTTTAAAAATCACAGTGAAATTTCACAGTGATTTCAAACTAGCGATTTTCATGCCACTTTTTTGTGTAATATGTCTCACAGGCAAAAAAAGGAATGTCGTGATGAGTGAGTCAGTTACTGAAAGTGTGAACCCGGCCAACCCAGAGAAGAGTCTTTCGTTAAATGAACAGGCCTATCTGGCGTTCAGATACCGGCTGACCACCCTGCGTTACAAGCCCGGGGAATATTTAAATACTGCTCAAGTCATGGATGATTTAGAAATGGGACGTACCCCCATCAACCAGGCGATTCACCGTCTGGCAACCGAGGGGCTGTTGCAGATCATTCCACGTAAAGGCGTAATGGTTGCCCCTCTGTCGATTGACGATGCGCTGGAATTGATTGAGGTGCGATTGGTAAACGAGACGCTCTGTGCTGAGCTTGCCAGCCAGAAAGCCAGCGAGTCACACATTCAACAACTGCGTGACCTGAATCAGCAAATTGCTCTGGCAGGTAAGTCACGTAACCGCGAAAAAATGATGTTATTAGACCGCGAGTTTCATCAGGTGCTGGCTGATATCGCAGGCAATCGCCGTCTCTCAGACATTCTTAGCGTCATACATGCTCAGACCCAACGTTTCTGGGCAACGACCCTGTCTAATCGTGACCATATTGATGAAGTGATTGATGAGCATAACGAGATTATCAATGCACTCGCTTCCGGTGATAAACAGCACGCAGCCAGCGCTACCCAGGCACACATTTTTTCCTTTAAGCGCGCGCTAATCCTCACTTAATGTTGAGGAGTGCCCTCGCTTTGATGGTAATTTTTATGTTACCTCCCGGCTACTGACGCAGAGTCCACAGGCTGTAGCGCAGCACATTGTTTGAAATCGCAGTCCTCGCTTTTACAGCACTCGCGCAATAAACATTTATGCAGGCAGCGGAAAATAAAAAAGCCCTGCGAATGTTGCACACTCGCAGGGCTCTAAATTGCTTTTTCTTTGAAAGACAACCAGTTAAAACATTACATCAAGTATGATTTAACGCGGTGGCTTTATTCCACTCAGAATGGAATGTCGTCATCAAAGTCCATCGGCGGTTCGTTATTCGCCGGGGCACTCTGCTGTTGTGGCTGCGGACGAGACTGCGCGCCGCCGCTGAACTGGTTGCCGCCCTGTGGCTGCTGTGGCTGGCCCCAACCGTTGTTGTTGTTGCTCTGGCCCTGACCGCCGCCCATTGGAGCGCCTGCGTTACCACCCTGCTGACGTCCGCCCAGCATCTGCATGGTGCCGCCAACGTTAACCACGACTTCGGTGGTGTATTTTTCCTGACCGCTCTGGTCCTGCCATTTGCGGGTACGCAGCTGGCCTTCAATGTAAACCTGAGAGCCTTTACGCAGGTATTCACCGGCTACTTCGGCTAACTTGCCAAACAGCACAACACGGTGCCATTCGGTGATCTCTTTGTTCTCACCGGTTTGCTTGTCACGCCAGCTTTCTGACGTTGCCAGCGTAATGTTCGCCACCGCGCCACCATTTGGCATGTAACGTACTTCCGGATCCTGACCCAGATTCCCGACTAGAATCACTTTGTTAACGCCACGACTGGCCATGTTGGTGTCTCCCGATGAGTTGATGCTTAAAGTCTAAACCGTGAATTCTACCACGTCACACGTGGAGTTCCCACTTTCCGAGCAGGGTTCCATTTTCGCCTGGTTTGTCACCAAATTGCAAAGAGTACTGGATATTTATTCAGCTTTTTTTTTGTGCCATAATGATGCGTTCTGCTGGTCATGTCAGCAAGGCATGGCGAGTGTTGCTAATCCGGGAAATGTGAATGGATAAGATCGAAGTTCGCGGTGCTCGCACCCATAATTTGAAAAACATTAACCTGACCATTCCGCGTGACAAACTGATTGTGATCACCGGTCTGTCTGGCTCAGGAAAATCCTCGCTCGCCTTCGATACCCTGTACGCTGAAGGCCAGCGCCGTTACGTAGAATCGCTCTCTGCGTATGCGCGTCAGTTTCTGTCGCTGATGGAAAAACCCGATGTAGACCACATCGAAGGGCTTTCTCCTGCCATTTCCATCGAACAGAAATCCACGTCGCACAACCCACGTTCAACCGTGGGCACCATCACTGAAATTCACGATTACCTGCGCCTGCTGTTTGCACGCGTGGGGGAACCGCGCTGCCCGGACCACGACGTCACGTTAGCCGCACAGACGGTCAGCCAGATGGTCGATCAGGTCCTGGAGCAGGATGAAGGCCGTCGCCTGATGTTGCTGGCACCGGTGGTGAAAGATCGTAAAGGTGAACACACCAAGACGCTGGAGAATCTGGCGTCTCAGGGCTACATTCGCGCCAGGATCGACGGCGAAGTGTGCGATCTCTCCGATCCCCCTAAGCTAGAACTGCAAAAGAAACACACCATTGAAGTGGTGATTGATCGTTTCAAAGTGCGTGACGATCTGGCAACCCGCCTGGCCGAATCTTTCGAAACGGCGCTGGAGCTGTCTGGTGGCACCGCGATTGTGGCCGATATGGACGACAAAGAAGCAGAAGAACTGCTGTTTTCGGCCAACTTTGCCTGCCCGGTTTGCGGCTACAGCATGCGTGAACTGGAACCTCGCCTGTTCTCCTTCAACAACCCAGCCGGTGCTTGCCCAACCTGTGACGGGCTTGGCGTGCAACAATATTTCGATCCCGATCGCGTGGTACAAAACCCAGAGCTTTCGCTGGCTGGCGGCGCGATTCGCGGCTGGGATCGCCGGAACTTTTACTATTTCCAGATGCTGCGCTCACTGTCTGAGCACCTCAATTTTGACGTCGAAGCGCCGTTCAACAGCCTCGACGATAAAACCCAACAGGTGATTTTGTACGGCTCAGGCAAAGAGAGCATCGAGTTCAAATACATCAACGATCGCGGCGATACCTCGGTCAGACGCCATCCGTTTGAAGGCGTGCTGCATAACATGGAGCGCCGTTACAAAGAGACTGAGTCTGCCGCCGTTCGCGAAGATCTGGCGAAATACATCAGCAACCGCTCCTGCACCAGTTGCGAAGGCACACGTCTGCGTCGTGAAGCGCGCCATGTGTTTGTCGAGAACACCACGCTGCCGACGATTTCAGATATGAGCATCGGCCATGCAATGGACTTCTTCCGCAACCTGAAACTCAGCGGACAACGCGCCAAAATTGCCGAAAAAGTCCTGAAAGAGATTGGCGATCGCCTGAGCTTCCTGGTCAATGTGGGCCTGAACTATCTATCAATGTCCCGCTCGGCAGAAACCCTCTCCGGCGGCGAAGCGCAGCGTATTCGCCTCGCCAGCCAGATTGGGGCTGGCTTAGTGGGCGTCATGTATGTGCTGGATGAGCCATCGATTGGCCTGCACCAGCGCGATAACGAACGCCTGCTGGAAACCCTGATTCACCTGCGTAACCTCGGCAATACCGTGATCGTCGTGGAACATGATGAAGATGCCATTCGCGCCGCAGACCATGTGATTGATATTGGCCCAGGTGCCGGTGTGCACGGCGGGCAAATCGTCGCAGAAGGTACGGTGCATGAAATTATGGCGCAAGAGGCTTCACTGACGGGTCAGTTCCTCAGCGGCAAGCGCGAGATCGCGGTTCCCCAGGAGCGCGTTAAAGGTGATCCGAGCAAAGTGTTGAAGCTGAGCGGCGCGCGGGGTAACAACCTCAAAGATGTCACTCTGACGCTGCCTGTCGGCCTGTTTACCTGCATTACCGGTGTCTCCGGTTCAGGCAAATCGACCTTGATCAACGATACGCTGTTCCCGATCGCTCAGCGCCAGCTTAATGGCGCAGTGAACAGCGAACCGGCTCCGTATCGCGAAGTCTCCGGGCTGGAACACTTTGACAAGGTCATCGATATCGACCAAAGCCCGATTGGCCGTACACCACGCTCCAACCCCGCCACCTATACCGGCATTTTCACCCCGGTGCGTGAGCTGTTTGCCGGTGTGCCTGAATCACGTTCGCGCGGTTATAACCCAGGGCGTTTCAGCTTTAACGTGCGCGGCGGGCGTTGTGAAGCCTGTCAGGGTGATGGCGTGCTGAAAGTGGAAATGCACTTCCTGCCAGATATCTACGTTCCCTGCGATCAGTGCAAAGGCAAACGCTATAACCGTGAAACGCTGGAGATCAAATACAAAGGCAAAAGCATTCACGAAGTGCTGGAGATGACGATTGAAGAAGCACGCGAGTTCTTCGACGTAGTGCCAGCACTGGCGCGTAAGTTGCAAACGCTGATTGACGTGGGCCTGTCGTATATTCGCCTCGGGCAGTCCGCCACGACGCTTTCCGGCGGTGAAGCACAGCGTGTGAAGCTGGCGCGTGAACTGTCGAAACGCGGCACCGGTCAGACCATCTATATTCTGGATGAACCGACCACCGGCCTGCACTTTGCCGATATTCAGCAACTGCTGGAAGTCCTTCATCAGCTGCGCGATCAGGGTAATACCATCGTGGTGATTGAGCACAACCTCGATGTAATCAAAACCGCAGACTGGATTGTCGATCTCGGCCCAGAAGGCGGCAGCGGCGGCGGCCAAATCCTGGTGGCTGGCACACCGGAAACCGTTGCTGAGTGTGAGCAGTCGCACACGGCACGCTTCCTCAAACCGCTGCTGAACAAAGCGTAAACCGTTCTCCTGTACCTGTTTCTTCTCGCCTGTTTCCCCGCAGGTGTGGAGAAACAGGCAAGATTTCGACACATACAGGCATATACGCTATGCCGCTCAGTGACTATCCTTTCTCCTGTTCCCCTTTGGCACGCTACTGGCGTTGCCGCGTTTTGCGGTGATCTCTCACCGCCTACTCTTCGAAGATACTCACGACACATCAAACTGGAGACACCATGAATATTTCGCACGCCTATGCCGCCCAGGATGCTAAATCTGCGCTGGTACCGTTTGACTACAAGCCGCGTGAACTGCGCGCCCATGATGTACAAATTGAAGTGTTATTCTGTGGCGTCTGCCACTCCGATCTCCACCAGGCTCGCAATGAGTGGAAGAACACCATTTTCCCTGTAGTGCCAGGCCATGAAATTGTCGGTCGTGTTACCGCTGTAGGTGCACATACCGGTAAATATAAAGTGGGCGATCTGGTGGGCGTTGGCTGTATGGTCGACTCTTGCCGTAGCTGTCCAAGCTGCGCTCAGGGACTGGAGCAGTACTGCGAGAATGGCTTTGTCGGCACCTATAACGGTGAAGATCGCGAAACGGGCGCTATCACCTTCGGCGGCTACTCCACTTCTATCGTGGTCGATGAAAACTTCGTGCTGCGTGTCCCGGAGAATCTTGACCTCGCGGGTGTAGCTCCCCTGCTGTGTGCTGGTATCACCACCTACTCACCGCTGCGTCACTGGAACGTTGGCCCAGGTAAAAAAGTGGGTATCGTTGGACTGGGTGGCCTCGGTCATATGGGCGTGAAAATTGCCCATGCGATGGGCGCGCATGTTGTGTTGTTCACCACTTCGCCGGGCAAAATCGAAGATGGTAAACGTCTGGGCGCAGATGAAGTGGTTATCTCTAAAGATGCCGATCAGATGGCGGCTCATGCCAACAGCTTTGACTTTATCCTGAATACGGTTGCAGCACAGCATGACCTGAACCCGTTTATCACCCTGCTGAAACTGGATGGCAACATGACGCTGGTGGGGGCACCAGAGCACGATCACCCAGCACCGCAGGTGTTTAACCTGATCTTCAAACGCCGCAGCATTGCAGGCTCGCTGATTGGTGGCATCGCGGAAACACAAGAGATGCTGGATTTCTGCGGCCAGCACAATATCGTGTCAGATATTGAGCTGATTGATATGCAGCAAATCAATGAAGCCTACGAGCGCATGCTGAAAAGCGATGTGAAATACCGCTTCGTGATCGATCTCGATTCACTTCGTAATTAATCCCCGGCGGGCGGGTCACTGACCTGCCCGCAGTTCCGCCTCTTTAGCCGCCACCGCCTGCTGATATGACGCTTCTGCCAGCGCGTAGAGCTGAGAATCTTTTAACGATCCATCCAGATAGACTGTACTCCAGTGCGCCTTATTTAAACGCTGGCTGGGAAGCACATCGCTGTGCTGTTCCCGGAGCAGATCGGCTAGGGCTTGGGTCGATTTCAGCGATACAGCCGGACGGCCTTCCACTTCATGTACCATGGCAAACAATATGCCATCATACTGAATTTGCGTGGCTTTCCAGTCGTTGTGTACCTGCTGTTCTGCCCCAGGTTTCGTCATACAGTACGAAAGTAAATCCGAAAGCGTCATTCTTCTTCTCCTTGCAGCGTTGCCACAATGCGCCGTGCTCCGCCACGAATACGATGTTCACCTAACCAAATGCCTTGCCAGGTGCCCAGCTGTAGCTTGCCCCGACTGACCGGCAAGCACAGTGAAACGCCTAGCAGGGAAGACTTGATGTGTGCAGGCATATCATCCCGCCCCTCATAATCGTGCTCATAGGGCGCATTTTCTGGGACGTGGCGCAAAAAATGTTGTTCCATATCGCTGCGTACCGTGGGATCACAATTTTCATTCAGCGTTAAAGAAGCAGACGTGTGCTGGAGCAGCAGATGGAGCAGCCCGGTTTTTACCCGTGCCAGATGCGGTAGCTGGCTGACAATTTCATCCGTCACCAGATGAAAACCGCGCGATTTAGGGCTAAGACTGAAATGGGTTTGAAGCCACATAGATTTTTCCTGTTTGCATCACCTCGCTTAAGTGTGCAGCAACACAGAAAAAGGTAAACCCGCCGATAAAATTAATGCGACGGTTCAACCCACCGCCGCATTATCTACCGGTTAATCTTCGAGTTTTTCTGCCATTGCCGCGATGGTTTTAATGTCATCTTCCGTCACGCGCGCTAGCCGCTCACCATACTCCTTGTCCGCTTTATAGAAGTAAGACAACATGATCTGACGACTGGTACTGTCTGCGGTCGCTAATGAACTGCCGAGTGATCCAATCAGATCGGCCCGCTCTTTTTCATTGAAAGAGCGATACAGCTCACCGGCCTGTTTGAAGTTTTGTGGTTTATGAATCACTTTCTGCTGGGTGTGCCCGGAAATCGCCAGTTGGCTATAGCGTGCGCTTGCCAGTTCTTCGCGTGGATAACTGCGGCTGGGTTGATAATTCACACCTTGCGTATCAGTCACTGCGCCATTCATGGCCCCATCCTGATTGCCATTGTTCACTGCAACTTTAGGTGCGTTGATCGGCAAGGAGAGGCCGTTGGTGCCAACCCGATAGATTTGAGTATCCGCGTAGGCAAAGAGCCGCCCCTGTAGCAGGCGATCTTCAGAGGGTTCAATACCGGGTACCAGGTTAGACGGTGACATGGCGACCTGTTCAGTCTCCTGGAAATAGTTAGCCGTGTTGCGATTAAGCACTAACTGCCCGACTTTGACTTCCGCAATACCCGGCCAGGTTTTAGTGGCATCTAGCGGATTAAAATCGAACTTATCCAGCTCGCTGGCTTTAATGGTTTGAATATAGAGATCCCATTTAGGGAATTTTTTCTCGTTGATCGCTGCAACCAGGTCTTCCGTCATATGACTGAAGGTGGTGCCCTGAATCTCTGCTACTTGTTTAGGGTCGAGGTTTTTTTCTCCCTGTAGCGTTTTCCAGCGAAACTTCACGTAATGTACTTCGCCCTTGGCATTGATGAACTTATAAGCATGCACACTGTTACCGTCCATCTGCCGATAGCTCGCTGGCGTTCCCATATTAGAGTAGAGCCGTGTCAGACCATGAGTGGATTCGGGAACGTGGGAAAAGAAGTCAAACCGACGCGCATCATTCCCCAGATTCGTGCGCGGATCGGGCTTAAACGCATGTACCATGTCCGGGAACTTAATCGCATCACGAATAAAGAAGACTGGCAGGTTATTCGATACCAGGTCCCAGTTACCTTCAGCCGTATAGAACTTGGTTGCGAAGCCGCGAGGATCGCGCAGCGTTTCAGGTGAATGCAAACCATGAACGACCGATGAGAAGCGGACAAACACCGGCGTTACCGTTCCGGGCTTGAACACGCCGGCTACGGTCAACCCACTAATATCCTTACTGGCTGTGAACTCACCATGCGCACCTGTGCCACGAGCATGCACGACCCGCTCGGGGATTCTTTCCCGGTCGAAGCGCTGCAACTTCTGAATCAGCTGTGAGTCCTGCAGCAGAACGGGGCCAGTGTCGCCTGCGGTTTGCGAGTTCTGGTTGTCTCCCACCGGTGAACCATTATCACGCGTCAAAACCTGGCTATAAGCTGGCGCGCTTAGCACAACAGCCAGTATCAAAGTGAGGGGTTTAAGCTGTGGCAGACGACTATTGCAGAGAGAAGATACGGGCATAAAAAGTTCCTCATAGGATGACGGCGTCGGTTGCGCCTGTTCTTACCCGTCAACTCTATGAAGCAGCCGATAGACATAAATACAAGACTTTACCCGTTTCCCTTCGCTTAAGGATGAAGTGTGACCTTCTCTGCTGTTTCTCAATTGGCTGTTAACAACAATAAAAAAACCGCCGTACAAAGACGGCGGTTTTCAGTTACTGCGAGGTAACAATTACATCACGGCAGCAAAAGCTTCAGCGACCTGATGAACGTTGTTGCTGTTCAGGCCAGCGACGCAAATACGGCCACTGCCAACCAGATAAATGCCGAATTCATTACGCAGACGATCAACCTGCTCTTTGCTCAGGCCGGTGTAGCTGAACATACCGCGCTGCTGGAGCAGGTACTCAAAGTTTTTGCCTGGCAATGCTTCGCTCAGTACTTTAACCAGCTCATGACGCATCGCGATGATGCGGGTGCGCATCTCTTCAACTTCTGCCAGCCAGCTTGCTTTCAGGGCATCATCGTTCAACACGCGCGCCACAACCTGCGCACCAAAGTTCGGTGGGCTAGAGTAGTTACGACGTACGGTGGCTTTCAGCTGGCCCAACACGCGGTTAGCTTCTTCGGCATCTGCACAGACGATGGAAAGACCACCGACGCGCTCACCGTAGAGAGAGAAGATTTTCGAGAATGAGTTGCTTACGAAGGCTGGCAGGCCCGCGCTAGCAATGGCGCGAATCGCATACGCATCTTCTTCCATGCCTTCACCAAAGCCCTGATAAGCGATATCCAGGAACGGAATCAGCTCCTGTGCTTTCAGCACTTCAGTCACTTCATCCCACTGGGCGTTAGTCAGGTCTGCGCCGGTTGGGTTGTGGCAGCACGGGTGCAGCAGCACGATGCTCTGTTTTGGCAAGGTTTTCAGCTTGCTGATAAAGGCAGCGAAATTCACGCCTTTGGTTTCTGCGTCATACCATGGGTAGGTTTGCACTTCGAGGCCTGCACCGTTGAAGATGGCAATGTGGTTATCCCAGGTTGGATCGCTGACCCAAACGCCAGATTGCGGGAAGTAGCGCTTCAGGAAATCCGCACCCACTTTCAGTGCACCTGAACCACCCAGCGTCTGGATAGAGGCAATACGGCCCGCTTTCAGCATCGCGTGGTCGCTGCCAAACAGCAGTGGAGCAATCGCGTTACGATAAGAGACCAGACCTTCCATTGGCAGATACAGTGATGCCTGCTGTGGCTCAGCGTGCAGTTGTTCTTCCGCTGCGGCAACCGCCTGCAGCTGAGGAATGATGCCCTCTTCGTCATAATACAGACCGATGCTCAGGTTTACTTTGTTAGCACGCGGGTCTTGTTTGAAGGCTTCCATCAGCGACAGAATTGGATCGCCTGCATAGGCATCAACGTTTTGAAACACGGTACAGATCTCCATGATTGTTCGTAATATTTTAGTAAATTGCCACTATCAGACCGTATAACGTCCTGGGCGATGGTTCATGGCGATGATCAGATTCAGGATCACCGCGCCAGCGATAGAGACGATAAGCATCTGCCAGCTAACCACAAACAACGATGCTAACACCACACAGGTGTCGATCCCCATTTGCAATTTGCCAGCACGTAAACCAATGCGATCCTGTAGCCAGAGCGCCAGAATATTGACGCCGCCGAGGCTAGCCTTGTGGCGAAACAACACTATAAACCCAATCCCGGTGATGACGTTACCGAACAATGTGGCGTAGATCGGATTTAGCGTAGAGAAATGCATGTACATCGGGTGCAGGTGCGTAAACAGTGACACCAGCGCAACGGCACAGAAGGTTTTGATGGTGAATTCCCAGCCCATACGCTTCACCGCCAGCCAGTAGAATGGCAGGTTAATCAGGAAAAATGCGCTACCAAAGGAGAGCGGGGAAACATAGCTGATAAGAAACGCGATCCCGGCGGTGCTGCCGGTCAATGCGCCAGCCTGTTTCATCAACATCACGCCAAAGGAGACCATTAAGGTTCCCATGACGATGGCTAATGCATCTTCTATACGCGAATGTGGGATTTGTGCAGGTTGTTGTACAACGTTATCCATGGTCTTGTCTCAGTGCAAAATGATGCGGCTAAGATGCAAAAAACGCACCACACACTCAGCATCATGCTGCTGAAGTCGTGGCGTTCGCGTTTATCCCATTGATAATTAACACACTTTAAAATGTTTTTTTTATGCAACTCGCCATTAAAACCGGCAAATCACGCATTAATCAGGAATTTCACGCTTGTTTTTTGCATTCATTTTATAAAAACCGCACCACATTAGCACAGAGCGCACATTTTTGGCGCATTTTGTGCGCTTATGACATCACTAATCCATTCTCTTTCAAACGGCCTAACACCACGGATGTTTTGACATGCGCTACGCTCTGATGACCCGCCAACAATTGGCTGATCAAGGCGCTTAGCGAAGCAAGATCGGCGACCGCCACTTTCAGCAGGTAATCAGCATCGCCGGTGGTTTTAAAGGCATCCACAATCGCGGATTCTCGCTCCACCATACTGTGGAAGCTTTCGACGTACTCTGCCGTGTGATTAATGAGGCGGACTTCGATTAAGCCCACCATACCCAACCCTACCGCTTCCGGTGACAGGCGGGCATGATAGCCAAGAATCAGATTTGCCTGCTCAAGATTAATCCGGCGACGCGAACATTGTGAGGCGGACAGCCCCACTAAATCGCTGAGTTCCTGGTTGGTCAAACGGCCATTGGCCTGAAGGAGTGTCAGTATTTTTAAATCGTAATCATCAACTTGGGTCATTTCGCTTCCAGCGCGTAGTCGGGCACTGGTAACAGATAACCTGAGAAGTAGCGTGGTTGTCCAACACTATTTCGTAATGCCGTGATACTGATGCACGAATCGTGCATCGTTACTCATCGTCGTACTGCGGTCCGGCATAGTTATCAAAACGCGACCACTGACCATTGAAGGTCAAACGGACAGTACCGATCGGGCCGTTACGCTGTTTACCCAGAATAATCTCCGCAATCCCTTTCAGATCGCTGTTTTCGTGGTAAACCTCATCGCGATAGATAAACATGATCAAATCGGCATCCTGCTCGATAGAGCCTGATTCACGCAGATCGGAGTTAACCGGTCGCTTATCAGCTCGCTGCTCCAGTGAGCGGTTAAGCTGCGAGAGGGCAACTACCGGCACATTCAGCTCTTTCGCCAACGCTTTTAATGAGCGCGAGATCTCGGCAATTTCTAGCGTACGGTTGTCAGAAAGCGATGGCACACGCATCAGCTGAAGGTAGTCGATCATGATCATACTGAGCCCATCATTTTCACGGAAAATGCGTCGCGCACGTGAACGGACTTCAGTTGGCGTCAGGCCGGAAGAGTCATCAATATAGATGTTCTTTTTCTCCAGCAAGATGCCCATCGTGCCTGAAATACGTGACCAGTCTTCATCATCCAACTGGCCGGTACGAATTCTGGTTTGATCGACGCGTGACAGCGAAGCCAGCATACGCATCATAATTTGCTCGCTGGGCATCTCCAGGCTGAAGATCAACACTGGTTTATCCTGAAGCATCGCTGCGTTTTCGCACAGGTTCATGGCGAAAGTGGTTTTACCCATTGATGGACGCGCCGCGACAATGATCAGATCCGATCGCTGCAAACCGGCGGTCTTTTTGTTCAGATCCTGATAACCCGTATCAACACCGGTAACGCCATCATGAGGCGTTTGGTAAAGCGACTCGATACGCGATACCGTGGCTTCAAGGATCTGTTCGATATTTTTTGGGCCATCGTCTTTATTGGCGCGCTGCTCTGCGATTTTAAAGACGTTGGATTCCGCGAAATCCAGCAGCTCTTCACTGCTGCGGCCTTGCGGATCAAATCCGGCATCCGCAATCTGATTAGCCACCACGATCATTTCACGTACAACCGCACGTTCACGCACGATGTCTGCATAAGCGCCGATGTTAGCTGCACTTGGCGTATTTTTTGCCAGTTCAGCCAAATAGCCAAAGCCGCCCGCCATCTCCAGCTCACCACGGGTTTCCAGCGATTCGGACAAGGTGATGAGGTCGATAGGCTGGCTGTCTTCCAGCAGGCGCTGCATTTCAGAGAAGATCAGACGGTGTGCGCGGTTATAGAAATCCTGCGCCACAACACGCTCGGAAACGCTGTCCCAACGTTCGTTGTCCAGCATCAACCCGCCCAGCACCGATTGCTCCGCTTCCAGCGAATGCGGTGGCATTTTCACGCCTTCCAGCTGTTGGTCGCGCGGTTCGTTCGATTTGTTGAAGGGTTTATTTCCTGCCATAGTGAGTGCAATACCGATCTTAAAGGGGGACGCACCAGTATACCCCAGGATACACCTTTAAAGGAGCCAGCATGGCAAAGCGTATTCAGTTTAACCAGAATGGCACGCCCGATGTGCTGCAATGGGTCGATGTCGAAGTCGCAGATCCCGCCGAACAGGAAGTCCAGATTGAGAACCGTGCCATTGGCATTAACTACATCGATACCTATATCCGTAGCGGCCTGTATCCCACGGCCACCTTCCCCTCTGGGCTAGGTACCGAAGCCGCCGGCGTGGTAAAGAAAGTCGGGAAAGGCGTGACCCGATTTAAGCCAGGCGATCGGGTGGTGTATGGCCAGTCGGCGCTGGGTGCCTACAGTGAGCTGCATAACGTTGCCGCGGATCGCTTGGTGGCGTTACCGGATTCCATCTCCTTTGAGCAGGCAGCAGCGCTGTTTCTGAAAGGCCTGACGGTGCAATATTTGCTGCGTCAAACCTATGTGGTGCAACCGGGCGAGACCTTTTTGTTCCATGCCGCCGCAGGGGGTGTTGGATTGATCGCTTGCCAGTGGGCCAAAGCGCTGGGTGCGCATCTGATTGGAACTGTCGGCTCAGCGGAAAAAGCGCAGTTGGCAAAAGAAAATGGTGCCTGGCAGACCATCAACTATCGTGAAGAAAATATTGCTCAGCGCGTGGGTGAATTCACCGAAGGCAAAAAAGTGTCTGTGGTGTATGACTCCGTGGGCAAAGATACCTGGGAAGCCTCGCTGGATAGCCTACGCCGTAAGGGGTTGATGGTGAGTTTTGGTAACGCTTCCGGTCCGGTGACCGGTGTCGACCTGGGCATTCTGAATAGAAAGGGTTCGCTGTTTGTGACACGCCCTTCGCTGTTTGGCTACATCACTAACCTTGAAGAGCTGACCAGCGCCAGCAGCGAGCTGTTTACCCTGATTGCCAGCGGGGCTGTTCACGCCGATGTGCCAGACCAGCAAAAATTTGCCCTGAGTGATGCGGCTCAGGCACACAAACTGCTGGAAAGCCGTGCCACCACCGGCTCCTGTTTACTGATCCCTTAAATGCAAACGGGGCTTCCCGTAGGAAGCCCCTTTCTTTCTTCTTTTTTATAGTTCGCGCTGGGTGTAGGGTCAGCGGCGATGAATTCGTTTGCACAACTGAATTCATACTCGCAGAAAACATAAGGAAAAAATATGTTTAATTGCGGAAAACGCATGAGCAATCCTCCACTCTGTGATCCAAACCGCATTTAACGCCAGCTATTGCGATCTAACCTACTGATTTTACGCCTCAAGGCCGCCAGCTTCCTGTCGTCAGCGTGCTGAAAATAACGCCAGGCCCATACCGCGACCACCGCCAGTAGCAACCAGGGCAGAAGTTTGAACACCAGAGTAAACAGCCCACCGACAAACATCACTACCGTCGCTACCACCAGTGCCGCAATGACCCCAAGTAGCGAAACGCCCGTCAGCAGTAACATCAGGAAAAAACCGAGTACGAACAGGATTTCCATTTTTGATCCTCAGAACAGTATTTCTTCAATGTCTTACAAGAAACATGCCAACATCATAAGATGATGATTTGTATCAAAATAGAGAATGGAAGCTTAGCGAATTTAGCGGAAAAGCCCATTTTATGGCGTAAAAAAAACCAGCCGAATGGCTGGTTTTTATCGCGCGTGATTATGCTTCCTGCGGAATCTTATCCGCGACCAGTTTCAGTGCGGCTTCAACTACGCTGATCCCTGCGCCTGGCTTGTGTGCATTTTCACTCAGATGACGTCGCCACTGACGTGCGCCAGGGATACCCTGGAACAGGCCCAGCATATGGCGTGTAATGTGGCCAAGCCAGGTCCCTTTCGCCAGTTCGGTCTCAATATAAGGGTACATGGAACGCACCACCGCCACGGTATCGACCTTCAGCGTTTCACGGCCAAACAGCTCACGATCAACATCTGCCAGGAGACCGGGGTTTTGGTACGCTTCGCGCCCCATCATCACACCATCAAGATGCTGCAAATGCACCTTAGCCTCTTCCAGCGTTTTAACACCACCGTTGATGGCCATGGTCAGATGTGGGAAATCACGTTTTAGTTGGTACACGCGCGGATAATCCAGCGGTGGAATTTCGCGGTTCTCTTTCGGACTCAGACCCGAAAGCCAGGCTTTACGCGCATGGATAATAAAGGTATCGCAATTGCCGCGCTCGGCCACCGTACCGACGAAATCGGTCAGAAATTCGTAGCTATCAAGATCATCAATGCCAATTCGGGTTTTCACTGTTACCGGGATCGATACCACATCACGCATCGCTTTAATGCAGTCGGCAACCAACGTGGCTTCAGCCATCAGGCAGGCGCCAAAACGGCCATTCTGTACCCGATCGGATGGACAGCCCACATTAAGGTTAACTTCATTGTAGCCGCGCTGTTCCGCCAACTTTGCACACTGTGCCAGTGCAGCCGGATCGCTACCCCCTAACTGAAGCGCCAGGGGCTGCTCGGCCTCACTGTAGGCCAGGTAATCGCCTTTGCCATGAATAATGGCACCGGTGGTCACCATTTCGGTATACAGCAACGTTTCACCGGTCAGTTGGCGATGAAAATAGCGACAGTGACGGTCGGTCCAGTCGAGCATTGGAGCAATGGAAAAACGTTGCGAAGAGAAGGTAGCGCTCATGAACAGCAGATATTCCAGAATAGATTGACGATAATCTGCGCGATGATACCACAAAACAAGCCAGACCGTCAGCCGCCCCGCAGGCAGCCGACGTCAGAGGTTAAAATCAGAAGTTAAAGGCCAATTGCACCACTCCGCCCACGGTATTGTTGTTACCCACCGAGCCTGCGACATCGAAATGCACTTTGTTGTTAAACGGAGAGAAGCCCACACCGGCGGTGAACACATTCTCATCGGTGCCTTTCACATCCGCACGATAACCGGCACGCAGCTGCATCCAGCTCAGCAGGCGGTACTCTGCACCCACGCCGATGTACTGGCTATCTTCCTGAGATTTGAAACGCTTGGTTGGGGTGAGATCCACATCACCGGTCACGGTAAATGGCCCCTGATCCCAGGCTAAACCGGCCGTCGCCAGCGGACGGATTTGATAGGTATCACGGTAACCGCTGATCTCTTTAGTATCATAATCTTGTGCAATCAGGTTCTGTCCGGTCAGTCCGAACGTCAGGTGATCGCCAATATTGGTTGCCATCCCGACATCCAGGTTAAAGCCGGTATGTGAGTTGCGGTACTCACTACTCCTGACATTGCTCTTATCAAATTCGTAAATCTTGGTCGTATAGTTATACAGCCAGACCTGCTGCATTTTTGGCGTAATACCGAAGGAAACGGCATGTCCTGCGACATTAAACTGACGGGCAAATGCTACGCCATAATCCGTGACCAATGCGGCCAGACCATTACCGGTGGAGAGCAAGCGATCCTGATCGCCAGGCAGAGGAATGATCGTGCCGTTTGAAACACCACGCAGATAGGTAATGTCGTCTTCGCTGATGTTAGAGCGCAGATGTACGGTGCCATAAGCTTTGGTGACAAAAGCGAAAGGTAACGTCTCATTGGGAACTGTCACGGCCAGCGCCGCGCCACCATTGGCATTTACCTGGTTACCGCGCAGATCGCTCAGCTTATTGGCCATATCGCCAGCCGCTGCTTTTAACTCTGGATACCCGCTCAGAAGATCGGCGAAGGTCAGCGAGCTAATCGTGCTGCGAAGATTATCCACGGTATTACTGATGTCATCGATCTTATCGACCATTTTGTCTTTATCAGTAACCTGTAGGCCTACGGACGGAAGAATCACACTGACGCCATCTTCCGGTTTAGCTTTGGTCATTAAAGCCGGGTTAGCCAACACCGCCGAGCCATAACGAGAAGCTGCAACACCTGCCCCGCCCATCGCATCATTGCGGGCGTCATACCATGTCCCTGCGGCGACAGCTGAAGAAGAGACTAACAGCGAAGTAAGAGCAATTGAATAACCCAGGACCTGACGCGAAATTATGTTCTTTACCATTTGCCTGCCACCATCGAAGTGTCTTTAGAATTCACAACCAACATGAGTAATAGCGTCCATTTTGGAACGCTAACCGGCGTGTTATTGCTGTGAATTTAAAGCCAACAGCAGTGCTGTTTGCAGGATTGAACAAAAAACATACAGAATATTCTTATTGTGAATGGCGTCTATTCTGGTTTAGGGGTTCATCAGCACCTGATTTATCTTAAGACACGCTAAACATTATTCAAGAAAGGTAAAGAATGCAAATAAAACGCAATTTTTTATCACACGCTAACCGGCCTGGTTTTGACGCATTTACTGGTGAGATTCAGAGCAAAAATTAAGGCGTACTTTTCATACTGTTACTTCATTTTTATTACAGCTTTATCCTGCTCAGCGCGAAAAACATTTGTGTGATAACATAACGTCTCATTTGCAGCGGAGAGTAACCATGTCAACGATGATGCCTGAACAGATCATGACCCAGGCGGAAAAACTTTGCCTACAGCGCGGTGTTCGCCTCACCACTCAGCGTGCTGAAGTGTTGCGTCTAATGGCGGAACAGCAAGGTTCGATCAGTGCTTACGATCTGCTGGATCAACTCCGTGTCAGTGAGCCGCAGGCAAAACCGCCCACTGTTTATCGAGCGCTGGACTTTTTGCTGGAGCAGGGGTTTATTCATCGCGTTGAATCAAACAACAGCTATGTGGTGTGCCATCACTTTGAAGCACCCGCCCATACCTCGGTGATGCTGGTGTGTGATAACTGTGCTGCGGTGACTGAGCAACAGGCGCAAGGCGTAGAGAAAATCATCACGTCGCTGGCGTCGCAGGCGAAATTTACCTTACGACACACCGTGATTGAGGCACATGGGTTATGTGTGAAGTGTGCGGAAGTCGATGCCTGCGATCAGCATGATCATTGCGATCATGACCATCAGGTCGAACCAAAAAGGCGCGGTAGAAAGAGTTGATACACATCCTTGTGTCGGGCCGCCCATGAGCCAATGGGCTAGTTCCTGTGGGTTCAATCAATAGCGCTAGGCTTACCAGCGATAATCGCTATTGTGAGATTCCCAGTCCTTCACTTCCTCTTCAGCCCGTTCTTTGGCGTAGCCATAACGTTCCTGAATTTTACCCACTAACTGCTCACGTTTACCTTCGATAACGGTGAGATCGTCATCGGTCAGCTTACCCCATTTTTCCTTAAATTTGCCTTTGAACTGTTTCCAGTTACCACTGACTTGATCGTTATTCATCACTGACCTCCTGGTCATGGTTGCCGTTTCGCTTAATTAATCAGTAAAAAGTAGTGATTAACACTGACTAATTGCCGTTAGTTAAGTTAATTATAGCGATGAATACGGAACAGGTAGAAATAATGGGAACTATCCTAGTTCACAGGCGATCAATGGACGAACCAACGCTGCTGCTGCCACAGCCGACGCCAGATGATCCACAGCGTTAAACCACGCAAGCCGAGGAAAACCGTTATTGCCAGCCACAGAGCATGGTTCCCTAACCACGGCGTCAGTAATACGGCCAGCATAAAGCCCAGCGCAGCCAGAGCCATGCTATTACGCATCTCTCTGCCGCGCGTTGCACCGACAAAAACACCATCCAGCAGGTAACACCAGACACCCACCAGCGGAATAATCGCTTGCCACCCTAAAAAGTGGTGGGCTAACTCACGTAAACCCGGCAGCGTAGTCAAATGGGCGATAATGGCATCTCCCAGGAGCCAATAAATAATGGCGAAAGCCGCAGCGACTATCCCCGCCTGACGACAGGCCGCTTGCCACACCAGTAGCAACTGTTGGCTGTCTTTAGCCCCGAAGGCCTGGCCAGATACCGCTTCTACCGCGTAAGCAAAGCCGTCTAACGCATAGGCGGTGAAGGTGAGGAACATCAGTAATACGGCATTCACGGCCACGATTTCAGCGCCCATTCGCGCGCCAATCAGGGTAAGAGAAGCAAAGCAGATTTGCAGTAGCAGAGAGCGCAGCATGATATCGCGGTTTAAACGGAGTAGCCGCGAAACATCCTGCCACCATCCCTGCCACAGCAGGGCAGCTGGAATCTGATTTTGTCGCAATGCACGCCAGACCAGTGCGATGCCCAGAGCAAAGGTGACATACTCCGCGACCGCGGTAGCGGTGGCCGCCCCCGCAACCTGCCAGCCAAGTCCGACGACCAGCCAGAGATCGAGTAACAGGTTAACCAGGTTTCCAACCACCAACAGAATGACGGGTGCTCGCGCATATTGCACCCCCAGCAACCAACCGAGAATCACCAAATTTGCTAGCGTGGCGGGGGCACTGAGCCAGCGGATATGAATGAAAATCCGCGCCTGTTCCAGTACGGCCTCGTCGCCGCCAATAAGATGCGTCGCCAGTTGCGTGATGGGCTCACGGCACAGAATAAACAGTCCGCCAGCAACGATAGCCAGCATGAGCGGCTGCATCAGCGCACGCGCCAGTGCCGCACGATCGCCCGCGCCAAATGCCTGCGCCGTCAGCCCGGTGGTGCTCATGCGTAAAAACAGCAGCAGCATAAAGATAAAGCTGGTGATGGTCGTGCCTATCGCCACACCGCCCAGATAGATCGGGCTATTAAGGTGCCCTATCACTGCGGTATCGACTAAGCCAAGCAGCGGCACGGTGATATTGGACAAAATCATTGGTAATGCCAGCCGCCAGAGTCGCTGGTCAGTGGCAGAAAAAAGACGCATCAGCTGTGTCATGGTTTTGAGGGCGTTGTTTGGCAAGGAAGCAATGTTGCCGGAGGAAAAGACACGCCGGCAACAGAGAGAAAATCAGGGAGCAGAGAGAATTAGATCCATTCACCGTTACGCACGATGCCAACAGCAAGACCTTCCACCGTCAGTGATTGTACGCGAGTGTCGATTTCAATCGGTTTGAATTCGCTGTTCTCAGGGAGCAGATACACCATTGAGCCCTGCTTCTTCCAGCGCTTTACGGTCACTTCTTCATCAATACGCGCCACGACGACCTGGCCGTTGTGCACGTCCTGGGTTTTATGCACGGCAAGCAGGTCACCATCCATAATACCTATATCTTTCATTGACATACCACTGACGCGCAGCAGGAAGTCCGCTGAAGGCTTAAACAGCGCAGGATCGACCTGATAGTGCGTTTCGATGTGCTCTTCTGCTAACAGAGGCTCACCCGCAGCCACCCGTCCAATCAGCGGCAGGCCTTCAGGCTGTTCTTCTTCCATAAGTAACCGAATGCCGCGCGATGCACCGGAAACGATTTCAATCACGCCCTTCCTTGCCAGCGCTTTCAGGTGTTCTTCAGCCGCATTAGGTGAGCGGAACCCGAGCTGCGCGGCAATTTCTGCGCGTGTCGGTGGCATAC
The DNA here is from genome assembly GCF_011752615.1 of Candidatus Pantoea multigeneris. Lineage (NCBI taxonomy): Bacteria > Pseudomonadati > Pseudomonadota > Gammaproteobacteria > Enterobacterales > Erwiniaceae > Pantoea > Candidatus Pantoea multigeneris. The sequence goes on from NZ_VWXF01000005.1 coordinate 372,333, forward strand.
CGGTCTGGTTGATATGGTCGCGAATCAGATCATAGACCTGCTGCTGCCTTGTAGTTAACGCTTTCATCCCGCCCCCTGGTTGTTTATACAGTCGCTGTGAGTATATACAGGTATCTAATAAATGGGAACCGAAACAGAGGAAAAAACAGCCATTTGTCTGGTTCTGGAAGCGCTATCGCAGTTAGCGCCAAAGCAACATGACCCAGACGAAAACAGCCAGTAGGATGCTGACCAATACGGCGGCTGAGCCCAGGTCTTTGGCTCGTCCTGCCAGGGGATGTTGCTCTTCACTTACCCGGTCAACAACGGCTTCAATGGCGCTGTTAATGATCTCCATAATCACGACCAGCACCACGGAACCGATGAGTAAAATACGGGAAACCCGATCAACATCCAGCCAGAAAGTGATAATAATAGCGATAATCGCTACGATACTTTCCTGACGGAATGCGGCTTCATGTCGCCAGGCGGCATTCAACCCCTGCCAGGAATAACGCGCAGCGCGCAAAATACGGATCAATCCCGTACTGGTGTTTGCCATAATGTGGAACCCTTTGTAAATATTGACGTCACTGTCTGGGTGGATTGCGTATAGCGCCACCACAGATCTTCGCTGCGCTTTCTGTTATGCTTGCGGCGCTTTGCTAACAAGAGGCTTCATGTTGTCTATGTCAGGTTGGCGTAAACTCTATTACAAATTACTTAATTTACCACTCTCTTTGCTGGTAAAAACTAAGTCTATCCCTACAGATCCCGTTTCCGAGCATGGTATTGATCCCAGTCGTCCGGTGATGTATGTGCTGCCTTATGATTCTAAGGCGGACCTGCTGACGCTGCGTTCGCAGTGTCTGAAGCACCATCTCCCTGACCCGCTGGAAGCGCTGGAAATTGACGGCGTGGTGCTACCGCGCCATGTATTTATTCATGACGGACCACGGCTGTTTCCTTACTACGTGCCCAATCAGGAGTCAGTGAAAATCTTCCACGACTACCTGGATCTGCACCGTAGCAATCAGGAACTGGACGTGCAGATGCTGCCAGTCACTGTGATGTTTGGCCGCGCACCAGGCCGCGAGGTTCCTGGTGACGAAGCGCCGTATTTACAGGTACTTAACGGCCTGCAGAAGCTTATCGCTATTCTTCGGCATGGTCGAGACAGCTTTGTTCGTTTCTCCCCTACCGTTTCGCTGCGCGACATGGCTAACCAGCACGGTACGGATAAATCTATCGCCCATAAACTGGCACGCGTTGCACGTATTCATTTTGCTCGTCAGCGCCTGGCCGCAGTTGGGCCGCGTTTGCCTGCACGTCAGGACCTGTTCAATAAGCTACTTCAGTCGAAAGCGATTGAAAAAGCGGTTGAAGATGAAGCGCGTAGCAAAAAAATCTCCCACGAGAAAGCGCAGCAAAATGCGGTAGAAATGATGGAAGAAGTCGCGGCTGACTTCTCATACGAAGCCATTAAACTCACTGACCGTGTGATGAGCTGGACATGGAGCCGTCTCTACCAAGGCATTAACGTGCATGGTGCTGAGCGCGTCCGGCAGTTAGCGCAGGACGGCCATGAAATTGTCTATGTGCCGTGCCACCGCAGCCACATGGATTACCTGCTGCTTTCGTATGTCATTTATCACCAGGGCCTGGTGCCGCCGCACATCGCCGCTGGCGTCAATCTGGACTTCTGGCCAGCCGGCCCGATTTTCCGCCGCCTGGGTGCCTTCTTTATTCGCCGTACCTTTAAGGGCAATAAGCTCTACGCGACAGTGTTCCGTGAATACCTGGGTGAACTGTTCAGCCGCGGCTACTCGGTGGAGTATTTCGTTGAGGGAGGACGCTCACGCACGGGCCGTCTGCTTGATCCGAAAACCGGTACGCTGGCTATGACGCTGCAAGCCATGCTGCGTGGCGGCAATCGTCCTATCACACTGGTTCCGATCTACATCGGTTATGAGCATGTGATGGAAGTCGGGACTTACGCCAAAGAACTGCGTGGCGCGGTAAAAGAAAAAGAGGGCTTTTTGCAGATGGTGCGCGGGTTACGCAAGCTGCGTAATCTCGGCCAGGGCTACGTCAACTTTGGTGAGCCGTTACCGCTGGTCAATTATCTCAATAAGCGCGTGCCAGAATGGCGTGAAGCTATCGATCCTATTGAACCGCAGCGTCCGGCATGGTTAACCCCTACCGTAAATGACATCGCGGATAAGCTGATGGTGCGCATCAATGAAGCAGGCGCAGCCAATGCTATGAACCTCTGTGTCACGGCACTGCTGGCCTCCCGTCAGCGCTCACTTACCCGCGAGCAGCTCACGGAACAGCTCACCTGCTACATTGAACTGCTGCGTAACGTGCCTTATTCGCCGGAAGCCACAGTACCGGATATGTCAGCAGAGCAGATGCTTGAACATGCAATGGGCATGAACAAGTTTGAAACTGAGAAAGACAGCATTGGCGATATCGTGATTTTGCCACGCGAGCAGGCAGTCTTAATGACTTACTATCGCAACAATATCCACCATATGCTGGTCATGCCTTCATTAGTCGCTGCGATTGTGCAACAGCATACGCAGTTGGAAGAGGCAGAATTGCTACGCCAGGTGCGTCTCATCTATCCGATGATGAAAAGCGAACTGTTCCTGCGCTGGAATCAAGAAGCCTTGCCTGGTGTGATCGCTGCACTGTGTCAGGAGCTGGCGCGACAGGGACTGGTTAGCATTGAAGGGGGCCAGATTCGCGTCGTTGCGGCTCGCCACCGGACATTGCAACTACTGGCCTCCGGCGTACGTGAAACGCTGCAACGCTATGCCATTACGTTCTCCATTCTCAGTGCGAAACCGACGATCAACCGCGGGACGCTGGAGAAAGAGAGCCGTACTCTGGCACAACGTCTGTCGGTCCTGCACGGCATTAACGCCCCAGAGTTCTTTGATAAAGCCGTATTTGCCACCCTGGTTCTGACCCTGCGTGATGAGGGTTATATCAGCGATAGCGGCGATGCAGATGCCACGCTAACGGCAGCCACCTGGCAGATTCTGGCAGAGCTGATCACCAGCGATGTACGCTTAACCATTGAGAACGCCACAGAGCAAGAATAATCGCCTGTGGTACAACAAAAAGGGCAACCCACTGGGTTGCCCTTTTTTCATTCGCCTCTGGCCATTACCACCAGTGGCTAAACGGTGCAGTGCTGAGCAGAATGCCAACAAACAGCGCCATACCGACATAGTTGTTATTCAGGAAGGCCTGGAAACAGGCTTCTCGCTCACGCTGAGCAATCAGTTTCTGCTGGTGCACAAACAGCACAGCCGCCAACAGTAGCGACCAATAAAAAGCACTGTTCAGATGCTGCAAAATACCGACGGCCACCATCAACAACAAGGTTGCGAGCTGTAATAGCCCAACGATCAGCTTGTCATAGCGGCCAAACAGGATCGCCGTGGATTTGATACCGATTTTCAGGTCATCATCACGATCGACCATCGCGTACATCGTATCGTAAGCAACCGTCCAACACATGTTTGCCAGGAACACCAACCAACAAACCAAAGGTAAGGACTCACTTACTGCCGCCCACGCCATGGGAATGGCCCAGCCGAAAGCAGCACCGAGCACCACCTGTGGTAAATGGGTATAACGCTTCATGAACGGGTAAGTCCATGCCAGTGCCAACCCAACGACGGAGAGCAAAATCGTCATCAGGTTCATCGTTAGTACCAGAGCAAAAGCCACCAGCGCCAGCCCGACAAACAGGACTTTAGCTTCCTTTGCACTCACCGCACCACTTGGCAACGGGCGCTGATGCGTGCGTTTTACATGCCCATCTACTTTGCGGTCAGCAAAATCGTTTATCACACAGCCTGCGGCGCGCATGATGAAAACGCCCGCAGTGAAAACAATGAACACCAGCAGCGGCGGATGCGCCATATCTGAGAGCCACAAGGCCCAGAATGTCGGCCAAAGCAGGAGCAGCGTACCAATGGGTTTATTGATACGCATCAGGCGGCTATAAGCCTGTAGTTTCGTCTTGGAGAGAATTGATTGCACAGTTATTTACCCTGGGAAAGCTGGCTGTAGACCGGCGCAGCGGGAAGAAACAGCTCAGTCAACAGAAACGGTTTATCTGACAGTCGCAGGCGCGAACGGCGTCCCCACAGCCCGTCAATCTGACCAATGGTAATAAAGTCGCGGCTGAGTGTCGAAGACGAGAACAGATAACGCCCCAGTGGCCGTGTCCCCATCTGGCTCAGCATGGCTTCTGGCCCATCCAGTGTGCTTTCAGGCACCAGCGTGCGCCCGGCCAACCACGGAACGCCATCCCCTGACAGGATGATTTCACGCAGCCAGAAACGCGCTTCATCCGGCAATTGTGCCCGTTCTTCTTCACTGAGTTCGGCGGAAGTAATAAACCCTTCCCGGTAAGGCTGTACTGTCACCTGCTGGCAGTGGCGCTCGAAACGTTGCGTCATCGAGTCTTCTTCCATCAACCAGTCAAGTGTAAACGTTGAAGGCTGTGCCGACCCTGTCCAGCACAGCGCATGCAGAAGCGTTAGCGCATCTTGCGGCATAACGTTGATCCCTAGCATCGGTCAAAGGGCAGTAGTTTACCTTACTGATGCCAGGGAGGCTGTGCTTATTCGCGCTTTAAGCGATTGCTGTTTGCCAACCATAAAGTGATCACCAGAATCAGAATCGCTGAGGAGTAGCACAGCGTATCGAACGGATTTTTATGGTCAACAATGATCAGACGGATAATCGCCGTAATCCCGATGTAGACAAAATAGCGCAGCGGGAAGTGATAGCCTGACTGGAAATACTTCACAATCAGCGCGATAAACTCGAAATAGAGAAAATAGATGACAATGCCTTCAATCAGCAAATAAGAAGACGCCTGCTCACCGGTACTGAACAGTACGGTCGCCAGATGAATCGTCTCTTTGCCAAGAAAGACCACTAGAATAATCGCTAAAATCACCAAGCCAATGTTAAGCACCCATTGCAAAACTGTGGCGATATGTTGCCCGCCTGTTGTTTTTTTATGCACAATAAACCCCTGAATATCAGTCAATTACCGTTATTCATCATGCTCTAGCCTCCGAGAAATCACAATATCGTTGCCGTGCTTTCCTGCGGGCTTTCTGTTGCATTGTTTGTCCTTATTTTTCCGCCTTCACACCCATTTCAGCGCCATTGCGGCGCGTGTCTGCACTATGACAGTTCAATGACATTTCGCCTAAACCACCAAAAATATCTGTCTTTGCGCACCCGGACGGGCAGTCATAAAAATGTCATAGCTGCTGGCTACATTGGCTCGGTTCTTGCTGGTCTGTATTCGCCAGGCCAATTCACTCATACCCGGAGCCTTAATAATGAAAGCGTTACTCGTCTCTGTTATTGCCAGTGCCGTTCTGCTTGCGCTCCCTGCTGCGCAAGCGGCGGATAACGATATGGCCGCACTGGAAAAAGCGGCTCGTGCGGAAGGTCAGGTCAACAGCGTTGGTATGCCGGACAGCTGGGCCAACTGGAAAGACACCTGGAATGACATCAGCAACACCTATGGCATTAAACACAGCGATACCGACATGTCTTCAGCGCAGGAGCTGGCTAAATTCAACGCGGAAAAAGAGAATGCCAGCGCGGATATTGGTGATGTCGGTGCCGCATTTGGCCCGGTCGCAGTGAAAATGGGCGTTGCACAGCCCTTCAAGCCGACCCATTGGGATCAAGTGCCCGCGTGGGCAAAAGATCCGGCGGGTAACTGGATGCTGGCTTACACCGGCACCATCGCTTTCCTGGTGGATAAGCAGCAGGTCAAAGATGTTCCACACAGCTGGGCTGACCTGAAAAAAGGCAAATATGTGGTGACCATCGGTGATGTTGGCGTGGCCGCTCAGGCCGCGAACGGCGTGCTGGCCGCCAGCTATGCGCTGGGTGGCGACGAGAAAAACCTGAAACCGGCACTGGATTTCTTCGCTGATCTGGCGAAGCAGGGCCGTTTAGGTGTCACCGATCCGGTGATTGCCAATATTGAGAAAGGCGAAATTCAGGTTGCCGTTGTGTGGGACTTTAATGGTCTGAACTACCGTGACCAGATCGATAAAAACCGCTATGAAGTGGTGATCCCTTCTGACGGTTCGGTGATTTCGGGCTATAGCACCATCATCAACAAATACGCCAAACACCCGAATGCCGCCAAACTGGCACGCGAATACATCTTCTCCGATGCCGGACAGATCAATCTGGCTCGTGGCTATGCCCGCCCAATTCGTGCTGAACACCTGACATTACCGGCTGATGTCCAGGCCAAGTTACTGCCGCAGGATGAATATAAGAATGCCCGTCCGATCAAGGATCAGGCAGCGTGGGATAAGACCTCGAAAGCACTGCCGCGTCTGTGGCAGGAAAACGTCATCATTAATATGAAGCAGTAACAGGCTCGGAGATAAAGCATGAAAACGATCCTGGTGGTACTGGATGGCCTGAGTAACCAGGTAGCGCGGTTTGCAATGGGCTACCTGCACGCTGAGTGCGCTCAGGGCAAAGGGCACTACTATTCACTGACCTGCGAGCTGCCTTCGCTGTCACGTCCCCTATATGAGTGCATATTGACCGGCGTTCCGCCGGTTGAGAGTGGCATCATTCACAACGGCGTTGATCGGCTAAGCAAAGAGCGCAGCGTGTTTCACTATGTGCAGGAGGCGGGGCTAAAAAGCGCCGCCGCCGCCTACCACTGGGTGAGTGAGCTTTATAACCGTACGCCGTTTGTTCCGGCGCGTGACCGTCATACCCTCGCGCCGGAATTACCGATTCCCTATGGTCACTTCTATTACGATGACGGCTACCCCGACTCGCATTTGTTTGAAGATGCCGAGAGCCTGCGGTTGCGCTACGACCCGGACTTTCTGCTGATCCACTCAATGAACATTGATGATTGCGGCCATAAGTTTGGTCTCTCTTCTACGCAATATCGTAACCGGGCGCGCATGGCGGATGGCTATCTGTCTCACTGGCTACCAGGCTGGTTAGCAGCGGGTTATCAGGTGATTGTCACTGCCGATCACGGTATGAATGACGACCACTCCCACGGCGGCAATCTGCCGGAAGAGACACAAGTTCCGCTGTTTGTCTTTGGCCGTGCCTTCTCGCGCCACGCCGATGCTACACCGCGTCAAACCGAGCTATGCGGCACGGTGTGCGAGTTGCTGGAAGTTGCACATGATAAACCCTGGTGCCAGGCACTGTTGGCGGAGCCGCGTGAATGAATAAAAAGCTCGTCGCGCTACTGTTGCTGTTGCCGTTTACGGTGTTTTGGCTGGCATTTCAGTTCGCTCCCTTGCTGTGGATTGCCATTAACAGCTTCTGGAGTGACACCAATGAACGCTGGGGCTGGGATAATTACAGCGATATTCTGACCTCTGCGTTCTATCAACAGGCGTTTGGTCTGTCGTGGGATATTTCGTTCTGGTCGAGCGTTTATGGCCTGCTGATTGCCCTGTTCTGCGGATATTCTCTGCATCAAATTGGTAGTGGGCGCTTACAACGATTTATGATGTCCTTCACCAACATGACCAGTAACTTTGCCGGTGTCCCGCTGGCATTCGCCTTTATTATCCTGCTTGGCCTGAACGGCTGCCTGACGCTGCTACTGAAGCATTATGGCGTAATGCAGGGCTTTCGCCTGTTCTCGCGCGATGGCATGGTGCTGGTCTATACCTGGTTCCAAATCCCGCTGGGCGTGCTGCTGCTCTACCCCGCATTTGATGGTCTGAAACGAGACTGGCAAGAGTCTGCCGCACTGCTGGGTGCCAGCCGCGCACGCTACTGGTGGCACATCGGCTTACCGATCCTGTTCCCGGCGCTGCTGGGGACTTTCGTTATTCTGCTGGCCAACGCACTGGGGGCTTATGCCACCATTTACGCCCTCACGACAGGTAACTTTAACGTGGTGCCGGTACGGATTGCGGCCCTGGTGTCAGGCGATATTTCACTCGACCCCAATACCGGTGGGGCGCTCGCCATGTTGCTGGTCTTACTGATGGCCTTTATTACTCTGGTGCAACAGTATCTGATGCGCCGCAGTTACCTCAACGCCAGACCGTCCTGACAGGAGCGACACGTGGAAAAGATTTATCATCGCTTTATGGTCGGGCTGCTGCTGTTGATTCTGGCACTGCCGCTGGTGGCGACACTGCTGTATGGCCTGTCCAGCGAATGGAGCAACACGATTCTGCCGCAAGGTTATACCTTGCAATGGTTTATCGAACTCTGGAGCGATGGCCGTTTCCTGAGCGCATTAGGCCATTCACTGCTGATTTGCTTCGGGGCGCTGTTGTTTTCACTGTTGCTGGTGCTGCCGGTAATGTTTGTGATCGCTTACTTCTACCCGAAGCTCGATGGCGTGATGAACGTATTGATTCTGATGCCGTTTGCCGTGCCTCCGGTGGTCTCCTCCGTTGGCCTGCTACAGCTCTACTCCAGCTCACCGTTGATGCTGACCGGCACCCCGTGGATCTTGATCGGCTGTTACTTCACGATCGCACTGCCCTTTATCTATCGCGCGATTGCTAACAACATGCAGGCGCTGAATCTTAAAGAGTTGATGGATGCTGCCCATCTGCTGGGTGCCAGTAGTTTTCAGGCCGCCCTGTGCGTGGTGCTGCCAAACCTGCGCAAAGGGATGTTGATCGCCGTGCTGCTGTCATTCTCTTTCCTGATTGGCGAATTCGTCTTTGCCAATATGTTGGTCGGCAACCGCTACGAAACGCTGCAAGTATATCTTTACAATATGCGCAATGGCAGTGGTCACTTTACCAGTGCGCTGGTGATCTCTTATTTCCTGGTGGTACTGCTGGTAACCTGGCTGGCGAATGCCCTGAATCGTGAACGAGGCTGAGAATGAGCTATCTGCAAATTAAACAACTGAATAAGAGCTACGGCCCTACGACCATTTTCCAGCATATCGATTTCAGCGCCGAAGAGGGTGAGTTTGTGACTCTGCTTGGCCCCAGCGGCTGTGGTAAATCAACCTTACTGCGCTGCATGGCCGGGCTGACCAGCGTGGATAGCGGCGAAATCCTGCTGCAAGGACAGAATCTGGTGCCGCTCTCTCCCCAGCAGCGCACCATTGGCATGGTGTTTCAGAGTTACGCCCTGTTCCCGAATATGACGGTAGAAAAGAATGTGGCCTTTGGCCTGAAAATGCAGAAACTGCCCGCCAGTCAGATTCAGCAACGCGTGATGGAAGCGCTGGAGTTAGTCGAACTGACCGAGTTCGCCAAACGTTATCCTCATCAGCTCTCCGGCGGACAGAGCCAGCGTGTGGCCCTCGCCCGCTCATTAGTGACACGCCCGCGCCTGCTGCTGCTGGATGAACCGCTCTCCGCGCTGGATGCGCGCATTCGTCGCCATCTGCGTGAACAGATTCGCCGCATTCAGCAGGAGCTTAAGCTCACCACGCTGTTTGTCACCCACGATCAGGAAGAGGCGCTGACCATGTCAGACCGTATCGTCCTGATGAACCGGGGTAAAATTGTCCAGAACGGGGATGCCGAGTCTCTGTATACCCAACCCGCCGATCTGTTTGCCGCCGGTTTCATTGGTAACTACAACCTGATCAGTGCCGAACAGGCACAACGTCTCACCGGGCAGGTTTTCTCCGGCCAGGTGGCCATTCGTCCAGAGTCGATCCAGTTCTGCGATATCAATGCCGGTATTCCGGCGGTGATCCTCAGCCACAGCTTGCTGGGCAATGTCATTCGTTATCGTGTACGGACACAGGATGTCGAACTTTCCGTGGATGTATTGAACCGATCGCGTGCAGATTTGTACCCTAATGGCAGCCAGACTGGTCTACAGTTAGCATTGTCTACACTGCGCGAAGTGGCTTAAAACACACAATAAATTGCGCAGTGAGGTGCGTTACTCCTCACAGTTAATGCTTCTCGCCAGGCGAGCTAACTGTGTTACCACAGGCCTGGCGGAGAAGAGGTGTGACAGGTGTTAACGTTACTTAATTTGCTGTCGGCGGTTGCCCTGTTGGTGTGGGGAACACACATTGTGAGAACCGGGATTATGCGCGTCTATGGCGCGGATTTACGCCGGGTTCTGAGTCACAGCATTGAAAAAAAACCGCTGGCTTTTGTTGCCGGGATTGGTGTGACGGCGCTGGTGCAGAGCAGTAACGCCACCACGCTGCTGGTCACGTCTTTTGTCGCACAGAACCTGGTGGGGCTTACGCCTGCACTGGTTGTCGTGCTGGGCGCGGATGTCGGGACCGCGATCATGGCCCGAATCCTGACGTTCGATCTCTCCTGGCTCTCTCCGCTGTTTATCTTCTTTGGGGTCGTGTTTTTCCTTGGCCGTAAGCAGACGCGCGCCGGTCAGCTTGGCCGCACCAGCATCGGCCTTGGCCTGATCTTGCTGGCGCTACAGCTGATTGTGACGGCGGCGAAGCCCATCACTCAGGCGGCGGGTGTCCAGGTGCTGTTCTCCACCCTGACCGGTGACATCGTGCTGGATGCCCTGATTGGTGCCGTCTTTGCGATCGTCAGCTACTCCAGCCTTGCCGCGGTACTGTTAACCGCCACGCTAAGCGCTACCGGCGTTATCTCCTTTAAAGTCGCACTCTGTCTGGTGATCGGTGCCAATCTGGGGAGTGGATTGCTGGCGATGCTGAGCGCCAGCAAAACCAACGCCGCAGGGCGGCGCGTGGCGCTGGGTAGCCTGCTGTTTAAAACCATCGGGATGGTGTTGATTCTGCCGTTTGTTAATCAGCTGGCAGACCAGCTCGACAAACTGCCGGTTAATGATGAAGAACTGGTGATCTTCTTCCATGTGTTCTACAACCTGATTCGCTGCATTGTCATGGTGCCGTTTACTTCTGCCATGGCGAACCTGTGTACCCGCCTGATCAGTGATGATGTGGTCGACGATCAGAAAGTAAGAGCGCGCCATCTCGACAGCAGCGCACTGGATACGCCCGCACTGGCGCTGGTCAATGCTGCGCGTGAAGCACTAAGAATGGGAGATGTGCTGGAGCAGATGCTGGAGAGCTTCCATAAAGTCATGCATGGCAATTTACAGGAAGAGCGGCAGGTACAACGACTGGACGATGACGTTGATACGCTCTATACCGCCATCAAACTCTATCTGGCGCAGATGCAAAAAGAGGAGCTGGCAGAAGAGGAGTCGCGCCGCTGGGGCGAAATTATTGAGATGTCACTCAATCTTGAGCAGGCTGGCGATATTATTGAACGCATGTGCGTGGATGTGGCGGGAAAATCACTGGCCGCCCGGCGGGCTTTCTCCGCAGAGGGTTTACAGGAGTTAGAAGTTCTGCAAACTCAGCTGATCAGCAATTTGCGTCTCAGCCTGTCGGTATTCCTTTCGCACGATCTCAACAGTGCTAAACGCCTGCGTCGTGCCAAACATCGCTTCCGTATCCTGATTCGCCGCTACTCTCATGCGCACGTGGATCGGCTGCACCAGCAAAATGTCCAGAGTATTGAAACCAGCTCGCTGCATCTCGGCTTGTTGGGGGACATGAAACGTCTTAATTCGCTGTTCAGCGCCGTTGCTTACACCGTACTGGATCAGCCGGATGACGAACGCGAGCTGGATTAAACCATAAAAAAGGCCGCTCTCGCGGCCTTAATATTATTCGCTATCCGTTGGTTTTTTAATTGGCTTGCCTGACCAGTATCCCGCCAGCAGCGAGCCTGAAAGGTTATGCCACACCGAGAACAGCGCGCCTGGCAGCGCCGCCAGCGGTGAGAAATAGAGCTTGCCCAGCGTCGCCGCCAGGCCGGAGTTCTGCATACCCACTTCCAGCGCCAGCGTACGGCAGGTGGATTCGTCAAAGCCAAACAGCTTCCCGCCCCAGTAGCCGCCCAGTAGACCAATGGCGTTATGCAGGATCACCGCCGCGATCACCATCAGACCCACAGAGCCGATAAAGCTCTGGCTGCCCGCCACTACCGCACTGATGATCAGTAAAATGCACACCATAGAGAATGCAGGTAGATAAGGCTCAACGCGACGGACTACACCGTTCAACGAGTGATGGACAATCAGGCCCAGCCCAATCGGAATCACCACAATTTTTACGATGCTCAGCAGCATCCCGACCACATCCACCTGAATATGGGTATCTACATACATTTTGGTCAGTAATGGCGTGGCAAAAACGCCAACCAGCGCAGAGACAGAAGAGATGGTCACTGACAGTGCAACATCACCTTTCGCCAGATAGATCATCACGTTGGATGCCGTACCACTGGCAACGCTGCCTACCAAAATCATGCCCGCAGAGAGATCCGGTGGCATATGGAACAGTTTCGCCAGGCCCCATGCCGCAAGTGGCATCACCAGGTAGTGCAGGAAAGTCCCGGCAATGACCGGCGCTGGGCGCACCAGGACGCGTTTGAAATCATCAATGTTTAGCGTTACACCCATGCCGAACATGATCAGCATCAGTAGCCAGGTCACCCAGGGACCAATAGCGAGGAACGTAGAGGGCGTGTAGTACGCCGCAACAGAGAGCAGCACTGCCCACAACGGGAACAGGCGAGTAATTTTGGCGAGCATAGCCAGTTATCCTTATAAGAATGTTTGTTTGATGGCCGCAGATGAAACGCCACGCAGGAACGACTGCGTAAACGAGCGCGGGATCATAACATTTCGTTATTGTAATGTGCTCAGAAGAGAGCCTGGCAGGGGAAAATGCGGATCGACTGCTGCCGGTCCGCATGAAAGGCATTAAATAACTCTGCTTTTCGCCGCAATGGCAGAAGGATCGCTCCCGCCACTGCCGTTAAGCATTACTCGAACAGGTTTTTATGCAGGGTGCGAACCACTTCATCAGCATCATTGCCTGGCACGAGGAAGCAAAGGTTATTGCTGCTGGCACCGTAGCAGATCATGCGCAGATGGAAGGGTTCCAGTACGCCAAACACTTCTTTACCCATCCCACAGGCTTTGGACAGATTGTTGCCGATCAGTGCAACCAGCGTCAGACCTTCTTCCACTTCAACACGGCACAGTGAAGAGAGTTCGGTCAGCAGCGCCTGAGTCAGCAGACTGTCGCCAGTAGAGGTTGAGCCGGTTGCATCCAGCGTCAACGCTACGCTGACTTCTGAAGTGGTGATCAGATCAACCGAGATGTTGTGACGCGCAAGAATATTGAACACTTCCGCAAGGAAGCCACGCGAATGCAACATGTTCAGGCTGTGCAGCGTCAGCAGAGTCTGCTTACGGCGCATCGCCAGCGCACGGAACAATGGCGGATTTGGCGTCTCATTGCACACTTCAGTGCCACCCGCAGCCGGATCTTTACTGGAACCGACAAAGACCGGGATATCGCTGCGTACAGCTGGCAGCAAAGTCGCAGGATGGAGAATTTTGGCACCAAAGGTTGCCATCTCGGCTGCTTCTTCGAAGGAGATCACATCAATACGCTTAGCGGTTGGCACCACGCGTGGATCGGTGGTGTAGATGCCCGGAACATCGGTCCAGATATCGACACGTGCAGCGCTCAGAGCTTCGCCGAGCAGCGCCGCAGTATAGTCACTGCCACCGCGACCCAGGGTCGTAGTGCGGCCTTTCTCTTCACTACCAATAAAGCCCTGGGTCACCACCAGTGCTTCCTGCAGACGCGGCTGAAGCAGCGCCTGGCTTTGTTCTTTTAACGTTGCAACATCAGGTTCAGCACGACCAAAACGGTCGCTGGTGCGCATGACTTTACGCACATCGAACCATTCCGCATTCACGTTACGTTCACGCAGGATCTCCACAAACAGCAGCGTGGACATCAGCTCACCATGACTTACCAGTTCATCCGTCAGTGCGGTTGAGGTAGCCAGTGCTGCCGCTTCGGACAGCATGGTGATGTTTTCCAGCATGCGATCAATCTCTTCGCTAATCACAGTTTGATTTTGCAAAGAGTCGATAATGGCATATTGGATACGGCGAATTTCATCAAGCAGGTACGCGCGTTGCGCCTGCTCCTGCCCTTCGGAAAGGGAAACCAGCAGGTTAGTCACACCAGCAGATGCGGAAAGGACTACCACACGGGTATTAGCATCAGACAGCACCACGTCGGCGCTGCGGTTCATGGCTGCAAAATCGGCAACGCTAGTGCCACCAAATTTCGCAACAATCAGATTTTGAGACATGAAATGACCTCGAGTCAGGTTACCTCGCTCCCGCAATAGCGCGGAGAGCACATCATCAGCCTGGGCACAAGGAAGGGACGAAAGGGCAGACAAGATCGGAAAGACGAGTCACCCAGAAGCGCCCCACCCTCGCGGAACGTCCGACTGCGGACGATCCTGGTGACAACCCAGGGGATTCAGCCCCTGCAGCCGACAGACAATCACCCCGCGCGATTGTCCACCTCGGCGTCGCTCCCCCTATGTGTTTTCACTGGATACGGATCCTCCAACACACGACCTGGGCGACGCGCCTCTTCTGGCTTGCGCAGCGTGGCGCAAGTAGCCGCCTAGAAATACAGCGCAATCGCTTTTGTGTCAATGTTTGTCGCCCCTTGAGGGGGAATTTTCCTGAATTTTTTCCCTGCGCACCGTAAAACAAACTCGAATCGCGGTTGAGGGCTAGAGTGCTGGCAGTGACAAAATTTTTCCTTTCAGAAACAACTGTGGTCATACTGAAACCCGAAGCGGGTAATATACGCCTGGATGGAAAGCCGGTTCTTAATTCAACAAGAGTGTTGCTATGAAAAATATCAATCCGACACAAACCGCGGCCTGGAAGGCGCTGGAACAGCATTTTGACCAGATGAAATCGGTAACGATTGCCGAGCTGTTTGCACAGGACCACGAGCGTTTCGCGAAGTTCTCCGCGACTTTTGACGATCAGATATTGGTCGATTTTTCCAAAAACCGTATTACCCAGGAAACGCTCGATAAGCTGCAATCACTGGCGAAAGAGACTGACCTGAGCGGCGCGATTAAATCTATGTTCTCTGGGGAGAAGATTAACCGTACCGAAGACCGCGCAGTGCTGCACGTTGCGCTGCGTAACCGCAGCAATACCCCAATTCTGGTCGATGGCAAAGATGTGATGCCAGAGGTCAATGCGGTATTGGCTAAAATGAAAGGCTTCTCTGAGCGCATCATCAGCGGCGAATGGAAAGGCTACACCGGCAAGCCTATTACTGATGTGGTTAACATTGGTATCGGCGGTTCTGATCTCGGCCCATTCATGGTGACCGAAGCGCTGCGTCCCTACAAAAACCACCTGAACATGCACTTTGTTTCTAATGTGGATGGCACGCACATTGCCGAAACAGTGAAAGATTTGAACCCGGAAACCACCCTGTTCCTCGTGGCCTCCAAGACCTTCACCACGCAAGAAACCATGACTAACGCCCACAGTGCGCGCGACTGGTTCCTGCAAACTGCCGGTGATGAACAGCACGTTGCTAAGCACTTTGCCGCACTCTCCACCAACGCGAAAGCGGTGGGTGAGTTTGGTATCGATACCGACAACATGTTCGAGTTCTGGGATTGGGTCGGTGGCCGTTATTCCCTGTGGTCAGCGATTGGCCTGTCGATCATTCTGTCGGTTGGCTTCGAGAACTTTGAGCAACTGCTGAGCGGCGCACATGCGATGGATCAGCACTTTGCGAACACGCCTGCGGAGCAGAATCTGCCGGTATTGCTGGCACTGATTGGCATCTGGTACAACAACTTCTTCGGCGCTGAAACTGAAGCTATCTTGCCGTACGATCAGTATATGCACCGTTTTGCTGCCTATTTCCAGCAGGGCAACATGGAATCCAACGGTAAGTATGTTGATCGCGCTGGCAATCCGGTGGATTACCAGACGGGTCCAATTATCTGGGGTGAGCCGGGCACTAATGGTCAACACGCGTTCTATCAGTTGATTCATCAGGGCACCAAGCTGATTCCTTGCGACTTCATTGCGCCAGCCAACAGCCATAACCAGCTTGGCGACCACCATCCGAAACTGCTGTCTAACTTCTTCGCGCAAACCGAGGCATTGGCCTTTGGTAAAGCACGCGAAGTGGTGGAGCAAGAGTTTGCCGATGCGGGTAAATCTGCTGAGTCAGTCGAACACATCGTGCCGTTCAAAGTGTTTGAGGGCAACCGCCCAACGAACTCCATTTTGCTGCGTGAGATCACCCCGTTCAGCCTTGGCGCATTGATCGCGCTGTATGAGCACAAGATCTTCACGCAAGGTGCCATCCTGAATATCTTCACCTTTGATCAGTGGGGTGTTGAATTAGGTAAGCAACTGGCTAACCGTATTCTGCCAGAACTGGAGAACGAAGCGGAAATTGCTTCACACGATAGCTCAACCAATGGCCTGATTAACCGCTATAAGTCCTGGCGTTAATCCTAAGCACTTGCATTAAGGGTGGCACTAGTGCCGCCCTTTTTTTGTTTTTCTGCTCTGAATTTGCATGGTACTAATCTTAAAAAAGCCCGACATGGCGCATTTTATTACGAATACTCCTGGTTATTCACGGGGATTATTTCGGCACAAAAATAGCAGGAAATATTATTTATTCATTTAAATACATGAAGTTAATGGATGTCTATATTGAGGTAATTCTGATATTAATGCAAAAATCGCGACAGAAGTAAAATACAGAACATTAATCGTTGATTTGTTAATTAAGACTAAAAACAACATTCACCCATTAATTAAATCCCCGTTAAATAAGTGGCATATTCTCTATTTTAACGCCTCTAACGCCGCTAATTGGTGTTTTTTACTGCCCTTTTCCCCTCTATGAAGTCTGCTAATTTGTTGCCATATACTGAATACGCCCAACCGGGTAGATCCTTCATTCCTTAAATGCAGGAAATTGTTATGAAAAAAACTCTGGTTGTTCTCGCAACCTTGTTAACCGCAGTCACCACCAGCGCGGCATTTGCTGCACCTGGCGATCGAGGTGCTGCACAAAGTGCCGGCCCATTTGCGGCAGCACAGGGCGCAACAGCGTTCAGCGCTCCACAAAATGCGGCGTCCTTTAATGCGCCGCAAGGTGGCGGAACCGCAGCTGGCGCTCGGGCAATCTCCGCTTCAGCAGGCGCTTCGGCACCTGCTGGCGTCGGTGTTGCCGGTGCGTTAGTGGGCGCAGGTGTCGCGGCGGCGGGCGGGGGTGATGGTGCCAATACCGGCACCACGACTACCACCACCACAAGCACCATGCGTTGATATCACCGCCTTAACCATAACCACACATTTGTGTGGTTATTCTGCTTCAGCCTGAATCTTGACGGAGCCTCAGTGCGTCGACTTACTCTGCTTCTCAGTTGCCTGCTTTTACAGGCCTGTACCCAAACCGAACAAGGGCTGCAACAGTCGCTGGTAAGCGCTGTTACCGGGCCGCAAGACATCACTCTGACGCCACAACAGATTGCTGATACACCGTATGCGAGCCTGTATGCGCGCATCAATCACGGTCCACGTATTTTTGTCGTGCTGGCATTTAACGAAGCAGGCAGCCAGAAATGGGTCACAGCCGATGAAGCTATGTTGGTCACTGTGCATGGCCGACTGGTGAAAACCCTCGGGCTGAAAGATAACCTGCAAGATGTGAGCAATTTAGCGCAAGACCCGCTGGCACAGGGACTCACGCTGGCCGAAGGCGCCCAGTGGACGCGCATTATTCAGTGGCAGGAGCAGGGAAAAGTGCGCGCGGATACCGCCACCTCACGTTTCCACCGCCTTGCCGATAGCACTCTCGAGATCGCTGGGCAGCAGGTTCCCTGCCGGGTTTGGCAGGAATACGTCACGCTGTCAGCCACTCATCGCCAGTGGCACAACACCTTCTGGATCGATAACCGCAGTGGCGAGGTGGTCCAGGCGCAACAGACCCTCGCCGCAGATGACTTCCCGGTGGAAACCACCCTGCTTAAGCCTGCAAAATCATGATGATAAAAACGCTCATAGCCAGCCTGATGCTGTGTGTCGGCACGGCCTACGCCAGTGCTGAGATCCAGATTCACCAACAACCCGTCCTGCAACTTAGCCATATCAACGATTTGGCGCAGCTCGTTACCCAACCCGCACTACAACAAAACTGGTGGCCCGGTACGGTGATTGCCGATCCCGCACGCGGCCTGGTGGCCCGGCAGCAATATCAACAGACACTGGAACAGATCCAACACTGGCAACGCAACAGCAGCGCGAACTATGCAGAGACGGCGCAAGCACTCCTGCGCCAGCTTGGTCAGATCCGGGTGACGGGACGCCTGTTTACCTCGCTAGACCCGGATACTGTGCGTCTTTATCCCGCCGCTGACCGTACGCTGGCCGGCAAGTACGATCTCTATCCGGCCCATCAGCCAGATACCATTCTGCTGCTTGGCGCGGTAGACGGGGCGGGAGCGATTCCCTGGCAGCCGGGCTATAGCGTGCGTCAGTACCTTGCACATCATGCCACGCTGGCCGGAGCAGATAAGAGCTACGCCACGGTGATTGCACCCGATGGAAGTACCGAGCAGGTGCCCATTGCCTACTGGAATCACCGTCATGTTGAGGTGATGCCAGGCAGTATCCTCTGGCTCGGTAT
This sequence comes from Candidatus Pantoea multigeneris, assembly GCF_011752615.1. Lineage (NCBI taxonomy): Bacteria > Pseudomonadati > Pseudomonadota > Gammaproteobacteria > Enterobacterales > Erwiniaceae > Pantoea > Candidatus Pantoea multigeneris. Next base: position 390,892 of record NZ_VWXF01000005.1, read on the forward strand.
TGATCCCTGGCACTTGTCCGGCGAAGACCGATCTCTTAACCAGCATATTGTTTCTCTTCTGACTAAGCGGATCCCGGACTGATGAAAAAACCGTTGCTTCTCAATCTGCTGGCGCTGTCTGTTGCCACAGCTTTTCATGCCCAGGCTGACACTTTCCCCGATTCCGTTGGCCCATCGCAATCAGACTTTGGTGGTGCTGGCTTAATGCAAACGCCCACTGCGCGCATGTCCCCGGACGGCGAATTCAGCCTTAACTATCGCAATAACGATCAGTACCGCTTTTACTCTGCTTCACTGCAACTGCTGCCCTGGCTGGAAACCACCGTGCGCTACACCGATGTGCGCACCCGGCAATACAGTAGCAATCCCGGATTCAGCGGCTCGCAGAGCTATAAAGATAAGTCGTTCGATTTCAAACTGCGCCTGTTAAACGAGAGCTACTGGCTACCGGCGGTGGCCTTTGGTACCCGCGATCTCGGCGGTACTGGCCTGTTCGACAGCGAATATCTGGTTGCCAGCAAAGCCTGGGGTCCACTGGACTTTACCTTCGGTATTGGGTGGGGATATTTGGGCAACAGCGGCACGCTGACCAATCCCTTCTGCTCAGCCAGCGAGAGTTACTGCAAACGCCCGAGTGGCGGTACAGCAGGCGCGATCAACGGCTCACAGATGTTCCACGGCCCGTTGGCCCCGTTTGGCGGCGTAGAGTATCAAACGCCGTGGCAGCCCCTGCGGTTGAAGCTGGAGTATGAGGGCAACGATTATCGGGGTGATTTTGCCGGTAAGCTGAAGCAGACAAGCAAACTCAATGTGGGTGCCGTCTACCATCTGAACAACTGGACCGAGCTGAATGCCAGCTATGAACGTGGCAATACCTTCATGTTTGGCGTGACGCTGCACACCAATTTTGATGCAATCCAGCCCGGTCACGTTGATAGCCCGAAACCGGACTATCGCCCCGACCCCCAGGATGCGATGCTGGAGCCGAGCGTGGTAGCCAGCCAGTTGGGCGATCTTAAGTACAATGCGGGGCTAAATGCGCCACAGATCCAGACCAAGGGATCGACACTGTATGTTTCCGGTGAGCAGGTGAAATACCGCGATACGCGCGAAGGGATCGATCGCGCTAATCGGATCATCATGAATCATCTCCCCGCCGGGATCGACACTCTGGACGTGACTGAATCTCGCGCCAATATGCCGCAGGTCACCACCCGTACAGATGTGGCCAGTCTGCGGCAGGATCTGGCGGGTTATCCCCTTGGACAAGATCGTCCCCTGCGCCAGCAAAGAATCGATCCGGTTGATCCTGGCACGACCGAACAGGGCTATTTCATCCGCAAAAGTCGTTTCAGCTATTACCTCTCACCGGTACTCAATCAGTCGATTGGTGGCCCTGAGAGCTTTTACATGTACCAGCTCGGTGTAATGGGGGGCGCAGATTACTGGCTCAGCGACCACCTGCTGGTCGGCGGCAGCGTCTTCGCCAATCTCACCAACAACTACAATAAATTCAACTACGACGGCCTGAGTGCTTACCATGGCCTGGCCCGTGTGCGTACCCACATCCGCCAGTACGTTGAAAACAAAGCGTACGTTAACGACCTCCAGGCGAACTATCTCGGCTACCTTGGCAATGGCTTCTATGGGCAGCTGTATGGCGGCTATCTGGAAACCATGTATGGCGGCGTGGGGGGCGAAGTGTTGTATCGCCCTATCGACAGCAACTGGGCATTTGGCATCGATGCTAACTATGTGCGCCAGCGTGACTGGGATGACATGATGCGTTTCACCGCTTACAAAGCGCCAACCGGGCATCTCACCGCCTACTGGCGACCATGGTTTATGCAGGATGTCCTGGTGAAAGCCAGCGTTGGGCAGTATCTGGCGAAAGATAAAGGCGCTACGGTGGATATCTCCAAACGCTTTGACAGCGGTGTGGTGGTCGGTGCCTACGTGACTAAAACCAACGTTTCGGCAGAAGAGTACGGCGAAGGTGATTTCACCAAGGGCTTCTACATTTCCGTACCGCTTGATCTGTTCACCACCACGCCAAACCGTGGACGTGCGCAAATTAACTGGGTGCCACTCACCCGCGATGGCGGGCAGATGCTGGCGCGTAAGTACCCACTCTACAACCTCACCAGCGATCGGGACGATCGATTTAACTGACCTCGATAAAACACGCCATGGGGTAACCAGGACCCGGCGTGTTTTTTTCTTCGACTGTAAGCATGTAGCGAGTGCAGGCCAACATGTGCCCTCCCGACATCATTTACTTTCCCGCGGATTAAAACGAAAATGGTTTCCATAATCGGTCACCAAGGAGCCTGTTATGGCCACCCCCGTAGCCGCAAAACGCGGTAAGAAACCCCGTGCTGTTGCGGCGACTGCTAGCCCCACGTCCACTGGCGGCCAGGTACAGTCACTGACCCGAGGCCTGACGTTACTGGAGCTGATCGCCGCTTCACACGGCAGTGTCGCCCTGACCGACCTGGCACAACAGGCAGGTTTACCCAACTCCACCACGCATCGTCTGCTCACTACCATGCAGCAGCAAGGCTTTGTGCATCAGGTGGGTGACTTAGGTCTCTGGACCATTGGCGCTCATGCTTTTGTGGTTGGCAGTAGCTTTCTGCAAAGCCGCAATTTGCTGGCATTAGTCCATCCGGTGCTACGCCAGCTTATGGAAACCTCGGGTGAAACCGTTAACCTGGCCGTGCTGGATTTGGGCGATTATCAGGCAGTGATTATCGACCAGGTGCAGTGTACGCAGTTGATGCGCATGTCCGCCCCGATTGGCGGCAAACTGCCTATGCATGCTTCCGGCGCAGGCAAAGCATTTCTTGCCCATCTCAGCGATGAACAAGTCACAAAACTGCTGCATCAGAAAGGCTTGCATCACTACACGCCGAAAACCCTGATGTCACCACAAAGCCTGAAGGCCAATCTGGCGCAGGTACGTAAAGCAGGCTTTTCCTTTGATGATGAAGAACATGCGCTAGGCCTGCGCTGTGTTGCCGCACCGATCTACGATGAACATGGTGAGCCTTTTGCCGCACTGTCAATTTCCGGCCCGCTGGCACGTATGACAGATGACCGCATCACGGAGTTAGGCGCGCTGGTGATTCGTGAAGCGCGTAAAGTTACGCTGGCTTTTAGTGGCCGCTGATTACGCTAACGCGTTGAGATAACGCACGCTGAAGCGCTGGCTGTGCCGCCAGGCCATCACTTCTTCAATATGCCCCTGCGCAATCCGTTGTTGCAGGGCGCGCCACCAACCGGGATCAAACAGTTCCGGGTGTAGCCGCAGCAGCAGCGCTCCGGTAGCGGCTTCGCAGCACAGCACCGGACGGAATGTCGCCGGGAAAACGTCATCCGGCCCGACGCTGTACCACGGCTCCGCGCTGAGCTCATCCTCCTCGTAGCGGGCCGCAGGCACATCACGAAAACACAGTTCGCTCATCGGGCGGATCTCATCGTAATCATAAAACACCACCCTGCCGTGGCGCGTCATGCCGAAATTTTTAAACAGCATATCGCCTGGGAAGATATTGGCAGCCGCCAACTGTTTGATGGCATTACCGTACTCTTCAATCGCGTGCTGCTGTTGTGCGGGTGTTGCCTGTGCCAGCCACAAGTTGAGCGGCTGCATTCGGCGTTCGAGCCACAAATGGCTGATGACCAGGCTCTCTCCTTCAATGCGTAATTTTTCTGGAATTGATCGCTGTAGCTCGGCCATTAATGCAACGGGGATGCGGGCCAGCGGAAGGGCAAAATGGCTGAATTCTTGCGTATCCGCCATGCGGCCGACGCGATCGTGCTCTTTTACCTGCTGATAACAGGCTCGCACCTGCTGTGGCGTGACCTCTTTTTGTGGCGCGAAAGTGTCTCGCATCACCTTAAAAACGCGATCAAAACCGGGCAGCACAAAGACCAGCATCACCATGCCCGGTACACCAGGTGCGATCTCAAAGGGTTGGGTACTGTGCTCCAGTGCGTGCAAATATTCGCGAAACGTCTCTGTTTTCCCGTGCTTCTGGCAGCCAATCGCCATGTAGCGTTCTGCCAGAGTCTTGCCCGGCAAAATCGGCTGTAGCCAGGCGACCAGGGCGGCAGGTACCGGGGCATACACCATAAAATAGGCACGGGCGAAGCCAAATACGATGCTGGCATCGTTGCTATCGGTCAGGCAGGTATCGATCCATAGCTTCCCGCCCTCGTCACGTTGTATCGGCAACAGGAACGGCTGAATCCCCTGTGGCAAATGCAGACGAGCGACTAACCAGGCCGTTTTGTTGCGATAAAACAGTTCACTGGAGACTTCTAATGACGCTGAGCCTAGCTGTGCTTCGCTGAACTGTTCATGCAGATGGCACAGGATATGGTGTGCATCACGCGACAGATCGCGCCATGCCAGCGAGAGTGGTACATCATGCAGAACTTGCTGTATTAGCCTCAGCCAACCCGCTTGTGGATGATAGCAACGCGCCAGCGGCCGAAGCGGCTGCGTGTCTCCAGCAGGCGAGGAATGGCTGGCGATAAACAGGCGCTCTGGATGTAAGTGCCGATGCCCATACAACCGGCAGTAGACGGAGTTAAAAAAGCTTTCCGCAATCTCATGGCGAGGATAGCCCGGCAGCAAGGTTTCATAGTGCGCTTTAACTTTTAGCCAGAAATGTTCATCCCAGCGGCTGGCGTCACTTAGCGCACGTAGCTGATCGGCCACCAGTCCTACATGGTGATCATAAAGATGAATGCGCGCTTTCATCGCCTGGCCTACGGCCTGCCATTCAGCCTGTTCAAAACGTTGGCGAGCGCCTGCTGTGACATCCAGAAAGCGACTGTATTGCGCATCAAAACCTTGCAGGATGGTGTGAGAGATTAGGGCAATGGCAGAGGACATAGGCCGCTCCTGAAAAAGCCCTCTGGTCGCCAGAGGGCGGAGAACTCAGAACTGATGGGCTTCGGTGGAGTTATTCATCGCCGTCACTGAGGAGTTGCCTCCCTGGATAATGTTGGTGACCTGATCGAAGTAGCCAGTCCCCACCTCCTGTTGATGCGAGGAGAAACTGTAGCCACGTTCACGGGAAGCGAATTCCGGTTGCTGCACTTTTTCCACGTAATGGCGCATCCCTTCGCCCTGCGCATAGGCATGGGCCAGATCGAACATGTTGAACCACATGCTGTGAATGCCCGCTAGCGTAATAAACTGGAACACGTAGCCCATCTCACTCAGTGCCTGCTGGAAGTGGGCAATGGTGCGATCGTCGAGATTCTTCTTCCAGTTAAACGACGGCGAACAATTGTAGGCCAGCAGCTTGCCCGGATACTGCGCGTGAATGGCATCCGCAAAACGCTGGGCCAGCGCCAGGTCTGGGGTTGAAGTCTCACACCACAACACGTCAGCATAGGGCGCATAGGCCAGTCCACGACTGATCGCTTGTTCGATACCCGCGCGCGTGCGGTAAAAGCCTTCTGCCGTTCGCTCTGGCAGAATAAATGGCCGATCGTTGGCATCGCAGTCTGAAGTGATTAAATCCGCCGCATCCGCATCTGTCCGGGCGATTAGCACCGTGGGTACGCCCATGACATCCGCCGCCAGACGTGCGGCAACCAGCTTCTGGATCGCTTCCTGAGTCGGCACCAGCACTTTTCCTCCCATGTGTCCGCACTTTTTCACCGCGGCCAGTTGGTCTTCAAAGTGTACGGCAGCCGCCCCGGCTCGAATCATCGATTTCATCAGCTCATAGGCATTCAACACCCCGCCAAAACCGGCTTCGGCATCAGCCACAATCGGCAGGAAAAAGTCGATATAACCAGCATCGCCAGGGCTACTGCCATTGGCCCATTGAATCTGATCGGCACGTTGAAAACTTTGGTTAATACGTTCAACCACGGCAGGAACAGAGTTCACCGGATATAAAGACTGATCCGGATACATTTCCCCAGCCAGATTGGCATCTGCCGCGACCTGCCAACCAGAGAGATAGATCGCTTCAATGCCTGCTTTGGCCTGCTGTAATGCCTGCCCGCCGGTTAATGCGCCCAGGCTGTTGATGTACCCTTTTTGGGAACCGCCTCGTAGCAGATGCCACAGTTTCTCTGCGCCTCGTGTCGCCAGCGTACAGGCAGGTGAGACCGAGCCGCGTAGCTTCACCACATCACTGGCGCTGTAGGGGCGTTCAATGCCCTGCCAGCGTGCTTCATCACGCCACTGTTGTTCAATTTGAGCAATTTGTTGAGTACGCGTCATGGGTGTTCTCCTCATTTCAGGGAAGCAGGCGGTAGCCCGGTAAGGTCAGAAAAGCGATAAGGTCCGGTTGTAGTGTGATGTCCTCCATTAATTTCGCGGCCTGGGCAACTGGATTGGGATTGCCCGCAGATTGCAAGGCATCTAGCTCCTGTTGCAGCATCTCGCGGAACAGTGACTCTGTGACTTGCCGTCCGTCATTTAGCGTCTGCTGGTGATGGATCCATTGCCAGATTGAGGTACGCGCGATTTCGGCGGTTGCCGCATCTTCCATTAATCCTTCAATCGGTACACAGCCATTGCCATTGATCCACGCCGCCAGATAGCAGAGCGCCACACGAATATTGGCGCGCATGCCTGCTTCCGTTCTTTCACCTGTACAGGGTGCCAGTAACTCAGCGGCAGTGATGGGAGCATCCTGATCGCGTCGAATGTGGAGCTGGTTCTGTGCCGTACCCAGCACCTCTTTAAATGCCGCCATTGCAGTGTCAGCCAACCCAGGATGCGCAACCCAGGTGCCATCATGGCCGTTGCGCGCTTCCCGCAGTTTGTCCTCTTTAACCCGCTGTAAAACCCACTGATTTTGTTCGGTATCTTTGCTTGGGATCAGCGCTGACATGCCGCCCATAGCAAAGGCCCCACGCCGATGACAGGTGCGCACCAGGAGACGAGAGTAGGCATCAAGAAACGGCTGTGCCATCGTGACCTGCTGGCGATCCGGCAGGATGCGATCGGCATGCTGGCGCAGCGTTTTGATGTAGCTGAAGATGTAATCCCAGCGGCCGCAGTTAAGTCCAACGATGTGATCGCGCAGATGCCAGAGGATCTCATCCATTTGAAATACCGCCGGCAGCGTCTCGATCAGGACCGTGGCCTTGATCGTGCCACGCGGCAGATCAAAATGATCCTCGGCATAGCAAAAGATGCGGTGCCACCAGGCCACTTCCTGCCAGCTCTCGGTTTTTGGCAGGTAAAAGTACGGACCACTCCCCTTAGCCAACAGCGCCTCAGCGTTATGGAAAAAATAGAGCGCAAAATCAAACAGTCCGCCGGGAATGGCTTCCCCCTGCCAACGCACGTGTTTTTCATCCAGGTGCAGTCCGCGTACGCGGCACATTAAGATCGCGGGATCTGCCCGCAGTTGGTAGATTTTTCCGTCCGGACTTTGGTGTCGCAAAGTACCGCGCACTGCTTCCCGCAGCGTTTGCTGTCCCTCAATCAACTTCTCCCATGTGGGGGCGAGTGAATCCTCGAAATCAGCCATGAATACATTGACGTTGGCATTCAACGCATTGATCACCATTTTTCGATCTGGTGGGCCAGTGATCTCCACCCGACGATCGCGCAATTCCTCAGGAATACCGCGAATTTCCCACTCGCTATCTCTTATGGAAATGGTTTCCGATTCAAAGCCAGGGAGTTCTCCAGTATCAAACTTCTGCTGGCGTAGCAGGCGAGCATACAGCAACGCACCACGATCCTCGGTGAAACGCATGACCAATTGCTGTAAGAAGTTCACCGCTTCCGGCGTTAAAATTTGCTGATCTGACGGGGATAAATCACGATCAAACTGAAGATCGGTATCAATCGCTGAATCTGTCATCGAGGCTTACTCCTGTGATCGTTGAGATCGATATGGCGCGATCCGATGTAGGGTGTTTTTTAAGCTACTGGATCTCAGAATAAGCATTTAATTTTCAAAATCAAAAACTATTTCCATTTTTAAAGATAAATAATTATAACCACATGATTAAATTGAGTTTATTTTATGAATTAAAAGGGCAATTGTTTTCAATGTTTCTTTGGCGCAAAAAAAACCGCAACAGTTACCTGTTGCGGTGCAATGTGGTGGCCTACTGCGAATTTTTTGGGTGATTACTCTAACGTCGGATTCATTTTACGCAGATCAAATGGCGTTATCTGATAGACATAGTAGTTGAGCCAGTTGGAAAACAGCAGATTACCGTGACTACGCCAGGTGGCACTTGGCGTCAGCAGTGGGTTGTCCTGTGGGAAATAGTTATAAGGTACGAGTGGTTCAAGTCCGGCATCCGTATCACGCTGGAACTCCCCAGCTAGCGTGAAGGCATCGTACTCCGGGTGGCCTGTGACAAATGCCAGGCGCTTGTCTTTACTCGCCATCAGATAGGCACCGGTCTGCTCAGAATCAGCAAAGAGCTCTAAATCGGTGTAATCACGGATCAGCTGAGTGGGGAAATCTGCATAGCGTGAATGTGGTGCAAGGAATACATCATCAAAACCACGGGTCAGCAGCGCGTGTGGGTGCAGCGTTTGATGTTCAAACACGCCTGCCAGTTTAGTCTGCCGTGTCTGTTTTGGAATACCATAAAGAATATTCAACGCCGCCTGCACGGCCCAGCAAACAAATAGCGTAGAGGTTACATGCTCTTTCGCCCAGTGCAGTACACGCTGGATCTGTGGCCAATAGGCGACGTCATTAAAGTCTACTAATCCCAGTGGGGCACCCGTGACGATCAATCCATCAAAATTATCGTGTTCAATATCTTCAAAGTTGCAGTAGAAATTGTTCAGATGCTCAGTGGGCGTATTGCGGGATTCCCGGCTGTCGATGCGAAGTAACTGCACATCGATTTGCAGCGGTGAATTCGACAGTAAACGTAGAAACTGATTTTCAGTCTCGATTTTTTTCGGCATCAGATTAAGTATCAAGACCTTCAGAGGACGAATTTCCTGCACACTGGCACGTGAGGACGTCATAACAAAGACATTCTCATGACGTAAAAAATTCACAGCGGGTAAATCGTCGGGAATTCTGATCGGCATAACCTGATAACCTCTTACAACCGTATAAACGTTTAGACATCCAGATGCCTGACATTATCCTGGCATGATAAAAATGTCGAGCGCTCATGCGATTTATGAAAATGTTTCAGCTTAAAGCGGGATTTAATGGGCATAATCGGTCGATATTGCCGCATTTCATAGTGAATAACAGTGTTCTATATGCATATTCCACATATAGAAGATAGCAGAGGCTGAGTAAATAACGCCGGAGCGTGCACTCAATAAAGAGATTTTACGACTACCCCGCGATGAGGAGAGGGTTTTTAAACACCATAAACGCAAAAAACCCCTGTCTTTCGACAGGGGTCTTCGCTTATTTGATGCCTGGCAGTTCCCTACTCTCGCATGGGGAGACCCCACACTACCATCGGCGCTACGGCGTTTCACTTCTGAGTTCGGCATGGGGTCAGGTGGGACCACCGCGCTAAAGCCGCCA